>JAFXQO010000048.1 GCA_017527065.1 Clostridia bacterium
GCGCGGTCAACGCGGGCGCGGAAGGCGCGGCAGGAAGCGCCGCCTGAGGCGCTGTTTGCGGGCGCTTGTCCGACTGCGCGCTCTGGTCAGCGCGGCGCTGATCCGTCCGGCGCTGTTTCTCCGCGCCCTGCGGGTTACTGGGCTGGGCGCTTCCCCGGCGTTCCTTTGCCCGGGAAGACGCGCCCGACGCCGCCGCCTTTTCGCGGGCGGGCCTGCCGGCTTTTCTGGGTTTGTCCGCCGCCTTCGCGTCCGCCGCTTCGGCCTTCTCCGAAGGTTTCTTTTCCGGCTGCTTTGGGGCGCGCGCCGCCTTGATCGGTTCTTCCTTTGCGGGATCGGCCTTTGGCGCCGGCTGAGGCGCGGCTTCCTGCGCAGGCTGGGCCGCGGCCTGGGGCGCAGGCTGCCCGGCCGGGCGCGCCTCGTCGCTCGCGAGCAGCAGCTCGATCATGCGGGCCTTATTCGTGCCCGCGGGCAGGCGGACGCCGCGCTCCCTGGCCAGCGTGCGCAGCTCGACGACTGTCTTTTCAAAAAGCGATCGATAATCCACAAAATGTCTCCTTTCGACTGCCGCCGGGAAGCCGCCCGTCAGAATCGCCTGACCGCGACGGCGACGTCCCGTGTAATCGCCTGTTCCACCCAGTGTTCAAGCCCCTCGTAGGCCGCGCCGTCCATGATGTCAAGCCCCGCCTCGGCCATCATGCCGCGCACCATCTCGGGCCTGAGCGTATTCACATTGAACGACAGCGCCATCGCCCCGCCTGTGTGCAGGAGATCAACCCACACCGGCAGCGCCTCGTAGAGCATATCCTCCAGCGAAGGGGCCTTCCGGCCGCCCCCCGGCGCGTGCTGCACGCCGTAAGGCAGGTCCGACACGATCAGCTGGCAGCAGGGCTTTTTATAGACCTGCTTAAGATTCGCCGCCGGGATCGCCGCCATGGTCAGCGCGCGGGTGTCGCCGCGCTTGAACTGCTCCGGCGTCTGCGCGAACTGGAACGCGCGCAGCACAGCCGCCTGCCTGCCGTTGGCGGTCATGGATTTTTCCGTCAGGGTATGTTTGAGGCGATGGTATTCCAGATATTTCCTGAAGTATTTGACGCCCTCGTCCACCGCGGCCGCGTCCTGGTCGAAGCCCAGGGCGTTCCAGCCGCGGTTGAGCGCGATGAACGCCGTCGTGCCCCGGCCGCACATGGGATCGAGGACGGTCAGCCCGTCTTCCGCCTCATAATTCGACGCGCAAAAGGCCAGATTGAGCAGGAACGACGTAAAGGTCTCGTTGGTCTTGCCCTTGTATTTGAGCACCAGCGGCAAGTCGCCGCCCAGATACGCCTCGCTCTGGCCGAAAAGGGGCCGCAGCGCGCCGTCCTCCGTCTCTTCAAAAAGGACGTAAAGATGGGCGGCGAAGCCGATCAGCGCCACCTGAGCGGGGTTCAGCGGAGCCGCCTCGAAAGCGAGCCAGTCGCAGCCCGAGCGCGTCTCGCGGCGCGCCTCGGCCCGGCAGCCGCCCTTTTCCAGCAGCGCCGTCAGCTCCGCGCGGGCCAGTTTGACGGTCTCGGCCTGATAGCGGCTGTTGGCGTGCGGCCTGAGCAATGCACAGTACTTCGCCATATATTCATTATCTCCAAAACAGATGCGGTTCAACGGGAAAAAGACCCGCAACCGGGCGTTTTCGGCTTTTGTTTATCTGCAGGCGATGAAAAACGGAAAAACAATAAAGGAACTGAACAATCATATGCCGGCGGGCGGCGGGAAATGTTCAAAAAAAAGTCCTTTTGCCGTTTCGTAAAAGGACTTTTTTCGATTCACGAGTTAGCTATCAGTATTTGCGCTTGCGAGCGGCTTCCGCCTTCTTCTTGCGCTTTACGCTGGGCTTCTCATAGTGCTCCCTTTTCCTGGCCTCGGCCAGAATGCCGGAGCGGGCGGTCATGCGCTTGAACCTTCTCAGAGCGCTTTCCAGAGATTCATTCTCCTTAACGCGTACTTCAGACACTGTGTTTTCCCTCCCCTCGCGATTAGTGGCACTGCATGGCCAATGTAGCATGGGGTTCGCCACACAATCAATATTATAGCGGAACCCCGGGCGTGCGTCAATAGCTTTGAATGAAAAATCTTTGTTTGTTCACCGATTGTACACGATTACGCCATTCTCTCCGGCAGCTGTTTTCCGCCGAGCAGGTGGAAGTGCAGGTGATTCACGCTCTGCGCGCCGTCGCGGCCGCAGTTCGTGATCAGGCGGAATCCGTTTTCGGCAAGGCCCTGTTCCCGCGCGATCTGGGCCGCGGCGCGCATCAGGCCGTCCATAATGCCCGCGTCGGCACCTTCCAGCGCGTTTGCCACGTGCTTTTTCGGCACGATGAGCACGTGAACCGGGGCCTGGGGGTTGATGTCTTTAAAGGCGAAGACGTCGTCGTTTTCAAAGACCTTTGCGCTGGGTATCTCGCCCCGGATGATTTTGCAGAAAAGGCAGTCGTCCATGGGAATCATTCGCTCCTTTCATCCTGAAGGACGCGGCCGAAGGCCAGCTCGTCCTCCGTTCGCCCGATCAGCACGCGGCGGATCGAGCCGGGCTCCCCCGCCCCGTCCACGCGCACCCGCACGTACTCCGGCGTGTAGCCCTCGTTTTCCTCCTCGAAGAGCACTTCTCTCACCGCGCCGATCATCTCTTTGGCGTAAGAGGCCGCCAGTTTGTTCCCGAGCGCGATCAATTTAGCCGCCCTGTCCCGCTTGACGGCCTGGGGCACCTGCGCGCCCATGCGGTCGGCCAGCGTGCCGGCGCGGCGGGAATAGGGAAACACGTGGATGCGCGCGAAACCGATGGACTCCACGAAGGCCAGGGTCTCTTCCGCCTCCGCGTCCGTCTCGCCGGGAAAGCCGGTGAGCACGTCGGTGGTCAGCGCGCAGCCGGGGAGGCAGGCGCGCAGCTTCGCGGCCGCCTCGCGGAATTCCGCCGTGGTATAGCGCCGCTTCATGCGCGAAAGCACGCTGTCGCAGCCGGACTGCAGCGCCAGGTGGAACTGCGGGCAGAGCCGGGGCATGGCCTTTATCGCCCGGCAGAATTCGTCCGTCACCACGACCGGCTCCAGCGACCCCAGCCGCACGCGCCGCACGCCCGACGCGTCGTGGGCCGCGCGGATGGCGTCCGCCAGGCGCTCGCCGCTCTCCCGGCCGTAGCTGGCCAGGTGGATGCCGGTGAGCACCAGCTCGCAGTAGCCCGCCTCGCCCAGCCGGGCCGCCTCCGCCTTCACCGCCTCCAGGGGCATGGAGCGCACCGGCCCGCGCACGCTAGGGATGATACAATAGCTGCACCAGCGGTCGCAGCCCTCCTGGATCTTCATCACGGCGCGGGTCTTCCCCTCGTGGCGCGACACGAACAACCGCTCGAAGGCTGCGCCCTTCAATGGCCCGACGGCGATCAGCGGCCCATTCTGCGCGAGGGCCGCCTCGTACAGCGGCACGACCTCGCTTCTGCGCTGGGTGCCGATCACCAGCCGCACGCCCGGCAGCGTCACGCGCGCGGCGTCCCGCTGGGCCAGGCACCCGGCCACGATGATATGGGCCTTGGGAAACTCCCGCCCGAGATGGCGGATGAGCCGCAGGGATTTCTGGTCGCCCGTGCCGGTGACGGTGCAGGTATTGACCAGGTACAGGTCGGCCTCGCCCGAATCGAAGGGCACGGCTTCCCATCCCGCCCGCTCGAAGCATTCGAGCATGGCCTCCGTGTCGTACTGGTTGACCTTGCAGCCCAGCGTGTGGACGGCGATCTTCTTCATCTTCATTCGACCTCGGTTTCATAAGCGCCCGAAGGGCTCAGGCCTTTTTCCTCTTCAGCATGACCAGCCCGGCAATCAGCAGCACCGGGAAGACCATCGCCGCCAGCAGGCCCAGCTTGAGGTTGTCTCCCGCCGCGCCCGATACCGCGCCGACGAAGGACGGCCCCAGCGAGCCGCCCATATCCCCCGCCAGCGCCAGCAGCGCGAACATGGCCGTTCCGCCCGTGGGACAGCGCTTCGCGGAGATGCTGAGCGTGCCGGGCCACATGATGCCCACGGAACACCCGCAGAGCGCGCAGCCGATCAGGCCGAACACCGGGAACGGGGACAGCGCCGCCAGCAGATAGCAGACGACGCACAGCGCGCCGCTGGCCAGCATGAAGCCTGCCAGATCGAGCTTTTCGCTGTACTTGCCATAGAGCGCCCTGGTGGTTCCCATCAGCGCGGCGAAAAGGCACGGCCCGGCCAAATCGCCCACGGTCTTGGAGACGTGCAGCGCCGACTCCGTAAAGGCCGAGGCCCACTGGGCCATGGACAGTTCGGACGCCCCGGAGCACACCATCAAAAGCGCCAGCAGCCAGAAAAACGGCATCCGCAGGAGCTGGGTGATCGAAAGGCTCTGGTCGGCTTCCACGGTGTGGCGGATGGGACACACGGCGAAGTTATAGATATTGACGAGGGGAACGACGGTCCAGAGCAGGGCGAGGACCCGCCAGTGAGCGATGCCGAACAGCGAGAAAAAGAGGGTCGACAGCAGTATGACCGCCACGCAGCCCCAGCAGTAAAAGGAATGAAGCAGGCTC
Organism: Clostridia bacterium; assembly: GCA_017527065.1. Taxonomy (GTDB): domain Bacteria; phylum Bacillota; class Clostridia; order Christensenellales; family Aristaeellaceae; genus Firm-10. The sequence goes on from JAFXQO010000048.1 coordinate 4,568, forward strand.
ATGGTCCCCTCTTTGTTCTCAAAGGGGCACGCCTCCACGATGGGGCTCACCAGCACCTCGATCAGGCCGCTGCCCACGGCGTACAATATGACGCAGATCAGGACCCCGGCGAAGGGATCGCCCATCGCCCCCGGCAGGAAAGCCAGGCCGGAAAGCCCCAGCGCCGAGAACACCTCCGAGGCGATGATGGATGTCCTGTAGCCGATTTTATCCACGAATTTCGCCGAAATCAGGTCGATCACCAGCTGCGTGAAGAAGAACATCGTCGGGATCAGCGCGACCTGCCCCAGGGTCAAGCCGAATTCCTGCCGGAAGGTAAGGAAGAGCAGCGGCGCGAAATTGGCGGATATGGCCTGCGTGATGATGCCCAGATAGCAGGCGTACACGGTCTTCCTGTAATTCGGGTTCATGCGTCGCGTTCCCCTTTCAACGATTCCCCGCCGCCGGTCTCATACCCCGCCGCCGCCAGCGCGGCCAGCGCGCGGTCGAAGGATTCCTCTTTCACGAGGATGTAGTCCGTGTTGTACGTCGACACGGCGAACAGCCCCACGCCGGCCTCCGCCAGCGCGCCGGAAATCTTGGCCAGAATGCCCACCAGCGAGAAATCCAGCGTCCCCTCGACGCGGAAGGCCCGCCAGCCGTCCTCGCGGGCGAGCGCGTTTTCAGGCGCGTCCTCCGTGCGGCACACCAGCGATATTTCCTCGTCCGTCTTGCCGAGGAAGAAGAAATCGCGGCTCAGGCCGGCGTCCGCGACGGAGGCCAGCTTGCACACGGTCAGGCCGCCGGAAACGGCTTGCAGGCGCATGGGCCTCTTGCCCGGGTTCGGGATCCTGACAAAGTACTTGTCCTCGTTTTCGCCCACGATTCGGCCGCCGTTTTTCTGCATCACGCGCAGGGAGGCGGGGTTATCCTTGTTCACGCGCAGGTAGAACTCGCCCTCGGGCACGATCTCCCGCGCCGCGTCCAGCGTGAGGCGCAGGCCCTCCGTGGCGTAGCCCCGGCCCCTGTGGGCCCTGTCGATGAAGTATCCGATGTGCCCCGCGCCTTCCCGCAGCGCGTCGTTGAGGTAATGCCTGATCCTGAACTGGCCCACGATCTCGCCGTCGTTCCAGAGGAACAGGAAGGTCTCCGGGACCATCCAGTCGGGCAGGCCGATCCCCTTGGAAAAGCGCAGCATATCCGGCAGGACCCTGGCCTCGAATTCCTCCCTGCCGACGCCGCTCCAACGGTTTGTGAGCCCGTTTTCATCCTCGGGCATGTCCCGCACAAACTGCCATTCCTTCTCAACGTCGGCGGCGTTGGCCTCTTTCACATACAGCATCCGCTCATCCCTTCCACTCGCTCCGAAGGGCCGCGTGCCACACGTCGTCGCACAGGCCCTGGTTGTTCTTCCCGGCCTGACGCAATATGCCCTCCAGTTTCATGCCGGCCTTTTCCATCACGCGGCCGGAGGCCGGGTTGCGCGCGTCGTGGTACGCCGCGACGCGGTTGAGGCCGGCCTCGCCGAACAGATAGGCCATGACGGCCTTCAGCGCCTCGGTCATGACGCCGCGGCCCCACAGGGCGCGGCTCAGGCAGTAGCCTATTTCGGCGGCATCGGTCTGCTCGTTGAGCTTCACCACTGAGATGTTGCCCACGGCCTTGCCCGTCTCCTTCCACACGATGACCCACTGGAAGAAGCCCCCGTCCTCGTACTGGGGGATCCAGCTTTCCAGCACCATTCGCGTCACGTCCACGTTTGGATGCGCCGGCCAGGTGAGGAATTTCGTGACCTCCGGGTCGGAGGCCCAGTTGTCGAACATGTCCTGCGCGTCGTCCATGGTAAACCGGCGCAGGATCAGCCTGGATGTCCCGATTTCTTTCGTTCCGATCTTATTCATTCACACATCCTCCTTTTCAGCCCGTTCCATCTCCAGCTCGATGCCTTTCCAGTCCTCGCCAAAGAAGCGGTCGACGCCCGTTTCGCCCGTCGAAGCCGGGCGAAATCCTACCGACCGGTAGCACTGATAGGCGGATTCGTTGTTTTCAAACACGCCGAGCGTGATTTTATCCGCCTTGAGAATCTCAAAGGCGTAATGGACAGCCAGCTCCAGCATCCGCTTTCCATAGCCCATCCCGCGCTTTTTGTCGTCCACAATGACGAACCCGAAGCGGAGGACGGTCTTCGCCTCGTCGGTAAAACGCATGATCATATGCCCCACGACGCCCGTTTCGTCGAAGGCGGTCATCTCGTAAAAGTTATCGGAATAGGCAAAAGCGTCGTAATGGCGGTTCATGTCGTCCGCCGTGATGGGATAGTGGTCGTATCGATCCGCGCACCATTTCCTGAAGGAAACCTCGTCGCCGATCCACGACACGATCGTCTCCGCGTCGCACGCCTTGTAAGGCCTCAGCCTGAGCATTCGCGTCACCTCATTCTCACAAATCGCCCCACAGCGTCATGACCGCCGCCACCGAAGCGATGGCCGCGGTCTCCGCCCGCAGGATGCGCGGGCCCAGGGTCACCAGGCGCGCGCCTTGAGCCGCCGCGCCTTCCGCCTCCTCCGGCGCGATGCCGCCCTCCGGGCCGATGAGCAGCGCGATGTCCCTCGCGCCGGACGTCCCCGCGCGCACGTCGGAAAGCCGCAGGCCGCGGGCCTCCTCCCAGGGAACGAGGGTCAGCTCGTGCGCGGCCATCAGGTCCAGCGCGTCCTTCCAGCCCACCGGCGCGGCCATCTCCGGCACGCGCCCGCGGCCGCACTGCTTCACCGCCTCCAGCGCGATGCGCTCCAGGCGTTCGCGGCGCTTGCCGGCGTCTTTGCTGTCCGGCCGGGCCACCGAGCGCGCCATGACGACGGGAACCAACCGCGCGCCGCCCAGCTCGGTCAGCTTCTGGGCGATCAGCTCCAGCTTCTCCGCCTTCGGCAGGCCCATGTACAGCGTGACGGAAACCGGCGGCTCGCGTCCCGGCAGCCCGCCTTTCACCACCAGCGACGCGCCGTCCCGCTCCGCGCGGGCGATTTCGGCGGCGTAGGCGCGGCCCTCGCCGTCGATGAGCTCCGCCGCGTCGCCCGGCCGCAGTCTGAGCACCTTCACGGCGTGCTGCGTCTCCTCGCGGGGCAGTTCGACCGTCTCGCCGGAAACAAAACCGCCCGCGCGCCTCACAATAAACCTGTGCATCGTCTCGCCGCCCTCACGCCTTCGGGTTGCGGGCCGCGACGGCCGCCCACTCGCCCTTCTCGCGGATGTCCAAATCCAGGTAGCCCGCCGCGTTCAGCGCCGCGAGTACCTCGTCCTTGCGCTCCCGGGCGATGCCGGAGCAGATGAACAGGCCGCCCGGCAGGATAAACCGCCTGGCCGGGGCCGCCATCATGCAGATCACGTCCGCGATGATGTTCGCCACCAGGATGTCGGCGGGGGCGTCCACCGTCTCCAGCAGGTCGCCGGTCCTGGTTTCGATCACGCCGGCGAGGCCGTTCAGGGCGATGTTTTCCGAAGCCACGCGGGTGGCCATGGGGTCGAGGTCAGTCGCCAGAACGCGCGCCGCCCCCATCTTCGCCGCGGCGATGGCCAGTATGCCCGTGCCCGTGCCCACGTCAATGACCGCCATGCCGGGCTTCACGTTCTCTTCCAGCAGCGCCACGCACATGCCGGTGGTCTCGTGGGTGCCGCTGCCGAAGGCCATGCCCGGGTCGATCTCGATGATCCGGTCGCCCGGCCGCGCCTCGTAGTTCTCCCACGTGGGCTTCACCACAAACGTCTCGCCCAGGCGGAAGGGCTTGTACTGGCTCTTCCAGTTCTCCGCCCAGTCCTCGTCGTCCATGCTGCCCACTTCCAGCGTCAGCTTGCCCGCGTCGAAGCCCAGATCCATGCGGCTGAGGCGCGTGAGTCCCTCCCGCACGTGCGCCGCGGTGTCCTGCGCGCGGTCGTCGGCGGGAATGTAGGCGGTGACCTTCACGTCCTCCTCCATCCGCTCGGCCAGCTCGTCGCCCAGGATGTCCCAGAAGCCCGTGGGCCGCTGATTGACGGCCACGTCGGCCCTGTCCTCGATCAGCGCGCCCATGATGCCCAGATCCATGAGCATCGCCGAAACCGCCTCCGCGCCTTCTGTGGTGGTGCGGATGGTGAGCGTAATCCAGTCCATAGAATCCTTCCTCCCGATATTGCCGTCTTTATCCGCAATTCTTCACAAATACAGTATAGCATATCAATATGATTTCATCAAGCGGAACGGGCGCGCAAAAAAAAGGGCCCCGCCCTCCCGGGTAAGGCCCCCTTCTGTCAGCTGAACGCGTCCTTCATCTTCTCGAAGAACGATTTCTTTTTCTCGTATTCGCGGCCGGTCGTGCTCTCGTCGAACTGGCGCAGCAGGTCTTTCTGCTTTTCGGTGAGCTTTCGCGGCACTTCCACCTCCATGGTCACGTACAGGTCGCCCTTGCCCGCGCCGTGCAGGTTCTGGATGCCCGAGCCCTTGATGCGGAACACGGTGCCCGGCTGCGTGCCCTCCGGCACGGTGTATTTTACCGGCTGTTCCAGCGTGGGCACGTCCACTTCGCAGCCCAGCGTGGCCTGCGTGAAGCTGATCGGCACCTCGCAGTACAGGTCGTAATCCTTGCGCTTGAAGTACTTGTGCGGGCGCACGGTGATGAACACCTGCAGATCGCCCGCGGGGCCTCCGCGCTCGCCGGATTCGCCCTGACCGCGCATGGTGATGATCTGGCCGTTGTCGATGCCCGCGGGCACCTTGAGCGTGATGCGCTTTGTGGAGCGCACCTTGCCGCGGCCGGAGCACTTCGGGCAGGCGTCCTTGATGATCTTGCCCTCGCCGTGGCAGTTCGGACACACGCGGGACACGCGCATGGCGCCCAGCATGGTCTGCTGCGTCATGACGACCTGGCCGCTGCCGTGGCAGTTCGGGCAGGTCACGGGGCTGGTGCCCGGCTTCGCGCCGGTGCCGCCGCAGGTGGGGCATTTCTCGTCGCGCACCACGTTCATGTCCTTCGAGCAGCCCTTGGCGGCTTCCTCAAAGGTGAGCGTCAGGTCGTAGCGCAGGTCGTTGCCCTGGACGGGGCCGCGCTGGCGCGCGCCGCCGCCCCCGCCGCCGAAGAACTCGCTGAATATATCGCCGAATCCGCCGAAGCCGCCGCCGTCAAAGCCGCTGAAGCCGCTGAAGCCGCCGTAACCGCCGCCGCCCATCGTCGGATCCTCATGGCCGAACTGATCGTACCGGGCGCGTTTCTGGTCGTCGCTGAGCACCTCGTAGGCCTCGTTGACTTCCTTGAATTTGGCTTCCGCCTCCTTGTCGCCCGGATTGACATCGGGATGCAGTTTTTTCGCGAGCTGCCGATACGCCTTCTTGATTTCTTCGGCCGACGCCGTCTTGGAGACGCCCAGCACCTCGTAATAATCTCGCTTCGCTGCCAAATTCCCTTCACCTCGCTGCGTACAGCAATCCGAAATTCACAGTTGCAGGCATCCCCGCAACTGTGAATTCCTCATTCTAACTAAATCCCTAATTCCCAATTCCAAATTCCTAATTTGATTTAATTGTCGTGCACTTCGTAGTCGGCGTCCACGTGGCCGTCGCCGCCCGCGCCGCCAGCGCCGCCCTGCGGGCCCGCGCCAGGCTGGCCGGCCTGCTGCTGCGCGGCGTACACCTTGCCGAAGATGTCGTAGGTGGTCTGGGTGAACTTGTCCATGGCCGCCTTGATCTCGGCGGCGTTGTTGCCCTCGCGCACCTTCTTGAAGGAAGCGAGCTCCTCGTTCAGCTTCGCCTGGTCGGCGGCGTCGATCTTGTCGCCCATATCCTTCATGGTCTTCTCGGTCTGATAAATGAGGCTGTCGGCCTTGTTGATGGTCTCGACCTCTTCCTTGCGGGCCTTGTCCTCGGCGGCGAAGCGCTCGGCCTCGTCCATGGCCTTCTTGATCTCTTCCTCGCTCAGGTTGCCGGAAGAGGTGATGGTGATGTTCTGCTCGTTGCCGGTGCCCAGGTCCTTGGCGGACACGTGCACGATGCCGTTGGTGTCGATGTCGAACTTGACCTCGATCTGCGGCACGCCGCGGGGCGCGGGAGCGATGCCGGAGAGCTGGAAGCGGCCCAGCGTCTTGTTGTAGGCGGCCATCTCGCGCTCGCCCTGGAGCACATGCACGTCGACGGAGGTCTGGCCGTCCGCGGCGGTGGAGAAGATCTGGCTCTTGCTGGTGGGGATGGTGGTGTTGCGGTCGATCAGGCGGGTGAACACGCCGCCCATGGTCTCGATGCCCAGCGACAGCGGGGTAACGTCCAGCAGGACGACGTCCTTCACGTCGCCGCCCAGCACGCCGCCCTGGATGGCCGCGCCGATGGCCACGCACTCGTCCGGGTTGATGCCCTTGTAGGGCTCCTTGCCGGTAATGCGCTGCACCGCGTCCTGCACCGCAGGAATACGGGTGGAGCCGCCGACCAGAATGACCTTGTCGATTTCGGAAGCGGTCAGGTGCGCGTCGGAGA
>JAFXQO010000049.1 GCA_017527065.1 Clostridia bacterium
ACCTGACAACATTATATCACTTGGCCCCGCTGTCAAGGCCGGGTCGTATTTTCCGGCATCCGTATGGCCGGAAAATCTCCACCCTCTACCTTGACAGCTTCCTTCCGTTAATTGTGTTACCTATGTTTGACGCCGGTACAGGTTTATTGCGTTATTTTTTCGGCTTTCTCTTGTCAAGCGATACCATAAATGATAAAATGACCATGTCCGCTGAAGCGGACGGATACAACTGCACAAAACACAGGGTGCTCCGCGCTGCGGCGCGGAGGTAAAAGGGAAACAGGTGCAAATCCTGTACGAACTCGTCACTGTGAAAGGCGCTGCCGTCGGAAACGACGGCATGGGCCGCGCAACAGGGTCACTGGCGAAAGCTGGGAAGGCCGCGCGGTCAAAGAGCCTCAAGCCAGGAAACCTGCCCTGCTGTTGGTACCGGAAGCAATTCCAGATCACGAGCAACTGATCGTACCGTATGGGCGCATTTTTCAGTGCGCTCCTGCTGTCGTTCTCTTGTGCGTTTGCGCAAGAGTTTTGTTTGTTGTCTCCGAATTGGCCGGGCCTGTGCGCAAACACGACGACGAGGAGGAGACCGAACATGAAGAAACTGCTTGCCCTGATGGTTGCCCTGATCCTGAGCCTGACCTGCGTGGTCGCCCTGGCTGAGGAAGAAGACGAGGAGAACTACGAGACCGGTGACGCCACCCTGGATCTCGTGCGCAACGAGGATGAGATCGGCGAGAAGGAACTGCTGGTCGTTTCCTTTGGCACCAGCTTCAACGACAGCCGCCGCCTGACCATCGGCGGCATTGAAGCCGCCATCGCGGAGGCCATTCCCGAGTTCAGCGTGCGCCGCGGCTTCACCGCCCAGATCATCATCGACCACGTGGAGCGCCGCGACGGCATCCACATCGACAACGTGACCGAGGCGCTGGAGCGCGCCGTTGCCAACGGCGTGAAGACGCTCGTTGTGCAGCCCACCCACCTCATGCACGGCTTCGAGTATGACGAGCTGATGGAGACGCTGGCCGGCTATGCCGACGCCTTTGAGCAGGTCGTCGTCGCCGAGCCGCTGCTGACCTCCGACGATGATTTCGCCCGCGTGGCGCAGATCCTGATCGACGTGACCAAGGACTACGACGACGGCAAGACCGCCATCGTCTACATGGGCCATGGCACCGAGCACGAGTACAACAAGGTCTACGCCCAGATGCAGGATGTTCTGACCGGGAAGGGCGCTGAGAACTACTATGTGGGCACCGTCGAGGCCGAGCCCTCCCTGGAGGACGTGATGGAGACCATCGCGGACAAGGGCTACACCCGCGTGGTGCTGCGGCCCATGATGGTGGTGGCTGGCGACCATGCCAACAACGACATGGCCGGCGACGAGGAGGATTCCTGGAAGACCATCCTGACCGAGGCCGGCTACGAGGTCGAGTGCGTGCTGGAGGGCCTGGGCCAGGTGCCCGAGATTCAGCAGATCTACGTGGAGCACGCGCAGGCCGCCGTCGCCCAGCTCGCTGAATAACACGCAACGCGAAGGGGGAGGCGTCTCCCCCTTCATTTTCTTATATCACGGGATATCCGGAGGAGAATTTTTTATGAAAACGCGTATCATCAGCCTGATCCTGTCGCTGGCGCTGCTGTTTGGAGGCGCTCTTGCGGAAGCGCCCGCCACCGGCGTGGCCGACGCTTCGGACATGACCGACGTGATCGACATCGTGGAGGAAGGCATGAAGCCAGTGACCCCGGAAATGCTGAAGGACGGGACCTACGCCGTCAATGTGGACGTGTCGTCTGCCATGTTCAAGGTGACCGGCTGCGAAATTACCGTGGCGGAGGGCGAAATGACCGCCCGGCTGTACATGAAGAGCGAAGCGTACAGCCACATGTATCCCGGCCCGGCGGAGGAAGCGGCCCGGCAGAAGGAGGACGCCTGGGTGGCGCTGCAGACGGAGACGGACGGCGCGCGCACCTTCACCCTGCCCATCACAGCGCTGGACGCGGCCTATGAATGCGCGGCGCTGAGCGCGCGCAAGCAGCTGTGGTATCCGCGCACGCTCCTGTTCCGGGCCGACTCGCTGCCCCTGGAGGCCTGGAAGGACGAATACCTCGTCACCGCCGGGACGCTGGGCCTTGAGGACGGCGCCTACGCCTGCGAAGTGGCCCTGGCGGGCCAGGGCCGGGCGACGCTGCAAACGCCCGCCCGCCTGACCGTTCGGGACGGCGCCTGCACGGCGGAGATCGTCTTCTCCACCGCCAAGATCGACTATGTGATCGTGAACGGCGAGAAATACGACCCCATCCGCACCGAGGGCGGCGCGGCCTTCGAGGTGCCTGTGGCGGCTTTCGGCATCGGGCTTTCCATCGTTGCGGACAGCACGGCGATCAAGCCCGCCGTGGAGGTTCAGTATTCCATGACCTTCGACGAGACTACCCTGGAAGCCCAGTGAGGAGAACGCCATGAAGATGAGTAAGACGCTGATTGCGCTGGCGGCGCTGGCCTTTGCGTGCCTCTTCGCCGGGACCCTGGCGGAGGACGCCCTGCCCGACGGCTCATACGCGCCGGATGATTTCACCTTTTCCGGCGGCACGGGCCGGGTGGAGATCACATGCCCGGAGGTGGCCGTGACGGACGGAACGGCCGTTGCCACCATCGTGTTCAGCAGCCCCAATTACACCACCCTGACGCTGGACGGCGTGACCTACGAGAGCGAACGCTCGGAGGACGCTTCGTCGTTCCGCATTCCCGCGCCGCTGAACCGGGCTTTCGAGATCGCCGCCGTGACCACCGCCATGAGCAGGCCCCGTGAGATCGCCTACACGCTGTTCATCCGCCTGGACGCGGCGGGGGAGGAGAGACTGCCCGGCCTGAGGTATGAATCCAGCATGGCGCTGGACTACGCCGAGTGCTTCTCGGTGGATTACTACGCGGGAGGTTATCAGCTGGTCTCCGTGGACGACGGCGCGCGCTACCTGGCGGTGCCGGAGGATATGCCCGTGCCGGAGGGGCTCGATCCGTCCATCCTTGTGCTGCAAAAGCCGCTGGATCGGATCTATCTGGCCGCCACCTCGGCCATGGCGCTGGTGAACCGGCTGGGCGCGCTGGACGATGTGCGCTTCTCCAGCCAGCGGGCGGAGGACTGGTCCGTCTTAAGCGCCGCCGAGGCCATGAACGAGGGCCGTGTGCTCTACGCGGGCAAGTACTCGGAGCCGGACTACGAGCTGCTGCTGCGGGAGGGCTGCGACATCGCGGTGGAGAACACCATGCTGCTGCACGCCCCGAAGGTGCGGGAGCTCCTGGGGCTTTTGGGCATTCCCGTGTTCATCGACCGCTCCAGCTACGAGCCGCACCCTCTGGGCCGCACCGAGTGGATCAGGCTGTACGGGGCGCTGCTGGACAGGGAGGCCGAGGCCGAGGCGTTCTTCGATGAGAAGAAGGCCGCCGTGGAGACGCTGGCGGAGATTCCCTCTTCCGGCAAAACCGTGGCCTTTTTCTACATCAACACGGACGGCGCGGCGGTGATCCGCGGGGCTGACGACTACATTGTCCGCATGATCGAGCTGGGGGGCGGCGTGTACGCCTTCGCGGGCATGGAAGGGCAGGACCGGGGGCACGCCTCCGTGGCCGTCACCATGGAGGATTTCTACGCCGCCGCCATGCAGGCCGATTACCTCATTTACAACGCCGCCATTGACCGGACGATAGGCAGTCTCGAGGACCTGGCGGCCCGCAGCCCGCTGCTGGCGGCGCTCCCGGCGGTGAAGGAGGGCCGCGTCTTCTCGACCGGCGAAGACCTGTATCAGGCCACGGACATGGTGACCGACCTGATCGGAGACGTTTACCGCATGCTCGAAGGGCAGGAGGAGGGCATGGCCTTCCTCAAAAAACTGAATTGAATGGTGGAAACGGCATGGAAGCGAACAGACGGCGGAAGCGCTGCGCTTTGGTCTTCGCGGCGCTGGCGGCGGCGCTAGCCCTGACGGCGGCGCTGAACGTGAGCGTCGGCAGCGTGGCCATATCCCCGGCGGAGATAGGGGATATCCTCCTTCGGCGGAGCGGCGACGTCACCCGGTCCAACATCATATGGCAGATTCGCCTGCCGCGGCTCATCATGTCCGCGATCCTGGGCGGCGCGCTGGCGCTGTCCGGCTTCCTGCTGCAGACTTTTTTCGGCAATCCCATCGCCGGGCCCTTTGTGCTGGGCATTTCCTCCGGAGCCAAACTGACCGTGGCGCTGACCATGATCCTGCTGCTGGAGCGGCTGCGGGCCGTGTCCTCCTGGACGATGGTGGCCGCGGCGTTTGCCGGGTCGCTCCTGTGCGTGGGGTTTATCCTGCTTTTGTCGCGCCGGCTTCGCCACATGGCGTCGCTTTTGGTGGCGGGCATCATGGTCGGCTACATCTGCTCGGCGGCCACGGATTTCATCGTCACATTCGCCAGCGAATCGGATATCGTGAACCTGAGGGGCTGGTCGCTGGGCAGCTTTTCCGGCATGAGCTGGGAACAGGTGGGCGCGGCGGCTGTGCTGGTTGGCGCGGGGCTGCTGGGGGCGTTCCTGCTGTCAAAGCCCATGAACGCTTACCGGCTGGGCGAGAGCTACGCCCGCAGCCTGGGCGTGAACATCCGCGCCTTCCGGGCGGCCCTCATCATCCTCTCCAGCCTGCTTTCGGCCTGCGTGACGGCTTTCGCCGGGCCGGTTTCCTTCGTGGGCATCGCCGTGCCGCATCTGGTAAAGCGGGCGTTGAACACGGCCCGGCCGCTGGCGGTCATTCCGGCCGTGTTCCTGGGGGGCGCTGTGTTCTGCATGGCCTGCGACCTCATCGCCCGCACGGCCTTCGCGCCCACCGAACTGAACATCAGCACGGTCACGTCGGTGTTCGGCGCGCCGGTGGTCATTGCCATGATGCTGCGGCGGCAGAGGGAGAGGTGACCGGCATGAGCTACGCCATTCAGGCGCGGGGGCTGGCCGTGGGCTACGACGGCGTCCCCGTGGTCAGGGACATCAGCTTCGCCATCGAAAAGGGCGAGATCGTCACCCTCATCGGCCCCAACGGCGCGGGAAAATCCACCATTTTAAAGAGCCTGGCGCGCCAGCTCAGGCTGCTGGCCGGCACGGTGGAGCTGGACGGCCGAGATCTGGCGGCCCTGCCCGCCCGGGAACTCGCCCGGCGCATGGCTGTGGCGCTGACTGAGCGGACCCGGCCCGAGCTGATGACCTGCCGCGAGGCGGTGTCCATGGGCCGCTATCCCTACACCGGGCCGCTGGGCGTCCTCTCGCCGGAGGACGAAGCCCAGGTGGACGCCGCGCTGGAGACGGTGCGCGCCCGCGACCTGGGGGAGCGGGACTTCAACGCCGTCAGCGACGGCCAGCGCCAGCGCGTGCTGCTGGCCCGCGCCCTCTGCCAGCAGCCGGAGATCATCGTGCTGGACGAGCCCACCTCCTTTCTGGACATCCGGCATAAGCTGGAGCTTCTGGCCATTCTGCGCCGGATGGCCCGGGAGGAGGGCATCACCGTGGTCATGTCGCTGCACGAGATCGACCTGGCCCAGAAGATATCCGACAAGATCGTCTGCGTGCAGGGGGAAACGGTGGCCCAGTTCGGCCCGCCGGAGGAGGTGTTCACCGAGGCGCGCATCCGCTCGCTGTACGATCTGGAGCAGGGCGCTTACGATCCGGCCTTCGGCGGCGTGGAGCTGCCCCGGGCGGAGGGCGAGCCGCAGGTGTTCGTGCTCTCGAACTGCGGTTCGGGCGTGCCGGTGTACCGGCGGCTGCAGCGCCGGGGCCTGCCCTTCGTGGCGGGAATTCTCCCCACGAATGACGTGGATTATCACCTGGCGCGGCGGCTGGCTGTGGAGGTGGTGACGCAGGAGCCCTTCGGCGAGGTGTCCGACGCGGCGCTCGCCCGGGCGCTGGCGCTGATCGGGGCGGTTCCGCGGGTGATCGATGCGGGTGTGACCATCGGCCCCGGCAACCGGCGGGCGCAGGCGTTGGCCGAGGCGGCCAGGGCGCAGGGAAAATATGAGAGGGTGACGGAATGAAGGCGCTGAGAGAGGGCTTTACCACCGGCAGCTGCGCGGCGGCGGCGGCGCTGGCTTGCTGCCTCTGGCAGAGGGACGGCGCCTGCCCGGAGCGCGTGTCCATTGTCGTGCCCGAGGGCCGGACCTACGCGCCGGAGATCGTAGCCCACGAGGACGGGCGATGCGGCGTCATCAAGGACAGCGGCGACGACCCGGACATCACGGGCGGCATGGAGATCATCGCCGCCGTCGATCTTTCGGAGGAAGAGGGCGGCATCTCCTTCCGCGCGGGCGAGGGCGTGGGCGTCGTCACCCAGCCGGGGCTGAAGATCCCCGTGGGCGAAGCGGCCATCAATCCCGTGCCCCGGCGCATGATCGAGGACGCGGTGCGCAGCGTGTTCGGCCCCCGGGCAGCCTGCGTCACGGTGTCCATTCCCGGCGGCGAGGAAGTCGCGAAGAAGACCTTCAACCCCCGCCTGGGCATCGAGGGCGGCCTTTCCGTGCTGGGCACCAGCGGGATCGTGCGGCCCATGAGCGAGGAGGCGCTGAAGGATTCGCTGGTAGAGGAGCTGAAAATGCGCCTGGCCCAGGGGCACACCCACCTCATCTACACCTTCGGCAATCAGGGTGAGGAGGCCATGCGCGCGCTGTTCCCCGGACTGCCCATCGTGCAGGTGAGCAACGAGATCGGATTCATGCTGGACGCGGCGGCGGAGCTGGGCGCGGCGCGGGTGCTCCTGGGCGGGCATCCGGGCAAGCTGGCCAAGGTGGCCGCGGGCGTGATGCAGACCCACAGCCACACCGCGGACGGCCGGCGGGAGGCCATCGTGACGCAGCTGGCGCTCATGGCCGCGCCCCTCGGCCTGATCGAAGCGGTGTACGCGGGCAACACCACCGACGCGGCCATCGCCGCCATTCGCGCGGCGGGCTTCGACGCGGTGTGGGACAGGCTGGCCGAGGCCGCGCAGCGCTATTGCAGCCTGCGGGTGCGGGGGAAAATGCGGATCGACGTGGCCTTTGTGGACGGGCAGGGCCGGCTGCTGGGCCGGTATGACGAGGCGGCTTGCGCGAAGCGGGAGGTGCTTTCATGCGGGGAAAATCACTGATGTTCATGGGGACGGCGTCCTCCGTGGGCAAATCCATGATGTGCGCGGCGGTGCTGCGCATCCTGAAGCAGGATGGCTTCAGGGCCGCGCCCTTCAAGGCGCAGAACATGGCCCTCAATTCCTTCGCCACGGCGGAAGGCCTGGAGATGGGCCGGGCGCAGGTGACCCAGGCGGAGGCCGCGGGATTGGAGCCGACCGTACGCATGAACCCCGTGCTGCTCAAGCCCACATCGGACCGGCGCAGCCAGGTGATCGTGAACGGCAAGGCCATCGGCACAATGTCCGCCATGGAGTACGACGCCTTCAAGCCCCGGCTGCGGCAGATGATCAGGGAGGTCTACGACGGCTTGGAAAGGGACGTGGACGTGGTGGTGATCGAGGGCGCGGGGAGCCCGGCCGAGATCAACCTGAAAAAGGGCGACATCGTGAACATGTCCATGGCCCGAACCGCCGACGCGCCGGTGATCCTCATCGGCGACATCAATCCCGGCGGCGTGTTCGCCTCACTGTACGGTACGGTCAAGCTGCTGGACGAAGAGGAACAGGCGCGGATCAAGGGCATCGTGATCAACAAGTTCCGGGGCGACGTGAAGATCCTCGAGCCCGGCCTCGACATGATCGAAAAGCTGCTGAATATCCCCGTGCTGGGCGTCATCCCGTGGATGGACATCGACATGGAGGACGAAGACAGCGTCACCGAGCGGTTTGAGCGCCGCGCCGGGCGGGGCCAGGTGAACGCCGCTATCGTGCGCCTGCCGCATATCTCCAACTTCACCGACTTCAACCTGCTGGCCGGCGAGCCGGGCGTGGCCGTGTCCTACGCCGCCCGGGCTTCGGAGATCAGGGGGGCCGACATCGTCATACTGCCCGGCACAAAGAACACCATCGAGGACCTCAACTGGCTCAAGCAGCGGGGCATCGCGGACGAGATCGTGCGCCACGCCCGCAGGGGCGGCCTTGTGTTCGGCGTTTGCGGCGGCTACCAGATGCTGGGCCAGGCGCTGCGGGACCCGGAGCACACGGAATCCCGCATCCCGGAAATGGCCGGGCTGGGTCTGCTGGATTTTTCCGTGACTTTCCATGCCGAGAAAACCACCGTTCAGGCCAGCGGTCCCATCCGGGCCGAAAGCGGCTGGCTCGCGGCGTTGAACGGCGTGCTGCTGGACGGCTATGAAATTCACAGCGGCGCGAACGAGTTCGGGCCGGACTGCGTTCCCTTCCTGTACCTGAACGGGCGGGATGAGCCGGACGGCGTGATGAACGCGCGGGGCAACGTGCTGGGCAGCTACCTGCACGGCATATTCGACACCGGGGCCTTCTGGCGGGCGCTGGTGAACCGGGTGCGGGCTGAAAAGGGGCTGGACCTGAACGACGGCGAGCTCATCACCATGGCCGAATTCCGCGACAGGGAGTTCGACCGGCTGGCCGCCATCGTGCGCCAGAATCTGGATATGGAATCGGTGTATCGGATCATCCGGGGTGAGGACGTGCCCTGCGGGCGGTGGGCGCATGCGTAAGGCGGCGGCGCGGCTGCTCGTGGCCGGAACGGGCAGCGGCTGCGGCAAGACCACGGCCGTGTGCGCCATCCTCCAGGCGTTCAGGAACAGGGGCGAGGACGTGGCGGCGTTCAAGTGCGGGCCGGACTACATCGACCCCATGTTCCATTCGGAGATCATCGGCGCGGAGAGCGCCAACATCGACCTGTTCTTCGCGGGCGAGGACCTGGCGCGCCGCCTTTTCGTGAAGCACGCCCGATCTCTCAACGTCATCGAGGGCGTCATGGGCTATTACGACGGGCTGTCCATGTCGTCGGCCGAGGCGTCGAGCTGGCATGTGGCGCGGGCGCTGGACTGTCCGGCCCTGCTGGTGGTGAACGGGCAGGGCATGGCGCTCTCCGCCGCGGCGGTCGTGAGGGGCTACATGGCCCTGCGGCCGGAAAGCCGCGTGGCGGGCGTGCTGCTGAACCGCGTCTCGCCCATGGTCTATCCCCAGATGAAAGAGGCCATTGAAGCCGAGTGCGGCGCGCGGGTATATGGATTCCTGCCCGCCATGCCGGAGATCGCGCTGGAGAGCCGCCACCTGGGGCTGGTCACGGCGCGGGAGGTGGAGGACCTGCGGGAGAAGCTGCAGCGCCTGGCCGAACAGGCCGAAAAGAGCGTCGACCTGGACGGGCTGATTTCACTGATGCGCGCCCAGGCCCCGCTGGAAGCGGAAGCGCTTTCCGAAAAAAGGCTCGGCGACGCGACCATCGCCGTCGCCCGGGACAGGGCTTTCTGCTTCTATTACCGCGACAACCTGGAGCTGCTGGAGGCGCTTGGCGCGAAGCTCGCGTTCTTCAGCCCGCTCAGCGACGCCGTCCTGCCGCCCTGCGACGGGCTGTATCTGGGCGGCGGCTATCCGGAGCTGTACGCGGACGAACTCAGCGCGAACGAAAGCATGCGCATGTCCATCCGCGCGGCGGTGGCGGGCGGGCTGCCCACTGTGGCCGAGTGCGGCGGCTTCATGTACCTCACCGGGGCCATCGGCGGCGCGCCCATGGCCGGCGCGCTGCCCGGCGGCTGCGGGAACAAGGGCCGGCTCGTCCGTTTCGGCTACGCGACGCTGCGCGCCGGTCAGGACAGCCTGCTCTTCGGGGCGGGCGATGAAATCAGGGCCCACGAGTTCCACTACTGGGACGCGGAGGACCCCGGCGGCGCGCTGGAGGCTGTGAAGCCTTCGGGCCGGAGCTGGCGCTGCGCCCATGTGAGCGACACGCTCTACGCGGGCTTCCCGCACCTTTATTTTCCCAGCGCCCCCGAAGCGGCGCGGCGGTTTGTGAGAAAATGCCTTGAAAGGAAGACCGGCTGATGAAACCCATGGATATCGAGCGGCGCAGCTTCGAGATCATCGCCGAGGAGCTGGGCGAAAGGAAGATCGATCCGGAATACGACCTCGTCGTGCGCCGGGTGATCCACACCACGGCGGATTTCGACTACTACGATAACCTGGCCTTTTCGGAACACGCCATGAAAAAGCTGATGGACGCCATCGCGGGCGGCGCGGACATCGTGACGGACACCACCATGGCCCAGGCCGGCATCAACAAGCGGGCGCTGGCGAAGTTCGGCGGGCAGGTTCACTGCTTCATCGCCGACGCGGACGTAGCCCAGGAGGCCAAGGCCCGGGGCGTGACCCGCTCGCTGGTCTCCATGGAGAAGGCGGCCGCGCTGGACGGTCCCCTGGTGTTCGCCATCGGCAACGCCCCCACGGCGCTTTTTTCCATCCGCGATCTGGTGCGCGCGGGCAGGCTCCGCCCGGCGCTGGTCATCGGCGTGCCGGTGGGGTTTGTGAACGTGGTGGAGGCCAAGGAGGACATCATGGCGCTGGGCGTGCCCTACATCGTCGCCCGGGGCCGCAAGGGCGGCAGCAACGTGGCCGCGGCCATCGTGAACGCGGCGCTGTACCAGCTGGCTGAGAGGGAGGAATAGGATATGGTGCATTTTGTGGGGGCGGGCAGCGGCGCGGCCGATCTCATCACGGTGCGCGGCGCGAAGCTTCTTTCCGAGGCGGACGTCGTCATCTACGCGGGCTCCCTGGTCAATCCCGAATTGCTCGGGTACGCCAAAGAAGGCGCGCAGCTGCACGACAGCGCGAAGCTGACATTGGAGGAAGTGATCGGCCTCATCCGCGCGGCGGAGGCGGCGGGCAAAACCACCGTGCGTCTGCACACCGGCGATCCCAGCGTATACGGCGCGGTGCGGGAGCAGTTTGACGCGCTGGACGAGCTGGGCGTCGAATACGACGTGTGCCCCGGCGTCAGTTCCTTCTGCGGGGCGGCGGCCAGCCTGAAGGCGGAATACACGGTGCCGGATGTATCCCAGACGGTGATCATCTCCCGCATGGAGGGCCGCACGCCGGTGCCGGAGAAGGAGAAGATCCGCGCGCTGGTGGCGCACCGGTCCACCATGGTGCTGTTCCTGAGCGCGGGGCTGCTGGAAGGCCTGCAGCGGGAGCTGCTCGCGGGCGGCTATCCGCCGGACACGCCGGCGGCCATCGTCTACAAGGCCACCTGGCCGGACGAGAAGACGCTGCGCTGCCGCCTGGACCAGCTGGCCGAAACCGCAAAGGCGAACGGCGTGAGCAAGACCGCGCTCATCCTCGTGGGCGAGTTCCTGGGCGAGCATGGCGGGCGTTCCAGGCTGTATGACCCGGCGTTTTCCACCGGATTCCGGGAGGCGAAGCCATGAGCCGCGCGGCCATCCTCTCCTTCAGCGAGCGCGGGGCGGAGACGGCGTCGCGCGTCGCCGCGGCGCTTTCAGGGGATTACGAGACGGAATGCCATGCGCCCAAGGGTACCCTCAAGACGCTGACGGCGGCGCTGTTCCCCGCGGTGGACGCGCTGATTTTCGTGGGAGCCTGCGGCATCGCCGTGCGGGCCGTCGCGCCCCATCTGGTGAGCAAGGCCAGCGATCCGGCGGTGCTCGTGGTGGACGAGAAGGGGCAGTTCGTCATTTCGCTGCTGTCCGGGCACATCGGCGGCGCGAACGAACTGGCCCGGCATGTGGCCGCGGCGCTCGGCGGCACCCCGGTCATCACCACCGCCACGGACGTGAACCGGCGCTTTTCAGCGGACGCCTGGGCGGCGCGGCGGGGCCTCGTCATAGAAGACATGGCCGCGGCGAAGCGCTTCTCGGCGGAGATCCTGAAGGGCGACCTGCCGCTCATGAGCGATTTTCCCGTCAATGGGAAGCTGCCCCCGGGGCTGGTTCCGGGGGAGACAGGGGCCTGCGGCCTGGCGATATCCTGCCGGGACGTCCACCCCTTCGGCACCACGCTCCTGCTGATCCCGCGCCTCATCCACCTGGGCGTGGGCTGCCGGCGCGGCGTGGGCGCGGCGGCGATCGAAGCCGCTGTGCGGGCCGCGCTGGAGGGCGGCGGCCTGCGGAGGGAAGCGGCGGTCTCCGTCTCAAGCATCGACGTGAAGAAGGACGAAGCCGGCCTGAGCGCCTGGGCGGAGGCGGCGGGACTGCCGCTGAACTTCTATTCGGCGGAGGAACTGAACGCCGTGCCGGGCGAATTCACCGGCTCGGATTTCGTGAAGAAAACCGTGGGCGTGGACAACGTCTGCGAGCGCGCGGCCATGCTGTCCGCGGGAGAGGGCGCGCGCCTGATGATGAAAAAGACCAGCCTGGACGGCGTGACCGTGGCCGCCGCCCGGCAGGAATGGAGCGTTTCGTTTGAATAAGCTGTATGTGGTGGGCATCGGCCCCGGCGATCCCCAGGACATGACGCTGCGGGCCGCCAAGGCGCTGGAGGCGTGCGATGTCATCGCGGGCTACGGCGTGTACATCGATCTCGTGAAGCCGCTTTACCCGGACAAAGAGTACCTGGTCACGCCCATGCGCCAGGAGGCGGAGCGGTGCCGCATGGCCATTGACTGCGCCCTCGCGGGCCGGACGACCGCCATGATTTCCAGCGGAGACGCGGGGGTATACGGCATGGCGGGGCTCATCCTCGAGATGGCCGAAGGAAAGGATGTCGACGTGGAAATCGTTTCCGGCGTCACGGCGGCGCTGAGCGGCGCGGCGCTGCTCGGCGCGCCCCTGGGACATGACTTCGCCGTGATCAGCCTGTCCGACCTGCTCACCCCCTGGGAGAAGATCGAATCGCGGCTGGCGCTGGCGGCTCAGGCCGACCTGTGTCTGGCCATCTACAATCCCGCCAGCCATCGCCGCGCGGACTATCTGAAGCGCGCCTGCGAAATCCTCCTGCGCCACGCCGCGCCGGAAACCGTGTGCGGCGCGGTCCGCAACATCGGCCGCGAGGGGGAAAAGGCGGACATCATGTCGCTTCGCGAACTGGCGGAATACCCCGCCGACATGTTTACCACCGTGTTCGTGGGCAATTCCCAGACGAAGGTGGCCGGCGGGAAAATGGTGACGCCGAGGGGATACAAAAATGTGTAATATCTGCATTTTCGCCGGGACCAGCGAGGGGCGGAGGCTTGTTCAGCGGCTGAGCGGGCGTGGCGCCCGGCTCACGGTCTGCGTCGCCACGGCCTACGGCGAGGACCTGATGGGCGCGTCCGAGGGCGTGCGCGTGCTCGCCGGCCGGATGGACGCCGGTCAAATGGAGGCGCTGTTCCGTTCGGAGCGCTTCGACGCCGTGGTGGACGCCACCCATCCTTACGCCGACCGGGCCACGGAGAACATCGCCGCGGCCTGCGAAGCGGCGGGCGTTCAATACCTGCGCCTGCTGCGCGCCAGCAGCGCGGACGAAGCGGACGGCGTGTTTGTGAAGGATGTGGCGGCCTGCGTCCAATACCTGCGGGGCACGGAGGGCCCGGTGCTGCTCACCACGGGCAGCAAGGAGCTGCCCGCCTTCTGCGCGGACGAGGCGCTGAGAAGCCGTCTCTGCGCGCGGGTGCTGCCCACAGCCGCCTCGCTGCAGACGTGCCTGGACTGCGGCCTCGCCCCGGACCGCATCATCGCCATGCAGGGCCCCTTCGACGAGGAGATGAACCTGGCCACGCTCCGGGCCGTGAAAGCCCGGTTTCTGGTCACAAAGGACACAGGCAGCGCGGGCGGCTACGAGGCCAAGATTCGCGCCGCGATGAAAGCGAGCGCTCAGGCCGTGATCATCGGCCGGCCGCCTCAGCGGGAAGGCTTTTCTCTGGAAGAGATCACCGCCAAGCTGGAGGCGCGCTTCAATCTTTTTCCAATTCCGAAAAAGGTGACGCTGGCGGGCGTCGGCATGGGGGACGCCGGGACGCGGACGCTGGCGCTGGAGGAGGCGCTGCGGGAGGCCGATTGTCTCATCGGCGCGAAGCGCATGCTGGAGGCGGTGGACTGCGCGGGCAAGCGCGTCTGCGCGGCTTACATGCCGAAAGACGTGGGCCGGCTCATCCGGGAAGATCAGGAGAGCCGCCGCTTCGTGGTGCTGCTGTCCGGCGACACCGGCTTTTACAGC
This sequence comes from Clostridia bacterium, assembly GCA_017527065.1. Lineage (GTDB taxonomy): Bacteria > Bacillota > Clostridia > Christensenellales > Aristaeellaceae > Firm-10. Next base: position 14,071 of record JAFXQO010000049.1, read on the forward strand.
GGGGCAAAGGGCCTGCTGGAAGAGCTGCGGGACATGGAGGTCACCGTGCTGCCCGGGATCAGCTCGCTGCAGTATTTCTGCGCGAAGCTGGGGCGGCCCTGGGAAGACGTGTTTTCCATCAGCCTCCATGGCCGCGAGGGAGACCTGGCCCGGGCGGTACGGGAGCATCCGGCGGTGTTCGCGCTGGTGGGCGGCGAAGACGGCGCAAAGAAAGCGCTGTCGCGGCTGGTGGAAGCCGGGTTGGGCGGCGTGAGCGCTGCGGTGGGCGAGCGGCTGGGCTATCCGGACGAGCGGATCGCCCGGGGCCCGGCGTCGGAACTGGCGGAAGGCCGGTATGACAGCCTCAGCGTCATCCTGGCGGAGAACCCCTTGGGCGGCAGAGCGCCCCTGGCCGTCGGCCTGCCGGAGGATGCCTTCGACCGGGACGAGACGCCCATGACCAAGTCCGAAGTGCGGGCTGTGTCCATCTCCAAGCTGGCGCTGAAGCGGGATGCCGTGGTGTACGACGTGGGCTCCGGTTCCGGCTCCGTCACCGTGGAGGCCGCGCTGTTAGCGAGCCGGGTATACGCCGTTGAGATGAAGCCCCAGGCCGTCGCCCTGACGCGGCGGAATGCTATAAAGTTTCATTTGGAAAACGTGGCGGTCATCGAGGGCAAGGCGCCCGACGCGCTGGAATCGCTGCCCCCGCCGACCCACGCCTTCATCGGCGGCAGCTCGGGCAGCATGCGCGGCATCGTCGAATGCCTGCTGAGAAAGAACCCGTCTGTCCGGATCGTCGCCAACGCGGTGACGCTGGAAAGCGTGGCGGAGCTCTCGGAAATCGCGAAGGAATTCACCCACAGCGACATATCGGAGATCGCCGTCAGCAAGCCGCGGCAGCTGGGCCGATACAGGCTCATGACGGCCCAGAACCCGGTGTATGTGTTCGCCATGTGGAACGAAAAGGACGAAACCGCGGAGGGAGGCGTCGGAACGTGAACAAGCTGCATGTCTATATGGGAGAAGGCAAGGGAAAGACCACCGCGGCCATGGGGCTGGCGCTGCGCAGCCTGGGGCACGGGAACAAGGCGCTGGTGGCCCAGTTCATGAAGACCGGCAACTCGGGCGAGCTCGCCGCGCTGCGCCGCTTTGAAAACGCCGTGGTGATGACGGCCGAGCCGGTGCGGGGCTTCACCTTCCGCATGGACGAAGCCCAGAAGGCGCTCACCCGATCCCAGCAGACCGCCTTCGCGGAGGCGGTCCGGGAGGCCGTACATAACGCGGGTCCGGCGCTGATCGTGCTGGACGAGATGGGCGTGGCGCTGACGACCGGTATGCTGGACGAAGCGGCCGCCCGCGCCCTGCTGGACGAAGCGCTGGCAAGCGGCGAGACGGTGGTGACCGGCCGCGCCGTGCCCGACTGGCTTATGGAGAGAGCCGACTACCTCAGCCGAATCGCGGCGGAGAAGCACCCCTACGCCAGCGAGGGCCTTCCCGCCCGCAAGGGCATTGAGTGGTAAACGGCAAAGGGAGGCGGAACGATGCCTGATATGATCCTCGCGCTTCTGGCGGGCTTTGGCCTGGACCTGCTGCTGGGCGATCCGGAATGGCTGTATCACCCGGTGCGGATCATCGGAAAGTATATTTCATTTATGGAGAAACGCCTGCGTGCGCGCGGGGGCAACCTGCGCGCGAGCGCCGTTTGGTTGACCTTTTCCACCGTATTTGTTACAATGGGGGCGGTCGCGGCGCTGCTGGCTCTTTTGGGAATGCTGGGGCGTTGGCCGCTGTTTGTCGGCATGGCGCTGCTGGACTGGATGGGCCTGGCCGTGACCAGCCTGGCGAAGGAGGCCCGGGGCGTCCGGCGGGCCCTGGGCAAGGGCCTGGAAGCCGGGCGCAGGCAGGTGGCGCGCATCGTGGGGCGGGATACGGAGGCCCTCACGGAGGAAGAAGTCGTGAAGGCGACCGTCGAGACCGTGGCAGAGAACACCACCGACGGCGTCGTTTCTCCGCTCATCTACGCCGCCCTGGGCGGGCCCGTGCTGCTGTGGGGGTTCAAGGCGGCCTCAACGCTGGACTCCATGGTGGGCTATATGGATGAAAAGTATCGCGACATCGGCTGGTCCAGCGCGCGGCTGGACGACCTGCTCAACTACCTTCCCGCCCGGCTGACGGCGCTGCTCATGTGCGCGGCGGCGGTCCCGGCGGGGCTGGACGCGGGCAACGCATGGCGCGTCGTGAAGCGGGATCACGCCAACCACAAGAGCCCCAACTGCGCCTGGAGCGAAGCCGCCGCCGCCGGCGCGCTGCATATTCAGCTGGGCGGCACCCACAACTATTTCGGCAAGCCGGTGGAGAAACCGACCATAGGCGACGCCGACAGGCCCGCCGAGCCCGGCGACATCGGGAAGGCCAACCGGCTGCTGTACGGCGCGAGCCTGCTGGCGCTGGCCCTGATCGCGGCGGCAAGCCTGATCATCGCGTGAGGACAATATGAAGTATACCGTCAATAAGCTGAATGAGGCCGCGATGGAGGCGGCGCGCGCCCGCTGGGACGCCGTGGCCAAGCCGCTGCATTCCCTGGGCCGGCTGGAGGATATGATCGTCCGCGTTGCCGGCATTCAGGAAACGGCGGAGGTGCGGCTTGCGCCCCGCTGCGCGCTGGTATTCTGCGCCGACCACGGCGTGGTGGGGGAGGGCGTGACCCAGAGCGGACAGGAAGTGACCGCGCTGGTGGCGCGTTCCATCGCCGAGGGCAGCGGCAACGTCAACCTGATGGCGCGCGCCGCCCAGGCGGACGTGTTTGCCGTCGATATGGGCATGGCGGCGGATGTGGATCATCCCGCCCTCATTCGCCGCAGGATCGGCCGCGGCACCCGCGACCTGGCCCAAGGCCCGGCCATGACCCGGGAAGAGGCGATCCGGGCGCTGCAGACAGGCGTCGACCTGGCGGGCGACATGGTTTCCCGCGGCTACCGGCTGATCGCCACGGGCGAGATGGGCATAGGCAACACCACGGCCTGCGCCGCGATGTGCTGCGCGCTGCTGGGCCTGTCGCCGGAGGAAGCCGTGGGGCGCGGCGCGGGCCTCTCGGACGCGGGGCTGGCCCGCAAGCGGGAGGCCGTGCGGCGGGCGCTGGCGGTCAACAGGCCGGATCCCGCCGATCCCCTGGACGCGCTCGCGAAGCTGGGCGGCTTTGAGATCGCGGGGATGGCGGGGGCGTTCCTGGGCGGCATGAGCCATCGCGCGCCTGTGGTGATCGACGGGGCGATATCCGCGGCGGCGGCGCTGGTGGCCGCCCGGCTGTGTCCCGAGGCCCGGGATTTCATGCTGCCCTCCCACCTGAGCCGGGAACAGGCGGCGAAAGCCTTTATGGAAGCGATGCGCCTGGAGCCGGTGATCCGCGCGGACATGGCGCTGGGCGAGGGCACCGGGGCCATAGCGCTTATGCCGATGCTGGACATGGCGCTTGCCGTGTATGGCGGCCCGCACACCTTCGACAGGCTGGGCATGGCGGCGTATTCGCCCCAGGGAGGCGCGACATGATGATTCTGCTCACGGGCGGCAGCGGCTGCGGCAAATCGACCTACGCGGAAAAGCTCGTGTCGGCCATGCCGCGGGAGAAGCGCGTCTATATCGCCACCATGCAGGTGTACGACGAGGAATCGGTCCGCCGGGTGGCGCGGCATCGGGCCCAGCGGGCGGACAAGGGATTCAGGACGATCGAATGCCCCAAAAACCTGGGCGGCGCGGCCGTAGAGCCGGGAAGCACGGCGCTCTTGGAGGATCTTCCCAACCTGCTGGCCAACGAGATGTTCGACGGGGGCGACTGGACGCGCATCATACCCGATCTGGGCGCGCTGAAGGAGACCTGCGGGCATTTCCTCGTCGTGACGAACGACGTGTTCTCAGACGGCGTCCGCTATGCTGACTCCACGGAGGAATACCTGCGCCGGTTGGCCCGGATCAACGCCGCGGCGGCGCGGATGGCCGATTACGTCGCGGAGGTCGTCTATTCGATTCCCATACCGCTGAAGGGGGAGCCGCCATGCGTGTGATCCGCTCGTTCGTCATCGCCTTCGCCACCTACTCGCGCATACCCATGCCGCCTGTGGAGTGGTCGGAGGAAAACCGCAAGTACGCCATGTGCTTTTTCCCGCTGGTCGGCGCTGTGATCGGCGCGGCGCTGTGGCTTTGGCTGCTGCTGTGCGCCCGGCTGGCATTGGGCGCTTTGCTTCGCGGCGCCGTGGGCGCGGTCATTCCGCTGCTGGTGACGGGCGGCATCCACATGGACGGTTTCATGGATACCACGGACGCCCTCGCCTCCTGGCAGCCGAAGGAGAAAAAGCTGGAGATCCTCAAGGACAGCCGCGTCGGCGCGTTCGCCGCCATGGCCTGCTGCGCTTATCTGCTGCTGGCGGCCGCGCTGCTTGGGGAGGCGACGCTGCGCGACGCGCCGGCCCTGGCGCTGTGCTTCGTTTTGTCCCGCGCGCTGAGCGCCTGGGCGCTGGTGGCCTTCCACAGCGCCCGGCCGGACGGCATGCTGGACAGCTTCGCCCGGACGGCGCGCAGGCGCTTGGTGACGGCGAGCAGCGGCGTCTATGCCGCGCTGTGCCTGACCGGCTGGCTGCTGTGCGGTGTCTGGACGGCGCTGTTGTGCGCGGCCGCGGCGGCGTGCGTCGCGCTGTATTACCGCCATATGGCTTACCGTCAGTTTGGCGGCGTGACCGGCGACCTGGCCGGCTGGTTTTCCCAGATAACGGAACTGTGCCTGACGGCGGCGGTGATTGTGGGAGGAAAGCTCATATGAAACTATACATTGGCGGCGCGTATCAGGGGCAGGAGGAGCTGGCGCGGGTAGAGAACCCGGACGCGGTGATCCTCGTTGATTTCCACGAAAGGGTGCGCGAGGCGCTCTCTCGCGGCGAGGATCCGCGGGAATTTGCCCGGCGCGTGTGCCGCGAGCAGCCGGACGCGGTCATCGTCTCCAACGAAGTGGGCGCGGGCGTCGTGCCCATGGAGCCGGAGGCGCGCGCCTTTCGCGAGGCTGTGGGCCGGGCGCTGTGCGTCGTCGCGCAGAACGCGGAGCAGGTGACGCGCGCGGTGTGCGGAATCGGGGTGCGCGTCAAATGAGATGGGTGCTGATCCGCCATGGGCAGACGCAGGGCAACCTGGAGGGACGTTACATCGGCTGCCGCACGGACGAGGCGCTTTGCGCCGCGGGGGCGGAGGCGCTGCGGAAGAGGGCCTATCCGCCGGTGGAGCGGGTGTACGCCAGCCCCATGCGGCGCTGCCTGGAAAGCGCGGCGATCATCTATCCCGAGCACAAACCGATGATCGTGGAGGCGCTGCGGGAGTGCGATTTCGGCGCATTTGAGGGCCTCAACTACGCCGAGCTGAACGGCCGCGCGGACTATCAGGCTTGGATCGACTCAGGCGGCCAGATGCCCTTTCCAGGGGGTGAAAGCCAGCGCTCCTTCGCGGCGCGCTGCGCGGACGCCTTTGAAGCCCTGTGGGCAGCGGAGAAGGAGGGGGACTGCGCTTTGGTGGCGCATGGCGGCACAATCATGGCCATCATGGCGCGGTATGCCCGGCCGCGGGGCGATTATTTCGACTTTCAGGTGAGATGCGGCGCGGGATTCATCCTGCGGGAGGACGGCGGTTATGAAAGGCTGGCGGACTGATATTGGAATTATAACGAATTGACAGACCCTGCCGGCCATGCTATACTGAGACCGGAAAGAGCGCCGTCGACCGTCCGAAAAGGAGGAATCGCCATGGATTTCAGCCGTTTGACCGCCTATCTGGATTATCTCAACAAACTGAACGTGCCGGGATGCGACCTGGCCGTGTACCGGGGGCATGAACTCATTTACCGTCATCAGGCCGGGTACCGGGATGTGGCCCGTACCGCGCCTGTTCAGGGAGACGAAGCCTATTTTCTGTATTCCAGCACCAAAGTCTTTACTTCCTGCGCCGCCATGCAGTTGATCGAACAGGGTAAGCTGGGCCTTGACGATCCAGTGAGCGCCTACCTGCCGGCCTACGCCCATCTGACGGTCAAGGACGGGGACGCCGTCCGTCCGGCGAAAACCGTGATGACCGTCCGGCATTTGATGAGCATGCAGAGCGGCCTGAATTACGAAACGGAAACCCCCGCCATAGAAAAGGTGATGAAGGACAATAACCAGCGCGCCACCACCCGCCAGATCGCGGAAGCCAAGGCGGAGGCTCCCCTGGAGTTTGACCCGGGTACGGATTTCCAGTACAGCTTCAGCCACGACGTGCTGGCGGCGGTGATCGAGGCGGTGTCCGGCCAGCGGTTTTCCGCATACCTCAAGGAGCATATCTGGGAGCCCCTGCACATTCACGGCATGGCCATGCGGATGAATGACGAACTGAGGAAACACCTGTGCGCCCTCTATTTCTACGATCCGGAAACCTACAGCCTCAAGGAAAGGACCCAGGAGGAAATCGAAGAGCGGTTCAACCCCGAATTTGAGAGCGGCGGAGGCGGACTCATCGGCGGCGTGGCGGATTATATCCGATTTGCCGACGCCCTGGCCTGCGGCGGCCAGGGGAAGGACGGCGCGCATATCCTGTCTCCCGAGATGATTCAGCTGTGGAGCGCCAATCAGCTCGGCCCCAAGGGTCGCCGTTCTTTCGACGGCTGGCATCGGGTGGGCTATTCCTACGCCCTGGGCGTGCGCACCCGGGTCAACGACCGCATCGGCGGACCCGGCGCGCTGGGCGAATTCGGCTGGGACGGCGCGGCGGGCTCCTGGGTGATGATCGACCCCAGCAACCGCCTGTCCGCCTTCTTCGGGATGCACGTGCTGAATTACGGCTACAATTACGATGTGATCCATCCCACCCTGCGGGGATTGATTTATGAAGGGCTGTGATCTCCCTCAAAAACCAGATGATTTGGCGTAAATACAAAAGAAAGCGCCCCATATCCCGCGGGATATGGGGCGGTCTGACTCTGCACTCCAATCTGGCTTCGTTTTTATTTATGAGGCATCCATAGAAGATGTGGGTCAAGCCCCCTTCACCGAAACCCTACCTGGTAAGTAGACCACTCTCCCACCACAGCGAAGGTAGATCAGCGCAATAAGGTTATCAATGTTCCGAAAACCGTAAGCCATCCGAATCG
>JAFXQO010000050.1 GCA_017527065.1 Clostridia bacterium
GCAATGGGGAATGGGGAATTGGGAATGGGGAATTATAGTTACCTTTCAGGGGACGACCCTTCAGCCGCCTGCGGGCGGCAGCTCCCCTGAAAGGGGAGCCAAGGTCAAGGAAACCCCGGCGCGGCCGCGTTGTATTCGCGGGAGCGCCGGGGCTCGTATTTGTCGGGTGTTTCCTTCGGGGGCCAATGCGGGCGCGCCCTCATACATAACGGCGTCTTTTTGCCTCGAAGAGGCAAAAACAGCCGCGCCGCGCCAGAAACTATCCTTTTCTCACCACCCACACATAATGCCCCGTCTCCTCCACGCTCCCGTGATAATCCCCGTAAACCTCAATGATTTCAAACCCGCAAAGCTCGAAGAGATACATCATCTCCTGCTTGTACGTCTGCCGCATCGCCAACGGCCGCACGCGCTCGCTGACCACCCGCCCCGCGCCGTCCAGCGTCACAAACCGCCAGTTTCCGGACATCACCTGCGTCAGCGGATCGTACCCGATCGCGCAGTCAATGCGCTCCTTCATCCCCTGTGAATTGACATACTCCACGCGCGGCGCATAGTCCTCCGGCCCCGTCTTCATTTGAACCGCCTGCAACGCCGGATTCGGCGCGAAGGTGTTCAGCGTCAAAACGCCGCCGTCAACCAACTGCCCGCGTATGTTCAACAGCGCCTGCCGCTGGAGCGCCGGCGTGAGCAGGTGCATGAACCCGCTGCGGGCAATGATCGCCAGCGAATAGCGCCGTCCGCTGTCAAAGGACGCCATGTTCCCCGGGAAGATGTTCAGCGCCAGGCCTTCCCGCAGCGCCTTCTCCCGGGCCACCTCCACCATCGCTTCGGACAGGTCCACGCCATCCGCCATGATCCCCGCCCGCGCCAGATGCAGCAAAACCGCGCCTGTGCCGCAGGCGATGTCGATCACGCCGCCCTGTCCGTATTTCCTCGCCAGGGCCAGGTAGAAATCCTCAAACCCGTCGAAGCCGCCGCCGTTCCGATACATCTCGGCCAGATACAGGTCGTAATTCTCCGCCACATCCGCGTAATCGTGTAAATCCATACGCCCTCACTTCTTCGCCACGCCGCTGGCAAACCCCGCGTACTCCTGCAAAAAGAACTCCGCGTGCTTCGCCGTGCGCAGCGTGACGGTATTCTCACAGAACGACACCGCGATCCGCAGCTGCGCCAGGTGCATGTCGATCACATGGCAGTAGATCATCAGCTCGTTCTCGCGCTCCCACGCCGCGGACACCTGACACTTCAACCCCCGCCCCAGCGGCGCGCCGATGCGCCGGCCGTTGTAATGGGTCTCCGGGAACTCGCAGGCGGCCTGCTTCCCGAAGCCGAAGGGCAGCGCATGCGCGCCCCGCGCCGTCTCGTAGCGCATCACGCCTTCGCCGCCGCCAAAATCAAACGATACGCAGCGCAGGCCCATGTCGTTTTCCTCCATCTCATATACCACGCCGCTCACCTGACAGGCCACGGGGGACGACAGCGCGCCGTCCGGCCTCAGCAGCTCCAGCGACGCCGCCCGCGCGAGCAACGCGCCCTGCGCCGCCTCGTCCGCCGCCAGCGGCGCGTCGGACAGATTCGGATAGACCTCCCGCCAGAAGGCGTTGAATATCTCACCCTTGGCCTTGACGTTCAGCTCCTCGTATCCGTTGGTCAACAGGATGAAATCCTTCTCCGGCAGGCACAGCGCGTACTGGCAGCCCATGCCGTTGAACAGGAACCCGTTGTTTTTCGTCACCCAGAACTGATAGCCGTAGCCCATGCCCTCGTCCACCGAGCCATGGTCTATGCTGTTGTCGATCTGCTTGCTTGTCGCTTCCAGGAGGTAATCCCGCGGCAGCAGCTGTTTTCCATCGTGTTCACCGTAGTGCATGACGAGATTGGCAAACTTCGCGAATTCCCGCGGGGTGGCCATCACGCCCGAGCCGCCCCATTCATGGCCGCAGGGCGTCTCGATGCAGTAAAGCTCATCAGAAATGCCCAGTTCGTCGAATACCGGCCGCAGCACCTGCGTGAATTCCATGCCCGTCACGCGCTTGATGATCATGCACAGCATGGTCGTGCCGGTGGTGCAGTAGGAAAACACCGCGCCGGGGCGATGGGAGATCCTGTCCGTGAAGAAGGTGGCCTCCCAGTCGGGATCGTCGGGCCGGTAGCTTGAGCCGCGATCATAGCAGGTGGACATGCGCAACAGGTCGCGGATGGTCATCATCGCGAGCCAGGGATGGGGATTCACCGGGGCCTTGTCCGGGAAGAAGCTGATCGCCTTGTCATCCAGGCTCAGCTTGCCCTGCCCGACCAGGAGGCCTACCGCGCAGGAGACGAAGCTCTTCGAGCAGGAATACAGCCGATGGCGGAAGGTCTCGTCCATGGGCTTCCAGTAGGCCTCGAAGAGTATCTGCCCGTGGCGGATCATGAGAACGTCGTGCAGCGCGAGTTTCTGTTCAGACAGCGCCTTTATATACCTGTCTATCGCTGCGGAAGGCACGCCGGCCTGCTCGGGCGTGCAGCGGGGCATGGGGTTCTTCTCGGACGGCATGGAAAAGGCCACCTTTCACGTATATTTGGAATGAAATGCGCTCAACATATGAGATCAGTCGTCATAGCGTCCTCTGCATTGCGATACGACAATCGCCTCGTGTGTCACGAGAGGTATTCCGCGAATGCTCTTTCAGTGAACGTTATATCAGGCATCCGCCAGCGCCTCCAGTTCATCGATCGTCTTCGTGATGGTTTTGCCCTCGCGGAGCTGTTGCCCGGATTCCTCCAGGGCGCGAAGGTTGGCCGCTGAATAGAACGATTCCTTCGGGGCGTTTACCTCAAAGGGAATGCGCCGCTCCCGCAAGGCGCGCTTGGCATAGATGGTGAAGAACGTGGCCACGCTCATGCCCATCTCCGCGCACATTTTGTCGAGCGCCTCTTTATCCCTTTCATCCAATCTGATGCTGATTGCTACCATTTTGATCGCCTCCAGCATCATTATAGCATGTTTTGCAGGTAAAATGCAATGGTTCACAGAAAAACGCCGCAAAAAACACCCCGGCAGCGCAGGCTGTCGGGGCGTTTGAGGATGACGGGATCAGGTCTGCCTTTCCCGGGGCGAATTATTTCGCGGCCTTCCAGGCGTCGATCTGGCTCTGCACCTCGGCGATGATGGTCTCAACGCCGCTGGCGTTCAGCTTGTCGACGAACTCGTCAACGATGTCGCTGACTTCTTCCGCGTCGGACAGCTGGCCCTTGTTCAGATCGCCTCTGTACTCCATCTCGACGCTGGTGCAGGCGGACACTTCGTTCGCCACGGGCGCGGTGTCGAAGGAGAAGCCCAGATGGGCGGCCTTGATGCAGCTGTCGTTCAGGGCCATCATGTTCTTCAGCATGATGCTGTCGGGGCCGGTCAGGGTCTCGGGCGCGCGAACGATGGTCAGGTTGCCGACGGGAGCCATGTACCAGTAGTAGTAGGTGCGCTCGCCGGGCACTTCGTTCTCGGTGCCTTCGAAGGTCATCTTGCCGTTCTCGTCATAGCGCCAGTGCTCGTTCTCGAGGCCGAAGCGCATCATGGTGGCGAAGTCAGGATCGGTGTTGACCAGCTCGAGGATCATCATCGCGCGGGCCGGATCAGCGCACTTGGAGCTGATGGCGGTGCCGGCGGAGAAGAAGTTGTTGGTATCGGTCCAGGTCTTGTCGAACATACGCATCTTGGTCACGAAAGCGTCGCCATACATATGCTCTTCCATGTAGGTGTAGCCCCAGCCAACCCAGCCGAACACGGCGCCGGTGTACTGCTGCTCGCGCTTGTCGGTGTAGTCATACAGATAGATGCCGTCCTCGACCATCTTCTGCTTCTGGATGGCGTAGTCCTTGAACTCGGGGGTGGCGTAGATGTTGAACACGGTCTCGTCGTCGTAGCCGGCGATGGTGTCGATGCCGGGCACGTTGCAGACGGCGTAGAAGGAGCCGTTCAGGAAGTTCTCAACCGCGAAGTTGTAGGGATGCACGGCCTCGACGTTCCAGAACACGGGATACTCGGCCCACTCGGGATGGGCGGCGTCTCTCTTTTCCTTCACTTCATAGCCCAGAGCCTCGACGTCGCGGAAGGACTCGAACTTGAAGCCGTCGATGTCGATGCCCAGCTCCTGAGCCATGGTGTCGTTGTAGATCAGGGAGATGTAGAAGCCGTTGTCCTTCAGGGTGGGGATGCCGTAGATGTTGCCGTTGATCTTCATGGCGTCCCACACGCCCTGGTCAAACAGGGCCTTGGTGCCCTGGCCGTAGGTGTCCAGCAGGGCGTCCTCGCCGTCCAGCGGATAGTAGGCTTCGCGCTGGGACTGCACGACGTAGTCCAGCTTGGTCTGGGAGCCGAAGCCGATGATGCCCAGATCCTCGCCGGCGTTGATACGGGTGACCATGTTGCCCCAGTACTCGTCGCCGGAGCCATAGTGCAGGGAAACGGTCGCGTTGATCTTCTCGGTCAGGTACTCATTGACCGCCGCGTTGACGACAGCCAGATCGGGGTCTTCGGCGACGCCGATGTACCAGTCGATGTTGACGGGCGCGAGGTCCTCAGCGCTCACCACGGCGGGAACCATGGACAGCACCAGAGCCAGCGCAAGGAACAGAGTTACCAGTTTGCGGGTCATAGAGATTGCCTCCTTGTATAGAGTATATTCCTTAACCGGTTCGTCCGGCTAGAGAATCGAAGTCATTCTTTCACGGAGCCTATCGTCAGGCCGCTGACGAAGTAGCGCTGGAAGAAGGGGTAGGCGCAGAGGATGGGCAGCACGACGATGACCGTGCAGGCCATGCGCAGGTTCTGGTTGGGCAGCTGGCGCAGCAGCTGCACGCCCTCGGGAGTGCCCGCGATCTCGGCGTTGTTCTTCAGGAAGTCGATGTCGTTCTGAATCTTCTGCAGCAGCGTCTGCAGGGGAACCAGCTTGCTGTTGTCGATGTAGAGGTAGGCGGTAAACCAGTCGTTCCACCGGCCCACCAGCTGGAACAGGCCGATGGTGGCGATGCCCGCCTTGAACAGCGGCAGCACGATCTGGATGAAGATGCGGAAGTGCCCCGCGCCGTCGATCTTGCCCGCCTCAAACAGCGTGTCCGGAATGGTGCTGATGATGAAGGTGCGCAGTATGATGACGTGGTACGCGCTCACAAGGCTTGGGACGATGAAGATCCAGAAGGTGTCGCGCAGGTGATACACGTTCACGTTCAGCATGTAGCTGGGCACCAGGCCGCCGCCGAACAGCATGGTGAAGAACAGGATCCAGATGAAGAAGCGGCGCGCCGGGAAGTTGCGCTGAGCGATGACGTAGGCGTACATGCTCATCACGGCCAGGCAGCACAGGGTGCCGAACACGGAGTGGGCGATGGTCACGATATAGCTGTTGACCACCTGATTGCCCATTTTGCCCAGGTATCCGTAGCCGTCCAGCGCCCACTGGGAAGGCCAGAACGAGAAGCCGTTGTAGGAGATCGACGCCTCGCTCGTGAAGGAGACGATGAAGACCAGCGCCATGGGAATCAGCGCGAACAGAGAGACGAAGATGAGGATGACGGCGAAGGCGAAGTTCCAGCCCGGAGACAGCGAATTGAAGCGGTTCTTTGTGATGACATGATCGTAAGCGTCTGCTTTCTTTGCCATGGTTCGTCCGCCTCCTTTCTCAGAACATCGCGCTGTCCGGATCGATCTTGTTCACGACCCAGTTCGCGCCCAGGAGCACCAGGAAGCCGACAGCCGACTGATAGAAGCCGGCGGCCGTGGACATGCCCACGTTGCCCAGCGTCTTCAGGCCGCGGTAGATGTAGGTGTCTATAACGTCCGTCACGGGGTACAATCGGCCGGAGTTCTTGGTGACCGAATAGAACAGGCCGAAGTCGCCGCGGAAGATGCCGCCCATGGCCATGATGAGCGAGATGCTGATGACGAAGCGCAGGTGCGGCAGGGTGATGTAGCGCGCCTGCTGGAATTTCGTCGCGCCGTCCAGCACGGCGGCCTCGTAGTAATCCTGCGAGATGCCGGAGATGACGGCCAGATACAGCACCGTGTTGTAGCCCACGCCCTTCCAGGCGTGAATGAACACCAGCAGCGGCGGCCAGATGTCCTTCTGCTTGTACCAGTCCGTCTTGCCTTTGCCGCCCACAGCTTGGATGATCTTGTTCACGACGCCGTATTCGCGGTCAAGGAAGGCGGTCACCACGATGGCCACGACCGTCCAGCTCAGGAAGTAGGGCAGCATGTAGATGGTCTGCAGCGTCTTGGCCAGCCCGCGGCTGGTCAGCTCGCTCAGCATCAGCGCCATGACCACGGCCAGGAGGGTATTCACAACGATGAACACCAGGTTGTAGCACACGGTGTTTCGGGTGATGACCCAGGCGTCGGTGGTGGTAAACAGATATTTGAAGTTGGCCAGTCCCACGAACTTCGAGCCGAAGAAGCCGGACGTAACTTTAAAGTCCTGGAACGCCATGATCAGGCCGAACATCGGGGCGTAGCAGAACATCAGCAGGAATATGACGGTCGGCAGCGCCATGATGTACAGCGCCAGATCCTCCCGCCGGAAGAATCTTTTTTTCTTCTTGCGCCCAATCGCGCTGTTTGCCGCGGACATGCCCTCACTCCTATCCTTCGCAAATAGCCTGAAATCAGTGTGAATAATATAGCACAGAAACTTAACCTTGTCAATATTTCCGGCGGCAAATCTGTAAATAGGCGGTAAACAGCCGGGGCCTGCGGCGGGTCCTGGAGCGCGGAGCGGCTATTATAATGGAAAAAAACGGTCAGAAATACATACTCTGATGATTTATAAAAAACACCTTGCGCGCCCGCGCCGCCTGTGCTATGATAGAGCGTGGGAACCGTGATTTTCATGTTGAAGGGAGAGATGTCTTATGCGGAAAATGATGAACGGGGTCAGGACTGACTAAAATCGCATAGGCCGCGCTTTGCGGCGCTCTCAGGAACCTTTGTACAGCGTGCGGGGTGCCGGCGGGTTTGGCCGGCGCTCTGGTTTCGATATGAAACGGCAGGCATGTCCTCAAGGGCTGCCTGCCGTTTTGCTGTGCTTGAGCGACATGAACATCAGGAGGAAGACAGACATTGAACCATCTCTATGAATACGGATTTGACTCTGAATATTATAAGGAAGAACTGAAGGACGCGCCCTCGGGCGCGGTTCCCGCGAGGGTCGTGAGCGTGCATCGCGCGCGCTTCGGCGTGGCCGGCGAGGAGGGCGAAGGATTTGCCCAGGTCAAGGGCAGCGCCTATCGGGACCAGAAGGCCGCGGATTATCCCACGGTGGGGGATTTCGTGCTGATGCGGCCCGCGCCGGGAGGCGACGGGCAGATCTTGCGCACGCTGCCGCGCAAGAGCCTCTTTGCCCGCGCGGACGGATTCGGCCCTCGGGGCGTGCAGGCGGTGGCGGCGAACATCGACTACGCCTTCATCGTCACCTCGCTCAATCGGGATTTCAACATCCGCCGATTGGAACGGTATCTCGCGCAGACGCTTGAGAGCGGCGCGAAGCCGGTCATACTGCTCACCAAGGAGGACCTCTGCGCCGATCCCGCGGAGTATGTGCGCAGGGCGGAGGCGGTCGCCTGCGGCGCGCCGGTCCACGCGATTTCGGCGCTTACCGGCGCAGGCCTGGAAGAGCTGGCGCCCTACATGAAGCCAGGCGTCACGCTGGCGCTTCTGGGCATGTCCGGCGTGGGCAAATCCAGCCTTCTGAACGCGCTGGCGGGCGAGAACCTGATGCGCGTGAACGAGACCCGCGCCGTGGACAGCGCGAAGGGCCGCCACACGACCACCCATCGCCAGCTCCTGCGCCTGCCCTGCGGCGCGCTGGTGATCGACACGCCCGGCATGAGGGAGTTCGGCGTGTGGGACGCCGAGACGGGCGTGACGGAGGTGTTCGAGGACATCGAAGAGCTGGCAGCGTCCTGCCGGTTTTCAGACTGCCGGCATGAGAACGAGCCGGGCTGCGCCGTGCGCGCCGCGCTGGAAAACGGTTCGCTGGACGCCGGCCGCCTGCGCAATTACCTGGCGCTGCGCGGCCAGGCCCGCGCGACAGCCCGCGTGAAGCGGGAGCGGCAGGGGAAGCGATGAAACCTATTCTTAACTTGACAATTATATCGTTAGGCGATATACTCTAATCACGATATAACGACAGACGATATATCGTGACGCGATGGAGGTGAATCGCCGTGAACAATGAACTGGCCCTGACGGAATCGACCTACTATATCCTGCTGGCGCTGTACAGCCCGCAGCACGGATACGGCATCATGCAGCAGGTGGAATCGCTCTCGAAGGGGCGCGTGCGCCTGGCGGCGGGCACGCTGTACGGCGCGCTGAACGCCCTGTGCGACAAGGGCTGGATCGTGCAGCTGCCGGTGGAGGACGGAAGCCGCAGGAAGGAATACCGGCTGACGCTGCGGGGGCTGGACGCGCTGAAGGGCGAAATCGAACGGCTGAAGGAGCTCCTCGGGAACGGGGAGCGCATACTGGGAGGAAACGGCCATGACTGAGAAGAAGACGATGACAAAGTGGTTCTGGGTTTGGGAATTTGAGAAGGAAGAGGAATGGCTGAACGAGATGGCGCTGAACGGCTGGGCGCTCTCGGGCGTCGGCGTCTGCGTGTACACCTTTGAAAAATGCGAGCCGGGCGAGTATGCTGTGCGCCTCGAGATGCACGGGATGGATCAGGAATACATCGACTTCATGAAGGACACCGGCGCGGAGTACGTGGGCCGCATGATGGCATGGATCTATTTCCGAAAGAAAGCCGCGGACGGCCCCTTCGACCTGTTCTCCGACATCGACTCCCGCATCGAGCATCTGAAGAAGATCGGCCGCGTGCTGAGCTTCGTGTGCCTGGGCAATATGCTCATCGGCGTGGGCAACAGCCTGAACGGATTCCACTTCGCCTGGATCAACCTGCTGTGCGCCTCGCTTCTCACCTACTGCCTTGGCCGCATCCACGGCAAGAAGGAAGCGCTGGAGCGCGAGCGGCGTCTGCACGAATAAAAAAGGACACGGAAAGGCGGTGCAGTATATGCATATTCTGACGGCTGTCGGCATTGCGCTCGGGGCTGGCACCATTGTGACCAATCGTTTTATCCACAAGCTGCCGAATTGGCTGGCGATCGTGCTGTTCACCGCGGCATGGGCGCTGATAATTGCGGGCATGATCGTCACGCGATGGCATGTTTAATAAAATGAACTTTCAGGCCCATGATACGACGATGAAAAACGGCTAATTTCATGTAAAGCTCAACCGGCGGGGCGCGCGGCGCTCCGCCGGTTGAAACAATTAACGGAAAGAGCGGGAAAAACCGTCGGATCCGGGCGAAAATTAACACAAAACCCGCACGGATGTATTGACACGGCGCGGAAAGAGTGGTTTAATATAAATCGCTCAAAAGTTTAGCAATTCTAAACACGGCGAGGATTTGCGAAGGGAGGAAAGCGGCGTGGAAATCGGCGAGAAGATCAAGCGGCTGAGGCTTCAGCGGGGGCTCACGCAGGAAGAGCTGGCCGACCGCTGCGAGCTTTCAAAGGGCTTCATTTCCCTCCTGGAGCGCGACCTCACCAGCCCCTCCATCGCCACGCTGGGGGACGTACTGGAATGCCTGGGCACCGACCTGGCGGCATTCTTCACGGAGCACGCGGAGGAAAAGCTGGTGTTCTCCGAGGAAGACACCTACATAAAAGAGGATGGGGAAGTCCTGAAGGGCACCATCCGCTGGCTGGTGCCCACGGCGCAGAAAAACGAGATGGAGCCGATCCTTGTGGAGATGGCCGCGGGCGGGGAAACCGACTGGGACAAGCCCCATGAGGGCGAGGAATTCGGCTACGTGCTCGCGGGCGCGGTGCAGATCGAACTGGGCGACCGGATCGTGAAGGCGCGCAAGGGCGAGAGCTTCTATTATAAGACTACCGAGCCGCACAGGCTTTTGAACCCCGGCAAGGCGCCCTGCCGCCTTCTGTGGATCAGCACGCCGCCGTCATTCTGACAGATTCATGCGAGGAGGAATCCGACATGATTGAAGATACCCACCTGATCGAGCTCAAGGGCGTTTCGCGCACCTTCGGCACCACCCAGGCGCTGAAGGACATCAACCTCTACATCCGCAAGCGCGAATTCGTGACGCTGCTCGGCCCCTCCGGCTGCGGCAAGACCACCATGCTGCGCATCATCGGCGGATTCGAGTACGCGGA
This sequence comes from Clostridia bacterium, assembly GCA_017527065.1. Lineage (GTDB taxonomy): Bacteria > Bacillota > Clostridia > Christensenellales > Aristaeellaceae > Firm-10. Next base: position 10,223 of record JAFXQO010000050.1, read on the forward strand.
TGAGGGCCAGGTGCTCTTCGAGGGCAAGGACATCGCCAACGTACCGCCCTACAAGAGGCGCATCAACACCGTGTTCCAGAAGTACGCGCTGTTCACGCACCTCAACGTATACGACAACATCGCCTTCGGCCTCACGCTCAAAAAGATGCCCAAGGACGAGATCGCCCGGCGCGTGGGCCGCATGCTCAGGCTGGTCAAGATGGAGGGCTACGAGAAGCGCGGCGTGGATTCGCTCTCCGGCGGCCAGCAGCAGCGCATCGCCATCGCCCGGGCGCTGGTGAACGAGCCGGAGGTCCTCCTCCTGGACGAGCCCCTGGGCGCGCTCGATTTGAAACTGCGCCGAGAGATGCAGCTGGAGCTCAAGAGCATGCAGCAGCAGCTGGGCATCACCTTCATCTACGTGACTCACGACCAGGAAGAGGCGCTGACCATGTCGGACACGGTCGTGGTCATGAACCACGGCTGCATCCAGCAGATCGGCGATCCCAAGCGCATCTACGACGAGCCCAAGAACGCCTTCGTGGCGGATTTCATCGGCGAGAGCAACATCATCTCCGGCGTGATGATCCGCGACGAGCTGTGCGAGATGTTCGGCCAGGAGTTCCCCTGCGTGGACGAGGGCTTCGCGCCGAACGAGCCGGTGGACATCGTGGTGCGGCCGGAGGACGTGATGGTGGTGGGCGAGGATGTGGGCCAGCTCACCGGCGAGGTCGCGAGCGTGATCTTCAAGGGCGTGCACTACGAGATGATGATCCGCACCGAGGCCTTCGCCTGGAAGGTGCACTCCACCACCATGCAGCCGGTGGGCACCCGCGTCGGCCTCACCATCGTGCCCTTCAACATCCACATCATGCACAAGGCGGGAGGGCAATAAGGTGAAGAGAAGCTGGTTTGCCTATCCGTATTCCCTGTGGATGGTGATCTTCACCATCGCGCCGATGATCTTCGTGGTGTATTTCGCCCTCACGGACACCAGCGGCGCGCTGTCGCTTTCCAACATGGCCGCGGTGGGGCAGGAGACGTATCTCAAGATCCTCTGGCGCAGCCTGTACCTGGCGCTCATCTGCACGGTGATCTGCCTGCTTCTGGGCTATCCCGCGGCGTATTTCCTGGCCAGCAAGGATTTCAACAAAAACCAGACGCTGTTCGTATTGATCCTCTTGCCCATGTGGATGAACTTCCTGCTGCGCACCTACGCCATGATGAGCCTGATGGAGAACCAGGGCATCATCAACACGCTGCTCAAGGCCATGGGCCTGGAGCCCGTCCGCATGATCGGCACGGAGGGCGCGGTGCTGGTGGGCATGGTGTACAACTTCCTGCCGTTCATGGTGCTGCCGGTTCACACCTCGCTGAAGAAGATGGACCAGCGGGTGATCGAGGCGGCGGAGGATCTGGGCGCGAACCCCGCCCAGGTGTTCCGGCGGGTGACGCTGCCCCTGTCCATGCCCGGCGTGATTTCTGGCGTCACGATGGTGTTCATGCCGGCGGTGACGACCTTCGCCATCTCCCGCCTGCTCGGCAGCGGCAACTTCATGATGTTCGGCGATCTGATCGACAAGCAGTTCCTGGAGCTGAACAACTGGCATTTCGGCTCCAGCCTGTCGCTGATCATGATGGCGCTCATCATCATCTCCATAAGCCTGCTCAACAAGGCCGACCCGAAGGGCGAAGGGAGCGCGATATAAATGAGAAAGACGCTCAGGGGCGTTTACCTCGGCCTCATCCTGTTCTTTCTGTATTCGCCCATCGCGGTGATGATCGTGCTGTCGTTCAACGCCTCCCGCTCCCGGGCGAAGTGGGGCGGGTTCACGTTCGACTGGTACGTGCGCCTCACCCAGCGCAGCGACATTTTGCAGGCGCTGTGGGTGACGCTCACCGTGGCGGTGATCGCCACCGTGCTGGCCACGATCATCGGCACGGGCGCGGCCATCGGCATCCAGGCCATGAAGAAGCGGCCCGCCTCGCTGATTCTCAAGGTGAGCTACCTGCCCATGACCATGCCGGATATCGTGACCGGCGTGTCGCTGATGCTGATGTTCGTGTTCGTGAACGTGCCGCTGGGTTACTGGACGATGGTGATGGCCCATATCACCTTCGACACGCCCTACGTGTTGTTCTCGGTGCTGCCGAAGCTGCGGCAGACCGACTCGAACCTGTACGAGGCGGCGCTGGACCTGGGCTGCACGCCCATGCAGGCGGTGCGCAAGGTCATTTTGCCCGAGATCATGCCGGGCGTGATCACGGGCGCGCTGCTGTCCTTCACCATGTCGCTGGACGACTTCATCATCAGCTATTTCACCTCCTACACCGACAAGAACCTGTCGATGGTCATCTACTCGGCCGCGCGCAAGGGCATCGAGCCCTCGATCTACGCGCTGTCCACCATCATGTTCCTGGTGGTGCTGGCGCTGCTGATCGTCATCAACAAGCGCGGCGCGCTGGAAAACGTATCCTGACGGGGAGGCAATCCCGTTTCATCACATCATTTGGAGGGCTTTTACCATGAAGAAGAATGCGCTCGTTTCCATCCTGGCGATCCTGCTCGCGTGCTGCGTGGTCATGGGCTGCGCGTCCGCCCTGGCTGACAGCCAGAAGCAGCGCACGCTGACGGTGTTCAACTGGTTCGACTACATCGACGAGGACGTCATCAAGATGTTCGAGCAGGAGACCGGCATCAAGGTGACCTACACCAACTTCACCACCAACGAGGAGATGTTCGTGAAGCTCGAGAAGAGCGCCGGTTCCTACGACGTGATCTTCCCGTCCGACTACATCATTGAGCGCATGATAAAGGAAGACATGCTCGAGGAGCTGGACATGAGCAAGATCCCCAACGCGGCGAACCTGATCGACTGGTGCAAGTCGCCCGACTACGACCCCGAGGGCAAGTACTCCGTGGCCTACATGTGGGGCACCGTGGGCATCCTCTACGATCCCGACCAGGTTGACGGCGAGATCGACAGCTGGGGCGCGCTGTTCGACCCCCAGTACAAGTACGGCGTGTTCATGCTGGATTCCATCCGCGATTCCTTCGGCGTGTGCCTGCGCTACCTGGGCTACTCCCTGAACGACCACTCCGAAGAGGCGCTCGACGCCGTGAAGGACCTGCTCATCCAGCAGAAGAACGACAACATCGTGGCCGGCTACCTGGTCGATGAGACCAAGGACAAGATGGTTGCCGGCGAGGCCGCCATGGCCGTGATGTGGTCCGGCGACGCGATGTACGCCATCGAGGAGAACGAGAACCTCCGCTACGTCATCCCGAAGGAAGGCTCCAACATCTGGATCGACGGCATGTGCGTGCTCAAGAACAGCCAGCACAAGGACGAGGCCATGGAGTTCATCAACTTCCTCTGCCGCCCCGACATCGCCGCCATGAACCAGGAGTACATCTCCTACTGCTCGCCCATTCAGCAGGTGGTCGACGGCTACGACGAGGAGCAGCTCAATCAGCCCGCGCTGAACCCCTCCGCCGAGACCATGGAGAACTGCGAATTCTTCCACGACATCACCGAGTTCATGGAGCTCTATGAGAGCCGCTGGATGGAGGTTCGCGCGTAAGAAATGTCGATATGACGATTCGGCCAGGCGACGCGTTGCGGCGCCTGGCCCGATGTTTTGAAAGGCATGAAGAAGCATGTTGTGGATTATCATGGCGATTCTGTCCGCGGTTTTTGCCGGGCTGACAGCCATCCTGGGCAAGTGCGGCATCCAAAAGACGGATTCCGATGTGGCAACGGCCATCAGGACGGTCGTCGTCCTGATCTTTTCATGGATTATGGTGCTGGTGGTCGGCTCCGCAAAGACCGCGCTACAGATTGAGGCGAAGGCCCTCGTCTTCCTGATTCTTTCCGGCCTGGCAACGGGCGGCTCGTGGATATGCTATTTCAAGGCGCTCTCCATGGCCGACGTCAACAAGGTGGTGCCGATCGACAAGTCCAGCACGGTCCTGACGGTGCTCCTTGCCATCGTCCTCTTCGGGGAAACGAACCATCTCGCCGTAAAGCTTGTCGGCGTGGCGCTCATCGCCGTCGGCGTGTTCCTGATGATCGAGAAGAAGGACGTCCAGATCAAAGAGGAGCGGAAGGGATGGTTTGTCTACGCCGCGCTGTCAGCTGTCTTCGCCGCGCTGACGTCTATCCTCGCGAAGATCGGCATCGTTGGCGTCGAATCCAACCTCGGCACGGCGATTCGCACAGGCGTTGTGCTCGTCATGGCGTGGGCGATCGTATTTGGAAAGGGAAAGCGGAAGCAGATCATGGCGATCGACGGGCGGGAGCTGGCGTTCATCTGCCTCTCCGGCATCGCGACCGGCGCGTCCTGGCTCTGCTATTACTACGCGATTCAGAAAGGCGTCGTCAGCGTCGTCGTGCCGATCGACAAGCTGAGCATCCTCGTCACGATCGCCTTTTCCCATCTCGTGTTCGGGGAAAAGCTGAAGAAAAGGCCGGCCGTCGGTCTCGCGCTGATGGTCGCAGGCACGCTCGCAATGGCGATTTGGGCCTAGTTTGACCTTTCCTGACCAAATGTTAAGAAATTCCCTCCGTCGTTCACATTCCCTTCGCAATGTTCAAGGTCTTTTTACAAGGTTTTTTTCGCAGCCCTATTGACAAATGCCGCCAATGGGGCTATTATATGACCATCGGTTAGCACTCAACCATTGAGAGTGCTAACAACCCAGAAGGAGGCGGAAACGATGAAGATGGATGATCGCAAGTTCCTGATTCTCCAGGCGATCATTGACGATTACATCATGACCGCTGTTCCGGTGGGTTCCAGGACGATTTCGCGCAAGTCGGGCGTGGGCTTTTCCCCCGCCACCATCCGAAACGAGATGAGCGACCTGGAGGAGCTGGGCTACCTGGCGCAGCCGCACACCTCCGCGGGCCGCATCCCCTCGGCCAAGGCCTACCGGCTCTACGTCGACCGGCTGATGAAGATGGTCGACCTGAGCGAGGAGGAAACCGGCCGCATCCGCGATCATCTCAACCGGCGTACCGCGCAGGTGGAGGAGGTCATCCGGCAGGCCGCGCAGGCGCTCTCCGACGTGACGCACTACACCGCCGTGGTGGCCGGGCCGCAGATGACCGGCGTGTCCATCAAGCGGGTGCAGATGGTGCCCGTGACCGACACGAGCGCGCTGCTGGTCATCGTGACCAGCGCGGGGCTGGTGAAGGAGCGGGTCATCCAGGTGCCGGAGGGCGTTGGGCCGGATCAGCTGTACGGGCTGAGCAAGATGCTCACCGAGCGGCTGAGCGGCTGTTCTCCCCAGGAGGCGCGGGAGCAGCTCGCGAACGTGACAAGCGACCTGGGCGAGCACAGCGGGCTGATGGCCGGCGTGCTGGGGGCGATCGACTCGCAGCTGGACGGCGACCAGAACGTGCCGCTCGTTGTGGGCGGAAGATCGAACCTTTTGCACTATCCCGAGTACAGCGACGTCGAGAAGGCAAGGAGCTTCCTGGCGGTGCTGGAATCCCGGGAGAAGCTGGCGCCGCTGCTGAAAGGCGGCAACCTGGAATTCACCGTGAGGATCGGACCGGAAATCAACATGCCGGAGTTCTCCGACTGCTCGGTCGTCACCGCGACCTACCACGTCGGCGAGAACACGAGCGGCACCATGGGCATCATCGGCCCCACCCGAATGGACTACGCCAGGGTGGTCTCCGTGATGAACTACATGGGCCGCGCGATCAGCGACCTGCTGAGCGGCGTTAAAGAATAGAGGTGGACGACATGCCGGACGAAATGAAGAAGGATCAGACCGCGCCGGAGGAAGAGCGGCCGGAGATCGCCGCGGAAGACGCCGCGGAGGAAACGGAGACCGAATTGGCGGAAGAAGAAACGCCCGCTGAAGCCGAGCCGGCGGAAACCGAGCCGGAGGAGGCCACGGCGGCGGAAGAAGAAGCGGAGGCCGGGGCGGAGGACGCCGCGGCGCTCAGAGCCGCGCTGGAGGCCGCCGAAAAACAGCGCGACGAATACCTGGCCATGGCCCAGCGGGCGACGGCCGACTACCAGAACTTCAAGCGGCGCAACGGCGCCGCGCGCACCGAGGCCTACGACGACGGCGTGCGCGAGACCATCGCGGCGATTCTGCCGGTGATCGACAATCTCGAGCGGGCCATCGCGGCGGCGGAATCGGAAAACAGCGCGCTGGTGAGCGGCGTCCAGATGACGCTCAAGCAGATGCTCGAAACGCTCACGCGGCTGGGGCTTGAGGAAGTGCCCGCGCTGGGCGAGAAGTTCGACCCGGACATACACAACGCCGTGATGCGCGCCCCCGAGGGCGAAGGCGAACCGGGCCGGGTGCTGGAGGTATTCCAGAAGGGCTATCGGGTCAAGGGCCGCATGATCCGTTACGCCATGGTGAAAATCGCGGCTGAGAATTGAAGGATCCGCGTCGCGCGATTCGCGCGGCGGCTCCCGAATAGGGCACAGTACCTGCTAAAACAGTTTAAAAGATATTTCAGGAGGCAGTCATTATGAGCAAGATTATCGGTATTGACCTTGGCACCACCAATTCCTGCGTCGCCGTTATGGAAGGCGGCGAACCCGTCGTCATCGCGAACGCCGAAGGCGCCCGCACCACTCCTTCTGTCGTGGCCTTCGCCAAGAACGGCGAGCGCCTGGTGGGCCAGGTGGCCAAGCGCCAGGCCGTGGCCAACCCCGACCGCACCGTCATCTCCATCAAGCGCGAGATGGGCTCCAGCTACAAGGTGCATATTGACGAAAAGGATTACACCCCCCAGGAGATCAGCGCCATGATCCTTCAGAAGCTGAAGGCGGACGCCGAGGCTTACCTGGGCGAGACCGTGACGCAGGCCGTCATCACCGTGCCCGCGTACTTCTCCGACGCCCAGCGCCAGGCCACCAAGGAC
>JAFXQO010000051.1 GCA_017527065.1 Clostridia bacterium
CCCCCGCCCCAAAAACCCCGCCGCAGCGGCCGGGGATTCCAAAGGGGCTCAGTCCCTTTGGCGGGTGCGGGCAGAGCCCGCGGGGCTCGCGGCGCTTCGCGCCGCGAGCAATGGGGAATGGGGAATGAGGGACGACGGGGTCTGCGGCGCGATGTGCCGTCTCTTGCGCGCCATGCACGGCGTGACATGGGTGGAATAACATACGCATACCCCTATCCCCGTTGGGAGCACCCAGCATGGCGCGCGAGGTCTGCTGCGCAGACCTGTCGGCGTGAGCCGACTAACCCCTGAAACCATCGCGCTCCGCAAGCGAATCTGAACCTGATAAGGTTCAGACAGCCCCCGCAAAAGAAACGCCACCAGAAACGCCAAAAAAAACAAAACACACCCCCACGGAGGCCACCATGCGAATCGTCGTCAAAGTCGGCACATCCACCCTCGCCCACGCCACCGGACACATGAACATCCGCCGGGTCGAGTCGCTCTGTAAAGTCATGAGCGACCTCAAAAACGCCGGGCACGAAATGGTGCTCGTGTCCTCGGGCGCCATCGCCATGGGCCTGGGCAAACTCAACCTCAAGGAACGCCCGCGCGACATCCCCACCAAGCAGGCCACCGCCGCCGTGGGCCAGTGCGAGCTGATGTATACCTACGATAAACTCTTCTCCGAATATAACCACACTGTCGCCCAGATCCTGCTGACCGGCAGCGACGTGGACCACGCCGAGCGCCGCCAGAACTTCCGCAATACGCTGTTCCGGCTGCTGGAAATGGGCGCGCTGCCCGTCATCAACGAAAACGACACCGTGGCCACCGACGAAATCGTCATCGGCGATAACGACACACTGGCCGCCATCGTCGCCCGCGAAATCGAAGCCGACCTGCTCGTGCTCCTCTCGGACATCGACGGCCTCTATACCGCCGACCCCCGCAAGGACCCGAACGCCGCGCTCATCCCCCTCGTGGAAAAAGTGACGCCTGAAATCATGGCCCTCGGCGGCGGCAACGGCACCTCGCTCGGCACCGGCGGCATGCTCACCAAGCTGCGCGCCGCCCAGATCGCCACAGATGCCGGCGCCGACATGATCATCGCCAATGGCGAAAACCCCGCCGTGCTCTACGACATCCTCGCGGGCCAGCCCATCGGCACCCGCTTTACCGGCAGGAGGGAAAAACCATGACCACCCAGGATATCCTGCGCGCCGCCAAAGCCTGCGCGCCCAAACTGGCCGCCGCCCAAACCGACGCGAAAAACCAAGCGCTCCTCGCCATGGCCGACGCGCTGCTCGAATGCGAAACCGACATCCTCGCCGCCAACGCCCTCGACCTCGACGCCGCCAAAGACCATATCTCCCCCGTCATGCTGGACCGGCTCCGCCTCACCCACGACCGCGTCGCCGCCATGGCGGACGGCATCCGGGAAGTGGCAGCGCTCCCCGACCCCGTCGGCCGCGTCGTCAGCCGCACAGAACGCCCCAACGGCCTCGTCATCGAAAAGACCGCCGTGCCCATGGGCGTGATCGCTATTATTTATGAAAGCCGTCCCAACGTCACCTCCGACGCCGCGGCCCTCGCCGTCAAGAGCGGCAGCGCCTGCGTGCTGCGGGGCGGGAAGGAGGCCTTCCGCTCGTCAAACGCCATCACACAGGCCATGCAGAAGGGCCTCGAGGCCGCCGGACTGCCCGCCGCCCTGGTCCAGCTGGTGCAGGACACCACCCGCCAGAGCGCGAACGAGCTCATGACCGCCACGGGCCTCGTGGACCTGCTCATCCCCCGCGGCGGGGCCGGACTCATCAAGGCCTGCACAGACAACGCCAAGGTGCCCTGCATCCAGACCGGCACCGGCATCTGCCACGTCTACGTGGACGACAGCGCCGACCTGGAAAAGGCCCTCGCCATCGTGGAAAACGCCAAGACCAGCCGCCCCTCCGTGTGCAACGCCGAGGAAGTCCTGCTGGTGCACGAGGCCGTCGCGCCCGCCTTCCTGCCCCCGCTCAAAAAGCGCCTCGCGGACGACCGCGCCGCCGCGGGCAAAACAGCCGTGGAGCTGCGTCTCGACGAAAAGGCCGCCGCGATCATCCCCGGAACGCCCGCGGGCGAGAACGACTTCGACACGGAATTCCTCGATTATATCCTCGCCGTGAAGGTGGTCAAAGACGTGAACGAGGCCATCGCCCACATCGCGGCCCACTCCACCGGCCACAGCGACGCCATCCTCACCGAAACGCCCGAACACGCCGACCTCTTCACCCGCATGGTGGACAGCGCGGCGGTGTACGTCAACGCCTCCACCCGCTTCACCGACGGCGGCGAGTTTGGCCTGGGCTGCGAGATGGGCATCTCCACGCAGAAGCTGCACGCCCGAGGCCCCATGGGGCTGGAGGAGCTGACCACATACAAGTACATCGTGCGCGGAAACGGGCAGGTGCGCTGAATGAAGCGAAAGACCATGCGCCGCGACGACTGGCGCCGCGTGCTCGAAAAGGACATCACGACGCGGGATTACGCCTGGCGCGGCCTTCCGGGCAAAATATCGCTTCTCAAAATCAGGAAGATCACCGCGCCGCACACCGTGGGCTGCGGCGAAACCCGGGCCAAAATTGTTGACGTGGGCTACAGCTGGCTGCAAATCGCCCTGGAGGGCCAGTTCTTCTGGATCACCTCCATGTTCGACGGGACGGGCCGGCTGATCCAAATCTACGTCGACATGACCGACGGCAACGTGACCCATGTCGAAGACCCGTATTTCGACGACATGTACCTGGACTACGTGGTCAACAAGGGCCGCGTGTTTGAACTCGACCGGGACGAGCTGGACGCCGCCTTCCGGGAGGGCGCCATCACCCCGGCGCAATACGAACGCACGCATTCCGAAGGCGCAAAAGTTCGCGCGTATCTCGAAGCGCACACCGGCGAAATCGAAGACCTGCTGTGCCGGGAATACGCGCGCCTGGCCGGCGAACAGAACGGAGGAACGCCCGCATGAGCGGATACATCATGGACCTGAGGAAGATCGTCGGCCACCGCACGCTCATCCAGTGCGCGGGCAGCGTCATCTGCGTCAACGAACGGGGCGAGCTGCTGCTGGGCCGGCGCACCGACAACCACCTGTGGGGCTACGCCGGCGGCTCCGTAGAGATCGACGAGGCGGTGGAGGACTGCGCCAGGCGCGAGCTCTTCGAGGAAATGGGCGTGGTGGCGGACGAGCTGGAATTCTTCTGCGTCAACTCCGGCCCGGAGGCGCATTACGTCTATCCCAACGGCGACGAGGTGTCCAATTTTGAAATCGTCTACCTCTGCCGCAAATACCACGGCGAAATCAGGCGGCAGGAGGAGGAAATGGAGGAACTGCGCTTCTTCCGCGTGGACGAAATCGACCTCGACGAAATCTCCCCGTCCATTCGCCCGGTCTTCCGGCGCTACATCGAGCGCTTCGGCCCGGCCGGCAAACAATAAACCCCAACGACCCACAGGGAGGCACAACATGGCACAATATGAATTCGGCTTTATCGGAACAGGACACATGGGCGGCGCGCTGGCGAAGGCCGCCGCGAAATCCATTGACCCGAAGCGCATCATCCTGGCCAACCGCACGCCGGAAAAGGCCGCGCGGCTGGCGAAGGAGCTCCATTGCGACTGCGGCGGCAATGAGGAAGCCGCGGCGGCCCGCTTCGTCGTGCTGGGCGTGAAGCCGCAGATGATGGCGGACATGCTGAGGGGCATCGCGCCCGTCCTCGCCGCGCGGCGGGATCGCTTTATCCTTGTCTCCATGGCCGCGGGCCTCACGATGGCGCGGATCAGCGAGATGGCGGGCGGCGACTATCCCGTCATCCGCATCACGCCCAACACCCCGGTGGAAATCGGCAAGGGCGTGATCCTCATGGACGCGAATGACAAGGTGACGGACGGCGAAAAAGACGATTTCCTTCGCGCCCTCGACACGGCGGGCAAATTCGACCTCGTGGAGGAACGCCTCTTCGACGCGGGCGGCGCCGTCGCCGGCTGCGGCCCGGCGTTCGCCTACATGTTCATCGAGGCGCTGGCGGACGGCGGCGTGGCCTGCGGGCTGCCCCGGGCCAAGGCGCTCTCCTACGCCGCGGACATGCTGGCCGGCGCGGCAGCGCTGGCTGCCAGCGGCGAAAAGCACCCCGGAACGCTGAAGGACGACGTGTGCTCCCCGGGCGGCTCCACCATCGTGGGCGTGCGCACGCTGGAGGAGAGGGCCTTCCGCGGGGCGGTCATGGACGCGGTGATCGCGTCGTTTGAAAAGACGCGGGCGCTGGGCAAATAACTGATCGAAAAACAGGAGGCGTTACGCATGAGCAAATTCGCGCTGGGCGTCGACTTCGGCACGCTCTCGGCCCGCGCGCTGGTGGTTGAAACCGGCACAGGCCGGGAACTCGGCGAGGCGGTCATGGACTATCCCCACGGCGTGATGGATAAGGCCCTGCCAAACGGCGCGCCCCTGCCGCCCGACTGGGCGCTGCAGCATCCCGCCGACTACCTCGAATGCCTTCGCCGCATCGTGCCCGAGGCCCTCGCCAAAGCGGGAGCCGATCCGGCGGACGTGGTGGGCGTGGGCGTGGACGCCACCGCCTGCACGCTGATCCCCGTGAACCGGGCGGGCACGCCCCTGTGCATGCTGCCCGAATGGGAAGGCGAGAAGCACGCCTACGCCAAGCTGTGGAAGCACCACGCCGGGCAGGCCCAGGCCGACCGCATGACGCAGGTCGCGAAGGAGCGCGGCGAGGCCTTCCTTCCACTCTACGGCGGCAAAATCTCCTCCGAATGGTTGTTCCCCAAGCTGTGGCAGACCCTCGAGGAGGCCCCCGCCGTGTACGAGGCCGCCGACCGCTTCATCGACGCGTCGGACTGGATCGTGTTCCAGCTCACCGGCCGCGAGGTGCGCTCCAGCTGCATGGCGGGCTACAAGGCGCTCTGGAGCAAGCGGGATGGCTATCCCTCCGAGGATTACTTCCGCGCGCTGGACCCGCGCCTGGAGCACGTGGTGCGGGACAAGCTGCCCGGGCCGGTGTGGCCGGTCTGCGCCCGGGTGGGCGGGATCAGCGAAGCCGGCGCGGCGCTCACGGGCTTACTTCCCGGCACGACGGTGGCGGTCGGCTCCACCGACGCCCACGTGGCGCCCCCCGCGGCGGGCATCACGGAGCCGGGGCGGCTTCTCATGATCCTGGGCACCTCCACGGTGCATCTGGTGATGGACGGCGAGGCGCGGTTCGTGCCGGGCATCTGCGGCGTGGTCGAGGACGGCATCACGCCCGGTCTGTTCGGCTACGAGGCCGGCCAGACCTGCGTGGGCGACCACTTCGACTGGTTCGTGAAGACCCTCGCGCCCGAATCATACGCCCGGGAGGCGGCGGCCCGGGGCCTGAACCTGCACGCGCTCCTCACGGAAAAGGCGGCCCGCCTGGCCCCCGGCGAGAGCGGCCTCCTCGCGCTGGACTGGTGGAACGGCAACCGCTCCGTGCTGGTGGACGCCGACCTGACCGGCCTCATGCTGGGCATGACGCTCGCCACACGGCCCGAGGAGATCTACCGCGCCCTCATCGAGGCCACCGCCTTCGGCACGCGGCTCATACTGGAGAATTTTGAATCGCACGGCCTGGCGATCCGAGACGTGGTGGCCTGCGGCGGCATCGCGCGCAAAAACGCCTTCCTCATGCAGCTCTACGCCGACGTGACCGGCCGCGAGATCCGCGTGGCCCGCAGCGCGCAGACCCCCGCGCTGGGCGCGGCCATGATGGGCGCGGTGGCGGCGGGGAAAGCCGGCGGGGGCTTTGACACCATCGGCCAGGCCGCCGCGCGGATGGGCGGCGTGCAGGGCGCGCCTTATCGCCCCGATCCGGCGGCCCGCGCGGTCTACGACCGGCTGTACGCCGAATACAAGCGCCTGCACGACTGGTTCGGCCGGGGCGGCGACGACGTGATGAAGCGCCTCAAGGCCGTGAAACTGGACGCCCGGCGATGAAGCGCTTCCTTTCCAGCGCCCTACCGCCGGCCGCTTTGGCCGGGGCGCTGGATGTGGTTTTCTGGGCCCGCCGGAGCGCGGGCTTTTGGCCGCGGGGAGCCGACCTGATCCCCCCGCGAACCGCGATATGATGTTCTTTGGGAGGGGAACTGACATGCTCTGTACCGGAAGGCCGAAACAAACCGTGCGCCTCGTCGCCCTGGACATGGACGGCACCATCACCCAGCACCGCACGCCGCTGGAGCCGCAAAACCGCGCCGTTCTGGACGCGCTGAGCGAAAGGTTCCATCTGGTGATCGTGGGCGCGGGCGCGTGCCGCCGCATCCACGGCCAGCTGGGAGGCTATCCCATCGACGTGATCGGAAACTACGGCATGGAGGCCGGCGAATATGACCGCGGCCGGGGCGAACTGGTCATCGTGGAGAGCCAGAAAGTGACGGTGGAGCCGCGGGAAGCGGTGATCGAGCGCGCGGCGAAGCTGCGGCGCGAATTCGGCATGGAAACCTTCGCGGGCGAGGGCGTGGAGTTTCACGCCTCCGGCATGATCACCTTCCCGCTGCTGGGCACGAAGGCCGACATCGCCGACAAGCTGGCCTTCGACCCCGACCGGAGCCGCCGCCGGCCGCTGTATCCCGTCGTGAAGGCGGCCTTTTCCCAGTACACGGTGTTCATTGGCGGCTCGTCCTCCTTCGACATCGTTCCGAAGCCCTTCGACAAGCTGTACGCGCTGGAGCGCTACTGCGCGCGCCGCGGCTTCGCCCGGGAGGAGGTCCTGTTCTTCGGCGACGACTACCTGGAGGGCGGCAACGACCAGCAGGTGTACGAATCCGGCTTCGCCTTCGCCCCGGTGGACGACTACCGCGCGTTCCCGGATCGCGTCAGGGAAGTCTTGCTGTAAAGAGGCCGCCGGCTATTCGATTCCGAACAGCCGGCAGCCGTTTTCCAAGGCGGCCAGCGCCAGCGCGTCTTCATCCATGTCGCGCAGCGCGGCCACTTTTTTTGCCGTGTAGGCCACGAAGGCGGGCTCGTTGCGCTGTCCGCGCAGGGGTACCGGGGCCATGTAGGGGCAGTCGGTCTCCACCAGCAGCCGGTCCAGGGGCATGTTCTTCGCCACCTCGCTGAGCTTGGGCGCGTTTTTGAAGGTCACCGCGCCGGAGAAGGAGATGTACAGCCCCATCGCCAGGTACTGCTTCGCGCTCTCCCAGCTGCCGGTGTAACAGTGCATCACGCCCCGCGGCAGCCTGCCCGCCTTCCAGCGGGCGGCCAGCATGTCCGTCGCGTCGCCGTGGGCCTCGCGGATGTGCAGGATCACCGGCTTGTCCAGGCGGAAGGCCAGCTCCAGCTGCTCGTCGAAGGCTTGCTTCTGGACGTCCCGCGGGGACAGGTCATAGTGGTAGTCCAGCCCGATCTCCCCCAGCGCCGCCGCCTTCGGGTGCGCCATCCATTTTTCGATCCGCGCCCAGGCTTCATCCCCCCAGCGGGAGGCGTCGTGGGGGTGCACGCCGGTGGCAGCGTACATCCAGCCGTATTGCTCCGCCAGCGCGAAGGCGGGCTGCGGCTCCAGCGCGCCGTCGCCCACCAGCAGCGCGCGCTCCACGCCCGCGGCCCGCATGCGTTCGATCACATCGGCCCGATCTTCGTCGAAGCGCTCGTCGGTGATGTGGCAATGCGTGTCGAATAGCCTCATGCGTCCGCCTCCTCACGCCCGGCCGGGCAGGTGGCGCATGGTGAGGGAAACCATGTCCTCCACGGACACGCGGCCCACCCCGAAGATCGCCGTGTCCAGCATGCCGCAAATTGGCGCCGTCCATGCCGCGCCGACGGCCGCGCTGCCGCGCATCATACCCACGATGGAGCCCACCGTCGCGCCGTTGCAGTCGGTGTCGAAGCCGGTCTGCACCGCGCGGCAGACCGACCGGCCGTAGTCCCCGCCCCCATAGAGCAGCGACGCGGCCACGATCTCCGCGTTGGAAACGGTGTGCACCCAGTCGTAGGCCTTGAACTCGTCCCACCGGCCGGCGATATGGGCGAAGCACGCCGCCTCGTCCAGGCCGGCCTCGAAGTCGGCGCACACCGCGCCCACGCCCTCGCTCAGGCGGCAGTTCGCGGGAATCTCCTGAAGGCCCGCCCGGATCACGGCCCGGACATCGTCCGTGACGGCGGCCGCGGCCAGCATCGCCGCGGCGAACATCTCGCCGTATATGCCGTTTTTCACGTGGGACACCCGGGCGTCCCGCCAGGCCATCTCCGCGGCGGTTTCCGGGTCGCCGGGGTTGATGTAGCCGAAGTAGTCGCCCCGAATCTGCGCGCCGATGAATTCGCGGTCGGGGTTTTTGTAGACGGCGGATCGGGGCGGGCGGATGCCGATCACGAAGTTGCGGAAGGCGCGGCGCTCGGCCGTGCAGTAGGCCCTTTTGGGCTGGCAGTCCACCCAGGCCGCGGCCACGTCGTCCGAGGTGAAGCCCCGCCCGTATTTCCCTACGATGCCCACCGCCGCCATCACAGTGTAGTTGGTGTCGTCGTCCGCGGGGGCGCAGCCGTCCAGCGCGTCGGCCCAGGCGCGGCCGTCCCAGCGTTCGAGGAGGCGCGGCGTCTTTTTGAGGTCTTCCCGCGTCATGTAGCGGGCGAGGGGGAAATTGCCGCTGCGCCTCAGCAGCTCGTGAAGATCCGGCGTGCGCATGCCCTCCACCGGCTTGCCCAGCAGGCACCCGCAGATCCGCCCCAGCCACGCGCCGCGAATCTTATCCTCCAGCCTGCCGTCGTGGGCCGGAGGGGCAAACGCCTCCCGCTCCGCCGGGCGCGCGGCGCGGATGGCGATAAGGTCGTCCGGCTCCTCGTAGGGGTAATCGGCGCGCCGAGGCGCGTCCATCATGATTTTGAAGAAGACGTGCGCCAGCTCCTCCCGCGCCTCGCCCAGAGGCAGCGCGCGGATGGCCGCGCACAGGTCGGCGTATTGCGCCACGTCGCGGCCCTCGTCCAGGCATTGGCGCAGCTCGGTGTCCAGGCTCTTCGAATAGAGTTCCCAATCGTGCATGGCTCCGAAATCCAGGTTCTTCGCGTCGAAATTCATGTGCGCTTCCCTCCCACTGGTTCGTTTGTCCCCCTAATTATAAGCCACCCGCGGGCAAAGTTCAATGCCTTTTGCGGCGTTTCAACCTATTGACACGGTAGGAAAAAGCGGTATAATGAAGAAAAGGAGCTGATGCCCATGAGCCGCGCGCTGGACGCCTGCCAGATGATCGAGCGCAGCATCAATAAAAAATTCCGCAAGGAATTGTGGACGCCCTTCATGCTGGCCGTGCGGCGGTACGAGCTCATCAAGCCGGGCGACCGCATCGCCGTGTGCGTCTCCGGCGGCAAGGATTCCATGCTGCTGGCCAAGCTCATGCAGGAGCTGCGCCGGCACACGGAGGTCCCCTTTGAACTCGAATTTCTTGTGATGGACCCCGGCTACAACGCGGCCAACCGCCAAAAGATCGAGGAAAACGCCGCGCTGCTGCGGGTGCCCATCACCGTCTTCGAGACGAACATCTTCTCCGTGGCCGACGTGGCCGACCGCAACCCCTGCTACCTCTGCGCGCGGATGCGCCGCGGCCACCTCTACGGCAAGGCCAGGGAACTGGGCTGCAACAAGATCGCCCTGGGACACCACTTCAACGACGTCATCGAGACCACCGTGATGGCCATGTTCTACGGCGCGCAGCTGCAGGCCATGCTCCCCAAGCTGCACAGCGACAATTTCGAGGGCATGGAGCTCATCCGCCCCCTGTACTGCGTGCGGGAGGACGACATCGTCGCCTGGGCGCGCTACAACAGGCTCGAATTCATCCGCTGCGCCTGCCGGCTGACCGAGCGGGCCGCCGTCGACACCGGCGCGTCCAAAAGGCAGGAGATCAAAGCGCTCCTCCGCGAGCTCAAAAAGACCAACCCGGACATCGAAATGAGCGTCTTCAACAGCATCCACGCCGTGTGCCTGGACACCATGCCGGGCTGGAAGACCGGCGGAGAACACCACTCGTTCCTGGAAAACTACGACCCGTAACGGAGGCGCGCCATGACCCTCTCGCAGATCAGCTACGTCATCGCCATTTCGGAAACCGGCTCCTTCAGCCGGGCCGCGGAGAGGCTGTACATCACCCAGCCCTCCCTCACCAGCGCCGTGAAGGAGCTGGAAAGGGAGCTGGGCATCGTCATATTCAACCGCTCCGGCCGCGGCGCGACGCTCACCGCCGACGGCCTCGCCTTCCTGCCCCGCGCCAAGCAGGTCTGGGCGCAGTATCAGGCGCTCATGGAGGCCTACGGCCGCTCCGGCCGGCGGCGACAGCAGTTCGCCGTGTCCACGCAGCACTATTCCTTCGCCGTGAAGGCGTTCGTGGAGATGGCGCGGGCGGTGGACGTGGCCGAATACGAATTCGCCATCCGCGAGACCCGCACGCGGGACGTGATCGACGACGTGGCCGCGCTGCGCAGCGAGATCGGCATACTGTACCTGAGCGACTTCAACCGCAAGGCCCTTGTCAAGCTCATGAACGAGCGCGGCCTCGCCTTCCACCCGCTCATCGAGTGCAGCGCGTTCGTGTATCTCTGGCGCGGCCATCCGCTGGCGGGCAGAAAATCCATCTCCTTCGCCGACCTGGAGCCCTACCCCTGCCTCTCCTTCGAGCAGGGCGACAACAGCTTCTATTTCGACGAGGAGATCCTCTCCACAAACGAATACCCCCGCGTCATCAAGGCCAACGACCGTGCCACCATGCTGAACCTCATGGTCGGCCTGAACGGCTACACGCTGTGCTCCGGCATCATCTGCGAGGAACTCAACGGCAGCGACTACGCCGCCGTGCCCTACGAGGCCGACGACGACAACCCCAACAGCGCCATGGAGATCGGCTACGTGCTGCGCAAAAACGCCTTCCTCTCCGCCATGGGCGAAAAGTACATCGCCGAAATACGCAGGTACCTGGGTCTCACAGAGGAAGAACCCGTTCAGCCATAGTTTCAGCCTATACCTTCCCATCAAGAGCCCGTATTTGACTTTTACCCACCTGTCTGCTAGGATATAACCGTCGTCAGAAAAGCAGATACGGGAGGGCAAAAACCATGTCAGATATTCGCGATATTAAAAACTGGGCCTTTGAGACCCGCCAGGTTCACGCCGGCCAGGAGCAGGCCGATCCCGCCACCGACGCCCGCGCGGTGCCGATCTACGCCACCACGTCGTATGTGTTCCACGATTCACAGCACGCGGCCGACCGCTTCGGCCTGCGCGACGCGGGCAACATCTACAGCCGCCTGACCAACCCCACCTCCGGCGCGTTCGAGGCGCGCATCGCCTCGCTGGAGGGCGGCAGCGCGGCGCTGGCCGTGGCCTCCGGCGCGGCGGCCATCTCCTACGCCATCCAGGCGCTGGCGAAGAGCGGCGAGCACATCGTGGCCTCCAAGACCATCTACGGCGGCACCTACAACCTGCTGGCCCACACCCTGCCTTTGACCAGCGGCATATCCACCACCTTCGTCGATCCCGACAAGGAAGGCGCCTTCGAGGCGGCCATCCGGCCGGACACCAAGGCGCTGTTCGTCGAGACGCTGGGAAACCCCAACTCGAACATCATCGACATCGAGGCCGTGGCGAAGATCGCGCACGCCCACGGCATCCCGCTGGTGGTCGATTCCACCTTCGCCACGCCCTACCTGGTGCGTCCCATCGAGTACGGGGCGGACGTGGTGGTGCATTCGGCCACGAAGTTCATCGGCGGCCACGGCACGGCCATCGGCGGCGTGATCGTGGAGGGCGGCCGGTTCGACTGGAAGGCCTCGGGCAAGTATCCCTGGATCTCCGAGCCGAACCTCAGCTATCACGGCGTGTCCTTCGCGGAGGCGGCGGGCCCGGCGGCGCTGGCCACCTACATCCGCGCCATCCTGCTGCGGGACACCGGCGCGACGCTCTCTCCCTTCCACGCCTTCCTGTTCCTGCAGGGGCTGGAGACGCTGTCCCTGCGGGTGGAGCGGCACGTGGAGAACGCGCTGAAGATCGTGAATTACCTGGCGAAGCATCCGCAGGTGGAGGCGGTGCACCATCCCTCGCTGCCCGGCGAGCCCAGCCACGCGCTGTATGAGAAGTATTTCCCGAAGGGCGGCGGCTCCATCTTCACCTTCGAGGTGAAGGGCGACGCCGAAACGGCGAAGAAGTTCATCGACAACCTGGCCATCTTCTCCCTGCTGGCCAACGTGGCGGACGTGAAGTCGCTGGTGATCCATCCGGCCAGCACCACGCACTCCCAGCTGACCGAGGCCGAGCTGCTGGACCAGGGCATCAAGCCGAACACCATCCGCCTCTCCATCGGCATCGAAAAGGCCGACGACCTGATCGCCGCCCTCGAAGCCGCCTTCGAGGCGGTGAGATAAGCGGCGCATTCCATCCCTCCAGAGCCGTCTCATTTGAAAAAGAGCGCGCAAAGCCGTGTTTATGGAAGAAATGCGCTGCGAATTTGCAATGAGTCAACGGCACATGTGGCAAGAGACCTCTTCCCCCTGCCCCCTTCCCCGCTCATCGCGGGGACGGGGGAAGATTTTTGTTGTGGGCTTCGCCCACACCGAGCAGGGCTCCGCCCTGCACCCGCTTCGTTAAAGCGCGATGTGTCCGCCTTGACCCCGGGGTCTGGGGCCCGGAGGCCCCAGTGGGTGTCGGGGAAGGGGTGTGTGCGGCGTTCGCCGTTGACTCATTGCGCTTCGCTGCTCATTTCATCGAGCGATATTTCTAATGAGACGCCCCTGCCCATCTCCCGCCAAAGGGTGGCAATTTGCGCGGAAGTATGCTATAGTAGATGTATCAATCCGCGCAAATAAAACCACGAGGTGATAGACGGTGAATATGAGAAGGCTCGGCAAGACGAACCTGATGGTCAGCGAAGTCGGCTTCGGCGGGGAATGGCTGGGGCGGCATGAGGAAGAGGAATCGATCAACCTGATCCGCCATGCCCAGGAGAAGGGAATCAATATCATCGACTGCTGCACCATCAGGATCCCGACCGCAAAAGAAAGGATTATCCCCTGTCCGAAAAAACGGTCCGCACGGTGCTTGTTCAGGCGCCCCAGCTCAATCGAATAGCAGACGAGGCTCCCCACCATGACCATCGCGCTCAGAAACAGGATGAACGAGAACATCGGCGTGAAGAAGGATATCGCCGCCAGCGCATTTTCGCCCAGGAACCGGGCCGCGACCACCTTGTCGATGAAGATGTTCACGAGTTCAGCACAGACCGAAAACGATGCCGTAAAGAGCATCGACGTAAACCGCCTTCCGCAAAATGTCTGGCTGATGCGCATACGGAATGAAATAATAGAATTTTTACTTCAGGCCGCGCAAGGTCTTCTTCTGCGCATCGGTAATGCGGTAGCTTTCGCACGCCTTCTGGATCGACTTCGCATGAATCCACGGCGAAAGCTTTCGGCCCTTGATGTAGGGGAACGTCGCATCCCACTGCTTGGCAAGCGCGGTCGCGAAATACCAGGCGATAACCATCTGCACGTAGTAGCGATCGGTGGGGCATTCCGCGCGGCCGTCGTCATTAAACAGAGATTCATCAATAGCCGCGACCCACTTCAAAAACTTCTTGTCGAATCGCACGTCCAAAAAGAACGTCATGAGCATGTTCACGCCGAAGCGAACCGTGTAAGGGTGCTTTGACTTGAGCCATTTTTCGATGCACGACACGAACCGCTTTTCGTCCTTGAGCAGAGCCTTTGGCGATTTGCCATCGCATACCGCCCAGTTGTCGATGTAGGGCAGGAACTGTTCGATGCGGTACAGGCACTCGTCCGCATCCTTAATGCGTTCGACCACGAAGAGGTGAACCTGGTTTTCTTCAAAGTACTTGTGCGGCAGTTTGTCCAAAAATTTGGCGACATCGGCCGCCGCGAACTCCTTCGCAATCTTTCGCATGGTAGGCACCCGCACGCCGATAATCGATTTCTTGTCGATGTTCGGCAACAGCGACGCATGAAAGTCGCGGTACTTCAAATCCTGTTCGGCCTGCAGTCGCTTTAGGAGTTCGGCATGGGTCATGGGCTACCTTTTTAGCAAAAGCGCCTTTCCGGCGACGCGGCCGTTCACCTGCAACACGCCCACGTAGCGCCCGCGCGCAATCGCACCGGCATCGAGCGCTTCGCTATACGCACCTGCGGCACGGCTCCCCAGGTTGAACGAG
>JAFXQO010000052.1 GCA_017527065.1 Clostridia bacterium
CCGCCCAGGGTGCCGAGGGAAATGTAGAGCCGGTTGCGTTCTTCGGCGAGTTTGTCCGCCTGGACCAGCAGCGCGCCCAGCTCCTCGGCGGTTTCGGTCAGCAGGAGGCGCTGGCGCTGCGCGCTGCCGCGGCCCAGTTCGCCCGCCAGGCGGTCAATCGAGGCCAGATCTCCGCGCGTCAGGCAGTCCAGCGCGCCGCCCCGCTGCGACAGCCGCCGCGCCGCGTCAGACAGCGCCTGTTCCGGCCCGACGCCGACAGCGCGCGCCGCTTCTTCAAAGAGCGGATGCCCCGTCTTCGCCATCGCCTCGTTCAGAGGCACGCGCCTGTCCAGCATGTCCTCCTGCAGATGAAGCACCGCCCGGCGCAGCGCCTGCAGGGCCCCCGCGCGCCGCGTCTGCCAGGCCGCCGCGAACCAGCCGAGCCCCGCGCAGGCCGCCGTCAGCAAGGCGCAAACCGCCAGTCTCATTCCGGTATCCATGGACTTTCCTTCCTCCATTCATCGGCGCACATCCCGCGCCGTCATAAATGCCCGCCACGCGGCCCACGCCGCCGGCCAGCAGGATGATCCTGTCAAAAACGCCCGCCTCGAGCAGCGGACGAAGCGCTGCCCGTTCCTTCGCCGCCTCGATGGAAGGCGCGTGCGCCGTCGCGATCACCGCCACGCCGCAGCGCACGGCCTCCATCACGGCCCCGGCGTCTTCCGCGCCGCCCAACTCGTCCGTTGCGATCACGCGCGGCGCCATGGCGCGCACCAGCATGCGGATGGCCTCCGCCTTCGGGCAGCCTTCCATCACGTCGGTGCGCGGCCCCACGTCAAGCGTGCCTCCACCGGCCATCTCCCGCCGCTCGTCCGCCAGAGCCGTGCACACGCCCGTCCCCCAGGCCGTGCCCTGGGAGAACTGGCGCGCGGCGTCCCGCAGGAGCGTCGTCTTGCCCAGGCCCGGCGCGCTCAGGATCAGCGCGCTCAGCGGGCGGCCCTCCTCATAGAGAAACGGCATGCACCCGTCTGCGCAGCCCCTGACCGCCCTCGAAACGCGCACGCAGATCGAGCGGATGGCCGTCATGCGGCGGATCCGCCCGTCCTCCAGGGCGAAGCGCCCGCACACGCCCGCCCGGCTGCCATCCGCCAGCGACAGGTAGCCCTGGCGAAGTTCCTCATCCCGCGCGTACAGAGAGTGGGCGGCAAGCGCGTCCGCGGCGCGCTCGATCCAGTCGGCGCTCAACGCCTCTTGCGACAGCCACTCGCCGCCTTCCCCGATCACCTGCGCCGGACAGCCCGCGCGCAGCCTGATTTCCCGTGCCGCGCCGGCTTTCTCCGGCCAACCTCCGGCCAGGGGCGGCAGGAGCGACAGCACCGTCCTCGCCCGCTCGTCCATACGCAAACCCTCCCGCGCCATCGCGCAATGTTATCTTATGTGAGCGCCTCGGCGTAAATGACGGCCGGGATTTCCGCAGCGGCTCCCCGGGCCGCGTCATAAGAGAAGGGCGGGGACGGCTTTCTGCCATCCTCGCCCGATTTGACTGCGTGTTTTCATTTGTCAGCGCCCGGCTTTTTATCCAGGAACATGGTGCCGTAGGCGATCCAGCCCAGTATGATCCAGGCGTAATAGTTGAAGAAGCGCCAGAACAGCATCGCCCAGAACACCGATCCGGAGGTCAGCTGCGAGAACACCAGGTAGAACGAGCCCTCCGCGGCCCCCGCGTTGCCTGGCGTGGGAATGAACGAAATGGAAGAATTGATCGCCAGAGCCGTTACGAAGCAGCTCAGCAAATCCAGTTCGCCCCCGAAGGCCAGCAGCACGAAATACGGGATGAGATGCATCGCCACCTGATAGATGAGCGAAAGCGTCAGGATCTGCACGCACAGCCTCGGCCGCCTCAGAAGGCTCCGGATACATTCGCTGTATTCGCGGATGTGTCCCCGCGCCTTGGTGACCGCCGCGTCCTTGTCCTTAACCAGCTTCAGCCTGTGGAGCAGCGTGAACGCCCACTCCGTCGCGTGCGCGATGGCCTTCGGAAAAATCACCGACAGCAGGATGACGACCGGGAAAAACGTATAGAACAGCAATCCGATCCAGGCCGTCACGTGAATCGTGTCGCTCAAAATCAGGTTGCCGCAGCCGATGAACATGCCGATCGCCATCAGGATGAAGGCCAGCTGCATCGACACGAACGCCGCCAACGGGATTGCGGCGCTCTCCGCGGCGGAATAGCCGTTCTTCGTGAGGTAATAGATCTGGAAAGGCTGTCCGCCGACCGCTGCGGGGGTGATGTTGTCGTAATACCGGCCCACGAGCAGCGTCTTGAGCGCCACAGTCCAGCTTGAGCGCCCGGTCGTGCGGTCCATGATGAGCACCAGCTTGGCCGTGCCCGCCGCGATGGCCAGCGCCAGACACAAAAGCGAGGGCAGCAGAAGCGCCCACCGCACTTCGATATCCTGAATCCGCGCGTTATCGCCGGAAAATTCCGAACGCGCCGTCCAGGCGATGACAATGACATTTAAAAGCACAAACGCCGCCGTGAGCAGCCGCTTGCGCACCTTCGCGCTTGGTTTCTTAATGGTCGCTTCTCCCCTCTGCGCCACAACGCCTTGATACCCCATTGATTCTC
Source organism: Clostridia bacterium (assembly GCA_017527065.1). Lineage (GTDB taxonomy): Bacteria > Bacillota > Clostridia > Christensenellales > Aristaeellaceae > Firm-10. The sequence goes on from JAFXQO010000052.1 coordinate 2,612, forward strand.
CGCGCCGCATCCGTTTTCCTGCCGCGGGCCAATTAGAATTCCCTGATAAAGCCCTGAGAAAAGCCTTACAGGATGTAGCGTTTCAAATCGCGCTGCTGATTCTCGATGCCCATCTGCTTTTTGACGTACTCGGCGTCCACGTGCACCTTGACCTCCGGCGCGTCGCCGCCGCCGGCGTTGAAGGCGATGTCGCCCAGCATTTCTTCCAGCACCGTGTGCAGCCGGCGCGCGCCGATGTTTTCCATCTTCTCGTTTGCCGCATAGGCCTGCTCGGCGATGACCTGCAGCGCGGAATCGTCGAATTCAAGCTGCACCTTATCGACGGCCAGAAGCGCCTGATACTGGCGGATCAGCGCGTTTTCCGGCTGCGTCAGTATGCGCTTGTAGTCCTCCACGGCCAGAGGCTTGAGATCGACCCGCACCGGGAAGCGGCCCTGCAATTCGGGAATCAGGTCGGATACCTTCGACACATGGAAAGCGCCGGCCGCGATGAACAGAATATGGTCTGTTTTGACCGGACCGTACTTGGTCTGCACGGTGCAGCCCTCGACGATGGGCAAAATGTCGCGCTGCACGCCCTCGCGGGACACATCCGGGCCGTGGCCGGAGGCTTTGCCCGCCACCTTGTCGATCTCGTCGATGAACACGATGCCGTCCTGCTCGGCCTTTTCGATGGCTTCGGTGTATACGGCGTCCATGTCGATGAGGTTCTGCTCCTCCTCGTTGATGAGGATGCGGCGCGCCTCGCGCACCTCGACCTTGCGCAGCTTGGTCTTTTTCGGCAGGATGCTGCCCAGCACGTCGTTCATGTTCACATCGGTGCCGGGAATGTCGTTGTGGGGCGTGACCTCTTCCACCTCGATCTCCACGAGCTGATGCTCCAGATCCCCCGCGCGCAGCTTCGCGATGACCTCGCCGCGCCGGCGCGCCAATTCTTCTTTCTCCCCCTCTGGCGCTTCGGGGGTGCGCGGCCTGGTGCCCAGGAGCAGGTCGATGGGGTTCGACGTCTTCTTCGCGGGCTGCAGAATCAGGTCCGCCAGGCGCACCTCGGCGGTCTCGCAGGCCTTCACGTGGACGCGGGCCTGGTGGATCTCCTTGGTCAGGCGGATGGACGCCTCCACCAGGTCGCGCACGATGGTTTCCACGTCGCGGCCCACATAGCCGACCTCGGTGAATTTCGTCGCCTCCACCTTCACGAACGGCGCGTCGACCAGCTTGGCCAGCCGCCGGGCGATCTCGGTTTTACCGACTCCGGTCGGTCCGACCATAAGGATGTTTTTCGGGGTCACTTCCTCCTGCATTTCAGGCGAAAGCTGAGCCCGGCGATAGCGGTTTCTCAGGGCGACGGCGACGGCCCTCTTGGCGTCCTCCTGGCCCACGATATAGCGGTTCAGTTCGCGCACGATCTCACGGGGCGTCAGCTTATTCACAGTCGATCACCTCCACGCGAATGTGATCGTTTGTAAACACGCAGATGGACGCGGCGATGTGCAGCGCCTTCTCGGCGATTTCCGCGGCGGAAAGATCGGTGTTCTCCATCAGCGCCCGCGCCGCGGCCAGGGCGTAATTGCCGCCTGAACCGATGGACAGCACGTCGTCGTCCGGCTCGATGACCTCGCCCGTGCCGGAAAGCAGCAAAAGGTTTTCCTTGTCGGCGCAGATCAGCATGGCCTCCAGCTTGCGCATGGCCTTGTCCTGACGCCATTCCAGCGCCAGCTCCACCGACGCCCGCTGCAGATTGCCCGCGTACTGGGTGAGCTTTTCCTCCAGCCGCTCGCAGAGGGCGAAGGCGTCCGCCACGGAGCCCGCAAAGCCCGTGACCACCTGGCCGCCGAATATGCGGCGCACCTTCACCGCGCCGTTTTTCATCACGACGCTCTCGCCCAGCGTAACCTGGCCGTCGCCAGCCACGGCGATTTTCCCGCCTCGGCGCACGGCGCAGATTGTCGTTCCCTTAATGGTCATATCTCTTGTCCTCCAAATGGTTCAGGGATTGTATCTTTCAATCGTCTCCCGCATGGTTTTAAGCGCCCGCTCGCTCAGCGCCTCGTAGCGGGCCTTCTTGCCGCCGCGTGGCCGCTCGCTCAGCGCGTCCAGCAGGCCGAAATTGGCGTTCATCGGCTGGAAATCCGCCGTGGGGGTGACGGTATGGCGCATGAGCGCGCCTATGACCGTCTGCCCGGAGAAATGGATTTCCTCACGCCCCGCCAGGCGCATCGCCAGGCCGATGCCCGCGGTCATGCCGCTGGCCGCCGACTCGACGTAGCCCTCCACGCCGGTCATCTGCCCGGCGAAGCGGATGAGCGGGTTACCGCGCAGCGCGTAATTTTCATCCAGAACCTGCGGGCTCTCGAGGTAGGTGTTCCGGTGCATCACGCCGTAGCGCGCGAATTCGGCGTGTTCCAGGCCTGGAATCATCCCGAACACGCGTTTCTGCTCGCCCCATTTGAGGCGCGTCTGGAATCCCACCATGTTGTACAGCGTGCCCGCCGCGTTGTCCTGCCGGAGCTGAACCACGGCGAAGGGCCGCCGTCCCGTATGCGGATCGACGAGGCCCACCGGCTTGAGGGGCCCGAAGGCCAGCGTCATGCGGCCGCGACCGGCGAGTATCTCCACCGCCAGGCAGCCTTCAAACACCAGTTTTTTCTCAAAATCGTGCACGTCGGCCAGCTCCGCCGAGACGAGCGCGTCGTAAAAGGCGTTGTATTCCGCCTCCGTCATCGGGCAGTTGATGTAGTCGTCGCCCTCGCCGCGTCCGTAGCGCGAAGCCCGGAAGGCGCGGGTCATGTCGACGGAATCCAGCGTGACGATCGGGGCCTCGGCGTCGAAGAAATGCAGCGCGCGCATGCCCGGCAGCCGGGCGATGGCCCGCGCCAGGTTTTCATCGGTCAAGGGGCCGGTGGCGATGACGCAGGGCGCGTCTGGAATCTCGTCCGCGCGCGCGCGCACCACCTCGCACAGCGGGTGGTTTTGGAGCGTCTCGGTGATGATCCCGGAGAATTTCTCCCGATCCACCGCCAGCGCGCCGCCCGCCGGCACCCGGGCCTCCTCCGCCGCCCGCAGCACCAGCGAGTCGAACAGCTTCATCTCGGCCTTCAAAAGGCCCGAGGCGTTGGTCAGGTGCTCAGCCTTGAGGGAATTGGAGCACACCAGCTCGGCAAAACCGCCCGTCACGTGGGCGGGCGTGGTATGCTCCGGCCTCATCTCGATCAGCCGCACGGGAACGCCCCGCCTGAGCAGCTGCCAGGCCGCCTCGCTGCCCGCCAGGCCCGCGCCGACCACGGTCACTCTGTCATTCGTCACTCTCGCCGCCTCCGCCGTTTTCGGCCTCGACGCGGCAGCGGCACTGTTCGTTCACGCATACGTGCCAAACCTCGCCCTTCCGGCCCCGCTTTAATATCATGCGGCCGCCGCACTGGGGGCATTTCTCCGCCACGGGCTGTTCCCAGCTGACGAACTGGCAGTCCGGATAGCGCTCGCAGCCGTAGAACTTGCGGCCCTTCCGGCTCATGCGCTCGATCAGTCGCGCGCCGCATTCCGGGCAGGGCGCGTCGATGTATTTGAGGATGGCCATGGTGTGATGGCAGGCCGGGAAATTCGGACAGGCCAGGAAGCGCCCGAAGCGGCCCATTTTGTACACCATCATGGCCCCGCATTTTTCGCAGGGGATGTCGGAAACCTCGTCCACGACCTCCACCTTCTCGATGGTGGCCTCCGCCTGTTCGAGGGTTTCCTCAAACGGGCCGTAGAAATCGGCAATGACCTCGTGCCAGTCCAGCTTGCCCTCCTCGACCTCGTCCAGCTTTTCCTCCATGCCCGCGGTGAACTGGATGTCCACGATGTCCGGGAAGTGCTTTTTCATCATGTCGGTCACGACGAGGCCCAGCTCTGTGGGATGCAGGCGCTTGTTTTCCCGGGAAATGTAGCCGCGGGTCATGATGGTGGTGATGGTCGGCGCGTAGGTGGACGGCCGGCCGATGCCCTTGTCCTCCAGCGCGCGCACGAGGGACGCCTCGGTGTAGCGCGGCGGCGGCTGGGTGAATCGCTGGTTGGATTCCACGTCCACCAGCGCCGCCTTCTCGCCCTCACGCAGGGCGGGCATGCCGTCGTTCTCCTCGGCCTGGGCGTCGTCCTCGCCTTCTTCGTAGACCACGGTAAAGCCGGGGAACTTCAGCCGCATGCCGTTGGCGCGCATGACGATCCCCCCGCCCACGATGTCGGCGGACAGCGTGTCGTACACGGCTGGCGTCATCTGGCTGGCGACGAAGCGCGCGTAGATGAGCTTGTACAGCTTGAATTGATCCCGCGTGAGCGAGGACTTGACCCGCTCCGGCGTTCTGAGGATCTCCGTCGGGCGGATGGCCTCGTGGGCGTCCTGGGCAATTTTGCGGCTCTTGTAGCGGTTCGGCTCTTCCGGCACGGAGTCGGGGCCATACTCCCCGGCGATCATCTCGCGGGCGGCCGCGATGGCCTCCTCGGAGACGCGGGTCGAGTCGGTTCTGATGTAGGTCACAAGGCCCTGGGTGCCCTCGCCCTCGATTTCGACGCCCTCGTAGAGCTGCTGGGCGATCTGCATGGTCTTGAGAGTCGTGAAGCCCAGCTTGCGCGAGGCCTCCTGCTGAAGATTTGACGTGGTGAACGGCGCGGCGGGATACTTGCGGCGCTCCGAGAGGCGCACCGACCCGACGGTGAACGCGGCCTCTTTCATCCGCCGGACCACCTTGTCCGTGTCTTCGGCGCTTTTGAGCGCCTCCTGGCCGTCGCAGGAGATAAACCGGGTGGTGAATTCCTCGCCCTCCGGCGTGCGGAAGCGGCCGCCAACCGTCCAGTATTCCTCGGGCATGAACTCGTCGATTTCGTGCTCGCGGTCGCAGATCATAGCCGTCGCCACAGACTGCACGCGGCCGGCGCTCAGGCCCTTGCGCACCTTCGCCCAAAGAAGCGGGCTGATCTTATAGCCCACAAGGCGGTCCAGCACGCGGCGCGCCTGCTGCGCGTTCACCAGATCCATGTCGATCGGGCGCGAGGACTTGATCGCCGCCTTGACCGCCTTGCTGGTGATTTCAAAGAACTCCACGCGGTTGACGTCCTTGGGCTGAATGCCCAGCACGTTGGCCAGGTGCCAGGAAATGGCCTCGCCCTCGCGGTCCGGGTCTGTCGCGAGGAAAATCTTGGTGGCGTTCTTCGCTTCCTTGCGAATGCGGTCCAGGATATCGCCGCGGCCCCGGATGGTTATATATTTCGGCTCGAAGCCGTGCTCGATATCGACGCCGATCTGCGATTTGGGCAGATCCCGGATATGTCCCTGGGAGGCTTCCACTTTATAGCCTCTGCCCAGGAATTTGCCGATCGTATGCGCCTTCGCGGGCGACTCGACGATGACGAGTTTGTGTGTTGCCATGGGTTGACCTGACCTCCGTTATTGCGTTGATATATTTTTACTTCATCATATTACTGCTCTGTAGAGTTTTCCGGCCGACTGTCTTATTATTCCCTGCATTTCAAGGATTGTCAAGAGCGAATTTAGGCTGGATGGCGACATTTTCATAATATTTGCAAGTTCATCAAAGGATTTTTCCTCAAATTTAAGGATTTCAACCAGCCGCTGGGATGTTTCATCCAGCTGGGCCAGGGCGTCGGCGGCCATGGCGGCCGGTTCGGCGGCGGGCTGTCAGCCGAAATAATCCAGCACCTGCTTTTCGCCCAGGCAGGCCGACGCCCCCTCGGTGAGCAGCTGGTTGGGCCCCTGGCTGGCCGCGGCGTAAACGGAACCCGGTACGGCAAAGCGCGGCCTGTTCTGCAAGCGGGCGTAATTCATGGTGATCATCGCGCCGGAACGCGCGGTGCCCTCTGTCATGAGCACGCCGTCCGCCAGGCCGCTGATGATGCGGTTTCGCGCCGGAAAATGGTGCGTGGCGGGCTTGACGCCCGGCCTGTATTCCGAAACCAACGCGCCGCCCTCGTCCAGGATGCGCGCGGCGATGTCCTCGTTTTCCCGGGGATAGATGATCTCCGGCCCGCTGGCCAGCACGGCCACCGTGGGAGAAGCGCCGTTCAGGCAGCCCTCGTGGGCCCGGCGGTCGGCCCCCAGGGCGAGACCGCTCACGACCGTCACGCCGGCCGCGGAAAGCCGCTCGGCGATGTCTGCGGTGAAGCGCGCGCCGTCAACCGTGATCTTGCGGGAACCCACGATGGCCAGCGCCCGCTCCGGGTTCAGCGCCGCGCGGACGCCGCGGACGAACAGCGTGGGCGGCGCGTCCGGGATGGCGCGCAGGCGGTCCGGATAATCGTCGTCCAGCTGGGTGAGCGCCGCGGTTTCCGTCTCTTCCATGAGGCCGAACAGCTCGTCGAGGTAATCCTGGTTCCTCGCCTGCTGCAAGTGCCGGTAAACGGCGGGGGTGAGCAGCTTTTTCGCCAGGATCAGCTGCTCCCACACGTAGGCCGGCTCGCCGTATTCGTTGAGAAGCTGGTAAAACGACCCGCTTCCCAGCCCCTTGATGCTGGAAAGCCAGATCCAGTATTTCTGCTGATCGGTATAGAACACTGCGTTCTTCCCCCGTTATCCCCAATACTTCCTGTCCAGCGTCCGGTACTGCACCGCCTCCGCCACGTGATCGAGCGCGATCATGTCGCTGCCCGCCATGTCCGCGATGGTGCGCGACACCTTGAGAATGCGCGTGAAGGCGCGGTTCGACAGCTTCATGGCGTCGCAGGCCTTCATGAGCATCTTCTGCGCGTCCGGCTTCATCCTGCAGAACTCGGTGATGGAGCGCGCGTCCAGCCGCGCGTTGCACTGGATGTTCCGCCCGGCGTAGCGCCGCCGCTGAACGGCGCGCGCCGCCTCCACCCGCGCGCGAACGGCTGCGGAGCTCTCCTCCAGCGTGTCGTCCGCGATGCGCTCGGGCGGGATGGACTCGATCTCGATGTGCAGGTCGATGCGGTCCAGCAGCGGCCCGGAGATGCGGTTCAGGTAGCGCCGTATCTCCATCTGCGAGCAGCGGCAGGCCTGGGTGCGGGAGCCGTAATTGCCGCAGGGGCAGGGATTCATCGAGCAGACCAGCATGAACTGGGAGGGGTAGGTCGACTGCGCGTTCACCCGCGTGATGGTCACGAAGCCGTCCTCCATGGGCTGCCTGAGCGCCTCCAGCACATCGCGCTTGTATTCGGGCAACTCGTCCAAAAACAAAACGCCATTGTGGGCCTTGCTGATCTCACCCGGCGTGGCGTGCACGCCGCCGCCGATGAGCGACACGGAGGAGGCCGTGTGGTGCGGTGTGCGGAAGGGGCGCTCCACCAGCAGCGTGCCGCCGTCCATGAGGCCCGCGGCGGAGTGGATGCGCGTGGTCTCCAGCGCCTCCTCGAAGGTCATGTCCGGCAGGATGGTGGGCATGCAGCGGGCCATGAGCGTCTTGCCCGAGCCGGGCGGGCCGATCATGATGACGTTGTGGCCGCCCGCCGCCGCGATTTCCAGCGCGCGCTTGGCGCTCTTCTGGCCCTTCACATGGCTGAAATCCACGCTCGGCGCGCGTTCGCCCAGCAGCCGCCCGTATTCCACCGTTTCCAGCGGCTCTATGGGCGCCTCGCCGCGCAGATGCGCGAACGCCGCCCGCAGCGACTCGACCGGATAGATCTCAATGCCCCCGATGCAGCGCACTTCGCCCGCGTTCGAGGCCGGCACGAGGATGCGCTTCACGCCCTGCTCCCGCGCGCTGATGGTCATGGGCAGCACGCCCCGCACCGGGCGCACCGAGCCGTCCAGCGACAGCTCACCCAGCAGCGCCGTGCCTTCCAGCGCCTCCGGCATGACGCCGCCGCTGGAGGCCAGTATGCCCACCGCGATCGGCAAATCGAAGGCCGGGCCCTCCTTCTTCTGGTCGGCCGGGGCCAGGTTGACCGTCAGCCGCCCGTCCGGAAAGGGAAAACCGCTGTTCTTGATCGCCGTGCGCACGCGTTCGCGGGATTCCTTGACCGCCGCGTCCGGCAGGCCGACCAGCTCGAACTGCGTGATGCCGCGCGACAGGTTCACCTCGACGCGCACCGGAAACCCCTCGATGCCGATCAAACCGTAGCTCAGCACAACCGAAAGCATTTAGCACCTCCATGGGATAATGGGGAATGGGGAATGGGGAATTAGGAATTAGGAATTTGGAATTAGGAATTTTGATTTGTCCGAAGGGAACGGGCCTATGAACGGCACGGGCCGTTCGGCGCAGGACCAATCCCGGCCGCAGCCGGCCATTCCCCATTCCCAATTCCCCATTCCCCATTCAATCAAAAGTTGTACCAGTTGAACCAGCGCAGGAGATTGGCGTAGCTGCGCAGGACGGGCATGCCGGATTCCAGCGGATAAAACGCCGCGAACAGCAGCAGCGCCGCGCCCAGCAGGATGCCCGCGAACAGGCGCGCCGTCCGCTCCGAGCGGCCGCGCAGCCAGTCGGTGAACATCACCGTGCAGATGATGATGAAGGGCACGCTGGCGAAGTAGTGATAGATAAACGTCGAACGCGGCACGAGCACCCAGGGCAGATACTGCGCGGCAAAGGCCAGCACGATATAGAAGCCGTTCCGGCCCGCCTCGCCCTTCCACCAGCGGAAGCGCACGAACAGCAGCGCGAGCAGGCCCGTCCACCACACGGCGGGATTGCCCATGCAGGAGATGGAGGTGACCCATCCCTCCGGCAGGTACTCTGAGCCGGAGAAATACCACATGGGCTTGATGATGAGCGGCCATTCGTACCAGGGCGAGCGGAAGAAATGCGTGTCGCCGCCGAGGCCCTTATGGTAGTTGAACATATTGATCTGCGCGTTCCACACCTTCTGGATACTCAGGCCGCCGCTGGGCTTCATGAACCAGTAGTAGGAGAAATAGTAGATCAGCGCGGGCACGACGATGAACATCGCCACGCAGAACGCGCCTGTGAGCAGGAAATTCCGCCAGAAGGTCTTCCGCGCGGCTTCGAGCTCCGGCGTCTGCTCCTTCGCCCTGAGAGCGCTGCGGTGCTCCAGGAAGCGCCTCAGCATGGTATGGAAGAACAGCACGGCCAGGCCCAGCGCCGCGTAGATGCAGATCCACTTGCTGGCGACGCCCAATCCCATGGCCACGCCGCACAGCCCCAGCGGCACGAAGGTCTTCTTCAGGCAGCTGGTGTAGAAGCTCATCTGGCAATAGCGGAACATGAACAGGTACATCAGCAGTATGAAAAACACGCCATAGGTGTCGATGGTGGCGATGCGGGTCTGGGTGAAGTGCATGGAGTCCAGCGCCAGCAGCAGGGTGCCCATGGCGGCGTAGCCGGTCTTTTTGAGCAGCTGCTTGACAAGCAGGTACATGGCCGGCAGCATCAGCACGCCGAACAGCGCGCCCATGAAACGCCAGCCGAAGGGCGTCATGCCGAACAGCCGGATGCCCAGCATGATGAACACCTTGCCCAGGGGCGGATGCGTGTTCTCATAGGGATTCAGGCCGTGCTCGAATTCGTAGCCGGTGCGCGCGTGGTATATTTCGTCGAAATAGGTGCTGTTGTAGTAGCTGGGATAAGCCGGAACCGTATCCTGCTCGTCGCAGAGCAGGGCCGCGTCGCTGCTGCGCTGCGCGTTGCCGCCGCTGCCAACCGCGCTCACGATGGGCAGCGCGTGGCCGTCCGCGTCGACGAAAGCGATCTCATGCAGCACCAGGCCGGCCTTCTCCGCGGTGATGCGGATGTATTTCGCGGTATACATCGGGTTGCCGCTCTCCACCGCAACGAGCTTTCCGTCGCTGCCATAGACCTGCGGCACAAACCACAGCCAGCGGAAAATCTGCCCCTGGTCGTACTGGGCCAGGTCCGCCCAGGTCCAGGCCTCGCCATCCTCCGAAAAGGAGACGGTAAACGTGGAATTGCAGATGCCGCCGTAATAGGCCAGATGGAACGAGGCGCTTTCCTCCAGCTCAAAGGTGACGCTTTCACCGGCGGCCGTGCTCGTCCAGGCGGTCTGCGGGGCCTTCAAGCTGCCCAGGTTCACAAACGCCAGCACGGCGTAAGCCGCCGTGATGGAAACCATGATGATCCAGTCGCGGGCGCTCAGGTTCAGGCGGGCGTCTTCACGCTCGGGCTTCGACGCCGAGACGACGCCGTCGAGCCACGCCTTCAAATCGACGCGGCGGCGGCGCACGCACAGATCCCACGCCGCCCAGACGAGCACCTGGGCCGCCTCGATATTCAGGAAGGAGGCCAGGGCGGCGCTGGTGCCGTGGTTTGTCAGGTACATATCCACCAGCACGAGCGACTCGTTCACAAAGGCCGACGCCGAAAACAGCAGCGCCGCGATGAGCACGCGGGCGTCGCGCTCCAGCGCGAAGGAGACCAGGAGCAGGCCGATGATCGGGTAGAGGTAGCGCTCGTGCATCTTCGCGCCGATGGCGAAGATCACGCCCAGGGCCAGCGCGCAGAGAAGGAACAGCTTTTTCCGATCCTTCGACGCGAAGTAAAACCAGCCGGCCAGCCCGAAGGCAACCGGGTAAGCCGCCCAGGCGAACCAGGTCCAGCCGCCTGCCTGATCCAGGGCGCGCCAGTTCATGTTCAGGAGCTGGTACACATTGCAGGCGTTGACGGTAATGTAGTTGTATTCGCCGAGGGATTCGCCGTATTTTGTTATGAGCCACGACACGGGATCCCGCCCCTGCCCCAGGGCGAAGGGCGCCGCCAGGCCGAGGAACAGGATGAGCGCAACGCCGATTCCTTTGCCGATCTCCCGCAGCGCCTCGCGCCGCTTCTCGCCCGACCAGACGATCTCGCCCGCGAGGGCCATCAGGCCGACCGGCGCGAACATCAGCGCCTGCGGCTTGCAGAGCGCCGCGCAGGCGTACACGGGTATCGCCCAGGTCCACCGGCGCTCCACGCAGAAATAAACGGCCAGGAGCAGCAGCAGCATGAGCACGGAGTCGACCTGGCCCCATACGGCCGAATTGAATATCACCGCGGGATTCAAGAGATACGCGGCCGCCAGATACGCCGCGCCGCAGGGGTTCAGCTTCTTCCGGGCGATTCGGCCCAGCAGCAGCGAGATCAGCACGTCGCAGGTCATGGGTATGATCTTGACCAGCAGCCAGTGGGCGGGCGAATCGTACACGACGCCGAACGCCCGCCGGATGATCCCAAAGGGCCAGAGCAGCAGCATGTAGCCCGGCGGATAATCGCACCAGACGGCGTTATAGAATCCCCAGGGGGCGCTTTCCGCCATCTGCTCGGCCCAGCCCTCGAAGCAGTTCATGTCCACGTCGAATCCACGCATGGTCACGGCCAGGCAAAGCCGCGCCGCGACGCCGGCGATCAGCGCCATCCAGAAGACGAAGGACGCGCGGCGCGCGCTGCCCGGGCGATACCGCTCCAGCGCGGCCAGCGCGGCTCCGGCGATGACAAGCAGCACGGAGAGGACCAGGATGGCCAGGGTGTGGTCGCCCGCCGCGTCCTTATCGCCGCCCGACACGCCGGAAGGCGCGTTGGTCGCGAGGCTGCGCGCGTCGATGCCGGCGGGCAGCGCGGCCAGGCGAACGACCTCCACATCGTCAAACCAGGCCTTGCCCATGTTGATCGAGCTGTAGCCGCCCACGCGGCAGAGAATGGTCAGGCTCTTCTGGTCCGAGCCCGTCTTGCCGTACAGCTCGAGGCGCACCCATTCGCCATCCGTATCGTAGGCGTATTCGGATGAGATAAACGTGTTCTCGACGGAAATGCCCGCGCCGGCGCGCCCTATCCCGCAGCCTTCGGCCTTCACCATGCAGCTGATACAATAGTAGGCGTTCGGCTCCACCGCCACGTCCTGCTCGAAGCGCGCGTCGTTTTCCTCCACGTTCTCCACGCAGGCCGAGAATTTGCCCGAATAGGCGTCCTCGGACAGGGAGAGATAGCTCACGCCCTCGTCCCAGATCCAGCGCCCGACGCCCCAGCCGGAAGGCAGGCCGCCGCCGCTCGATTCAAAACCGCCGTTGACGATGAGGTTCTCGCCCTCGTCGATGGATTCCTGTGAAAACAAGATCACGCCCACGCCCGCCGCGATCAGCGCGACGGCCGCCAGGATGGCGATGACGATCATTCTTTTCCGGCTTTGTCTCTGCATTTCATCAAACCTCAAAAACTATTGTCTCACGCAATCCTGCTGACGTTTTCCACCAGCATCTGGAACGTCAGATACAGATAGATCATCGCCGGGGCGCTGATCAGTGCGCTGTAGCCGACGGGTTCCTCCGCCTCGGCCAGATCGCCGCACCGGGCCTTCAGCCTGCGCCAGACGAGGACAAAGCCGATCACCGATACGGCGATGTAGCCCAGATTGATCGCGTTATACAGCCCTTCGCCCGGCACGCGCTCCAGGAGCGCCTCCAGGAGCAGGCTCGTGAGATTGTTAAGCGCGTGCAGCAGGACGCACACCGTCCAGGAACCGGTCTTGACGCGCACATAACCCAGATACCAGCCAATGAGCGCGGCCGGCAGGAACTGCATGAGATTCCCATGGGCCAGGGCGAAGATCACAGCCGCCGCCATCACGGCGAAGCGCTCGCCATAGCGCTTCAGGCCTTCGATCAGCACGCCCCGATAGGCGTATTCTTCGATCAGCGGCGCGAGCAGCACCGCATACACGCCGGTCATCCAGAACGAGAAGGGCGTGTCGTCGGTGATGATGTCGATGTAAATGGAAAATCCCGCCCGATTGAAAAGCGCCTCCGTCGCCGTGACGCCCAGCGCGCCCAGCGCGTTGACGCCCATCATGGCCAGGTAGAGCGCGGCGATTTCGCCGGCTTTGAGGCCCTTCAGCCCCGCGTATGGCCGAAGGCTGACGCTCCTGCGGCGCGCGTACACCAGCATGGGAATAAGGCCCAGCAGCGATATGACCACGGTCAGCACCGCGGCGGCGTTGGCGTACCAGTCCGTTTCTATGAGCTCCGCCATCAGCGGCGCTACGCGCTCGTAAAGCGTGTCGACCGTGAACGCCGCGCCGGCCGTTATCTCCCGAATCCGCGGCGCGAGACGCCAGCCCGCCAGGATCGTCACGAGCACCATGGCCACCCAGCTGTGGATCAGCTGGGTGGCGAGCATCGTCCAGCCCGCGCCGCGCAGGTCGACCCGCGCCCGGCGCAGCTTCTCGGCGCGCTCGCGCAGCAGTTCGGGGTTTCGTTCCCGGTTAAACCAGTTCATCCTCATACCTTTCCAGCGCGACGCCCGCCTCCTTGAGCAGTTCGCGCGCGAAATCATCCGGATAGCCCTCCTGATACACCACGCGGGTGATGCCCGCGTTGATGATCATCTTCGCGCAGACGCCGCAGGGCTGGTGCGTGCAGTACAGCGTCGCCCCTTCGATGGAAACGCCCAGCCGCGCCGCCTGAATGATGGCGTTCTGCTCGGCGTGAATGGCATAGCAGGCTTCCTGGCGCGTGCCGGAGGGGATGTTCAGCTTGCGGCGGAGGCATTCGCCGCGCTCCACGCAGGTCTTGACGCCTGCCGGCGCGCCGTTATAGCCGGTGGTCATGATGCGCTTGTTCTTCACGATCACCGCGCCGATCTTCCGATTCGGCTGATAACAGCTGGCCCAGCCCGCTATCACGCGGGCCATCTCCATAAATCTTTTATCCCATTTGTTGAATTCCATACCGTTACCCCGCTCTCATGCCATCGGGCAAAATATTCCAGCTTCCATATTATATCATCGCCCGCGGGGAATTGCAATGCCGGCGCGCGACGCGAAAAAGCAAAATGTTTCCGCGCGCGCTGCATGCCTTGCCTCGCCGTGCGCGCCGTGCTATAATCTTGTCATCACACGAGAGAAAGAGGAGATAATCCATGATCCGGAACGTCGTGTTTGATATGGGAAACGTTCTCATCCGATTCGACCCCGTCCACTTCGTCGAGCGCGCGGGCATCGAGAACAAAGAGGATCGGCAGGCGCTGCTTGACGCCGTCTTCCACTCGCCCGAATGGCCGCTCATGGATCGGGGCGACCTGGACGAGCCTGATCTCTACGAAATCGCGCGCCGCCGCCTGCCCGAACGGCTGCACGCCGCGGCGCATGAGCTGATATTCTCCTGGGAAAGGCCCATGGAGCCGATCCCGGGCATGGCGGACCTCGCGCGCGACTGCAAGGCGGCGGGCATGAAGGTCTATCTCCTTTCCAACGCCAGCCGCCGGCAGACCGAATACTGGCCCGACATTCCCGGCAGCGAGTGTTTTGACGGCGCGGTGATCTCGGCGCTTTTGCGCCTCGTGAAGCCGGACGCGGCGATCTATCGCGCGCTTCTGGAGCGCTACCGCCTGAACGCGGAAGAAACCGTGTTTATAGACGACATGCCCGTCAACGTCGCCGGAGCGATCGAAGCGGGCATGCGGGGCATTGTGTTTGACGGCGATGTGGCGGCGCTGCGGCGGGCCGTGCTCGCCGGCGCATGACGGTTACATCGCCTCGTCGATTGTGGCGTAGATGGAGCGGATGGCGTCCTTGTATTTTTCCTCGGGCACGCCTACGAGCAGATTCAGCTTGCCCGCGCCCTGGTTGATGGTGCTGATCGGGATGCCGGCGTGGGTCAGGGCCTGCAGCACGCGCACGTTCGAGTCGCACACGTCCGTGCCCTTTTCGCCGATGACCGCGATCATGGACAGGTTCTCCTTCAATCCCACGTAATCCGGACGAAGCGTCCTGTGGATTTCGGAGAGAAGTTCCTCCTTACAGGGGGCAAGCAGGTCGCTCCGTATCACCAGCGTGACCGTGTCGATGCCCGTGAGGCACTGTTCAAAGGGCAGCTGCCGGTTTTTCAGCATGTCCAGCATGACGGCGGTGAAGCCGGATTCGTCGCTCACCATGACCTTTTCCACCTGGATCACGGACATGCCGACCCGGCCCGCCACGCCGATGATCGGATATTTCGTCTCCCCCGTGGGGAGCTTGCGCACGATCATGGTGCCGGGATCCTGGGGGCAGTCGGTGTTGCGGATGTTGATGGGGATGCTCAGGTCCGAGACCGGATTCACGGCGTCGGTATGCAGAACCGACGCGCCCATGTAGGACAGTGTGCGCAGCTCGCGATAGCTGATATACCGCACCGGCTTCGGGTTTTCCACGATGTGCGGGTCGGCCGCCAGCAGGCCGGAAACGTCCGTCCAGTTTTCGTAGAGATCGGCGTGGATGGCCGCCGCCGCCAGGCTGCCCGTCACATCCGAGCCGCCCCGGGCGAGGGTATGGATGCGTCCGCTCATGTCGGCCCCGTAAAACCCCGCGATGACAGCCCGATTAAGCGGCCGCAGCGCCGCGCCCATGGTGCGGCGGGTGAGCGCCGCGTCGAGGGCGCCGTTTTCGTCGAAGCACACGCACCATTCCGGGTCCACAAACGTGAAGCCCAGGTAGGCCGCCAGTATGCGGGCGTTGAGGTACTCGCCCCGGCTGGCGGCGTAGTCGCGCTGGGGGTCTGTCCGCAGGCGCTCGCGCAGCGCCATAATGTCCGCCTCAAGGGAGAAATCCAGGCCGAGCTCCGAAATAATGTCCTGATAGCGCGCCTGGACGAGGGCGAGATCGGGCTCGAAGTCCCGGCCCGCCGCCGCCGCGTCATAGCACCGGAGCAGAAGGTCCGTGACCTTGATGTCCTCCGGAAAGCGCTTTCCCGGCGCGGAAGCCACGATAAACCGCCGGTCCGGGTCGCTGTCGATGATCTCCCTGATTTTTCGGAACTGCCCCGCGCTGGCCAGGGATGTGCCGCCGAATTTCGCAACCACTGTTCTCATATGTCCGCTCCAAGTAAACTCATTTTTCCGGCCCGAAGGCTTCCCGGTAGGCGTCGTAGCCCGTGTGGACGCTCTCCTTTTCGTCGTAGCTTAAAAGCGCATAAAACGGCGCGAGCGAATCCGCCGGGCTGAGGCCGGCCGCGCGCAGCCGAAGGTATTCGTCGATGGTCTCGCGCCGCCGGGCGATTAAAATCCATTCAAAGCGGCGCTCGGGCGGCATGTCCTCGTTCCGCTCGTGAAAGCATATCAGCCCGTGGGCGGCGATTACGCGCCGCGCCTCGTCCGCCACCGCCCCGTAATCGGCCGCCGTGAGCGGCGGCGAGAGCGCCAGGCGCTTGCACCCGCCCGCCACGCATTCGCAGAAGGCCGTGACCATGCCCATGATGTAGGAATTCTTGTCGTATGTCATGGCGTTTCCTCCTCACGAAACGCGGATTGAAGCCTTTTTTCCGGCTTCAATCCGCGTCGCGCGCCCTGTCACAGGTCCAGCGAATACATGCCTTCCACGGGCTTGCGGGGGCATATCCAGCGCCCGTTTGTGAAGTCCGGCACGGGTACCGACAGGCTGCCCATGGCGATGGAATGCTCGCTCAGGGCGGTGATGGACATCCACGCCGCCGTGTCGTACACGTCGATGGGCGGCTCGGTATGGTTCTGCACGCTCTCCACATAGCCGCGCAGCACCAGGTAATCCATGCCGCCGTGGCCGCCGCGCAGGCCGAACTGCTCGTATTCCTTCCACAGCGGATGCTCGTATTCCGCCATGTACTTTTCGTCGCTCTCCCAGCGGTGCGTCCAGTAGCTCGGATCGACCGGGCTGCGGCCGTCGATGTAGATGGAGCGGTTATCCTCCATCCAGATGCCCTTCGTACCCTGGATGCGCCCGCCGCGGGAGTAGGGCCGGGGCAGCGTGCAGTCGTGGGTGAGCAGGATGGTCTCGCCGCCCGCGCAGGTGATGATGGTGTTCACAATGTCGCCCTGATGCACCGGCGCGTTCGCCAGCGGCGTGTCGGCGCGATGCTCCTTGAGCCAGGTATGCAGGCCCGCCGCTTTCGAAGCCACGCTCACCAGGCTGACCATGCGGTTGCCGCGGTTCAGGTTCAGGTAGCGCGCAATCGGGCCGAGTTCATGGGTGGGATAGAGCTCGGCGTTGCGGTTCAGGAAATGGCGCTGGCGGTAATGGCGGTTCACGTCGCCCAGGCCGATCTCGTCCCGCAGGTCATGCTCGTAGCCGCCCTGCACGTGCACCAGCTCGCCGAAAAGCCCGCCGCGAACCATGCGCAGCAGGGTCATTTCCTCCTTGCCGTAGCAGCAGTTCTCCAGCAGCATCACCGGCACGCCCTTCTTTTCGCTGGCGCGCACCAGTTCCCAGCATTCCTCAACGCTGTTCGCGCCGCCCACCTCCATCGCGGGGCGGATGCCGTTGTCGACGGCGTCCAGCGCGATGCGGATGTGCGTCTCCCAGTTGGAGAAGATGAATACGCCCTCGATGTCCTTGCGGGACGTCACTTCATGATCGTCCAGCGCGATGGCCGGCCGGACGCCCCGCGCCTTTTCGACCATGGCCGCGCCTTTTTCGGCCCGGTCAGGATAAATATCGCACACCACGGGTACTTCCACGTCCTCCATCTGCAGGAGCGTGGCAAGCTGGCCCTGTCCGCGGCCGCCCAGGCCGATCACGCCGAAGCGCACCTTGCGCCCCATTTCACCCATGCTCATATTGTTTTCCTCCTCGCGTGCGTTGTGCTTTTGCCTTCCCGCCTGTTACGGCTTCCAGTAGGCGTCGATACATTCCCTTGTGATCCTCACGTAGTCGCGGCCGCGGTTGACGTCGCCGTAGATCGTGCCCACCTCGCGCTGGGCCACCTCCAGAAGGCACCCGCTGGCCGACTCGAACACGCCCTTGAAATACGCCCGGAGCGCTTCCTCGTCCATCGGCCCGCGCACGGTGACATACTCCGCGCGGGGCTTGCTGTAGTAAACCACGTTGCTGCCGCGCAGGTATTCGCCCACCAGGCGCTCGTCGTTAAACGGGGAAACGGAGAGCTTGCGCAGGTTTTTCCACTTGGAGAGGTAGTCCGGCCAGATGGCGTCCACGCGCTCACAGCAGCCGTAGGAGAGCAGGCCGTAGCGCTTCGCCAGGCGGTCCTGATAGGGAAACACGAACTCGCCGAAGGTCTCGGGCGACACGGCGGTGGTTTCCTGCGATTCGAGGAAGCCCCACACGTCCGTCGTCTTGTCGGCGTGATCGGCGGGCAGCTCGCTGTTGAAGGCGAAGCTCTCCTGGTTGACCGGGCTGATGCCGCAGGTGGGCAGCAGCAGCTTCTCCTTCTCCAGGTAATCGTAATACGCCTCGTAGACGCGGGTGCCCATGTCCATGACCTCGTGGAGCGTTTCGGGGCAGTCGTACATCGAGAGGTACAGGTTTTCCATGCCCATCAGGTGCACCAGCGGGTTGGTCAGCGCGCCGGTGAGGCTGGGCAGCACCAGGCGCACCGGCAGGATGTCGCCGAAGGCGTCCTGGGCCAGGTCGATGTTCCGCTTCGTCTTTTCAAGATCGACCTTGAAGCCGCCGCCGCGCAGCTTGTCGATGTCTTCCTCCAGGTCCTCGATGATCGGGTCGATGTGGTAGCCCTTGCCGCTCTCGGAGCGGGTGCGGTGCGCGTCGCCGCCAAAGGGCGAAGCCCACGCGCTGCGCGCCATGTCGAAGGTCGGCGAAATCGGCGTATCGTCGTCGAAGAGCTCGCGGCCGACCAGCGTCCAGAGGAAGGCCCACTCCATGCGCCGCGCTTCCTCGCCCTCGCATTCCATGCGCGGGGTGATGACTTCGTCGGTGAAATTGGAAAAGAGCAGGCGCACGGTGGGCGTCTCGCGCCGCCCCTCGGCCAGCGCGGCCCATTTCTTCAGAATGACGTCGTTCTGCGGGGCATGCGCGTATTCCAGCTGCCTGCGCGCCAGAGCGCGCAGCCTCTGTCTGTCCTTCTCCAGGATCATCTGCGTCAAGTTCAACCTCTCCTTTGCGCGAAATCGTGCCATTTTTTTCATTATACCATAGCCGCCCGGGCGGCGCAATCGTTTCCGCGGAATCTTTCTCAAAGAGGTGTTATACCGCGAAGCAAGCAAAAAGGACGAAGCGCAACGCCTCGTCCAAATATCAATCATACGTCCTCCGGCAGCCGGTACAGCCTGAAGCCCAGCCCGTCGCAGGACACCTGGTGATACCGTATCCCGTTGCGCTCCCCCCGGAAAGCGCTCTTCAGCGACGCGCCGTGCAGGTGGCCATAGACCAGATCGCCCACGCCGTACTGCTCCAGCAGCGCGGTGAAGCCGGTTTCCCGCTGGGTGTCCGTCAGCGGCGGGTAGTGCATCATGCACAGGAGCGGCGCGTCCCCGGCCCGGCGGCGCGCGTCCTTGAGCGTCATTTCGAGCCTGAGGAGCTCGCGCTTATACACCTTGACGTCCTCCGCCGCGCTCTGCTCGGTCGGCAGGTTCCAGCCGCGCGTGCCGCAGATCACCCGGCCGTTCAGGGGAACGCAGTCGTTCTGCACGGCGTACATGCCCGCCGGCAGCGCGTCGCGCACGCGGCCGATGGCGCTCCACCAGTAGTCGTGGTTGCCGCGCAGGAGAACCTTCTTCCCCGGCAGCGCGCCGATCGCGTCCAGGTCGGCCCGGGCGGCGTCGAGGGTCATGGCCCAGCTGAGGTCGCCGGGCAGGAGCACCACGTCGTCCTCCGTCACCCGGTCGCGCCAGTCGGCGGCTATCTTTTCAAAATGATCCTTCCAGTGTTCGCCGAACACATCCATGGGCTTGACGTCGCCGCCCGGAAGATGCAGGTCGGAAATCGCAAAAAACGCCAAGTCCGCTTTCCCCCGTTCAGCCGTTCGTCATTCGTCATCGTCGTCCATGCTGTCTTCTTCGTCCTCGGCGGCTTCGTCGTCGGCCAGGGCGTCGGTGGAGAGGATATCGCTCTCCGCGTCCTCCCCTTCCTCTTCGTCGCTGTCCTTGAACTCATCCTCCGCGCCGAATTCGCTCGCCATGGCGTCGTCCACGATGTCCAGCTCGATCTCGTCCATCGTGCTCACGCTGTCGATGCCGATGCTCGTTTCGGGCACCAGCGTATCGTCCATGCTGGAGGTGGAGCGCCGGTTCATCTCCTTCAGGCAGGCCATGCACAGGTCGCTGCCGGCGACCGCGGGATTCTCGCCGCACATGGAGCACATCTCGGGCGTGTCGATGATCTCGTGCTCACCCTTGACCTCGCGCCGGCACACGGTGCATAGCGTTCCCCCGTCCAGAATATAGTTCAATTCGCACCGCGGACATTTGAACAATGCCATGATTAACCATCCTTTCAAGTCAGGCTGTTCCCCGGCTCTGCCGCCCTTGGATTATCGAAATCCCAACCCCGTTTCGCCAACGAAAAGGCACTCTTTTCATCATTCGGCAGGTACAAATATCATACACAAACCGTACCGCGATGAAATCACACAGATCGTACTTTTCTGCTAATTTTCTGTTAATTTTTTTACGTATCGCTGAAAGATCGCCTTGGGCCGCGCCCCGGCTCTCTCGACGACAAGCCGCGAGGCCAGGTTATCCTCCGCGATGACGCCGCAGGCCACGCGCCTTTCCCCAGCCGCCCGCAGGAGCGGCAGCGCCAGCGCGGCGGGCAGCGCGCGTCCCCTGAAATCCGGCCGCGCCTGGAGGGTGGCCGCGCGGATCGCGCCCATCCGCCTGTCCTCCAGCGCCAGGAGATAGCCCACCGGCTCGCCGTCCAAAAGCGCGATCTGCGTCAGGGATCGGGACCAGCGCGATCCCAGGCCGGCCAGCATCGCCGCCGTCTCTTCATCGGTATGCGCGAAGGCCGCATCCGTGCGCGACAGACGCGCGATGGCTTCGCAGGCGGCCCGCTCCCCCATCTTCCGGGCCGAGACGACGCGCAGGCCGAAGCGGCGCGCGGCGTAGGCCGCGACGCGCTCGTAGCGCGGCCAGTCGAGCGCGCGCGGGTCCAGCTCATACAGGATCGACCGCGCCGCTCCCCGAAAGCCGCGCCTTTCCAGCGCGCGCCCGGCAAAGGCCGGAAGATACTCGTCAAAGGGCGAATCGGCCGCCGCGCCCTCCTGCAGGATGGCCGCGCCGCCGCTCAGGTCTATCAGCGACGGAGCCACCGGGCCGATGGCGCGCGCCGCGCCCAGCGCCCGCAGCCTGTCCTCGATCAGGGAGAGCAGCGTCCACGCGGCCTCCTCATCCGCCGCGCAAAAGGCAGAGAAAAAACCGTCATCGCCGAAGGCGCCGATGAGCGCAAAGCCGCCGGGCGTCTCGACAAAATCCGCCCCGCGCGCCCGCAGCAGCGGATTCTCCCGCAGGCGAAACAAGCGCCGCCCGTCCGGACAGCGCATGCCGCCCGCCGCGCAGACGCGCCGCATATGCGCGGCGCGGCGGATGTTTTCCAGCCGGTTCATCGTCCCGCTTCCCTGAGCGCCGCCCCCAGCCGCCTGACATCCTCCTCGTAGGCGGGGCGCAGCGCCCGGTTGTAGATCACGGCGGCCGGGTGATAGAGCGGATAGAGACGCCTGCCCTCCCATTCGAGCCAGCGTCCGTGCGCCTCGCCGATCACCGCCTGCTTTCCTGCCAGCGCCCTGAGCGGCACGTTGCCCAGCGTCACGACCACCTCTGGCGCGACGAGGGCCAATTCCCTCTTCAGGAAGGGCAGAAACAGCCCGATCTCCTCCTGGGACGGGGCGCGGTTGACCGTGTTGCCCGCGGAGGAGAGCTTCACCGGGCGGAATTTGACCGCGTTGGTGATGTAGAGCTCGCCCCGGTCAATGCCGGAAAGGCCGAGAAACTCGTCCAGCGTCTTTCCGGCTTTGCCCACGAAGGGCCGGCCCAGCAGCGCCTCCTGTTCGCCCGGCGCTTCGCCCACCAGCGCCACCCGGGCGGGCACGCGGCCTTCGCCGAACACCAGGATCTTTTGTTCCCCCACATACAGCTTTTGAAAAAAAGCCGTCATATCGCGGCGCAGCTTTTCCATCCGATTTATCCTTTCATCAGTTCGCGCGCTTTGTCGCGCACGGCCTTGAAATCCTCCCAGGCGGGCCGCTTGAGCGATTCATCCCGCAAGAGCGCGGAAGGATGGTAGGTCGGCATGAACCACACGCCCTTGCGCTCCACCCACTTACCCCGGTCCCGCGTCACGCGGAACTGGTCGCCCAGGACGTCGCGCCCCGCCGTCGCGCCCAGAAGCACGATGATCTTCGGCCGAACCAGCGCCACCTGCGCCCGCAGGAAGGGCCGGCACGCCGCGATTTCCTCGGCGGTGGGTGTGCGGTTGCCCGGCGGGCGGCATTTCACGGCGTTGCAGATATAGACCTCCGTGCGCTCCATGCCGATGGCATGGATCATCTTCGTGAGCAGTTCGCCCGCCCGTCCCACAAAGGGCCGGCCGAGCCGGTCCTCGTCCGCGCCGGGACCCTCGCCGATGAACATGATCCCGGCCGTCGGGCTGCCCTCGCCGGGCACTGTGCGCGCGCAGCCTTCGCGCAGCGCGCAGGCGTGGCACGCTTCGATCTGACCCATCAGCTCCGCCCAGGACGTCGTCATGCGTCCACCTCCCGCGCCCCCGTACTCCCCGCTCTAACCGAACGCGTTGATGATCGGGTTTTTCAGGCTGTCGATCACCTGAGGCAGGTCGCCCCGCAGCCAAGTGAACAGCGTCGTGAGCAGCACGACGCAGCCAAGAATCGCAAAAAACGCCACCACCGTGCCCACGAAATCCCCCATGCCCTCCAGCACCATGAATTTCGTGCGCCGCCGGTTGGCTTCCCTCTTTGTATATCCACGTCGGGCCATGATAACACCTCATTTGCAATTAGGAATTTGGAATTAGGAATTAGGAATTGTATTTTGCCTTCAGGATCGGCGTCACTCTTTTCCCACAAACTATAATTCCTAATTCCAAATTCCTAATTCATTTTAAACGTAGTCGACCCATGCTTCCACGCCGTCCGCAGTTAAGGTTCCTTCCTCCAGGAGGCCGGGGAAGTTTTGCTGGCGGAGCGCTTCGTACAGCACGATTGCCACGGAGTTGGACAGGTTCAGCGAACGCGCCTCCGCCCGCATGGGGATGCGGATGCAGCGGCCGTATTCCCGGCGCAGCAGGTCCTCGTCGAGGCCCCGCGACTCGCGGCCGAACACGAGGAAGTCGTCCGCGCCATAGGTCACGTCGCAGTAGGAGCGCGCGGCCTTCTTGCTGGCGTAATGGCAGACGGCGCCGGGATGCGCGCGGTAAAACGCGTCCAGCGTGTCGTAGACAGTATAGCGCATCAGGTTCCAATAGTCCAGCCCCGCGCGCTTCAGGTATTTGTCGGCGAGGCTGAAGCCCAGCGGGCGGATCAGGTGCAGATGCGCCCCGGTGGCCGCGCAGGTGCGGGCGATGTTTCCGGTGTTCTGCGGTATTTCCGGCGCAACGAGCACGATGTTCATTCGCTCTTCCCGTCCTCCAGCACGTATTTCTCCAGCGTCCGCGCCACGCCGTCCTCGTCGTGGCGGGGCGCGATGAGCCTCGCGCGGCGTTTCACCTCGTCCACGGCGTTTTCCATCGCCACCGGCCATCCCGCGGCCGCCAGCATGTCCAGATCGTTGGTGGCGTCGCCGAAGGCCATGATTTCCTCCCTCGCGATGCCGCGCTGCGCGGCGTACCAGGCGACGGCGCGCCCTTTGCCCGCGCCCTGCCGCATGATCTCGAGGTTGTCGCCGCCGGACTGGGAAAGCGACACGGGCAGCCCCTCGAGCAGCGCCCGCGCGCGCAGGATGTCGGCCTGTTTGTCGGTAAACACGATGAGCTTGCGGGCCTTTTTCGGGCCTTCGGCCAGCAGCCGCGCCGCGCTGTCGATAAACTCCACCGTGCCGTCGGCGTTCAGGCCGGGCGTGTGGTGCCGGGTCGGCAGCGGAACGCGGTTGGCCATGTAAATATGCTCGTCCGAGTAGCACTCCACGTACAGCCCGGCCGCCACGAGCCGGCCTGCCGCCTCGCGGGCGAGGGACTCCGGAAGGTTATCCTCGAAGAGGATCGGGCCGGACGGCGTCTCGTCCAGGCGCGAGCCGTTGCACGAGATGATGCGGCATCGGGAAAGCCCCGCGCCTCTGGCGAAGGAACGCAGCGCCTCGAAACTGCGCCCGCTGGCGAAGACGATTTCGACGCCCTTTTCCTGGCAGGCGGCGAGCGCTTTCGCGGTGCGCGGCGATATGGCGCGGCTTCCGTCCAGCAGCGTCCCGTCCAGGTCCGTCGCGATCAATCTGATGTTCATAGCGCCTCTATTGCCCCACCCGGTAGCGCGCGCCAGAGGCGGGATAGCTGCTGCGGCAGTAGAGCTCGCGGCTGATTTCCTCCCCGTCCGCGTTGTGGTAGACCTTGTAGGATTCGCAGCGGTAGCCCATGCGCGCCTCCTCGACCAGTTCCTGAACCCCGGGTTCCAGTTCCTTGGTGTACACGTAGATCGGATCGCCCGGTTCGATTTCCTCGATGACCTGCGCTTCGATGGTGATGGTGACGCCGCCCTCCAGCTTCAGGCCGTAAATCGCCACCGCGCAGACGCGGGTTTCGTCGTCGTAGCTGGCGAGGATGAACACGGGATAAGGCGTGTCGTTCTGGAATTTGAAATCCTGGTTCGGCCAGGAGACGGCGGCGTCCTTGCCCTTGTCCACGTAGCCGACGGGCCGCGAGTGGGGACTGCGCGCGATCAGCTCCAGGTCGGCCTTCGCCACGGCGTTGAACAGCGTGGTGGAGACCTGACAGATGCCGCCGCCCAGCTCCTCGGTGCGCAGGCCGTCGATGAACGCGCCGGCCATCTTGTAGCCCGCGGCCTCCGTCCGCTCGCCGATGGCGCCGTTGAAGGAGAACACCTCGCCCGGCTCGACGCGGCGGCCGTTGAGGGTGCCCATGGCGGTCTTTATGTTGCTGCGCCGGTTGCGGTTGCCCTCCACCTTGGTCTGGGCGGAGGCCATGAGGCCCACCTTCTGCGACAGGCTCTCGGCGGTTTCCTTGGGCTGGATCGTCTGCTGGGAGATGAAGACCGTCTGCCCCGCCGCGCCGGACTGAATGGCCGCCAGCGCGTTCCGGTAGAGCTGATCGGAATCCACATAGCTGCCCGTGCCGGACTCGCTGATGGTGAATTTCAGGCTGTCCTTATTGAAGGAAGCGATCTGCGCCTCCGTCGCGGGGACGGACAGCTCCGCGGCGATGGAATCGGTGATGGCCCGCAGCAGCGTGTCGTCGTAGCCGCGGGTGACGACGTAGTCCGCGCCGCCCTGCTGCACCCGTCGAATGGCCTGATAGCGCTGCTGGATGTTGCCCTCGTGCCCCGCCTGCCAGGCTTCCTGCGCCACGCGCTCATAGTCCGAGGTGTAATCCAGCTCCTCGGCGGTCACGTTCCAGGTCCGGTTGCCGCAGACCAGGGTAAGGCTCAGGCTGTCGCGTATGATCTGATCCTCCGCCGCCAGCTCGGCCAGCACCTCGTTATACGAGCGGCCCGCCACATCGCGCCCCTCGATCCGGACGCCCGGATAATAGCCGCTCACATCGACCGCGCTGCGCATGAGGGTGAACTGCTCGTACTGCTGTTTTTCATGGAGCGCGGCCACGCCGAGTCCGGCCAAGACCACGATCATCACGATGCTGACCGGCCAGGCCCACCAGGCGCTCTTCCGCTTTTTCTTCCGGCTCCCGGCGGCGCGCTTTTTCGCGCTTTTTTTGCCTTTTCCGCGCCTGTGCGCCGCCTCGTAAGCCTCGAACACGTCGGCTCCGCCGGCGCTCTTTTTCCGTGCAGGCATAGTTTGCTCCTTTATCCTTTTATCTGGCCGCTCATATTCGCTCCGTCAAATAGACGCGCCGGGCCGCGCTTTCGTTTCGCGCGGCGCGCGCTTTGCGGAAATCTTTTCCGGTCAGTCCCGGGCGATGACCTCGCGCGGGGCCGCGTAGAGCGTCTTCTGGTGGGTGTAGATCACGAAGCCCGGCTTCGCGCCGGAGGGCTTTTTGACGTAGCGCCGGAGAGTATAGTCCACCGGCACGCGGCTGCCCTCGCGGCCCTTGCTGTAATACGCCGCCAGGGACGCCGCCTCGCCGATGGTCTTCTCCGTGGGATTCTCGCCCACGATGATCACATGGGAGCCCGGCATGTCCTTGGCGTGCAGCCACACCTCGTTGGGCTGGGCGCTGAAGGTCAGTTTGTCGTTCTGCATATTGTTCTTGCCCACGAGGATGACCGTGCCGTCGCTGGCGTTAAGCTTCAACGGGCGGGAGGGCGGCAGGCTCTTCATCTCGCGGCGGTTGTGGCTGGGCTTGACATAGCCTTCTTTTTCCAGCTCCTGCCGAATCTCGAACAGTTCCGCCTCCTCGCCGCATTTGGCAAGGTTCTCAAGCTGGCCTTCGAGATAGTTCAGCTCCTCCTCGGTCTTCGCCTTCTGGTCGGCCGCCAGCCGCCGGGCGGAGCGGGCCTTCTGGTACAGCTTGAAGTAGCGCTGCGCGTTCGCCGCCGGCGAGAGCTTCACGTCCAGCTCGATGCGCAGCGGCGCCAGATCCTCGGCGTAGTAGTTGGGCAGCTCGATTTCCTTCATGCCGCGCTCCACCTGGTAGAGGCTGGCGGAGAGCAGCTCGCCCTTGACGCGGTATTCCTCCATGCGCTCGCTGTCCTGCAGGGCGCTCAGCTGCAGGCCCAGCTTCTTTTCGCAGCGCTCCACGTTGTTTTTCAGCACGCGGTTCAGCGCGCTCGCCTTCTGGCGGATGCGCTCCGCGCGGTCGCGCGTGCGGAAGTACGCCTCCTGCGCCTCGGAAAGGCTCGGCATGGGGCGCTGCTCGAATCCGGCGCGCGTGAGATAGGCGAAGGGCGTCACGTCGGCGGCGCGGCCGTCGGCGTCCAGCGCCAGCGTGGGCCGCGCCAAGCCGGGGAAAGCGGCCGCGAGCGCGCAGACTTTCTCCGCCAGCGCGCGGACGTCGACCTCCTCCAGCCGCGCCTCGCTGTCGCCCGCCGCGCGCAGCATGATTTCCCGGGCCGTCTGCGGCGACAGGCCGGTCACCGCGCCCTGCAGCGCCTTGAAGGCCGGGCCGTCTGCCCCGCGCAGCCGCGCCTCCAGCGCGTCCGCCTCCAGCGCCGCGAAATTCAGTTTGCCCTGCTGGGGCGGCCGCTGATACGTCAGCCCGGGCAGAACCTCGCGCACGCGGCTGATTTCGTCGGTCACGCGCAGCACGCTGTCGATGATCTTGCCGCCGTTCTGCGTGAGGATGAGGTTTGAATACTTGCCCATGAACTCGCACACCAGCGTGCGGATCACGTAGTCGCCCATCTCGTCGAGGGCCTCGAAGTCGATCTCGGCGATGCGGTCGCCGTCGATCTGGCGGATCTCGTTCACCTTTGCGCCCAGCACGTGCTTGCGCATGAGCATGCAGAAGGTGGGCGGCTCGAGGGGGTTGTTTTTCTTTTCCCGCGTCAGATGCATGCGCGCGCTGTTGGCGCTGGCCGAAACGAGCAGCATGTGGTTTTCGCCCTTGTTGCGAATGGTCAGTATCAGTTCGTCGCGCTCAGGCTGGGTCACCTTGTCGACCCGCCCGCCGGCGAGTTTTTCATTCAGTTCCCGCGTCATGAAGCCCAGCATCACGCCGTCCATTGGCATAGCGGTATTCCTCCATCGTCTGTCCGAATGGCTTGATAATATCGGAAAACGGGCCCCGCCGCGGCAGGGCCCTGCAAAAGCCGAAACGATTCGCCCTTATTTCTTCTCCCCCGCCGTCTTCGCCGCCTTGGTTCCGCTGCGCACGGCGCTGAGGATGTTCGAGTCATAGGAGAACACGGACCTGTTCTTGTCCGTCCAGGCTTTGAACGCGTCGCTCACCATCGCGTCGATCAGCTGTTTGAAGCTCACGCCCACCGGCTCCCACAGGTAAAACGCCAGCGAGCCGGGAATGATGTTGATCTCGCCGAGGTAGAGCTTATCCGCCGCCTTGTCGATGATGAAGTCGATGCGCACCACGCCGCGGCAGTCCATCTCGCGGAACACCTCGGCGGTGAGGCGCTTGATCTCCTTTATCCTGTCGTCGCTCACCGGCGCGGGGATCCGGCGATTCAGGCCGCTCATGCCCTTGCCGCCCTGGCCCCGCAGGTATTTTTCTGAGAAGTCCAGCAGTTCCTTGTCGTCCCAGCGGATGGGCATCTCGGTTTCAGACACGCGCACGTCGCCGGCGTAGCCCATGGCGGAGCAGTTGACCTCCTCGATCTCCGTCACGCCCTTTTCGATGAGCACGCGCCGGTCGTAGGACACGGCCACGTCCATCGCGCGGACAAAGCCCTCCCGGTCGTCCGCGCGGCTGATGCCGATGGACGAGCCGAGGTTGGCGGGCTTCACGAACATGGGATAGCCCACCCGCGCCTCCGCCCGGGCGATCACGGCGTCGCGGCTGTTTTCCCACTCGGCGCGCTCGGCCCAGGTGTCGGGGAGCGTGGGGAAGCCGCAGCCGCGGAAGAGCTGCTTCATGGTGATTTTATCCATGCCGACGGCGCTGCCCATCACGCCAGAGGAGGTGTAAGGCACGTTCATCAGCTCCAGCATGCCCTGCAGCGTGCCGTCCTCGCCGTTGAGGCCGTGCAGCGCCGGCAGAACCACGTCGATGCTGCAAAGCACGGTTCGGCCGCCGCCGAACAGCCGCTTTTTATCGGTCGGGTATTTCAGCAGCAGCAGCTTTCCCTTTTCGCCCACTGGCAGCACATGCGTGACCTGCGCCGGGTCGAAATTCAGGAAAAACGTCATATCGGATAGCTTTTCGCCGATGTACCAGTCGCCTTCGCGCGAAATGTAGATGCGCGTCACATCGTACTGCGCCGGGTCGGCGGCCATCGCGGCCTGCAGCCCCGTGATGATGGATACGTCGTGCTCGCACGTCCTGCTGCCGAATATCACGCCCAGATTGGTCTTCATGCTGCCTTGCCTCCACATTTATAACTTGTCACTGGTCTTCATTGTAGTTGTCGGGCAGGTCGTTCTCAAAGAGCACGACGTCGCCCACCTGGCCGATCTTGCCCAGCACGCCGGTGGCCTCCTCGAGGCTGCCGGTCACGTGAATGTGCTCCGGGGCCATGCCGGCGGCCCGAAGGCCCTCTATGATGGGCTGCGCGCGCTTCCTGCCCACCAGGATCGCCTCGTCCACCTTGCCCACCATCTGCGCGCCGAACTGGCGGTTGATCTCCTCTTCCTTCTCGCCCTGCTCCACCATGCCGGGGGTCACGATCACATGCCGCCCCTTGAAGGCGGCCAGCACGTCCAGCGCGGCCTTCGCGCCCACGGGGTTGGAGTTGAAGGCGTCATCGATCACGGTCATGCCGCTGGCGCTGGGCAGCAGCTGCAGCCGGTGCTCGACCGGCTCGATCTTTGAAACGCCCCGGGCGATCTCCTCCATCGTCAGGCCCATCTGGCGGGCGACGCAGCAGGCCAGGGCGATGTTGCCGATGTTGTGCCGGCCCAGGAGCTTCGTCTCGCAGGCGACCTTCTCGCCGGTCGCGCCGTCCTTCAGCGTGAACAGGGAGCCATTCTGATTCACGGCGATGTCCTCCGCCTTCATATCCAGGCGCATGCCGCGGGTGCCGGTGATGAACTTTTTGCCCTTCGCGCGGGCGTACAGCTTGTCGACCTCGCCGCCGTCCGAGGCGAAGAAGGCCAGGCCGTCCTGAGGCAGGCCCTCGATCAGCTCGAACTTGGTATTTGCCACGGCCGCCACGTCGCCGAAGGTCTCCAGGTGCTGCGCGCCGACGGAGGTGATCAGCCCCATCGAGGGATGCACCAGGTCGACCAGCTCTTTGATGTCGCCCACGTGCCGCGCGCCCATCTCGGCGATGAACACCTGGTGGTGATCCTCCAGCCGCTCGCGGATGACGCGCGTGAGTCCCATGGGGGTGTTGAAGCTGGCGGGCGTGGCAAGCACGTCGTACTTCTCGGAGAGGATCGTCGCAAGGATGAATTTGGTGCTGGTCTTGCCATAGCTGCCGGTGATGCCGATCTTAACGAGGTCGGGCCGGGCGTCGAGTTTGCGGCGCGCGTCGTCCATGTAGTGGTTGTTGACGGCCTTCTCAACGGGCGTCATCGCGCCGCCGGCGGCCAGCGCCAGATATGGCGCGCCCACGAACAGGATGTAGGCCGGCACGCCGATGGCCGTCAGGAGAATCGCCGCGACCAGCGCGATCACGCAGAGGCAGGCGTAAAGCCGCCTCATGCGCGGCGTGTAGGCGATGGGCTTCTTCTCCGGCTGGCTGTGCAGACGCCGGTCCAGCATAAACGCCGCCAGCGCGAAACCGACCAGCGTGACGGCCCCCGCCGCCGTGCGGCTGGCCGGGCCCTTCAAAAATACGCGCAGCAACAGCCACAGTATGTAATACGCGGCCGTCGCCCCCACGCCGATGGTCAGCGTGCCGCCCAGGTGTTTGTCGGGGTTCTTTTTAAGCCACCGGACGTAGCCGTCCAGCTGGTAGCTCTCCAGCTGCAGCATGTGCAGGTAGTAGCGCGCCACAAAGGCCGAAGCCAGCGCGCCCGCGAGGCAGATGATGATGTTCATTTACTTCCTCCGTCAGCCCAGGAACCGCTCCACGACGACCCGGAAGTCGCCGTAGCGATCCAGATAGGCGAAATGGCCGCAGCCCGGCCAGGACACAAGGCCCGCGTCCGGGATCCGCTCCTCCATGAGCTTACCCATCCACAGGGGCGTTTCCGCGTCGTCCTCGCCCCAGATGAGCAGCGTCGGCGCCTTGATCTTCGGAAGGCAGTCGGTCAGGTCCTGGGCGATCACGCGATTGAAGGTCTGGCGCATGGAAGGCGCAAGCGCGCGGTAATCGCGGGAGCCGAACCGCTGCACCAGCGCTTCCTGCCAGAGCGCCGTCCGCTCCTCGCCCAGCACGGCCCGCGCCGCGCCGCTCAGGGCGACGCCGCGCAGCAGCCGGTAAACGCGGCTCTTCACGGTCTTTTTGCCGGTCTTTTTCGGCGGCAGGCCCGCCGCGCCGGTCAGCACCATTTTGCCCACCAGCCCGGGATAGGTCGCCGCGAGCAGGATCGCCACGCGCCCGCCGAAGGAATGGGCGATGATGTCCGTCCGCTTAATCCCCTTTTCCCTGAGGAACGCGTGGATGAATTCCATGTATTCCGTCACCGACCAGGGCGCGTCGGGCTCAGAGCTCTTGCCGTGGCCGGGAAAATCGACGGCGTAGACCACATGCGTCCTTTTGAAATCGCGCGCGACGGGCAGGAAGCTCTCGGCTTTGCCGCCCCAGCCATGCAGCAGCAGCAGGGGCTCCCCCGCTTCGCCGCTGACCTCATAATACATCCTTACGCCGCGCGAAACAAATTCCATAAAAGCCGCACCCTCCTCATTATCTCCTATATTGTATACCATTTCCCCAAAAAATGGAAGAGTATTCTTTGAATTCGGGGCGATAAGCGGTTCTTTGAGGAAAAACGGCGGTTTTTATACGTCGACCTCTCCCCGGAACACCGGCGTGGCGGGGCCGGTCATGAGCACGTGGCCGTCGGAGACGCGCCATTCGATCTCCAGCGCGCCGCCGGGCAGCTTGACCCAGGCGCGCCGGCCG
>JAFXQO010000053.1 GCA_017527065.1 Clostridia bacterium
AAGGGCGGTTGTGGAGCGGTAGACGAGACTCGGACTCGCGACCTCCACCTTGGCAAGGTGGCGCTCTCCCAACTGAGCTACTACCGCATGAGCGTTTATGTAGCGGGTGATGGGACTCGAACCCACGTAGCCAGCTTGGAAGGCTGGAACTCTACCATTGAGTTACACCCGCATAATGGAGCGGTAGACGAGACTCGGACTCGCGACCTCCACCTTGGCAAGGTGGCGCTCTACCAACTGAGCTACTACCGCGTATTTGGTGCGGGCGAAGAGACTCGAACTCATACGCCTTGCGACACCAGAACCTAAATCTGGCGCGTCTGCCAATTCCGCCACGCCCGCATGACCGGGCGGCCCGCAGTCTGCGACTGAATCCGGCCCGCTTCCATCCCCGGAACATTCACGTATTATACGCCTTTTTTCCGCGATTGTCAATTCAATCACATGCCGTGCGCATTATTTAACAAAGCCCGCCCGATACATCTCAGCCTCGGGGTTGTCAGGGGCCGTAGCCCCTGACTTAATTCCGCAGTGCCGGCTTTGCCGGTGCGAGGACGCGAACCATGTGTTCGCTTCCTTGCGGATTTTCCGCCCGGAAACCGCCGCAGCGGTTTCAGGAAAATCCGAGGGGGTGTTTGCGAGGGGCGACTGAGCCACGCGCCTGTGGCGCAAAAAGTGGCGAAGGAGCCCAATGAGCAAGGGAGCGTGACGCCGCAGGTGGCAGGCGACCATTGCGAATTGAGGGGGAAAAGTTCCCCCTCGCATATGGCGTCAGTTCTTCTTCCCCGCCAGGGACTTGCGGTATTTCTCGCTCTCCCAGTTGGCGATGAAGGCCTTCGCGGCCTCGCCCATGGTGGAGAGGGTGTAACCGCTCTTTTCGATCTGGCGGCAGATGAACACCACGGCGGTCAGCGTCTCCGCGATGACCTGCGCCTTGCCGGCGGGCATGTTGAACAGCACGCGGCCCGTGGCGGGGTCGGCGGCGCACTCGCCCTCCGCGGGCAGCCCGTCCGTCATGCGGAACGCGCCGGTGAGGAATACCAGCTGGTCGGGATACAGCGGCGATTCAAGGAAGAATTTCTCGCTGAAATCGCCGGAGGCGATCTGCTTTGCCAGGTAGGGCGCGTCGGCTTCAACCAGGCCGCCGCCGATCTCCTTCACCGCCACGGGCGGGAAGGCGTCCGGCGCGACGCCGAAGGCCGCGGCAATGCGGGTGTTGACGTCGGTGTGGATGCGCAGGCACTCGTCCGGGTCGTCGTGGTGGGCGATCAGGCCGTGGTTTTCCATGAAGATGACCGCGGGACGGCAGCCGGTCTCCTTCTCGACGCGGGCGAGCTCGTCGCGGATGGAGAAGGTCAGGCGCGCGCCGGGGTCTGTGTAGGGCACGAAGCCCCAGGTGTAGTCCGCGTCCGCCAGCGCCTTGCCCACGATGGACAGGCACTCCTTCGAGCAGGCGGCCATGTTGGCGTAGACGCTGTGGCTGTGGGCCACGAAAGTGTCCAGCAGGGAGTGGAAGCCCGCCTCGACGGAGGGGCGCAGCGCGTCCAGGCCCTCAATGGTCTTGGTGTACTCCTTCGCCTTCGCGGAGCCGGTCTTTTCCACGTCCTCAAAGGCCGAGGGGTCGTTGTCGTTGTAGAAGGCGCGAAGGCTTTCGTAGTCCAGCACGGCGTAAGCCTTGTCCTCCCGGATGTCCTTCAGGCAGTAGCCGGAGGCTTTGATCGCCATCAGGCCGCCCTCCAGCTTCACGGAGGTGTTGCCGCCGCCGCCCTGCACGTAGTCCGCGCGCGCGCCGACCGACTGCGACACGCGGGCAAAGTCCTTCAGCCTCGCCGCGTTTTCCTCAAAAAAAGCGCTCATGATATTCCTCCCGCATCATTTTTTTCCAAATCCATTATACCACATCCGCCGCCCCTGGGGAATATGTATTATTCAGGAAAGATTCGATAATTGCGGCGTGCAGCGCCGCGCCGAAGACGGCCGCCCCGTCGTCCGGCAGGAAATCAGAGCTGTGCAGCGACCTCTCGCACCCCGTGCCAATGTGGTAAAACGAGCCGGGCCTCGCCTCGAGGAAATAGCCGAAATCCTCCGAGGTCATGGTGGGATATTCGATGCGGCGCACGCGGTCCCCGCCCAGCAGGGCGCGCGCGGCGGCTTCGACAAGGCGCGTCATGCCGTCGTCGTTGACCACGCCCGGGTAGCCCTCCCGCAGGCGGCAGTCGACCGACGCGCCGTCCTCCCGCGCGACGGCCTCGACCGTCTCCCGGAACAGGGCGCGCATGGCCGCGCGGGCCTCGGGGCCCAGCGTGCGGATGATGCCGGAAAAGGAGGCTTCTCCGGCCAGGATGTTCCGGGCCGTGCCCGCGTTCAGCGTGCCCACCGACACGACGCTCCTTTCGCCCAGCCGCTGGGGCAGGGCCAGGGCGGCCGTGACCATCCGCGCGGCGGCGGCCAGCGCGTCGACGCCCTTCTCCCGCTCCGCGCCGTGGGCGCTCTTTCCCGTGACGGTCACGTCGAAGACATCCGCCGCGGCGTAGAACTTGCCGTAGCGCACGCCCATGCAGCCCAGCGGCACCTCGGACGATACGTGCGCCCCAAATACCGCGTCCACGTCCGCCAGCGCCCCGGCTTCGATCATCCGCGCCGCGCCGCCGTCGCTCTCCTCGTCCGGTTGGAAGAGGAACACGACGCGGCCCCGCAGCGTCTCCCGCCGGGCCGAAAGCAGCTTCGCCGCGCCCAGCGCCGCGGTCATGTGCACGTCGTGCCCGCAGGCGTGCATGACGCCCGGCGTCTTCGAGGCAAAGGCCGCGCCGGTCGCCTCGCTGATGGGCAGCGCGTCCATGTCCGCCCGCAGCGCCGCGCAGGGACCGGGCAAACCGCCCTCCAGCCGCCCGATCACAGCGGTGTCCAGCGCCCGCCGCGTCTCGATGCCGCAGGCGCGCAGGTACGCCTCGATCTTCTCCGCGGTCTTATACTCCCTGTTGCCCAGCTCCGGCTCCGCGTGAAAGCTGTGTCGCAGCGCTGTCAATTCGCCGGAGAGCGCGCGGGCCTCCGCCTGATAATCAGTCATCCGATTTCGCCTCCAAACGCCTGATAAACCGCTCCATGCGGTCCATCCCCTCGCGCAGCGCGTCCATGCCGCAGCAATAGCTCACGCGCACATGGCCGTCCGCGCCGAACGCCGCGCCCGGCGTCACCGCCACGCCGCCCTCCCGCAAAAGGTGCGTGCAGAAGGCCGTCGAGTCCAGGCCGAACCGCGCGACGGAGGGGAAGGCGTAGAACGCGCCGGCCGGCGGGGGCGTCTCGAGCCCCATGCCGGTCAGGCGGCTCAGCACATAGTCCCGGCGCGCCCTGTATTCGGCCACCATCGGCGCGGGGTCGTACGCCAGCGCGGCGACGCCGGCGCGCTGGAACGGCGCGGGAGCGGAGGTGACCATGAACTGGTGCGCCAAAGCCAGCCGCTCGCACACCGGCGCGTCCGCCAGCAGATACCCCATGCGCCAGCCGGTCATGGCGTAGGGCTTCGAGAAGCTCTGAACGACGATGATCCTATCCCGCAGAGCCCGGTACTCGGCGAAGCTGTGATAGCCGTCCTCGTAGCACAGCCGGCGGTATACGTCGTCGCAGATCACGAACAGGCCGTGCGCCTCGGCGGCGGCGCGCACGGCTTCGAGGCTCTCCCGGTCGTACACGCAGCCGGTGGGGTTGTTCGGCGAGTTGAGCACGATGGCCTTGGTGCGCGGCGTGATGAGCGCGTCGAGCCGTTCCCGGCGCAGCTGGAAGCCGTCCGGCTCCGTGTCCATCGGCACGAAAACGCCCCGGCACAGCCCGACGATCCGCTCGTACAAAACGAACGCCGGCACGGGCACGATCACCTCGTCGCCCGGATCCAGCACGCCGAACAGCGCCACGAACAGCGCCTCCGTGGCCCCGACGGTGACGATTACCTCTCCCGCGTCGTAAGGAAGCCCGTTTTTCTCCCGCTCGAAGGCCGCGATGGCCTCCCGAAGCGCCGGCGTGCCGCTGTTCTCGATGTAGTGGGTCTCCCCGGCGTCCAGCGCTTCCTTCGCCGCCGCGCGGATGGGCGCGGGCGTGTCAAAATCCGGCTCGCCCAGGGTGAGCCGCACGCATCCCGGCGTCCGCGCCGCCATCTGCGAAAACGCCCTGATCGCGCTCGCCTTCACCCCATACACTGCCTCGTTCAGTTTTGCGTGCATCACGGAACCACCTTCCGGAAATTAGGAATTAGGAATTTGGAATTAGGAATTTCAGTTTGCTCTCAGAAGCGCGGCCGCGGCCGCGCCTTTCAGAGTAACCATAATTCCCAATTCCTAATTCAAAATTCCTAATTAATTAAAGATTTCGCAGCGCGGCCTGCAGGGCGGTCTTCTGCGTGGTGCCCTCGTCCTTGCGTTTGATGACGCGGGCGGGACAGCCGGCGACGACGACGTCCTCGGGCACGTCCTCGATGACCACCGCGCCGGCGGCGACCACCGCGCCTTTGCCCACATGGACGCCCTCGATGACCACGGCGTTCGCGCCCACCAGCACGCCGTCCTCAATGACGACGGGCGTGGCGGAGGCGGGCTCGATCACCCCGGCCAGCACGGCGCCCGCGCCGATATGGCAGTTTTTGCCCACGATGGCCCGGCCGCCCAGCACCGCGCCCATGTCGATCATGGTGCCCTCGCCCACCACCGCGCCGATGTTGATCACCGCACCCATCATGACCACGGCGCTGCGGCCGATGGTCACGTGGTCGCGGATGATCGCGCCGGGCTCGATGCGCGCTTCCACGTTTTTCATATCCAGCAGCGGCACGGCGCTGTTGCGGCGGTCGTTCTCGATCACGATGTCGGCGATTTTGTCCGCATTGGCCTCAAGGATGGGCCCGAGCGCTTTCCAGTCGCCGAAGACGATCCTGTCGCACGCGCCGAACACCTTCGCGCCTTCGCCGTAGTCGATGGGGGCCTTTTCCTTCACGTACAGCTTGACGGGCGTCTTCTTTTCCGCGTTGGCGATGTAGCTGATGAGCTCCTGTGCGTTCATGTCAGTTCCCTTCCTGCGCGATGAGATGGCGCATGTCGTAAAGACCCGGCGCGCGGCCGGGGAGGAAGCGGGCGGCGGCGATCGCGCCGCGGGCGAACAGGGCGCGGTCCTCCGCCTCGTGCTTGAGCGTTATGGTCTCGCTGCCCGCGGCGATGATGATTTCGTGGGTGCCGACCTCGCCGCCGTAGCGCAGCGAATGGATGCCGATCTCATGTTTCGCGCGCCTGCCGTTTTCATGCCGTCCGACGACGAACTCGGCCTCCGGCCTGGCCTCGCGGATGCGGCGGGCCAGCAGCAGCGCCGTGCCGCTGGGCACGTCCAGCTTCCGGTTGTGGTGCCGCTCGATGATCTCGATGTCGGCCTCCGGGAAGACGGAGGCGGCCTTCTTCGCCAGCTCGGCCAGCAGCGCCACGCCGATGGACATGTTGGCCGAGAGGAACACGGGAATCGTTTCGGCTGCGCCGCGTATGAGCGCGAGTTCCGCCTCCGTCTGGCCGGTGGTGGCGATCACGGCGGGAAGACTCCGGGCGGCGCAGTAATCCATGACCGCGGCCGTGGCGGCGTGGTTTGAGAAGTCGATCAGCGCGTCGGCAGGGGCATCGCAGTCGAACAGCGACCCGAAGCATCCGTCGCCCGGCGCGGCGTTCTGGTCGACCCGGGCGGCGACGCGCAGGCCGTCCTCCGCATCGATCATTTCGGTCAGCGTGCGGCCCATGCGGCCCAGCGCGCCGTTGACGATGATATCCACGGTTCATGGCCTCCCTTCCGTCAGAGAAGGCCCCGCGCCGCCATGAGCGCGCGCAGCGCCTGCCAGTGGGCGTCCTCCATGGGCGTGAGGGGCAGGCGCAGGTAGTTTTCGCACCAGCCCATGGCCGCCATGGCCGCCTTCACGGGGATGGGATTGACCTCGCAGAACAGCGCGTTGATGAGGGGGAGCAGCTCCGTCTGCATCCGGGCGCTGCCGGCCACGTCGCCCCGGAAGAAGCGGTGGCACAGCTCGGAGGTCTCGCCGGGCAGCAGGTTCGACAGCACGGAGATGACGCCCTGGCCACCCATCGAGAGGATGGGCACGATCTGGTCGTCGTTGCCGGAGTAGATGTCCAGCTTATCGCCCACCAGCGCGGCGGTCTCGACGATCTTGGAGATGTTGCCGTTGGCCTCCTTGATGGCGGCGATGTTCGGGTGGCCGGCCAGCGCGGCGTAGGTGGCCGGTTCGATGTTCACGCCGGTGCGGGAGGGCACGTTGTAGAGGATGACAGGCTTGGTCACGGCGTCCGCGATGGCGGTGAACATGGTCACGAGGCCCTTCTGGGTGGCCTTGTTGTAGTAGGGCGTGACCACGAGCAGCGCGTCCGCGCCGGCCTCGCAGGCGTAGCGGGAGAGGGAGATGGCGTAGTCGGTGTCGTTCGAGCCGGTGCCGGCGATCACGGGAACGCGGCCGGCCGTCCGCTGAACGGAGAAGCTGATGGCGGCCCGGTGTTCCTCGTCGGTCAGGGTGGAGCCCTCGCCGGTGGTGCCGGCGATCACCAGCGCGTCGACGCCGGATTCGATCTGCCAGTCGATGAGGCGGCCGAAGGCCTCGAAGTCGATGCCGCGCGCGGTGAGCGGCGTGATGAGGGCCGTGGCGGCGCCGCGGAAAATGGGATCCTTTTTCATGGTGTCATCCTCCTTAAAACACGTTTCTCGGGTCGGGTCGGGCGCGCTTTTTGTCCTCGTCGTCGAGGAATTCCACCTCCATGCGGTCGAAGGCGACGCTCTCCACGAAGTTGTCGGCGGTGAAAGCGGTGCGGCGGAACCGGTCGAATTCGTTTTCGTTTTTGCCCAGCCAGATGGGCGCGGGCGCGTCGAGCGCGCGGCAGGCTTCCCGCAGCGCCTCGTCCTGGCTGCCCCAGGCGCAGTCGACGGTCAGCTGCCGGGCGATGCGGTGATGCCGGATCAGGCGGATCCACAGTCTGGTCATTGCGACGCCTCCTGGGTTTTATTCTTCAGCCGGGCGAGGAAGGCGGGCAGCGCGGCGCGGCCTTCGTTTGTGACGGGCTTGATCCACTTTCCCGAATACATGTGAATCTGCATCAGCACGAAGCGGATGGGCTCATCGCAGTAGCAGCAGATGAACACCACCAGGATCGGCGCGCCCAGCCGCATGCCGGAGAGATACACCGCCGGCAGCAGCATGAGGTACATGAACACGATCTCCAGCACCGTGCCGTACACGGCGTCGCCCGCGGAGCGGTAGGTGTCGTTCTGCACCCAGTTGCACATGCGGATGACCGCCGCGGCGCAGTAGACCATCAGTATCTGCGAGCAGATCTCAAAGGACGCGCCGGACAGGCCCAGCGCCGTGAGCAGCGGCTGGTGAAGCGCCACGATCAGCAGGCATACCGCCAGGATGCAGCCGCCGCAAAGCGGCACCAGCCGCTTGGCGCGCTCGTAGGCGGTTTCCAGCCGGCCCGCGCCCACCGCCTTGCCCACAAGAACGGACGCGGCGTTCGAGAACCCGGCGAAGAAGCCGATCACCAGGCCCTCCAGGGTGCGAAACACCGCCAGGGCGGCGATGGCCTGCTCCGACTGGCGGCCCAGCACCACGTTGATGACCATGTTGCCCACGCCGATGAGCACCTCGTTGCAGAGGATGGGAAAGCACTTGGCGAGGTATTCCCGCAGGTATCCGACGGTCCAGCGGTAGTGGCGGCGGAAATGGAAAATGTAGGGATATTTCTGCGCCTTCGCCAGCAGAAGGACCACCAGCGCGTTCACGCCGGCGGCGATGACCGTGGCCAGCGCCGCGCCGTGGATGCCCAGGGCGGGCAGGCCGAAGCGGCCGTAGATCAGCACCCAGTTGAGGAGGATGTTCGTTAACACCGAGGCGACGGCGGCGTAGAGGGGGATGCGCATCTTCTCGGTGGAGCGGAGCAGCGCGCTCATGGCCATGGAGAAGACCTGCAGAGGATACGCGAAGCCCACGATGCGCAGGTATTCCACGCCGATTTTCTGTATGGCCGTCTTGTCGGTATACAGGCGCATGACCGTCCAGGGGAAGAACGCCGCCATGCAGGCGAAGGAGAGCCCCACGGTCATCATGGCCACAAGGGTAATGCCGTAAGAGCGGTCGATGCCGTCGTCGTCCTTCGCGCCCCAGTACTGCGCGAAGAACAGCATGCCGCCGCCCACGAAGCCCCAGTACCCGGAGAACATGAGCGAGGAGAACTGGGCGCAAAGGCCCACCGCGCCCACCGTGTTTTCGCCCAGGGAGGCGATCATCATGGTGTCCACCATGGAGCCGGTGGTGGTGAGCAGGTTTTGCAGAGCCACCGGAATGGCGATGATCGCCACCCGCCTGAGGAACGGGCCCCATTTGAATTTTCCGCCGTAATCCATGCGTCATCTCTCCAACGAAAAAAGTACGCGAATCAGAGTGAATGTATTATATCATGCGCGGCGGCCGCGCGCTGTGCGTTCCCCGTTAAATTATGAAGCGCGCCGCGGCGCGGCCGGCATACGGCCCGGCGATAAAAATTCACGCGAACGCCCAACACGCGATTGACGAAAACGCAAACATGCTGCATAATATATTATGAGTATGTATGTCATGACGGGGGAAAGAAGCATGCCGCACAGAATCATCGCCGTGGAGCCGGGCAGCATCGCAGACCAGCTGGGCCTGCGGGTGGGCGACGGCCTGGTGAGCGTCAACGGGAAAAAAGTGATCGACTGGATCGATTACCAGGCCTTCACCAGCGAGGAGCAGATCGACCTGGTGATCGAGCGCGACGGCGAGGAAACGGAGTATTCGCTCGAGAAGGACGACTGGGAGCCGCTGGGGCTGACCTTCGACTCCCACCTGATGAGCGGCATCCGCGAGTGCGTGAACAAGTGCATCTTCTGCTTCGTCGATCAGCTGCCCGCCTGCGCGCGCGATTCGCTGCGCGTGAAGGACGACGACTGGCGGCTGTCGCTGATGACGGGCAGCTTCGTGACGCTCACCAACGTGTCCGATGCGGAGCTCCAGCGCATCGTCGACCGGCACGCCTCGCCCCTGTACGTGTCCGTGCACGCCACGGACATGAAGCTGCGCGCCCACATGCTGGGCACGGAGCGGGGCGCGCTGCTCATGAAGCAGCTGAACCGCCTGAAGGCGGGAAGTATCGAATTTCACGCGCAGGCGGTGCTCTGCCCCGGCGTCAACGACGGGCCGCAGCTGGAAAAGACCATCGCCGACCTCATGGCGCTGTATCCGGCCTGCCAGTCGCTGGCGCTGGTGCCTGTGGGTCTCACGGATCATCGGGAGGGCCTTTGCGGCCTGCGCAAATACACCCGCGACGAGGCCCGCGCGGTGCTGGACGCGGCGGAGAAATGGCAGAAGAGGAGCCTGAAAAAATACGGCACGCGTTTCGTGTTCCCCTCGGACGAGTTCTACCTGGCGGCCAAACGGCCCATCCCGCCGGATGAATTCTACGAGGATTACGCGCAGATCGAGAACGGCGTCGGCATGATGCGCCAGCTGGAAACGGAGCTGGAGGACGCCTACGGCGAGGCCGACCTGGACGGCGCGAAGCCGGGCCGGCTGCTGGTGCCCACGGGCATGGACATAGCGCCTTTCATGAAGGGTCTCATGCGGCGCTTTCCCGTTCCGGGGGTGGAGATCGAGATCGTGCCCATCGAGAACCGGTTCTTCGGCCCCAGCGTGACCGTGACGGGCCTGCTCACAGGAAGCGACCTCGTCCGCGGTCTGGCGGGAAAGGACGCCGATAAGGTGCTGGTGACCGAGTGCATGCTGCGGGACCAGGAGGACGTGTTCCTGGACGATATGACCTTCGACGAGGTGCAGGAAAAGGTGGGCATCCCCTTCGTGAAGGTGGGCAGGAGGGGCGACGAGCTGCTGGAGGCGATGATGAACCGGGATTAAACGTTGCCGGGCGAAGCGGGATTTCGGGGAGGCGGACGGGTGGAGATACTGTATTATACCAGAAACGCAGATAACTGCCCGGATACAGATCAATCTGTCCGCTGGTTATCGGTTGACGAATATGATCTTTTCCGGGAGCATCTGGAATTGTGTGAGCAGCGCGTTCTCGGGGAAACGGAATGGGAGAGCGCATACGCGGATGGTACGATTTACTGCGGATTATTCCTTGAAGGGAAAATGGTTTCCCGCGCGTGCGTTGAAAAGTATTCCCTGAACGCGTGGGAAGTCGCCGATGTGCGCACAGTAAAACGTTATCGGGGGAAGGGATATGCCTGTCAGGTCTGTTCCTTTGTTTTGAAATACATCCTTAAACAGGGCAAAACCGCAACGATACGGACAGAAGAGGATAATTCAATAATGAAAAGCGTCATTGAGAAGATGGGTTTTACTGTCCTGTGAACGCCCGTCTTTTACATGGGCCGCGGGGAGGAAAGTCATTATGAAAAAGTGGTATGATGAAGAATACGCGTTCGAGGTCGAAGTCGTGGGCTTCATGCGGGGAGACCACACGGAGCGCTACTGCCGCAACGGCGAGGAGCCCGGCGACAAATACACCTGCACATACGGCTGCCCGGTGAACGCGCAGGGATACGGCGTCTGCTCCAAGACCATGATGATGCTGTATCCGCTGATGGAGGCCGTCCGCAGCGGCGGCGACCTCGAAAACCTCGGCGGCGACGGGAAATACACCAAGACCATCGTCTGCCCGGACGGCTGCGTGATATTCCGCCTCACGGCGACGCCCCTCGGGAACGAGAACTTTCACAAGGGCGGCTTCTGGAAGGAGCCGTAACCGGGCGCAAGCGTTCAGACTGCATGAAATCAAACGGACGGAGGATCAACGAAAATGGCTAAACCCCTTGTGGCCATCGTAGGCCGCCCCAACGTGGGCAAATCGACGTTCTTCAACAAGATGGCCGGCCGGCGCATCGCCATCGTGGAGGACACGCCCGGCGTGACCCGCGACCGCGTGTACGCCGACTGCGAATGGCAGAATTATAAATTCACCCTGATCGACACCGGCGGCATCGACCCGAACAGCGACGACCCGCTGCTCAAGCAGATGCGCCGCCAGGCGGAGATCGCCATCGAGACCTGCGACGTGATCCTGTTCTTCGTGGACGGCCGCCAGGGCATGACCGCCGACGACGAGACCGTGGCGGACATGCTGCGCCGGGCGAAAAAGCCCGTCATGCTGGTGGTGAACAAGATCGACCACGTGAACCTGGAGGCGGAGATCTACGATTTCTACAACCTGGGCCTCGGCGACCCCATCGGCATTTCCAGCGTGAACATGATGAACTTCGGCGACCTCCTGGAGGAGCTGTGCAAGTTCTTCCCCGATCCGGACGAGGAGGAGGACCCCGATGCGCCCACGCAGATCGCCGTGGTGGGCAAGCCGAACGTGGGCAAGAGCTCGCTGGTGAACCGGCTGCTGGGCGAGGAGCGCGTGATGGTCTCCGACATCGCCGGCACCACCCGGGACGCCGTCGACACCCGCTTTGCCGACGAGACCGGCGAGGAATTCATCCTCATCGACACGGCTGGCATCCGCAAGCGCAAGGCCATCGAATACCAGTCGCTGGAGCGCTACGCCATCGTGCGCGCTCTGGCGGCCATCGACCGCTGCGACGTGGCGCTGCTGCTCGTGGACGCCACCCAGGGCGTGACCGAGCAGGGCAGCAAGATCGCAGGCTACGTCGACGAGCAGGGCAAGGCGGCCGTCATCGTGGTCAACAAATGGGACGCCCTGGAAAAGGAAACCGGAACCATGGAGGAATACGTCAAAAAGGTGCGCTCCGAGCTCAAGTTCATGAATTACGCGCCGATCCTCTTCATCTCGGCGCTGACCGGGCAGCGGGTGGCGCGGGTGATGGAGACGGTGCGCGCCGTGCGCGAGCAGAGCCGCCGCCGCATCACCACCGGCCTGCTCAACGACATCCTGGCCGACGCCCAGGCCGCCCTCCAGCCGCCCGCCACCTCCGGACGCCGCCTGAAGATCTACTACGCGACGCAGCAGCAGATCAAGCCGCCCACGTTCGTGTTCTTCATCAACGACCTCACGCTGATGCACTTCAGCTACGAGCGCTACCTGGAAAACCAGTTCCGCAAGGCCTTCGGCTTCGAGGGCACGCCGCTGCGGTTCATCATGCGGGAACGGAACAACAAGGAAGAACAATAAAATTAGGAATGAGGAATCAGGAATTGCCGGTTTGATTGAAAACCCTCTCAGGCGCTTCGCGCCAGCTCTCCCGGAGGGAGAGCCGCGCCGCTTCGCGGCGCGCTTCCAGAGTAAATAAAATTCCTAATTCCTAATTCCCAATTCCTAATTCAGAAAGCAGGTGTTTTCGTGAAGTATCTTCTCTGGATCCTGATAGCGGTCGCCGCGTATTTCCTGGGCAATTTCTCCACGGGCATTGTGGTGGGCAAGGCTTTCGGCAACATTGACATCCGCAAGACCGGCAGCGGCAACGCGGGCACCACGAACATCATGCGCACGCTGGGCTGGCTTCCCTCCGTTCTGACGCTGGTGGGCGACGCGCTGAAGGCGTTTATCGCGGTGAAGCTGGGCAAGTGGATCGGCGGCGAGATGGGCGGCTACATCGCGGGCATCGCGGTGATCTTGGGGCACAACTGGCCGGTGCTTTTCGAGTTCAAGGGCGGCAAGGGCATGGCCAGCTCCCTGGGCGTCATCTTCGCCAACGAGCCGTGGCTGGCGCTGGCGCTGCTGGTGATGCAGATCGTCATCGTGGGCTTCACGCGCTACATGTCCGTGGCCTCCATCTGCACCGCCGTTGCGTATCCGATCATCGTGGCCCTGTGCCATCCCGGCGACACGGGCTATATCGTGTTCGCGGTCCTCATGGGCGCGCTGGCGGTGTTCTGCCATCGCGCGAACATCAGGCGCCTTCTGAAACATGAGGAAAACCGGCTGGATTTCGAGAAGATCAACCGCCTCGGCCGCAAGCTGCGGCGGAAAAAGTGACAGGAGGCGAGAGGATGCGAGGCCAGTCAACCTGGAGCTACGCGCCGTACAGGCCGTTCTTTTTCGACGCGGGCGACATCTGTGTATGCCGCGTCGCGCCGGACGAGCGGAGCGTTCACTGCGAATGGCTCGCGCCTTCCGGCCCGGAATACGAGGTCATGCTCCGGCCCGAGGGGCAGGGCGATTTCCGCTGCGCGGCCCGTGTGACCGTGCCCGAGGCGACGGTCGGCGGCCTCGAGCCGGAAACCGACTACGAGTTCTACGTCCGGTGCGGCGATAAGAAGAGCCGCGTCCGCCTGGCCCGCACCGGCGCGCCGGTGGGCACGGTGGTCAACTACCTGCACCCGCGGGACGGGGCTTACGCCTTTTCCGGGCGCTATCTCTGCTCGCCGTCGATGGTTCGCCATCCGGAGGGCTACCTGCTTTCCTCGATGGACCTGTTCGAGGGGGACGCGCCGCAGAACCTCACGCTGATCTTCCGCTCGGACGACGATGGCGAAACATGGCATTACCTGACCGAACTGTTTCCCTGCTTCTGGGGCCGGCTGTTCATTCATCGGGGCGAGGTTTATATGCTCGCC
Source organism: Clostridia bacterium (assembly GCA_017527065.1). Classification (GTDB taxonomy): domain Bacteria; phylum Bacillota; class Clostridia; order Christensenellales; family Aristaeellaceae; genus Firm-10. The sequence continues at coordinate 13,580 of JAFXQO010000053.1, forward strand.
TGTTCGACGGAATACGGCGACCTGCTGATCGGGAAAAGCCCCGACGGGGGCCGCAGTTTCGGCGCGCCGGTAGCGCTGCTGCGGGGCTCCGGCCGGAGCGGCGTACCGGGGGTTCACAAAAACCCGCAGCCGCTGGTCGAGCACAAGGGCCGGCTGTACGGCACGCTGGAGTGGGGCGCGTGGCGCGCGGGCTACCACGCGGCCATGGTCATGTCGGCGGACGCGGACGCCGATCTGCTGCGCCCCGAGAGCTGGCGCTTTACGCCGCCGCTTCAATACGATCCCGCCTGGCCCGGCGCGGCCCAGGGGCCCAGCACCGGCTGCATCGAGGGCACCCTGGCCCTTGCGCCGGACGGCGCGCTTTTCAACATCATGCGCTACGACATGTCGAAGTGCGCGCCGAATTACGGCCGCGCGCTGGCCTTCCGCGTGGATACGGACGATCCGGACGCGCCGCTTCGGTACGATCACGCCGTGGCGCTGCCGGGCAATCACTCGAAGTTCACCATCCGGCGGGACGAAAAGACCGGGCTGTACTTCGCCATCGTCTCGCGCATCCTGGATGAAACCTGCTCGTGGAACCGGAACCTCCTGTCGCTGATGGTGTCGCGGGATCTGGTCAAATGGGATTTGGCCTATGACCTGATCGACCGGCGGCGGGACGATCCCAGGACGACGGGCTTCCAGTATGTCGACTGGATGATCGAGGGAGATGACCTGATCTACCTGTGCCGCACGGCGATCAACCAGCCCCACAGCTTTCACGACTCAAACTACCAGACCTTTCATCGCCTGAGGGATTTCAGGCGCGCATTGAGGCTCGATTGAGGTGATTCATATGGCGGAAGCGCTGAGCAAAGAGATTCGGCTAAACAAAGACACGGGGCTGCTCAAGTTGATCGCGATACTGACGATGTTTATCGACCATCTCGGCGCGGCGATTTTTCCGGAATACCGGAGCATGCGCGTCATCGGCCGCATCGCCTTCCCGATATTCGCCTATTGCATCGCGGTGGGCTGCATTTACACGCGCAACATCGCCAAATACGCGCTGCGGGTGTTTTTGGTCGGCCTGCTGACGCAGCCGCTGTATGTGACCGCGCTGAATCACCTGGAGAAGGGCGGCTTCGACTGGCTGCATCAGTTCTACCGGATCGACCTGATACTGAAACACTACTATCTTACCCCGAGCTGGGCGATCCACTTCACGCTCGTCATGGGCATTCTGGTCATCTGGACGCTGAAAAAGAAGAATTACCTCCTCACGGCCGTGGCGCTGGCCGCCTGCTGGTATCTGAAGGGGTATCTGAACTACGGCATGTACGGCATTTACCTGATGCTCATCTTCTACGCGCTGATCGACCGGCCGATGGCGTCGCTCTTGTGGATCTCGGCCTACATGGTATGGTACGGCCTGCCGCAGCTGCGCGACAGGCTGTGGCCCTGGCCGGAGAAGATGACCGTGTACACGCAGTTCTGGGCGCTGCTGGCGCTGCCGTTTATCTACATTCCCACCCGCTCGAAAATCAGGGTGAACAAGTGGGTGTTCTATCTGTTCTATCCGGCGCATCTGGCTGTGATCTATCTGATTGCGATCCTCAAGTGAAATGGAGGATGAATTGATGGAGAAGAAATATCCGTCGAGGGAAGAGGCCGAACGGCTGGTGCGGGAGGCGGAGGGCATTTATCCCGGCCCCTGGGGCGACCACAGCCGGGTGGTGGCGCGCTGCGCGGAGGCCATCGCCGCGGCCTGCGGTTTGGACGCGGAGAAGGCGTATGTGCTGGGACTCCTTCATGACATCGGCCGGCGCTTCGGCCACGGGCACATGGCGCACGTGTACGACGGCTACGCCTACATGCGTGATCTGGGCTACAAGGACGCCGCGCGCATCTGCCTCACGCACTCGTTCAACACGAAGGTGTTCGAGGATTATATCGGCAACGTGGATATTCCCGAAGAGAAGCAGGCCGTTCTCCGCGAGGCGCTGGCGAGGTGCGAATTTGACGACTATGACCGGTTGATTCAGCTCTGCGACGCCGTCAGCATGGCGGAGGGCCCGGCCTCCCTGGAGGAGCGCATGGGCAGCGTGAAGGCCCGTTACGGGCGGTATCCGCAGGACAAATGGGACAAAAACTACGAGATCAAGGCGTATTTCGAGGTGAAAGCCGGAAAAAGCCTGGAAGAGATACTGGGATTGACGGAATAAAAGGGGAGTTGTTTGCTTCATGATGAATCGCGCTTTGTTCAATCTGCCGCCGCTTTCCAAAAACAGCATGGCTGCGCTGCCGCTGGGGGCGATCAAGCCGGAGGGGTGGCTGCTCGCGCAGCTGAAAACCGCGGCCAGCGGGCTGACGGGCAAGCTGTATGAGTTCTGGCCGGACGTGAGGGACAGCGCCTGGCGAGGCGGCGCGGGCGACGGCTGGGAGCGCGCGCCGTACTACCTGGACGGGCTGGTGCCCCTGGCCTGGCTGCTGGAGGACGAGAAGCTCAAGGCCGTGTGCATGGAATACATCGAATGGACGCTCGCGAGCCAGCGGGAGGACGGGTTTTTTGGCCCGGCGGACGAGGAGGACTGGTGGCCGCGCATGATCATGCTCAAGGCGCTCATGCAGTATTTCACCGCCACGGTGGACAAGCGCGTGCCGGAGTTCATGTTCAACTTTTTCAAATACCAGTATAAGACCCTCGACCAGAAGCCCCTGCGCGAGTGGGCCGTGGCCCGCGGCGCGGAGAACATCGAGGCGGTGGTGTGGCTGTATAACCTCACCGGCGGGCGGCATAAGTTCCTGCTCGACCTCATGCAGAAGCTGAAGGAGCAGACGCTGGACTGGACGGGCCACTACGCCGCCTTCCCCTACACGCAGTCCATGCGCCGGATCATCCCCTGGGAGGAAATGAAGACGGGCCGCGCGGACGAAACGCAGAGGGGCCAGGCGCTGGCGGGCGCGGAGCGGCCCTACTACGCCACGCAGTATCACCTCTCGCACGTGGTGAACGCGGCCATGGGCCTCAAGGCCCCCGGCGTCATAAGCCAGTTCAAGAGTGGCGCGAAGGAGCGCGACGCGTTCCGGACGGGCTGGCAGAAGCTGATGAAGCACCACGGCGTGGCCTACGGCATGTTCACCGGCGACGAGCACCTCAGCGGGAACAGCCCCACCCAGGGCACCGAAACCTGCGCGGTGGTCGAGCTGATGTATACCCTCGAGACGCTTCTCACCTGCGGCGTGCCGGAGGACGGGCTGGGCGACATCCAGGAAAAGCTGGCCTTCAACGCGCTGCCCGGCGCGATGTGCTCGGACGTATTGCTGCACCAGTACGACCAGCAGGCCAACCAGGTGAAGTGCTCTTATGAAAAGCGCGACTGGTACAACAACGGCCCGGACTCGAACCTGTTCGGCCTGGAGCCCAACTTCGGCTGCTGCACGGCCAACATGCACCAGGGCTGGCCCAAGTTTGCCGAAAGCCTGTGGTACGCCACGCCGGACGAAGGCTTTGCCGCCGTCAGCTACGCGCCCTGCACGGTGCGCTTCCGCTCGGGCGAGGTGCCGGTGAAGCTGTGCGTTGAAACGGCCTATCCCTTCGGCGAGACGGTGCGCATTCACGTTGACCCCGCCCAGCCGAAGGCGTTCCCCATCTGCCTGCGCATTCCCCAGTGGGCGACTGAGGCGAAGCTGTGCGTGAACGGCGGCGAGGATATGGCGCCCATCGCCGGGCAGTACAGCGTGATCGAGGGCGAGTGGCAAAAGGGCGACGTGATCGAACTCACTCTGCCCATGGCGCCGCGCCTGACCCGCTGGAGCCGGCGCTCGGCCGCCGTGGAGCTTGGCCCGCTGCTGATGGCCTTCCAGCCGCAGGAAAACTGGACGAAAGTGAAGGATCATCCCGTCGCGCCGGATTACGCGGTCACGACGGAGGACAAGTGGAACTGGGCGCTGGTGGAGGGTGGCCGGATGACCGCGACGCTGACCCCGCGCGACACGGTGTTCGGCCTTGGCGGAGGCCCCCGCGTTTCAGTCGAGGCCGTGGAGGCGAAGGACTGGACCATGCGCGGCGGCAGTTGCGCGCCCACGCCCGTCGACATAAAGGCCAGGCGCGGCGAGGTCGTTCCGCTCGAGCTGGTTCCCTATGGCGATACGTGCCTGCGCATTTCGCAGTTCCCCGTCGCGCAAATCGAAGCGTAATCGCGTCGCAACAAACACTTAACGCGCCGAAACAGGCAGAATTTGATGATATATAATAGGATATAATACCGTTTGGCCGACAGAAAAAAAGGTATTGACAAACGGTGAACAGGAGCGTATAATATCTAATGTTGTCGCGAGAAGCCCCCTGGGGCGGCGCGCGGGGACAGGCGATCCTTGAAAACGATATAGGGAAGAATGAGAAAGAGAACAGTCAGATTCTGA
>JAFXQO010000054.1 GCA_017527065.1 Clostridia bacterium
ACGCGCGAGAATACGGAATGGCACAACATCGTCGCGTGGGGCCAGCCCGCCGACGTGTGCGAGCGCTTCGTCCGCAAGGGCACGCAGCTTTACATCGAAGGCAAGCTGCGCACCCGCAAATACACGGACGCCCAGGGCGCCGAGAAATATACCACGGAAATCAACGTCGACACGCTGCAGCTCCTCGGCCGCCGCGAAGGCGACGGCGCCGGCTATCCGGCCGACCAGCAGGGCGGCGGTTACGCCCAGCAGGGTGGCTACCAGCGCCAGGGCGGCTATCAGCAGCCCGCGCCCGCCCAGCAGCCCGCTTATCAGCAGCCGGCCTACCAGCAGCCCGCGCCGCAGGCCGCACCCGTCGCCCCGGCCGCTCCCGCCGTCGACGAAGGTCCGACCGACGATCTCCCGTTCTAGTTAAATCCACAGCATTATGACTGAAAAGATTCAGAAACTGATGAACGACAACTGGGTGGCGCGCTGGTCCGTGCTGGTCCTCGTCGCCCTGATGATGTTCTTCGCCTATATGTTCGTGGACGTGATGTCCCCGCTCAAGTCCCTCGTCGAGGGCAAGCTCGGCTGGGATAGCGGCGTGTTCGGCACCTACGCCGCCTCCGAATACATCCTCAACGTCTGCGGCTTCCTGATCCTCGCCGGCATCCTCCTCGACAAGCTCGGGGTGCGCTTCTCCGGCATCCTGTCCGCCGGCCTGATGGTCTTCGGCGCCGCGATCAAGTTCGTCGGCGTGAGCGACTGGTTCCAGACCACGGGCTTCGCCCAATGGCTCGGCTCCTGGTGGGTCGAGATGCCCGCCAGCGCCAAGATGGCCTCGCTGGGCTTCATGATCTTCGGCTGCGGCTGCGAGATGGAAGGCACCAACGTCTCCAAGATCCTCGCCAAGTGGTTCAAGGGCAAGGAGATGGCCATGGCCATGGGCATTGAAATGGCCATCGCCCGCCTGGGCGTTTTCGCCGTGATGTGGATCTCCCCGCTGATCTCCGCGAAATTTGACGGATCCGTCATGGCTCCGATGGGCTTCTGCGGTGCGCTGCTCTGCATCGGCCTGATCAACTTCATCATCTTCGCCGTCATGGACAGCAAGTTCGACAAGCAGCTGGTGGCCGCCGGACTCGCCACGGACGAGAAGTCCCCGGAGGACGAATTCCACGTGAGCGACCTCGGCGCCATCTTCAAGAGCAAGATGTTCTGGATCGTGGCCCTGCTGTGCGTGCTGTACTACAGCGCCATCTTCCCGTTCCAGCGCTACGCGCCGAACTTCCTCGAAGAGACCCTGCAGATCGACGCCGCCACGGCTTCCCGCCTGTTCAGCGTCTTCCCCATCCTGGCCATGTGCCTGACCCCGTTCCTGGGTTTCTTCCTGGACCGCAAGGGCAAGGGCGCCACGATGCTGATGGCGGGTGCGGTCATCATGATCGCCTGCCACCTGAGCTTCGCGTTCGTGCTGCCGCTGTTCCCTTACAAATGGCTGGCCGTGTCGCTGATCGTGATCCTGGGCGTGAGCTTCTCGCTCGTACCCGCGGCCTTGTGGCCGTCCGTGCCTAAGATCATCGACGAGAAGATCCTGGGCTCCGCCTACTGCCTCATCTTCTGGGTGCAGAACATCGGCCTCTGCCTCGTCCCTATGCTGATTGGCTCCCTGCGGAACTCGACCGGCGGCTACTTCGTGCCGATGATCGTCTTCTCCAGCTTCGGCGTACTGGCCTTCATCTTCAGCCTCCTGCTGAAGAAGGAAGACAGCAAGAAGGGCTACGGCCTCGAACTGCCGAACATCAAGAAATAGCATCCTACAACCGTGTACGAACTCCTCGACAGAATCAGCAGTCCTGCCGACATCAAGGACTTCAGTACCGAGCAGCTGCGCACGCTCTGCGCCGAGCTGCGTCAGTACATCATCGAAGTCTGCTCCCACAATCCAGGCCACCTGGCTTCCAGCCTGGGGGCCGTGGAGATCATTGTGGGCGTGCACTATGTCTTCGACACCCCTGCCGACAAGTTCGTCTTCGACGTAGGCCACCAGGCCTACGCCCACAAGGTCCTGACCGGCCGCCGGGAGGCCTTCGCCACCATGCGCACGAAGGGCGGGATCAGCGGCTTCCCCAACCGGGACGAGAGCCCGTTTGACGCCTTTGGCGTCGGCCACTCCTCGACTTCCATCTCCGCCGCGCTGGGCCTCGCCGAGGCCACGCGCATGCAGGAGCGCCACGAGAAGGTCATCGCCCTGATCGGCGACGGCGCCATGACGGGCGGCCTCGCCTTCGAGGGCCTCAACAACGCCGGCGAAAGCCGCGCCGACCTGCTCGTCATCCTCAACGACAACAACCAGTCCATCGAGGGCAACACGGGCGCGCTGCACCGCTACCTGCTGAACATCACCACCAGCGGCTCCTACAACCGCTTCAAGAACCGCATCTGGGACCTGTTGGGCGACCACGCCTTCCGGCGCTTCATTTCGCGCTGGGTGCGCGCCCTCAAGTCCTGGTTCGTCGGCAAGCCCGGCGGCGCCCTGTTCGAGTCGCTCGGCTTCCGCTATTTCGGTCCGATCGACGGCAACGACATCGCCGAGGTGGTCCGCACGTTGCGCAAGCTCAAGGACCTGGGCGGCCCGCGCCTGCTGCACTGCCTCACCGTCAAGGGCAAGGGCTACCCCGCCGCCGAGGCGGATCCCGTGACCTGGCACGCGCCCGGCCACTTCGACCCCGCCACCGGCGAACGGGTCCATACTCCGCATGCGCGCGACCGCTACCAGGACGTCTTCGGCGAGGTGCTCTGCGAGCTCGCCGAGGCGGACCGCCGCATCGTCGGCGTCACGCCCGCCATGGCCACCGGCTGCGGGATGAACCTCCTCGCGGCGCGCCACCCGGACCGCTTCTTCGACGTGGGCATCGAGGAGGAGCACGCGGTCACCTTCTCCGCCGGCCTCGCCGCCGGCGGGATGAAACCGTTCTGCAACATCTACTCCGCCTTCTCGCAGCGCGCCTACGACCAGATCATCCACGACGTGGCGCTGCAGCGCCTGCCGGTGGTGCTCTGCTTCGACCGCGCCGGCCTGGTCGGCGAAGACGGCGCCACGCACAACGGCGCCTTCGACCTGGCCGCCTACCGCAGCATTCCCGACATCACCGTCAGCGCGCCGCGCGACGAGGTGCAGCTCAAGCGGCTCATGTACACCGCCTGGAAGCACGAGACGGGACCCTTTATTATAAGGTACCCGCGCGGGATGGGCGAAGGCGCGCCCTGGCGGCAGACGCCGGGCGAAGCGCTCGAAGTCGGCCGCGGCGAGGCCCTGCTGGAAGGCGACGAGGTCGCCATCCTCACGCTTGGCCCGGTCGCGAGCCGCGCCCTGGAAGCCGCCGCCGGCTGGCCCGGACACGTGGGCGTGTATGACATGCGCTTCCTCAAACCGCTCGACGAGGCGCTGCTCACCGCGGTCACGGGCCGCTACCGCCACCTCATCACGGTCGAGGACGGCTGCCTCGCCGGCGGGCTCTACAGCGCCGTCAGCGAATGGGTCGCCGCCCACCGCTGCCCCGTCACCCTGGACGGGCTCGGCATCCCCGACGCCTTCGTGGCACAGGCTTCGCAGTCCCAGCAGCAAGCGGCTTGCGGAATCGACGCCGCCGGCATCAAAAAAAGTTTGGAAAAAGTGTTTGGAAAATAGGAAATTGTTCCTATCTTTGCAGTCCCAAAAACCTAGGGGCTTTGAAATAATACATTGCCGATGTAGCTCAGTTGGCTAGAGCGTGTGATTTGTAATCTCAAGGTCGTGGGTTCGATTCCCTCCATCGGCTCACGATCAGCAATGTAAGATAAATTGGGCAAGTACCAGAGTGGCCAAATGGGGCAGACTGTAAATCTGCTGGTTTTCACCTTCGGTGGTTCGAATCCATCCTTGCCCACAAAAG
>JAFXQO010000055.1 GCA_017527065.1 Clostridia bacterium
TATCCGGCGACCTCGTGTTCCGGTGCCGCTGCTGCCGGGGAGCTACGCGTCGGCCTCCGTCGTGACGGACATCATTGTGAAGAAGTACGTGGACGCGCTGCCGTTGTACCGGCAGGAGCAGATGTGGAAACGGCTGGGAGTTGGCCTGAAGCGCAACACGATGGCAAATTGGGTCATCCAGACGGCGGAGACCTATCTGAAGCCATTCAGCGATGCGTTTCAACATGAACTGCTGCGGCAGGCGGCAATCCATGCGGATGAGACCGTGGTGCAGGTGAACAAGGAGCCCGGCCGGGACGCGACAGCGGAATCCCGGATATGGGCGTATGCCTCATCCAGGCGAGCAGAGCGGCAGATCCGATATTTCCGCTATGAGGAAAGCCGCAAGGGCGCTTGTGCCGAGAAGGTTCTTGGGGGCTACGGCGGCGTAGTGATCTCGGATGGTTACAGCGGCTACAACCTGTTGGGCAAGGCCACACGGGCAGGCTGTTGGGCACATGCCCGGCGCAAATGGGTAGAAGCCATGCCGCAAGGTGCAACGAAAGAGAACGCCCTGGCGGCGAAAGGGCTGGCGTATTGCAGCCGGCTCTATGAAATAGAACAAAAGCTGGAAGCTCTGCCGGACGAGGAACGCCGGGAGAAGCGCCGGCTTCTTTCCAAACCCATTGTCGACGAATACTATGCCTGGCTGCAGACCATATTCAATCCGGCGGGCAAGCTGAAGAAAGCCATTGTCTACTCTCTTAACCAGAAAGAGTACCTTTGTGCATTCCTCGATCACGGTGAGATTGACATCAGCAATAACCAGGTGGAGAACGCCATCCGCCCGATAGTGGTCGGCCGGAAGAATTGGCTGTTCTGTGATACCCAAGCCGGAGCCAATGCCAGTGCAGTTATCTTCACCCTGCTGGAAACCGCCAAGGCGAGCGGTCTCAATCCCGAGCTTTACCTGAGTCATCTGCTGACGGTGCTGCCAGAACGGTTCGCTGCTGATCCGCAGAAAGTTATTGACGATCTGCTGCCCTGGGCTGACGAGATGCAGAAGTCATTCTGGCCTGATATCTCTGGCGAGGAACATTGAGCGCTTACGTTACAACTGACCCATACACGTCCAGTGCGGACAACATCTCCGGTATCTTTGTTATCTCATTACTCTTCTTGTCTGTCTTCTCCTGCGCTATGGATATCCTGTCTTCACATACCCACGTGCTGATCATGTGGATTTTCCCTTCATCGTCCTTCAAGTTCTTTTCCCGGGCGTTGCTCGTTCCACAGATCGTTTTCCCATCTATTGCAACCTGTTTTCACACGCAGCTATCCACATATGGCATTACCCATTCCCGATACACTCTTTCGATCTCCTTCGGCGCCAATCGCTCAAATACTCTGCGATATGTGTCATTGCTGGGTATCCCATGTGGCATTTCCAGAAAGGTCTTCAACCAATTCTGCTTCGTATACGCATAATCTTCTATACTGATCCAGTCATCAAGCCCTGTTATGATCCCAAGCAGCACGATCACAAATATATCGATCAATTTATGCCGGATATTTCCGCCAGGCCTGCGCGGGTCTTCCAGTATCTCTTCGCACTATTCCAGTAACCTTTCTGCCGTCAGGTATTGTGAACGAGCGCCTGTCCCCACCTGCGGTTGTGTTTGCACCTCGTCTGTGATATAATTGACGCCGTAATGAAGCAACGCCCGCAGCGCGGGCACATTGTGTGCAGACAGGGAGCATGAATGCGATGTATCCATACGATAAACCGCGCATCGAGGCGCTGCGTCAGGCGGCGGTGGAGCCGGTCATCTGCTATGACGGGTTTTATCTGGCGTTTTTTGAACGCTGGGCGCAGAATGAGGCGTTGGGAAGCCGCGAGGCGCGCTACGCGGACGCTTACCCCCGCGGGTTCGACGGCGTCGAGCCGGTTATTGACGAAGGCGAGCTGATCGTGGGCAAGGCGTCGAAACCGCTGTCCCCCGAGGCGGCCCTGCGCTGGCGAGCTGTTCGCGCCGCCCAGGCCGATCCGCTTGATGTGTGCTTCGGGCAGGACTCGCACATGGCGATCGACTATGAGCTGCTGCTGCGGGAGGGCACAGAGGGCGTCGCCGCGCGCATCGAACGCCTGCTCGCGGGCGAGGCGGATGAGAGCAAGCGCGCGTTCTATGGGCTGTGCGCCGCTTGTCTGAACGCCGTGGCGGACTTTTCCGACCGCTACGCCGCGCACGCCGATGCGCTGGCCGACGCCTGCGCGGATGAGGCGCGCCGGGCGGAGCTGCGCGCCGTTGCCGCGATCTGCCGGCAGGTGCCGCGCAGGCCCGCGCGGAGCTTCCATGAGGCGGTTCAGTCGGTCCACTTCCTGTCGTTCTGCCTGTCGATGAACCCGTATCGCTATTTTTCGATGCAGCAGTTCCAGCTGGGCCGGCCGGACCGCTATCTCTATCCCTTCTATTGCGCCGACAGGGACGCCGGCCGCCTGACCGACGAGACCGCGCAGACGCTCATGGACTGCCTGGCCATCCAGATCAACAACCGCGTGCCGCACGGGCTGTCCAGCGGATACATGCTGGGCGGGCGCGATAAAACCGGCGCGATCGTGGCCAACGAGCTCACCCGCATGGGCATGCAGGCGGTGGACGACATCCGCCTCGTGTATCCTTCCGTGGGCCTGTGCTGGACGGAAGGTATGCCGCAGGCCCTTCTCGACCAGGCGTGCGAGATCCTATCGCACGGACGCTCGCATCCGGCCGTTTTCAACGACGACGTGATCAGCGCGGGCCTTCGCGACTACGGCGTCGCGCCGGAGGAAGCGCACGACTACATCCACAGCACCTGTGTGGAGATCACGCCCATCGCGGCGAGCAACGTGTGGGTCGCCAGCCCTTACACGAACATGGTTCAGCTGCTGCTCGACCTGCTCGACCGCGACTGGGACAGCTTCGACGCGCTGGTCGAAGCGCTGCTCAGCCACCTCGACGAGGCCATCCGCGCCCACTTCGAGGAGCAGAACGAATATCGCCGCCTGCGCGTTGAGCGCACGATCAACCCGCTGCTGTCGTGTTTCGTGAACGACTGCCTCGCGCGCGGCGTCGACATCGAGCGGGGCGGCGCGCGCTACAACTGGATCATGCCCAGCTTCGTGGGCATGGCGAACCTGGCCGACTCACTCGAGGTCATCCGCACGCTGATCTTCGGGCGGAAAGCGCTCTCGTTTGCCGGGCTGCGCGCCATGCTGGCCGCGGATTTCGAGGGCTGTGAGGCCATGCGGCTGAAGCTGCTGAACGGCGTCGACAAATACGGCAACGACTCGGACGGGGTGGACGCCCTGTTCGCCATGCTGGTGGATCACATCGTTTCAGAGTGCCGCCGCTACACGCCCATGCTCACCGGCGCGCGGCTGATTCCCAGCGTGTTCTGCTGGATCATGCACGAACGGTTCGGTCGGGAGACCGGCGCCTCGCCGGACGGACGGCGCGCCGGGTTCCCGCTGGGCGACGGCTCCGGCCCGTGCCAGGGCCGCGAGAAAAACGGCCCCACGGCCTCCATCCTCTCGAGCACCAAGTGGTCGCACAGGGAACTCATCGGCGGCGTGGCGGTCAACATGAAGTTCTCCAAAAAGACCTTCACTGCCGGCTCGTGCTCCAAGGTGGCCGCGCTGATCCTCACCTACCTTCGCCGGGGCGGGTTTGAGATCCAGGTGAACGTGGTTGACCGCGATACGCTCCTCAGGGCCCAGGCGGAACCGGAGGCGTATCGCGATCTGGTGGTACGCATCGGCGGCTACAGCGACTATTTCGTGAAGCTCTCGCCGCAGATGCAGGCCGAAGTCCTGCTGCGCACGGCCCACGAGGTGTGAGCCATGCGCGGGATGATCTTCAACATTCAGCGCTTCTGCGTGCAGGACGGGCCGGGCATCCGGACCACGGTGTTCTTCAAGGGCTGCCCGTTGCGCTGCGCCTGGTGCCACAACCCGGAGTCGCACCGGCAGCCGGCGGAGATCCTGTTCAGCGAAGAAAAATGCGTGCTGTGCGGCGCGTGCGCGGCGATGTGCCCGAAGGGGCTTCACCGCATGGACGGGGGCGGCCACGCCTTCGACCGTGCGGGCTGCGACGGCTGCGGCCGCTGCGCCGGGGCGTGTCCGGCGGGCGCGCTTGAGCTGTGCGGCCGCTGGATCGGTGTGGACGAGGCGCTTTCATTGGCGCTGCGCGACGCCGACTTTTACAGCGCCAGCGGCGGCGGGCTCACGCTCTCCGGCGGCGAACCCATGGCCCAGCCCGAATTTGCGCTGGCGCTGGCGAAGAGCGCGCATGAGGCGGGCGTCCACGTGTGCCTCGAGACGTGCGGTTTCTGCGCGCAAGAGGACCTTGAGCGCATGCTGCCCTGTGTCGATCTCTTTCTCTTTGATTTCAAGCTGGCCGACGCCGAAGCGCACAGGCGCTGGACAGGCGCGGACAACGCGCGGATCCTTAAAAATCTCGCCTTCCTCGGCGAGCAAGGCGGGCGGATCGTCCTGCGCTGCCCGATCATTCCGGGCGTGAATCTCGAAAAGGCGCATTTCGAGGCCGTGGCGCGCGCCGCGTCGTCGAACAGGGGCGTCCTTCAGATTGATCTGGAGCCCTATCACCCGCTGGGCATTGACAAGGCGCAAAGGCTGGGGCGCCGTCCCGGCTTTTGCGACACGGCCTTCCTGGACCGCGAGGCGCTGGAGCCGCAGGCCCAGCGGTTGCGGGCGCTGACAGGCCTGCCGGTGACGATCGTCTGACGACGTTTCGTGACCGGCCGCACAAACTGACGATTGGCGATCGAATCATCTGCCACGCGATCAAGGGGATCGAGCGCGGCGGGGAGGTTTTGACATGGAACAGCTGGAACGGCTGAAGAGGGAGGTTGGCCCGCTGTCAGTGTGGGCGCGGCCCTCTCTGAAGGATATCTATCTGGCGCGGGGCTACGAGGCGCATCTGGACGATCCGAACGTGATCGCGCGCGCGTGGGCCGACGCCACGCTGTTCACTGACAGCGAGAAATACGTGTACGAAAACGACCTCGTCGCGGGCTCGCTCACGGGCATCCAGTTCGACGGCCCGGAGAGCGAGGAGCTCATTCAGGCCCACAGGCTGGTCGACAGCTACGGGACGCGCCAGTTTCTCACCAACAACGATCACTGGGCGCCGGACTATGCCACCTTCCTGAACGAGGGCGTGGGCGGCGTCATCGCGCGCATCGAAAAATCCCGCGAGGTGCACGCGGGCGACGCCGAGGCGTTGGAATTCCTCGACGCGATGGAGATCGTGATGCGGGGGCTTTCGCGGTTCATCGAGGGCTACGCCCGCGCGGCGTGGCGCAAGGCCGAAGCGTGCCCGGCCCACAGGCGGACGCTTTCAGCCATGGCGGAGGCCTGCGCCCATGTGGTCAGCGACGCGCCGCGCACCTTCCGCGAGGCGCTGCAGCTGATGTGGCTCACACACATGGCCTTCCGCATCACGGGCCGTTACGCCATGGCGCTCGGCCGGGTGGATCAGTTCCTGTATCCGTTCTATGAGCGCGACGCGGCCGCCGGCCGCCTGACCGAAGGCGAGGCGTGCGAGCTGCTGGCCTGCGCGTTTTACAAGGTGGGCGACGACATCGTGAACATCGCCGTGGGCGGCGTGAAGCCGGACGGCAGCGACGCGCTGAACCGGCTGTCCTACGCCGTGCTGCATGCCGTCGGCGCGTGCAACATCCCCGGCCCGAACCTGTCGGCGCGCATCCACGCCGGCACGGCGGAGGATTTTCTCGACGAGTGCCTGAAGGTGATCGGCACGGGCCTGGGCTATCCTGCGCTGATGAACGACGAGGTGAACGTGGCCGCGCTGAGCCGCTACGGCTACGCCATCGAGGACGCGCGCGACTACTGTATGGTGGGCTGCATCGAGAATCTGCTGCAGGGCCGCCAGCCGCCGTGGACCGACGGCCGCTTCAACACGCCCAAACACATCGAGCTGGCGCTCAACCGCGGCGTGTGCATGCTCACGGGCGTCAGACAGGGCCCGGACACCGGCGATCCCACCGCCTTCTCCACGATGGACGATTTCCTGGCGGCGTTCGAGGCGCAGCTGCGGCACGGCGCTTCCAAATACATGCGACGGTTCTACAACCTGAACGAATCGGTGAACCCCAAGAGCTACAGATCGCCCTTCATGAGCTGCTTCTGCCGCGACTGCATCGGCCGCGCAAAGGACATCAACGAGGGCGGCGCGCTGTATCCCTCCGTGCACGGCGCGTGCTGTATGGGCATTGCCACGGTGGCCGATTCGCTGGCGGCCATCGAAAAGCTGGTGTATGAAACGAAGCGGATGACTCTCAGCCACCTGGCCGAGTGCCTGAAGGCGGATTTCGAGGGCTATGAGCCGGAGCGCCATTTGTTGCTGGCCGCGCCCAAATACGGCAACGATGACGAATATGTGGATAAATACGCCGTGTGGTTCGTGGAGAAGATGCACGAGATTTTCTCGCGCTACCGCACGCGCGACGGCGGCGGGGTGTATCTGGCCATGGCCGCCAACACGCAGAACATCTCCGACGGGCGGATGGTCGCCGCGACGCCGGACGGACGTCGTGCGCGCGAGGCCCTGAACGACGCCGCCTCGCCCATGCACGGCTGCGACAAAAACGGTCCCACCGCGGTGGTGCTCTCCACCACCAAGCCGGACTATAGCCTCGTGGCCTGCGGCACGGTGGTGAATCAAAAATACAGCCCGGTCATGTTCACAGACGACCAACTGTGCGGCAAGCTGCGCGCGCTCATCCGCGTGTATTTCGCGCGGGGCGGTCAGGAGATGCAGATCAACGCGGTCTCGCGCGCCGTGCTGATGGACGCGAGCGAGCATCCCGAAAACTACGGCGGGCTTGTGGTGCGCGTGTCGGGCTTCAGCGCGTTCTACACATCGTTGTCCAAAGACGTGCAGCGGGATATCCTTCAGCGCACGGAACACAGCTGACAGGAGGCGGGAATCAATGGAAATCACAAAGCGACGGGCGGAGGCGGGATCGTCCATCCAGCGGGAAAGATGGGAAATTCTGGACGGCGAGGGCCAGGTCATCACCGGGGCGACGTTCATGATCACCGACACGCGCTTCTGTGACAGCTGGGTCCGCACGCTGCAGGTGGGCGGCGTGGGCACGCAGCCGATCCATCGCCGCGCGGGCCACGTGCGCGAAATCTTCGAGCAGGCGTTTCGCGAGGCGCGCGATTACGGCTGGGCCGTGTCGCACCTCCATCCCTTTTCCTTCGCCTATTACCGCAAGTTCGGCTATGAGCGCATCTGCGATCACCTGATCGTGGATTTCCCCATCGGGAAGCTGGATTTCGTGCCCCGCAGCGCCGCGGGGTTCGAGCAGGTGAAGGAGAAGGCGCAGTTGGGCGAGGCCGCCGCGGTGTACAACGCGTTCTCCGCGGGCCGCATGGCCATGCCGAAATGCGTCAATCTGGAGCGTTTCTCCATAGACAAGCCGGAAAGCGGCGTGATGTATCTCCACCGGAACAGTCGCGGCCAGGCCGACGCCTACATCACGCTCACGGTGCGCAAGGAGTTCTATGTGAACCATATGCGTGGCGGCGTGCTGACCGTAAATGAGTTCGCCTACGAGACGCCTGCCGGGATGCGCGCCATGCTGGGCTTTTTGCGCATGTACGAGGGCGAGGTGGACAGCGTCCACTTCGAGAATATGGCCATGGCGCCGGAGATCGACTTCACGCTGCGGCACTACCTGCACACCACCTACCAAATCGTGCCGGACATCATGGCGCGCGTGCTCGATCCGGAGAAGCTGCTGCGGGCGAACGCCTATCCGCGCAGGCCGGGCAAGTTCACACTGGGCGTGACTGACCCCTACGGCGTGGCCGCGGGCGCGTGGCTGGTGCGTTACCAGGACGGCGGGGCGGCCGTCGAGCGGCTGGACGACGGCGCGGCGTGTGATATCGTCTGCGATGTGGCGGCGCTGTCGCCCATCCTGTACGGTGCGTATGAGCTGGACGGGCGCGCGCTCCGCTATCTGGACGGTGTGCGTGTGGACGGCGATCCGGACGACTTCCTGCGCGCCTTCCGGAAGAGGCCGAGAGGGGTGTTTGAGCATTTCTGATATAGAGATGAACTAGATTAGTGTTTCCTGCGCATCCCCCAAACCATAATAAAGTCAACGGATAGAGCCCATTTCGTGGTATAATAAGTGCAGGGAAATCCAGGGATTCGCGTTAAAAACCTTGCACTTACGGGAGGGCTCGGAATGTACAAACGGCA
>JAFXQO010000056.1 GCA_017527065.1 Clostridia bacterium
AGGAGGCTGAGAGGAAAGCCTTTGAACTTCTTACAAGGGTTAACCTCGTGGATAAGGCTGACGTCTACCCGGCATCTCTTTCCGGCGGACAGAAGCAGAGGATAGCCATAGCCAGATCCTTAGCCATGCATCCGAAGGTGATGCTCTTCGACGAGCCCACCTCCGCCCTCGACCCGGAGATGGTCGGCGAAGTGCTGCAGGTCATGAAGGACCTGGCGCACGAGGGCATGACCATGGTGGTCGTGACCCACGAGATGGGCTTCGCCCGCGAGGTGAGCGACCGCGTCATGTTCATGGACGAGGGCCGCATCGTCGAGCAGGGCGCACCCGGCGAAATTTTTGGAAACCCGCGGAACAAGAGGACGCAGGACTTCCTCGGAAAGCTGCTTTAATGGGACTATCGGGAGAGCGGGCCGCAGGGCGCCTCTCCCTTTTTTGCGGAAAAGAGCGGCCCGTCTGTATGTAATATACACTTAATATATATGTATAAAATGCACAATAAATCCTCCGTAATGATTAAAAAGCTGTTTTCCCGTTATTTTGCCCTTGAAATTTCAACAGGTTGGCACTATAATTATGAATCGTGAACGCATGAAACCTTTCTGGAAGGGGAAAATGGTAGAAATGGAACAAAAAAACAATTCCGGATCCCTCGCGATGATCTCCGAAAACATCTTCCAGGTCATTCCTCTGTTGAAGAAGAAGCTTTCTCACATATCCGCTTTTCAGAGCAAATACGGGATGCCGCTCTCTCATTTTCAGGTGCTCTCCCTGCTTGAGGAGCGCGGCTCCATGTCCGTTTCGGAAATATCAGATTATTTTGACATCGCCAAGCCGAACATCACCCCGCTGGTCGACCGCCTGGTCGGCGCCGGCCTGGTGGACCGCGTGCGCAGCAACACCGACCGCCGCGTGGTCTTTATCGTCATACTGGACGAAGGCCGCGCGCGCCTGAACGCCATTCGCGAGATGCTCACCGAGAACGTGGAGGAATGGAAAAACGCCCTGACGGACGAGGAGTTCCAGCTGCTGGCGGAGTCCATGGGCAACGTGGTGGCGCTGCTAAAAAAAATCTGACGTCAAAACGCCTGTATGATTCGGTAAAAGCGGCGGCGGGACTGCAACCTCGCCGCCCTTTTCTTCGTCTTAAAAGCGATTTGAAGCCGCGCCGAAGGGCGGGCATCATCCTCAAAAGGAGGAAAAAAACGTGAAGCATACAGCGAAGCAAATCCTGTGCGGCCTGATCGCCTGCGCCATGCTGGCCCTGACCGGCTGCGGCAGCACCGTCGACAACCGGGACGATCCGCTTTCCGGCTATTCGGTCAACGCGCTGCTCCCCTTTGGCACGCGCAATCCCGAGCTGATCGAGTCGCCCACGCCGCAGCCCACCGCCACGGCGGCCGCCGTCACCAGGCAGCCCGGGGCCACCACCATCGCGCCGCTCTACACGCCGCAGCCCACCGCGACCACGGCGCCGACCGGCATTCCCGCCTCGAACACAGCGGCCAGCTACACGCGCCTCGAGCCGGGCGACACGGGCGACGACGTCACGCGGCTGCAAAACCGCCTGATCCAGCTGGGCTACCTCACCGGCACCGCCGACGGCCGCTACGGCACGCAGACTCAAAACGCCATCAAACTGTTCCAGAAGGCGCTGGGCATCTCCCAGACCGGCATCGCCAACGTGTCGCTGCAGGAGCGCCTGTTCTCCATCAACGCGCCGGTCTACTCGCCGAGCGCCGCCACCTCCGTGCCCGCCCAGACCAGCACCGTGAACAGCGTGGCCTCCTATCCCACCCTGGTGCGGGGCGACGAGGGCGACGCCGTGCTGACGCTCCAGCGCCGCCTGCAGGAGCTGGGCTACCTTTCCGGCCTGGCGGACGGCAAATTCGGCGGGCAGACCGAGTCCGCCGTGAAGGCCTTCCAGGCCCGCCTGGGGCTCACCCAGAGCGGCGTGGCCTCCTCCTCGCTGCAGGAGCGGCTCTATGCCTACAGCGCGCCGCGCGCCGCGGCCACCGCCGCCCCGACCACGAAGCCGACCTCGCTGCCCACCGTGCGGCCCACGGCCGTTCCCACGGCCGTGCCCACCGCCGGCCCGACCGCCTATTACGGCTACAGCGACCTCTCCTACGGCATGAAGAACAGCCTCGCGGTACAGCAGATGCAGCGCCGCCTGCAGGAGCTGGGTTACTTCACCGCCACGGCCACCGGCAATTACTACGCCCAGACCGCCGACGCGGTGCGCGCCTTCCAGACCGCCGCCGGCCTCACACCCACCGGCACCGCCACCGGCGAGACCCTCGCGCGCCTTTACGCCGCGGACGCCCCCTCCAGCTTCACCGCCGCCACGCCCACCCCCTCGCCCGCCCCCACCGTCAACGGCTACGTCACCCTCGGCTACGGCAGCCGCGGCGACGAGGTGGCCAACCTGCAGAAGCGCCTGATCGCGCTGGGCTGGGCCAGCGGCCAGGCGGACGGCATCTACGGCCTGCAGACGGTGAACGCCGTGCGCATGTTCCAGGCCGCCATCGGCTATGAACAGACCGGCACCGCCACTGTGGAGATGCAGGCGATCCTCTTCTCCTCCTTGGCCCCGTACAACACGCAGCCCACGGCAACGCCCACCGCGGCCCCGACCGGCTATATATACATAACGCCGACGCCGTCCCCGCGGTACAGCCTGCTTCAGCCGGGCAACACCGGCGAAGCGGTCAAGCAGCTGCAGGCCCGCCTGAAGGAGCTGGGCTACTTCAACGGCGAGATCGGCGGCAACTACCTGAGCAAAACCACCGCCGCCGTGAAGCTGTTCGAGGCCGCCGTCGGCCGCGCGCAGACCGGCGTCGCCACCCCGGAGCTGCAGGAGATCATCTTCTCCCAGAACGCGCCCTACTACACCAACGGCGGCTCGAGCGTCAGCTACGTCTCCCTCGAAAAGGGCGACAGCGGCGTGCAGGTGAGAAACCTGCAGGCCCGGCTGATCGAACTGGGCTGGCTCTCCGGCGGCGCCGACGGCCAGTTCGGAAACAACACCCGCAACGCCGTCATCATGTTCCAGAGCGCCATAGGACTCACGCCCACCGGCGTCGCCACACCCGAAACGCAGATCGCGCTGTTCGCCGTGACCGCGCCGCGCGCGCCCGAGCCCACGGCCGTGCCCACCATGGTGCCCACGGCTGTGCCAACGGCTGAACCCACCGCCGCGCCCACGGCTGAACCCACCGCCGAACCTACGGCCGAACCCACCGCCACGCCGACACCTGAGCCTGGCTACCAGGCCCTGCGGCCCGGCGACTCCGGCCCGCTGGTGAGCGACATGCAGGCCCGCCTGAAAGAACTTGGCTACTTCACCGGCAACGTCGCCGGCAACTACAAGGATCTCACCACCGCGGCCGTGCAGCGTTTCCAGATCGCCATCGGCTACAACCCGGACGGCATCGCCTCGAGCGCCATGCTGGAGATCCTCTACTCGGTGAACGCGCCGTTCTACAACCCCGACGTCAGCGGCTACATCGAGCTCTCCAAAGGCTCCAGCGGCACCGCCGTTTACAACCTGCAGCAGCGCCTGATCGCCCTGGGCTGGCTCTCCGGCGGCGCGGACGGCAGCTTTGGCGACAACACGCGCAACGCCGTCTCCGCGTTCCAGAACGCAGCGGGCCTCACCGCAAACGGCGTCGCCGACACGCTGACGCAGCAGTACCTCTACTCCGTCGACGCGCCGATGTACACCGCGCCCGTCGTAACGCCCACGCCGCCCGCCGAGAACGTCTACACAGGCTATCAGGCCCTGCAGCCGGGCGACTCCGGCGATCTGGTCAAGGCCATGCAGGCCCGCCTGAAGGAGCTGGGCTTCTTTGAGGGCAACATTGGCGGAAATTATAAACAGCTCACCACGGAAGCCGTGATGCGCTTCCAGACGGCCGCGGGCTACCCGGCCGACGGCGTCGCCTCCAGCGCGCTGCTTGAGCTGCTCTATTCCGACGTCGCGCCGCACGCGCAGAGCGCCCAGCCCGAACCGCCCATCGACCAGCCCACCCAGCCCAGCCAGCCCGAGCAGCCTGAACCCGCGCAGCCGGTCTATCTCAGCCAGGGCAGCCAGGGCGACGAGGTCGTCCGCCTGCAGCGGCGGCTGATCGAACTGGGCTGGCTGACCGGCGAGGCCGACGGCTACTACGGCAACGACACCGCCGCGGCGGTGCGCGCCTACCAGTATCAGATCGCCCAGGCGGAGGACGGCTCGGCCAACGTGGAGCTGCAGCAGCGCCTGTACGCCGACGACGCCCGCGCCTATGTGGCGTATCAACCCCTCGAGGAAGGCGCGCAGGGCGACATGGTGCTCGCCATCCAGAAGCGCCTGATCGACCTGGGCTACCTCGACAACACCGAGGCCAACACCGACGGCGAATACGGCCCGAAGCTGACAACCGCCATCGCGCAGATGAAGACCGAAATGTACCAACGCGGCATACTGCTGATGACGCCCGAGGAGATCAACGGCAGCGCGGACATTGCCTTCCAGAACTTCCTGTTCTCGGATCACGCGCTGGCGCTCAGCCTCATCCCGCAGGTTCCGTAAGAATGACCGACACACACGCCAAACGCCCCGCGCCAGTTTTACCGGCGCGGGGCGTTTGGCGTATGAATGGCTTTACAGCAGCCACAGCTTGTCGTACTCGTTGCACAGCGGATGGTAGATCGGCTCGTCCTCCTCGATGTCCGCGAAGCGGCTCACCGGCTCGGCAAAGTAATTGTCCGTGTTGTCGTCGTTCACGGCGGACACCTCGCCCACCACCAGGTCGCCCGCGCCTTCCTTCGCGCCGAAGATGTGATACATGAACGGCGTGAGGCGCACGCTGTCGCCGCGGGCCACGTCGAAGGCCTCGCCCGATTTCACGGTGAGCTTCAGCCCGTCCGACCACACCTCCACATCGCTCTCATAATCCACCCCGCCGTCCGGGAGCCTGTTGTACAGCCTCATGCTCATCACGCCGCCGCTGCGGTTGATGATGTCCTCGGTCTTGCTGGCGTGGTAGTGGTTGGGCAGGCGCTGGCCCTCGCGCAGCAGGATGTACTTCTCCGCGTAGGGCGACCCCACGCCCGGCGCGGTCAGGCTGCCGTTGCGCACGGTGAACAGCACCGCGCCGATGCGGGGAAAATCGCCGCTGCCGAAGTCGGTGATGTCCCAGCCCTGCATGACAGTGCGGATGGACGAAAGCCCGTCGCGATGGGCGCGCCATTCGTCCATGCTCCAGTAGGCGAAGCGCGGCAGGCGGATGTTCGATTTCTCCAGCAGCGCCTCCGCCCAGCGGAGCGCCGCGTTGATCTCCGATCGTTTCATGATATCCAACTCCTTCTATGTTATATCATCCTCTTCTTTGTCCAGCAGCCGCGCGGCGGAGATCGCGTCTTTGCCGAAGCGCTCGCGGATGCCGTCGATGGCGGACTGCAGCTTCTCGCTCCGCGCCTTGCCGCCGTCCGCGCCGTCGAACAGGCTCAGCTGCACCGGCGCGTTCTCGTCCTCGAAATTGACGACGCCCAGCGAAAGGAGCCGGATCGGCTGATCCAGCCGCCAGGCCTTCAGGACCAGCGCCAGCGCCGTGCGGTAGATGTCCTTCGTGAGGCCGGTGGGCGCTTTCAAGGTCTCCTGCCGCGAGATCACGCGCAGGTTCGTGTCCTTGATCTGCACCTGCACCGTGCGGGCCCTCACGCGCTCGCGCCGCATGCGGTAGCCCACGCTCTCGGCCAGCATGAGAAGGCCCGTCCTGATGTCCTCCTCGCCCAGCAGGTCGCGCCGGAAGGTGATGGAGTTCGATATGCTGCGCGCCGGGTCGTTCTCGCCGATGCGGCGCACGGGCGAGGTATCCAGGCCGTTGGCGTAGGCGTGCAGCGTCTCGCCGCTGCGGCCGAGCAGCGCCGTGAGCCGGTCCACCGGGGCGTTCGCCAGGTCGCCGATGGTGAAGATCATGGCCCGGTTCAGCGTCTGCGCCGCCGTGGGGCCCACGAACAGCATGTCCTTGACCGGCAGGGGAAACAGGAGCTCTTTGTAGTTTTCCCGCGTCACGCAGGTGGTGGCGTCGGGCTTTTTATAGTCGCTGCCCAGCTTGGCGAACACCTTGTTGAAGGACACGCCCGCCGAGATCGTCAGCTCGAATTCCTCCCGAACCCGGCGGCGCAGCTCGTCCGCAATGGCCTTGCCGTCGCCGAACAGCTTCGCGCTGCCCGTCACGTCCAGCCAGGATTCGTCGATGCTGAACCGCTCGACCTGGTCGGTGTATTCGGCGTAGAGCGCGTTGATCTTCTCGCAGTAGTAGCCGTACTTGTCCCGGCTCGGCGGCACCAGCACCAGATCCGGGCATTTGCGCTTCGCCTGCCAGATGGTCTCCGCCGTCTGCACGCCGAATTTCTTCGCCTTCTCGTTTTTCGCCAGGATGATCCCGTGCCGGCTCTCCGGATCGCCGCACACCGCCATGGGCACCTCCCGCAGCTCCGGGCGGTCGATGCACTCCACGGAGGCGAAGTAGCTGTTGCAGTCGCAGTGCAGTATGACCCGATCCATTTCTCACGCCTCCGGCGCGGCGTCGCCCGAGGATTTCCTGCGGCGGCGCGTCCGCCTGGCCGGGCGCTCGCCCTGTTCCTCCAGACCGGCGCGCACCGCCTCGCCGAGCGCCTCGGCGGTGTTTTTCAGCTCGCCGTCCATCACCCGCTCCAGCAGGCCGTTCATGCACTCGGGGATGCGCCGCCGCGTCACGCCCAGCCGGTGGACGTCTTCCGCCGTGAGGGCCAGCTGGTCGAGGGACACGCAGTCGTTCTCCTGGATGACCATGTGCAGCAGCGCCTGCACCCGCGCGCTGTGCAGCTCCACCAGGCCGGGGAGCAGCTCGTCGCCGTAGCGGTTCATGGCGCGGCGCATGCCCGCCCGGTCGGTGGGCATGGGCTCGTGGGCGTGCTCGATGGCGCCGTCGATGAACTTGCGGCTCACCCGGCTGAAGCGCATCCGCAGGGCGCAGGCCTCCGCCGCCTCCCGGGAGAGATCGCCCATCAGCGCCGCCAGCCGCAGCTCCGGCGCGGGCGAGACCAGCGACACCCGCCGGGCGGCCAGCAGGTATTCGCCGGCCGTGAGCGAGGCCAGCTCCGGCATGACCACCTCGAAGGCGTCGCGGTATTCCACCAGCACCGCCTCGGCCCGCGGCCCGCAGAGCAGCTTTTTCAGCTCCATCAGCACCCGCTCCACGGGCAGAGCGGAAAGGCCGGCGCAGTTGTCGTGTATGGCGCGGGCGGTGGGCGGATCGATGTCGAAATCCAGCGTGGCGGACAGGCGCAGGCCCCGCAGGATGCGCGCCACGTCCTCGCGGAAGCTGGCCTGGGGCTCCATCACGCTGCGGATCAGCCGGCCTTCGATGTCCTCCTCGCCGCCGGTGTAGTCGATGAGCCCGGCCTGCTCGTTCCAGCAGAGGGCATTGACGGTGAAATCGCGCCGCTGCACGTCCTCGTAGAGGTTGCCGGTGAGGGCCGCGTCGTCGTCCGGATCGTCGCCGCCCAGGTGAAAGGCGGTGATCTCCACCGGCATGCCGCGCTTGATGAGCGTCACCGTGCCGTGCTTGAGGCCCCCCAGCACCAGCCTGTCCCGCCGGAACACGGCGCGCACCTCGTCCGGCGTGGCGCTGGTGGTGATGTCGTAGTCGCTGGGCTCCTTGCCCAGCAGCGCATCGCGCACGCTGCCGCCCACGATGTAAGCCTGGAAACCCGCGCCCGTCAGCGCGCGCATGGCGTACTGGACGGGCCAGGGCAGGTTGAGTCTCATAAAAGCAGTTCACTCCTCCGCGGGCAGGCGCGGCGCGTTTTTTTCGCATATTTTTGAACGGCCCGCGCGCAGCGCCGCATTTTGTGGTATAATGGTATTGGTTTATTCGATTATAACATAAATTCTCTTTCATGGAAAGGGCAAGTTCGGAGGTCTCCCATGTTCTGCCACCTGCACCTGCACACGGAATACAGCCTGCTGGACGGCGCCAGCCGCATATCCCCCCTGCTGGACAAGATCCAGGCCATGGGCATGAAGCACTGCGCCATCACCGACCACGGCGCGATGTACGGCGTGGTCGAGTTCTACCAGCAGGCCAAGAGCCGCGGCATCCACCCGGTGATCGGCTGCGAGGTCTACGTCTGCCCGGACATGCGCGAAAAAACCGCCGGCGCCCGCGACTACAGCCACCTCATACTGCTCTGCGAAAACCAGAAGGGCTACCAGAACCTGATCGACATGGTGAGCCGCGGCTTCGTGGAGGGCTTCTACTACAAGCCCCGCATCGACTACGAGCTGCTCGCCGCCCACAGCGAGGGCCTCATCGCCCTGTCGGCCTGCCTCTCGGGCGACATACCGAAGCTCCTGCTGGACGGCCGGGAAAACGACGCCCGAAAGATGGCGCAAAAATACCTCGACATCTTCGGCCGCGGCAACTTCTTCATCGAGATTCAGGACCACGGCCTGGCCGATCAGAAGCGCATACTGCCCGGCCTCGTCAGCCTGGCCCGGGACATGGACATCCCGCTGGTGGCCACCAACGACTGCCACTACATCGACCGGGAGGACGCCGAGACCCAGGAGATCCTCATGTGCATCCAGACCGGCAAGACGCTCACCGACCAGAACCGCATGCGCATGGAGACCGACGAGATGTACGTCAAATCCGAGGAGGAAATGCGCGCCGTGTTCCCAGGCCTTGACGAGGCCATCGAAAACACGGTCAGTATCGCCGAGCGCTGCCAGGTGGAGTTCGATTTCAAGTCCATCCATCTGCCCCATTTCCCGCTGCCCGAGGGCCGGGAAGCGGAGGAATACCTGCGCGCGCTGTGCGAGGAGGGCCTGAACCGCAAATACGCCCCCGACCGGCAGGACGCCCGCGAGCGCATGGCCTACGAGCTCTCCGTCATCAAAAAGATGGGCTACATCGACTACTTCCTCATCGTATGGGACTACGTCCATTTCGCCAAGTCGAACGGCATCCTCGTGGGCCCGGGCCGGGGCAGCGGCGCGGGCTCCATCGTCTGCTACTGTCTGGACATCACCGCCATTGACCCCCTCAAGTACGAGCTGCTCTTCGAGCGCTTCCTGAACCCGGAGCGCATCTCCATGCCGGATATCGACATCGACTTCGACTACGAGCGCCGCGACGAGGTCATAAACTACGTGGCCTCCCGCTACGGCGCGGATCATGTGGCCCAGATCATCACCTTCGGCACCATGGCGGCCAAGGCCGTGGTGCGGGACGTGGGCCGCGTGATGGGCATGAGCTACGCCGACGTGGACGCCGTGGCCAAGGCCATCCCCTTCGCGCTGGACATGACGCTGGAAAAGGCGCTCGCCGGCAGCCCCGACCTGCGCCGGCTCTACGAGAGCGACGAGCGCGTGCACCGGCTGATCGACACGGCGCAAAAGCTGGAGGGCATGCCCCGCAACGCCTCGACCCACGCCGCCGGCGTGCTCATCACCAGCCGCCCGGTGTACGAATACGTGCCCCTGCAGACCAACGACGACGTGATCACCACCCAGTTCCCCATGGGCACGCTGGAGAAGATGGGCCTTTTGAAGATGGATTTCCTGGGCCTTCGCACGCTCACGGTCATCGGCCACAGCCTGCGCATGATCGCCGAGGCCGGCGGCGGCCAGATGACGCCCGAGGACATCCCCATGGACGACAAGGGCGTGTTCGACATGATCTCCGAGGGCGACACGGACGGCGTGTTCCAGATGGAGGGCGGCGGCATGCGCGTGTTCCTCTCCAACATGAAGCCCGCCTGCTTCGAGGACATCATCGCCGCCATCTCCCTCTACCGGCCCGGCCCCATGGACTCCATCCCCCGCTTCATCGCGGGCAAGCAGGACCCAAAGAGCGTTGAGTACCTGCACCCCATGCTCAAGCCCATCCTGGAAGTCACCTACGGCTGCATGGTGTATCAGGAGCAGGTGATGCAGATCGTGCGCGACCTGGCCGGCTACTCCATGGGCCGCAGCGACCTGGTGCGCCGCGCCATGGCCAAGAAGAAGCGCGACGTGATGGCGCAGGAGAAGGAATACTTCATTCACGGCAAGGTGGAGCCGGACGGCAGCGTCTCGGTGCCCGGCGCGGTGCGCAACGGCGTGCCGGAGGCGGTGGCGAACCAGCTCTTCGAGGAGATGAGCGCCTTCGCCAGCTACGCCTTCAACAAGCCGCACGCCGCGGGCTACGCCGTGATCGCCCTGCAGACGGCCTGGCTCAAGCTGCACTACCCCGCCGAGTTCATGGCCGCCATGATGAACACCTTCGCCGGCAACGCGGGCAAGGTGGCGTTCTACATCCAGTACCTGCGCAAACGGAACATCCCCGTGCTGCCGCCCGACGTGAACATGAGCGGCGAGGCCTTCACCGTGGACCGGTCCGGCGGCGCGCCCGCCGTGCGCTTCGGGCTGAACGCGGTGAAGAACGTGGGCCGCGGCCCCATCGCCGCCATCGTGGGCGAGGCGCGGCGGGGCGGTCCCTTCCGGGACCTGAACGACTTCATAAACCGGGTGCCCGGCGACCAGGTCACCAAGCGGGTGGTGGAATCGCTCATCAAGGCCGGCGCGCTGGACGCCCTGCCCGGCAACCGCGCCCAGAAGCTGGCGGTCTACGAGCAGGTCATGGACGGCGCGGCCAAGCGGCGCAAGAGCACCGTCGAGGGCCAGCTGTCGCTGTTCGACGGGCTGCTGGGCGATGAGCCCGCGCTGGACGTGCCCGCCACGCCGCTGCCGGAGCTGCCCGAGCTGCCTCCCCGGGCGCTGCTCTCGCTGGAAAAGGAAATGACCGGCGTCTACATCACCGGCCATCCGCTGGACGAATACCGGGAGGAACTGGGCGCGATGGAGGTCAACACCCGCTTCCTGGCCTCCCTCGCCGAGGAACGCGAGGACAAGGGCGTCTCCCTGGACGGCATGCGGGCCGACATGGGCGGCATCGTCATAGAGAAGAAGGTCAAGGCCACGAAAAAGGGCGACATGATGGCCTTCGTCACGCTGGAGGACTTCTACGGCTCCACCGAGGCCCTGGTGTTCCCGCGGGTATACGAGCGCTACCGCCAGCTTCTCGAGCCGGATTCGCTGGTGGTGCTGCACGGCCGCCTGTCCATCCGCGAGGACGAGGAGCCCCGCATCCTGCCGGAAACCGTCACCCCCCTCACCCACGACGCGCCCGCCGCGCCGGACATGCCGCCTCCGCCCCCGGAGGAAGCGCCCGCGCCCCGGCGCAGGCTGTATCTCAAGGCCGCCGACGAGGCCGCGCGGGACAAGGCGCTCAGGATCCTCTCCCTCACCCCCGGCCCCATCAGCGTCACCTTCGCCATGGCCGACACCGGCCGGGCGCTGCGCGCGCCGGAGCGCTACTGGGTGAGCGAGCGGGTCGACCTCGGCGCGCTCAAATCGCTGCTGGGGGAAGAATGCGTTGTCATGAAATAACGCATTGGCAAAAGAAGGAAACTGTGGTATACTGGCCAAAACACGACCGCGAAAAGGACGGATCATTCATGAGACGCATCGAAGACATCGACCCGAATTTCAGGCTGAACGGCGCTGTACCCTCGGATTATCTGTTCTGCGACCCCCGCGAGGCGCCCTTCTCCCTCTGGGGCCTCGCGCCCAACGACAAGGGCCTCTACTGCCGCCTGCCCCTCGACATGCTGCCCCAGTGCAGTGATGGCGTCCAGGAGCTTTCCTGGCACCTGGCGGGGGCCTGCGTGCGCTTCTCCACCGACGCGGACGGCCTGGCCGTGCTCTGGACGCTGCGCGGCAAGGGCAACATGCCCCACTTCGCCGCCACCGGCCAGAGCGGCATGGAGCTCTTTGAGGAGACCGACCAGGGCGCGCGCCAGGTGAAGACCGTCATACCCCAGATGGACAACGGCTGCGGGTGCCTTAAAAACCAGGCCGCCTTCGCGCCGCTGCCCGGCGGCATGCGGCATTACGCGCTGTACCTGCCGCTGTACAACGGCCTGGAGGAATTCATGCTCGGCTTCGGCCCGAAGGCGAAAATCGAGGCGGGCCGCAAGCCCCGCCTCGAAAAGCCGCTGCTGTTCTACGGCTCCTCCATCACCCAGGGCGGCTGCGCCAGCAAGGTGGGCTCCTGCTACGGCACCATCCTGGCCCGGCGGCTGGACGCGGCCCAGGTCAACCTCGGCTTCTCCGGCAACGGCAAGGGCGAGGAAAACATGGCGCGCTACATCGCCTCGATCCCCATGAGCGCCTTCATCCTCGACTACGACCACAACGCGCCCAGCGCGGAGCACCTGCTGGCAACCCACGAAAGGTTCTATCAGATCGTGCGCGCGGCGCAGCCCGATCTGCCCATCGTGATGGTGAGCATGCCGGACTTCGACCGCGACCCCGAAACGGCCGCGGCGCGGCGGGCGGTCATCGTGCGCACCTACGCCCGCGCGCTGGAGGCCGGCGACCGGCGCGTCTTCTACGTGGACGGCCAGTCCCTCTTCGGCGATACCGACCGCGACATGTGCACCGTGGACGGATGCCACCCCAACGACCTGGGCTTCCTGCGCATGGCCGACCGCCTCGAACCCGTTCTGCGGTGCGCGCTGGGCCTCTGACCCCCCGATTCCCCATTCCCAATTCCCCATTCCCCATTTTAGTGTAGGAGGTAATGCCCCATGAAAGCCTTTATGGACAAGGATTTCCTGCTGACGACCGACACCGCGAAGACCCTGTTCCACGACTACGCCGAAAACATGCCCATCTATGACTATCACTGCCACCTGAATCCCCGCGAGATCCTGGAGAACATCAACTACCGCAACATCAGCCACCTGATGCTGGGCGGAGACCACTACAAGTGGCGCGCCATGCTCTCCAACGGCGCGGACGAGTCGCTCATGTACGGCGACAAGGGAAGCGCTTCCGACTGGGACAAGTTCTACGCCTACGCCTCCATGCTCAAATACGCCATCGGCAACCCGCTGTTCCACTGGACGCACCTGGAGCTTCAGCGCGTGTTCGGCATCTACGACGTGCTCTCCGAAAAGACCGCCAAGTCCATCTGGGACCGCGCCAACGCCATGCTGGCCACAGACGAATTCCGCTGCCGCCGGCTGATCGAAAAGTTCAACGTGAAGGTCATCTGCACCACCGACGATCCCGCCGACGACCTGGCCGACCACATCGCCCTGGCCAAGGACGAAAGCTTCAAGGTGAAGGTGCTGCCTTCCTTCCGCCCGGACAAGTCCACCGCCGTATCGAAGCCCGGCTACGCGGACTACATCGCCCGGCTGAGCGCCGCCTCCGGCATCGAGATCGACTCCTTCGCCGCCCTGATGGACGCGCTGGAGAAGCGCCTCGCCTTCTTCGCCTCCATCGACGCGCGGGTGAGCGACCACGGCCTGGATTACATGCCCCAGGGCAGCGCCTCCGAGGGAGAGCTCGACGCCATCTTCGCCAAGGCCATGAACAGCATCCAGGCCTCCCACGACGAGGAGAGCGCCTTCCGCGCCGCCGCCATGGCGCGTCTGGGCGCGATGTATCACAAGTACGGCTTCACCATGCAGCTGCACATCAACGCCATGCGCAACAACAACACCCGCATGTTCGAGAAGTACGGCGTGGACGCCGGCTTCGACTCCGTGGCCGACGCGCCGCTGGCTGTGCCGCTCTCCCGCCTGCTGGACAGCATCTCCCTGGCCGGCGGCCTGCCCAAGACCATCATCTATTCCCTCAACCCCAGCGACAACTACGTCGTGGGCACCATGCTGGGCAACTTCCAGGGCGGCGAGCCCGGCAAGATCCAGATGGGCAGCGGCTGGTGGTTCCAGGATCACAGGGACGGCATGGTCGAGCAGATGAAGACCCTGGCCAACCTGGGCCTCCTGGGCCGCTTCGTGGGCATGCTCACCGACAGCCGCTCCTTCGTGAGCTACCCCCGGCACGAGTACTTCCGCCGCATCCTGTGCGAGGTTCTCGGCAACTGGGTCGAGAACGGCGAGTATCCCGCCGACATGGACGCCCTCAAGGAGATCGTGCAGGGCATCTGCTACAACAACGCGAAGAACTACTTCGGCATCCAGGTCGACTGACCGCCGAGAAACGCCGCGCGCCGCCTCGCAGAATGAGGCGGCGCGTTTGTTTTTTGGCATGCCGTCAGCCGGCCGCGGCGGCCGTCGCAGTGGGCGCGGCGGTCGCGGCGTCTGCGGCCGCAGGCGCGTCGGTCGCTGTGGTCATGGCGTCGGTGGCCGCAGGGGCGTCCGTGGCGGCGGGCGCGTCGCTGGGCGCGGCGGTGGGCGAAAGCGGCGCGGCGCTCTGACAGCCGGTGACGGCGAACAGGGCGAAAAGGGCCGTGAACAGGAAAATGAGCGTGCGTTTCATTGCGGTTTCAAGCCTCCTTGCGCAGCGCCGGAACGCTGCCCGACGCCGATTTATTCTCATTCTATGCAGGGCCTGTCCGCGCTATGCAAAAACATTGACCGCGCCCCAACGGCGATGATATAATCGCTCAGGCAGACCGCTTTTTCGCCCGGAACGAAAAATCCCCTTGCGTAAGGTATTGCTTGTTACGCGGCGTCATGTTGTAATATCCGGGGCGTAAGGAGGCAAGGCTATGTCAAAATACACGACGGGAGAACTCGCGAAGCTCTGCGGCGTTACGGTCCGGACGGTTCAGTACTATGATACCAGAGGCATCCTGATCCCGAGCGAACTTTCCGAAGGCGGACGGCGGCTCTATTCGGAGGACGACGTGAAGCGCATGAAGGTCATCTGCTTCCTGCGGGAGGCGGACCTTCCCATCGACGCCATCGCGCAGATCCTGAGGGAAGAGCGTCCGGAAAAGGTGATCTCCCTGCTGATCGAACAGCAGGAGAAGGCCCTTTCCGAAGAGATCCTGAAAAAACAGGAGCAGCTCGAAAAGCTCAGGGAGCTGAAAACCGGACTGAAAAACCGGGCGGCGTTCTCTCTCGAATCCATAGGCGACATAGCCGTTATCATGGAAGGCAAGAAAAAACTGAAAAGCATGCGCCGGACGATGCTCCTGACCGGCATTCCGGTCACGGCGCTGCAATGGTTCGCCGTCATTTTCTGGATCGTCAGGGGAATATGGCGGCCGTTCGCTGTCTGGCTGCTGGTGGCAATTCCCTGGGGCATCCTGGTCAGCCGGTACTACTTCAGACATGTGAAATACATCTGCCCGGAATGCCACGAGGTGTTCAAGCCGTCGCTGAAGGAAGCCTTCTGGGCGAAGCATACGCCGGCAGCCCGCAAGCTGACCTGCGCGGCATGCGGGCACAGGGGCTTCTGCGTCGAGATATGGGGAGGCGATGAGAAATGACGGCGTTTGAGAATATCGTCATTGGCAGAAGCAGCGTACCGGCGCTTGCGGTCACGGTCATACTGATGACCGCGATCCCCCTCGTCTTTTTCCTCTGCTGGCGCGGGAAACACAAAGGACGGACGAATATCGGCTATCTGATTGCCGGCGCCGTCGGATTCATTGTCTCCGCCCGCGTGCTGGAGCTTGGCGCGCATTATTTCTGTATCCTGGCGGACAATCCCGTGTCAAGGTTCATCAACGGGAGCACAGCCGCTTTCGTGCTTTACGGAACCGTGATGGCCGGCGTTTTCGAAGAGTGCGGAAGGCATTTCATTCTGAAATTTATCATGAAAAAGAACCGCACCCGCGAAAACGCGGTCATGTACGGGATCGGCCACGGCGGGATCGAGATACTGGCCGTCATTCTGCCCACAATGATCACATACCTTGCCGTCGCGATCCTGTTCTCCCAGGGAGACGTTGAAGAAGCGCTGAACCAGCTGAAAATCACGGAGGAAACCGCCGCCGCCGCGCTCCCGTCCGTTCAGGCCGCCGCGGCGTTCGATTACGCGATGATGGCCATGAACGCCGTCGAGCGGCTGCTGGCGATGCTTCTGCATATCGGGCTGACGGTCATTGTGTTTTACGGCATAGCGCGCGGGAAGAAGGGCTGCCTGCCGCTGGCCGTTCTTCTGCATATGGCGATGGACATGTTTCCCGCGTTGTATCAGAGAGGCGCGGTCCCGCTGTGGGCGGTCGAGATTTGGGCCGCCCTGTGGACGGCGGCCGTTGTGCTCATTTCAGTCAGGTTCTACAGGGAAATGGCGGAACAGACGGCGGGATAATACGAACCGGCGTGACCGTCGCGGTCACGCCGGCTTTGCCTTTCACCGGTTGTCGACTTTTTCGGGGTAGAGGTCGTGCTGGCTCAGCCGCTGCCAGGCGACTTCCTCCCAGCGGGTGCCGGGCTTTCCGTAATTGCAGTAGGGGTCGATGGAGATGCCGCCGCGGGGCGTGAACTTGCCCCAGACCTCGATGTACTTGGGGTCCATCAGGCGGATGAGGTCCTTCATGATGATGTTCATGCAGTCCTCGTGGAAATCGCCGTGGTTTCGGAAGCTGTAAAGGTACAGCTTGAGCGACTTGCTCTCCACCATCCGCTCGCCGGGCACATAGGCGATGTATACCGTGGCGAAATCCGGCTGGCCTGTGATGGGGCAGAGGCTGGTGAATTCCGGGCAGTTGAACTTCACGAAGTAGTCGTTGTCCGGATGCTTGTTGACGAAGGTCTCCAGCACTTCCGGCGCGTAGTCGCTCTTGTATACGGTCTTTTTGTTCCCCAGCAGGGAGAGGCCCTCGGCCTCCTCGCGCGTTCTTCCGCTCATATCATGTCTCCTTCCAGACGCGCTTCAGCGCGTTGACCAGCAGCGCGCCCACCGCGCCGGCGATGGCCTGGCCCACCAGCAGGCTCGCGGCCAGCGCCCAGTAGCCGACGCCGATGAGATAACTCAGCCACAGCGAGACGCCCAGCGCCGGAATCAGCGTGATGGGCAGCATCGTGAGCCAGGGGCTCAGCTTCTTCCGGCCCAGCAGCGCGCAGCATCCGGCAGTCATAAGGCCCACCAGCCCGCCGCCCACGATGTCGAACACCCCCAGCCCGCCCATGAGCATGTTGGCGAGCAGGTTCGATAAGCCCAGCGGCACAACCAGGAACGGAAACAGATATGCGGCCCCATAGATCGCCGTGGCGATGCGCACCTGGTATTGCCCAAACGCGAAGCCCTGCGTGAAATACATGACCACGATGTAGATTGCCATAACGGCCCCGGAAATCGTGAGTTTCTGCGTCTTATTCAGGTTTTTCATATCCATTTTCGTCACCTCCCGGACAAAAAATAAGCGCGCCCATCTCAGGCGCGCCCGACAAAATAGACATATCTTGTCTTCGTCCCTAGTTTTGTTTATAGACAGGATGGTCTCGAACTGTCTGCCGCTAAGCCTTGCCAGTATAGCATAACAAGGGGAACCGGGTCAACCGGCGCGGCAGGATTTTACATAGCCAAATGCCTCACTCCATCACCTTCATCGGCATCCACTTCCGGTAATCCCCCGAAACGAGGCTGTATTGGACCCCGCGCCACATGCCGATGATGCTGTCGTGGAAGCGGGATTCCCCGTGGCAGTGGGCGTAGATCACCTGCTCCGCGCCGTATTCCTCCGCCATGTCGGTGAAGCCGCTGCGTTCCTCCAGGATGTTGGTGGGCGGATAGTGCAGGAACACGACGAAGCGCCGGTAGCCGTCGGCCCTGGCCGCCTCGAAGGACGCCCGCAGCCTGTTCAGCTCCCGCTCCACCAGCTTCTCCGCGCGAAGCCGGGCTTCCTGGTCGAAGCCGATCACATCGCCCCGGTGATCCAGGTAGAACGGCCCCTCGAAGGTGAAGCCCTTCGTGCCCACCAGGGCGACGTCCCGATAGGCGAAGTAATTGTCCTGCAGAAACGAGAGCTTCCCCGCGAACTGCTCGTTCAGGCGGCGGGTCTTCTTCGCGTCCCAGAACATGTCGTGGTTGCCCCGGGTGAGGATCTTGCGGCCCGGCAGGTCCATGATGTAGTCGAGGTCCCGCTCGCATTCGGCCAGGGTCTTGCCCCAGCTGTGGTCGCCCACCAGCACCAGTGTGTCGCCGGGCCTGGCGAGCTTTTCCCAGTTTGCCCTGAAAACCCGCTCGTGGTTTTTCCACACCCGGCCGTTCAGCTGGCCCGGGGCCTTCAGCTCGGATTGGAAATGCAGGTGCAGATCGCCGATGGCGTATAAACTCATGGCCCTTCCTCCTCGCGGCGGATCATGCCGGAAATAAAACGATCGCCTGAAAGCCGAAGCCCTCAGGCGAATCCGCATGGAGCATAGGAGATTCGAACTCCTGACCCCAACACTGCCAGTGTTGTGCGCTACCAACTGCGCTAATGCCCCGCAACAGAGCATATTTTAACGCATCGCGGCCGCCTTGTCAACCCCTTTTTCGCGTTTTCGCGATATTTTGAGAATTGCAACTTTAAATGACGCATCTTTGAGCCAAGACAGCAGCGAGCTGGGACGCCTCAAAAGCAGAGGCATAGTCCAGCTTTCTCCTCGGGTAATGGTTCATCCAATGAGCGA
>JAFXQO010000057.1 GCA_017527065.1 Clostridia bacterium
GGCTGCGGAATTCGACTATTCCGGAACACAGGCCTGCAAAGCCATTAAAGAGGAAGGCATTGAGACCATCCTGGTCAACTCCAACCCGGCTACCATCATGACCGACACCTCCATCGCTGACAAGGTTTATATGGAGCCCCTGACCCTGGAATACATTGCGAAGATTCTGCGCTACGAGCGGCCGGACGCCATCGTGCCCGGCATCGGCGGGCAGACCGGCCTGAACCTGGCCATGCAGCTGGAGAAGAAGGGCGTCCTGAAGGAGTGCCGCGTGCAGCTGCTGGGCACCCCCTTTTCCTCCATCGAGCGCGCCGAGGACCGGGAACTGTTCAAGGAGATGTGCCAGTCCATCGGCGAGCCGGTCATCCCATCCAAAATCACCTACGACCTGGAGGAAGCCAAGGCGGCGGCGAAGGAGATCGGCTATCCCGTGGTGCTGCGCCCGGCGTTCACCCTGGGCGGCACGGGCGGCGGCTTCGCCGACGACGAGGCGGAGCTGATCGAGGTCGGCGCGAACGGCTTCAAGCTCTCGCCGGTCCACCAGGTGCTGGTGGAAAAGAGCGTAAAGGGCTACAAGGAGATCGAGTTCGAGGTCATGCGCGACTCGAACGACCACGCAATCACCATCTGCGGCATGGAGAACGTGGACCCCGTGGGCGTGCACACCGGCGATTCCATCGTCGTGGCCCCCATCCTGTCGCTGAACGAGCACGACCTGAACATGCTGCGCGATTCCGCCATCCGGATCATCCGCGAGCTCAAAATCGAGGGCGGCTGCAACGTGCAGTTCGCGCTGAACCCGAACTCCAGCGAATACTACCTCATCGAGGTCAATCCCCGCGTGTCGCGCTCCTCCGCCCTGGCCAGCAAGGCCAGCGGCTATCCCATCGCCTCGGTCACGGCCAAGATCGCCCTGGGCATGGCGCTGGAGGACATTCCCGTGGCGGGGGGCACCGCGGCCATCGAGCCCAGCCTGGACTACATCGTGGCCAAGTTCCCGCGCTTCCCCTTCGACAAGTTCGCCTCCGCGCCGAACCTCCTGGGCACCCAGATGAAGGCCACGGGCGAGGTCATGGGCATCGGCGCGAACCTGGAGGAGTGCATGCTCAAATCGGTGCGCTCGCTGGAAAACGGCGCGCGCCACCTTCGCCTCTCCAAATTCGACGACCTGCCGGAGGACGAGCTGTGGGCCTATATATCCGATTTTCGCTCGGACGGCATCTTCGCCGTGGCGGAGCTCATTCGCCGCGGCGCGTCCCTGGACAGGCTCCATGAGGTCACGCTGATCACGCCGCTGTTCCTGGAGTCCGTCGCCCGCATCGTTGAGATGGAAAAGACCGTCGCCGCCCACAAGGGCGACGCCGACACGCTGCGGGCCGCCAAGAAGATGGGCTTCGCGGACGCGACCGTCGCCGAGCTGTGGAAGACGAGCGAGCGGGCCGTGGCCGCGCTGCGCCGGGAGAAGGGCATCGTGCCCGTGTTCCCCATGGTGGACACGCTGCACACCGGCGCGTACATCCCCTACCTCTACGCCTCCTATTCCGGCGAGAACGTGTCCGTCCGCACGGACAGGAAGAAGATCGTGGTGCTGGGGGCGGGCCCCATCCGCATCGGCCAGGGCGTTGAATTCGACTATTCCACCGTGCACGCCGTGCAGACCATCCGCCGCAACGGCTACGAGGCCATCATCATCAACAACAACCCGGAGACCGTCTCCACCGACTACAAGACCTCCGACAAGCTGTATTTCGAGCCCCTCACCCCCGAAGACGTGATGAACGTGATCGACTTCGAGCGGCCCGAGGGCGTCATCGCCTCCCTGGGCGGCCAGACGGCCATCAACCTGGCCCAGCCCCTCATGGAGCGCGGCGTGAAGCTGATCGGCACCGACTGCGAGGCCATCGAGCGGGCCGAGAACCGCGACAGCTTCGAGAAGATCCTGGAGGAGCTGGGCATCCCGCAGCCCCAGGGCCGCGCCGTGACCAACGTGGAGGAGGGCGTGGCCGCCGCCGCCGAGATCGGCTATCCCGTGCTGGTGCGCCCCAGCTTCGTGCTGGGCGGGCGGGCCATGCAGATCGTGGGGAACGAGCCGCAGCTGCGGCGCTACCTCAAAGAGGCCGTGGCCATCGACGCGGACAAGCCCGTGCTGGTGGACCACTACATCCAGGGCAAGGAGGTGGAGGTGGACGCCGTGTGCGACGGGCGCGACGTGTTCGTGGCCGGCATCATGGAGCTGGTGGAGCGCACGGGCATCCATTCCGGCGACTCGATCAGCGTGTATCCCACCTTCTCCATCTCCGACAAAGTGAAGGGGATCATACTGCAATATGCCAAAAAGCTGGGCCTGGGCATCGGCATCGTGGGCCTTTACAACATCCAGTTCATCGTGGACAAGAGCGAAAACGTGTATATCATCGAGGTCAATCCCCGCTCGTCCCGCACCGTGCCCTTCCTCTCCAAGGCCACGGGCTGGCCGCTGGCGGACATCGCCACCGAGGCGATCCTGGGCAAGAGCCTGAAGGAGCAGGGCATCTTCTGCCTGTATCCGGAGGAGAAGAAGCGCTATTACGTGAAGGTCCCGGTGTTCTCCTTCAACAAGATCAAGGGCCTGGACGCCTACCTCTCCCCCGAGATGAAATCCACCGGCGAGGCCATCGGCTACGACGACCGGCTCAACCGGGCGCTCTACAAGGCGCTGCAGGCCGCGGGATTGCGGCTGCAGAACTACGGCACCGTGTTCGCCACCATCGCGGACGAGGACAAGGCCGAGGCCGAGCCCCTCATCCGCCGCTTCTACAACCTGGGCTTCAACATCGAGGCCACCGCTGGCACCGCGGCCTACCTCAAGGAGCGCGGCATTCGCACCCACGTGCTGAAGAAGATCAGCGAGGGCAGCGGCTCCAATGAGATCGTGGAGGCGATGCGCCAGGGCCACATCGCCTACGTCATCAACACGCGCAACCTGAATTCCCTGAAGTCGCTGACGGACGGCATGCTGATCCGCCGCGCGGCCACGGAGAACAACGTGACCATCTTCACCTCGCTGGACACCGTGCGCGTGCTGCTGGACGTGCTGGAGGAGACCACGCTGACCATTTCCACCATCGACGCCTGAGGAGCCGGCCATGAAGCAGGTCATTTACACCATCCTGGAAAACGAGCCCCTGACCGCCGACGTCTGCCGGATGGTCCTCGCGGGGGACAACAGCGCCATCACCGCGCCTGGCCAGTTCGTCAATCTCAAGCTCGACGGGCTGTTCCTGCGCCGCCCGATCTCCGTGTGCGACCTGGAAGGCGACAGGCTGACGCTCATCTACAAGGTCGTGGGCCGGGGCACCGCGCAAATGCGCGATATGACGCCCGGCCAGACCCTCGACGCCCTGACGGGCCTCGGCAACGGCTACGACCTCTCCCTCGCGGGAAACAGGCCCCTGCTGCTGGGCGGCGGGGTGGGCGCGCCGCCCCTGTACTGGCTGGCGAAGAAGCTCATCGCCCGGGGCGCGGCCGTCGCCGTCCGCCTGGGCTTCAACGCGGCGGGCGACGTGTTCTATGAGGACGAGTTTCGCGCCCTCGGCGCGGAGGTGCGCGTCGCCACCGCGGACGGAAGCCATGGCGAAAAGGGCTTCGTGACGGACATCCTGCCCGACGCCTGCACCCACTACTTCGCCTGCGGGCCGGAGCCGATGCTGAAGGCGGTGTACCGCGCCGTTCCGTCGGACGGCCAGCTCAGCTTCGAGGCGCGCATGGGCTGCGGCTTCGGCGCGTGCATGGGCTGCACCTGCGAGACAATAACGGGTTACAAGCGCATCTGCAGGGACGGCCCGGTGCTGCGGAAGGGGGAGATCCTGTGGACAGACTGAGCGTGAACCTGCTGGGGATCGAGCTGGACAACCCGGTCATTCCCGCCTCGGGCACCTTCGGCTACGGCCGGGAATTCGCCGAGCTGTACGACATCAACTGCCTGGGCACATTCTCCTTCAAGGGCACCACGCTGCGCCCCCGGCTGGGCAACCCCCTGCCCCGCATCGCGGAGGCCCCCGCGGGCATGCTCAACGCCGTGGGGCTTCAAAACCCCGGCGTGGACAGGGTGATTTCGGAAGAACTGCCCCGTCTCAAAACGGTTTTCCGCAAGCCGGTCATGGCGAACGTGAGCGGCTTTTCCGTCGAGGAATACGCCGAGACCTGCGCGCGGCTGGACGCCTGCGATCAGGTGGGCTGGCTGGAGGTCAACATCAGCTGCCCGAACGTGCACGACGGCGGCATGAGCTTCGGCACCGACCCGGCCATGGCCGCGCGGGTGACCAAGGCGGTCAAGGCGGTCACGACGAAACCCGTCATCATGAAGCTCTCGCCCAACGTGACGGACATCGCCGCCATCGCGGCCGCCTGCCAGGAGGCCGGGGCGGACGGGATCAGCCTCATCAACACGCTCATGGGCCTGCGGATAAGCCTTAAGTCGCGGCGGCCCGTCCTGGCGAACGTCACGGGCGGCCTGTCCGGCCCGGCGGTGTTCCCGGTGGCGCTGCGCATGGTTTACCAGGTGGCGAAGGCGGTTAAAATTCCCGTTGTGGGCATGGGCGGCGTCTCCAGCGCGGAGGACGTGGTGGAGATGATGCTGGCCGGGGCCACCGCGGTGGAGGTGGGCGCGGCGAACCTGGCCGACCCCTTCGCCTGCATGAAGATCATCGGCGATCTGCCGGCCGTCATGGACCGGTACGGCATAGACAATTTGAGAGACATCATCGGAGGTGCGCTGTAATGGGCAAGGACGTCATCGTGGCGTGCGATTTCTCATCCGCGGAGCAGACGCTCGCCTTTCTGGATCAATTCACCGGCCGCAAGCCCTTCGTCAAGATCGGCATGGAGCTCTACTACGCCGAGGGGCCGGAGATCGTGCGCCGCCTCAAGGCCCGCGGCCATAAAATCTTCCTCGATCTGAAGCTGCACGACATCCCCAACACCGTGAAGAAGGCCATGGCCGTGCTCTCCCGGCTGGACGTGGACATCACCAACCTGCACGCCGCCGGCGCGACGGCCATGATGCGGGCCGCCCTGGAGGGCCTCACCCGGCCGGACGGCACGCGGCCGCTGCTCATCGCCGTGACCCAGCTGACCAGCACCGACCAGGCCGCTCTGGAGCGGGACCTGCTGATCCGCGAGCCCATGGACCAGGTCGTGATGCATTACGCCCAGACCGCCCGGGCCGCGGGGCTGGACGGCGTGGTCTGCTCGCCCCTGGAGGCCGAAAAGGTGCACGGGGCCTGCGGCGCATCCTTCCTCACCGTCACCCCCGGCGTGCGCTTCGCGGACGGCGACGTCGGCGACCAGAAGCGCGTCATGACCCCCGCCCAGGCCCGGGCCGCCGGCTCGGATTACATCGTCGTGGGCCGGCCCATCACCGCCGCGGCCGATCCCGTCGCCGCCTACGAGCGGTGCGTGAGCGAATTCGTGGGATGAAGCGAAAGGAGACGCCCATGAACAGGCTGCGATTCGCGCCGCTGCTGGCGCTGGCCCTCGTCCTGTCCTTCTCCCTCTCGGCGTGTGCGGCCGCTTCGCGCACGTTTTTCGCCATGGACACCGTGATGACCGTGTCCGCGCCGTTGGCCGGCGACGCGCTTCTCGCCGCGTGCGAGGAGGAGGTGCGCAGGCTGGAGGCGCTGTTCTCGGTCACGGAGCCGGACAGCGAAATCGCGCGGCTGAACGAAACCGGCGAAGCCGCGCTCTCCGATGACACGGCGCGGGTGCTGGGCTTCGCGCTGGAGGAGGCCGCGCTGACCCAGGGCGCGTTGGACGTGACCCTCTATCCGGTGGTGCGGGCCTGGGGCTTCACCACGGGCGACTACCGCGTGCCGGACGATGACGAACTGGCGGCGCTGCTGGCGCGCGTCGGCTGGACGCGCGTCGAGCTGGACGGCGGCACGGTTCGCGTGCCGGAGGGCACGATGGTGGACCTGGGCTCCGTGGCGAAGGGCTACGCCTCCGACCGCCTCGCCGCGCTGCTGCGGGAGGGCGGCGTCCAGTCCGCGCTGATCGACCTGGGCGGCAACATCTACGGCCTCGGCGCGAAGGCGGACGGCAGCCCCTGGCGCATCGGCGTGCGGGACCCGAAAGACCCCTCGGGCCTGGCCGGCGCGCTGTCCGTGACGGACAAGGCGGTCGTCACCTCGGGCAGCTACGAGCGCAACTTCACCGCGCCGGACGGCACGGTCTACGGCCATATCTTCGACCCCGCCACCGGCCGTCCCGCGGAAAACGGCCTCATCTCCGTCACTGTGGTCGGCGGGAGCGGCCTCGAATGCGACGCCCTCTCCACGGCGCTCTACGTGATGGGCCCCGACCGCGCCTGCGCGCTGCTGGAAACCCTGGACGGCGTCGAGGCCGTCCTCATTGACGACCAGGGCGCTTTCTGGATCACCGAGGGCCTGAAAAACGCCTTCACGCCCATGGGCGCCTACGCCTGGGCCACAATCAACTGGATACAGAAATAAATTGGGAATTGGGAATTGGGAATGGGGAATTGGGAATGGGGAATGAAAAAGTTACTCTGAAAGGGAACGGGCGGCGCAGCGAGCCCCTTTCAGGCAAAATAAAATTCCCCATTCAAACCAGGGTTTGGATAGGGACGCTGGCGATTGCGTTCGCTGTTTGTCTCGCGGCCGCGGCCGTCGTCTGGCTCCTTCCCGGGTCGCGGCGCGTGGCGCGGGTGAGCGTGGACGGGGCGGTCGTGCGGGAGATTGATCTTTCGGCGGTGACAGCGGAGGGCAGCTTCGTGGTGGAGGGCGTCGGCGGGACGAACACCGTGACTGTGCGGCCCGGCGGCGTCTGCGTTTCGGCGGCGGACTGCCCGGATCAGGTGTGCGTGAAGCGGGGCTGGCTGGAGGGCGGCGCGGCGCCCATCGTGTGCCTGCCGCACCGGCTGGTGATCGAGTTGGTGTCCGGCGGCGACGGGAACGCGCTGGATGCCATTTCCGGCTGACCGGACGAGGAGGAAATAGGCCGTGCAAACGAAACGCCTGACGCGGGACGCCATGCTCACCGGGGTGGCGCTGATCATTTTCATCGTCGAGGCGCAGATCCCGCCCCTCACCAGCGTGCCGGGCATCAAGATGGGCCTGGCGAACATCATCACGGTGTACGCGGCGTTCGCCATCGGCCCGGCGGACGCGGCGCTCATCCTGGCGGCGCGCATCCTGCTGGGCTCGGTCGTCGCGGGCAATCTGTCCACGCTGATGTACAGCGCGGCGGGCGGGCTCTTGTGCCTTCTGGCGATGCTGGGGCTGCGGCGCGTTCTTTCGGAAAGCCAGCTGTGGGTGGCCAGCGTGATCGGCGCGGCGGCGC
Source organism: Clostridia bacterium (assembly GCA_017527065.1). Classification (GTDB taxonomy): domain Bacteria; phylum Bacillota; class Clostridia; order Christensenellales; family Aristaeellaceae; genus Firm-10. The sequence goes on from JAFXQO010000057.1 coordinate 7,339, forward strand.
ACAATCTGGGCCAGATCGCCGTGGCCGTGGCCGTCACGCGCACGCCGGCGCTGCTGGCGTACCTGCCGGTGCTGCTCATGAGCGGCATGATCGCGGGCCTGTTCACCGGGCTGTGCGCGCAGGCGCTGGTGAAGCGGATGAGCAGGAAATGAGATAAAGGCCTTTTCCGGAGAGGGGCCAATTTCACCGCGGTAAAAAAAGCGAAAACAGCAGTTTGGGGGTTGACAAACGCGGCGTTTTCCCGTATAATACCCTATGTTGCTGCGGGAACAGCGCTGAAACAGGGTGCGAGGGAGCATAGCTCAGTTGGGAGAGCATCTGCCTTACAAGCAGAGGGTCACAGGTTCGAGCCCTGTTGTTCCCACCATAAATGTGGCCCGGTAGTACAGTTGGTTAGTACGCCAGCCTGTCACGCTGGAGGTCGAGGGTTCGAGCCCCTTCCGGGTCGCCATATGCCTTGGTAGCTCAGTTGGTAGAGCATGTGACTGAAAATCACAGTGTCGGTGGTTCAATTCCGCCCCAAGGCACCTCGTGCGGTAGTAGCTCAGTTGGTAGAGCGCCACCTTGCCAAGGTGGAGGTCGCGAGTCCGAGTCTCGTCTACCGCTCCAATTGTAAGGCACCATAGCCAAGTGGTAAGGCAAGGGTCTGCAAAATCCTCATGCTCCGGTCCGAATCCGGATGGTGCCTCCATGAATCAGGTCTGGCGCGGCCGGGCCTGATTCTTTCTTTCCGCTTGATCTTTTTGGCGGTTTGTGCTAGAATAGAGGGCGGATGGAAATACGCGCCTGTAGCTCAGTGGATAGAGTGTTCGACTCCGACTCGAAAGACCGTGGGTTCGAATCCCGCCAGGCGCATCGAAGCGAAAATCCTGCCGACGATGGCCGGCAGGATTTTCGCTTTGTATTCTTCTGTTTTCAGAAAACATGGCAGCCTCTTTTTGAAAGATTGCATTGAAATAAAAACCAAGGGCTGCCGCGCGTCGAAAACCTGGCCGGGGAAACGCAGTGTGGCATAAAGAACGCCCCGGCGCGCCTGTCCGTTCAGGCGCGCCGGGTTAATTTCAGAAGAGGGAAAGGCTGCCGGCCCTCATTCCTCCCCGCCCATGCTCTCCTCGTCGTCCTCGCCGTCGCTCTCCTCCAGGTCCACCGCGATGTTGCCCGCGGTGAAGTCCTCGCGGATGCGCCGCTCGATCTCGTCGCGAATCTCCGGATGCTCCCGCAGGTACACGCGCGCGTTGTCACGCCCCTGGGCGATGCGCTCGCCGTTGTAGGAGAACCAGGAGCCGCTCTTCTGCAGCAGGTCGCGCTCCACGGCCAGGTCCAAGAGGCCGCTCTCCTTGGAGATGCCCTCGCCGTAGAGCATGTCCACCACGCACACCCGGAAGGGCGGGGCCACCTTGTTCTTCACGATCTTGATCTTGGCGCGGTTGCCGATGACCTCCGAGCCGCTCTTGATCGGCTCGCCCTTGCGGATGTCGATGCGCACGGAGGCGTAGAATTTGAGCGCCTTGCCGCCGGTGGTGACCTCCGGGTTGCCGTACACAACGCCCACCTTCTCGCGAAGCTGGTTGATGAAGATGGCCACGGCGTTGGTCTTGGCGATGACGCCGGCGAGCTTTCTGAGGGCCTGGCTCATCAGGCGGGCCTGGAGGCCCACGTGGCTCTCGCCCATGTCGCCCTCGATCTCCTGCCGGGGCACCAGCGCGGCCACCGAGTCGATGACCACGATGTCGATGGCGCCGGAACGCACCAGCGCCTCGCAGATGTCCAGCGCCTGCTCGCCGTTGTCCGGCTGGGAGACGTACAGCTCGTCGATGTCCACGCCCAGGGCCCGGGCGTAGATGGGATCCAGCGCGTGTTCGGCGTCGATGAACGCGGCGGTGCCGCCCATCTTCTGCGCTTCGGCCACGGCCTGCAGCGCCAGCGTGGTCTTGCCGGAGGATTCCGGGCCGTAGATCTCGATGATGCGGCCGCGGGGCAGACCGCCCACGCCCAGCGCGAAATCCAGGTGCAGGCAACCGGTGGGAATGACCTCCACCTGCATCTTGTCGGCCGCGTCGCCCAGCCTCATGACCGAGCCCTTGCCGAAGTCCTTTTCGATTTTGCTCAGCGCCATCTCCAGCGCGCGCTTGCGCTCATCGCCGAACCGCTGCATCGCGGGGTTCTTTTCGCTCTTTTTATCAGCCATGGGTGAGAGTGCCTCCTCGTGTGTATTTCAATGGACTCATTATACAATGCTTTGCCGCCTCTGGCAAGCGTTCTCGCCATCAATTTACCTGGTGTTCGGCAGAAAAACGCCCGCAGCCGTTGAAGAGTCGCTTTTCAAAACGAACACAGGAAGCGCTACGCCCGCGCGCCCTTCGGCGCAATGGCGAAGGTCTTGAGCAGCTCCTCGTCCGAGCGAAAGACGAGGAAGCCCCCGCTGCTTTTATCCTGCCGGCCCAGCACCAGGTAGTCGAGGCTGGCGTCGAACTCGGTGGCCAGCCGGACCAGCAGGGCAAGCGGCGGCTTCTTGCGGCCGCACTCGATGTTGCTCAGATGCGAGACGCTGACCTCCAGCCGCTCCGCGAACTGCTCCAGCGAGTAGCCGTACTGGATGCGCACGTCCCTGATGCGCAGGCCCACGAGCAGGGCCTCGCGGTCGGTTTCCTTTCCGGATGAAGCCATTTCGATCTTCTCCTTCCTCCCGGCATGGCGCATAACGAAAGGAGACGCGGCGAAAATGCCGCGTCTCCTGCCGATTCATTCCCTTGGAGCGTCAGACACGTTCCACTTTGCCACTGCGCAGACAACGGGTGCACACATACATGCGGGTCGGCGTTCCGTTCACGTTCACGCGGACACGCTGCGTATTCGGCGCCCAGGTACGGCGAGTTTTATGATTGGAATGACTCACGTTGTTGCCAGAGACAACGCCCTTGTGACAAACCTCACAAAACTTTCCCATCGATCACACCTCCTTTAGGCGTTCACATCAAAACAAGAGGTATTGTACCAGCTTTTTTCCCTCTTTGCAAGTGTTTTATGTGAATTTATCGGAATATCTGAAAAATTTGTGACATTTCGGGGCCGTTTAATGGGAAAATATCGGACGGGACACAATTTCTTATCCTTGTTTTATTTCAATTCGCTTGCATCAGGCGGCGCTGTAAGGTATACTATACGTAGCATAGGGACATTATCCTCGAATGGAGGTTACGCGTATGGACTGCAGATTTACCACGGAACTGGGAACCGTTACTGTCAACGAAGACGTTTTGCTGAAGGTCGCGGGCTATTCGGCCCTCGAATGCTACGGCATCGTCGGGATGGCGGCCAAGCGGACGACGGACGGCCTGGTACAGCTGCTGGGCCGTGAGAATCTCGGCCGGGGCGTTCGCATCCGCCCCGCCACCGATTCCGTCAACGTTGATCTTTTCATCATCGTCGAATACGGCATTTCGATCAGCGCGGTGGCCGCCACGATCATCGACACGGTCAAATACAAGATCGAGCACCTGACCGGCATCAAAGTGGACAAGGTCAGCGTGTCCGTAGAGGATATCCGCGTCTGATTTCCCGTCAGATGCCCGGATTGGAGGGAATGAAAATTGCCTATTACGACGATTGACGGGCTGATGCTCAAGGAGATGTTTCTCTCCGGCGCCGCGTTGCTGGACAGGAACCGTCAGGCCGTCGATGCTTTGAACGTATTCCCCGTGCCCGACGGCGACACGGGCACCAATATGTCGCAGACCATCCTGTCCGCCGTGAAGGAACTGGGCAGCCGCTCCTTCAGCGGGGCGGGCGACGTGGCCGCGGGCGCCGCGAAGGGCGCGCTCAAAGGGGCGCGCGGCAACTCCGGCGTCATACTGAGCCAGATCCTCAGGGGCTTTTCCAAGGCGCTGGACGGCGCCGACCTCATGGACGCCGCGCTGCTCACCAAGGCCCTGCGCCTGGGCGCGGACACCGCCTACAAGGCCGTGATGAAGCCCAAGGAGGGCACCATCCTCACCGTCATCCGCGTGATCGCGGAGGAGGTGGAGCGGGCGTCCGCCAGGACGAACGATCTGGACGCCCTCACAAAGGTCATCATCGAGCAGGGCGACCTGATCCTGCGCCGCACGCCGGACATGCTGCCGGTGCTGAAGCAGGCCGGCGTGGTCGATTCCGGCGGCAAGGGCCTGATGGTGTTCTTCACCGGCTTCCGCGCCGCGCTGATGGGCGAGCCCGTCGACACCGAGTCCACCGTGGAGGCCACCGCGCCCCAGCCCCTGCCCGGCGACTACGTGGACGACCACAGCAAGCTGGAGGAAATCACCTACGCCTACTGCACGGAGTTCATCGTATCGCATCCGCGGCCGGACATGAAGGACACCGAAGTGGGCCGCCTGCGCAAGCGCCTGGAGCGCATCGGCGACTGCGTGGTGGTGGTGGGCGATCTGGAGATCGTGAAGGTCCACGTGCATACCAACGAGCCGGGCAAGGCGCTTCAAATGGCGCTGGAGCTGGGCGAGCTGGACAACATCAAGATCGACAACATGCTGGAGGAATTCCGCGAGCGGCAGGCCGAGCGCGCCAAAAAGGCGGAGGAAGCCGCCGCGGCCGAGCCGAACAAGCCCTTCGGCCTGGTGGCCGTGGCGCTGGGCGAGGGCATCTCGACCATCTTCCACGACCTGGGCGTCGACAAGGTGGTCGACGGCGGCCAGACGATGAACCCCAGCACGGACGACCTTTTGCAGGCCATCGAATCCATCCGGGCGGACGAGGTGTTCGTGCTGCCCAACAACTCGAACATCATCCTGGCGGCGCAGCAGGCGGCCCAGCTGGCGGACAGGAAGGTATGGGTGGTGCCCACGAAGTCGGTGCCGATGGGCGTTTCCGCGGCGGTGGCGTTCATGGGCGACGTGAGCGGCGAGGAGAACTTCGAGGCCATGCAGGAAGCCGCCTCCCGCGTGCACACCGCCTCCATCACCTACGCCGTGCGCGACACCAGCTTCGACGGCTACGACATCCACGAGGGCGACATCATGGGCCTGATCGACAACAAGCTCAGCTGCGTGGGCAGCAACGTGGCCGAGGTGGCGAAGGAAGTGCTCGCCGCCATGGTGACCGATGAATCCGAGCTGATCACCATGTTCTACGGGCAGGACGTGACCCCCGCGGACGCCGAGGCGCTGCAGGGCGATCTGGAAAGCCTCTACGACGCCTGCGACATCACCCTCTACGAGGGCGGGCAGCCGCTGTACTTTTACATTATTTCTGTGGAATAAAACAGCATACAACGAAACCCGCCCGCCCGGCCAGCGCCGGGCGGGCGATCCGCATATATCCCATTATTCTCCCCTGATCATCTTCATCAGCCGCGCCCGCACGAAGGGCCAGCGCTCTCCCGCGGGGCGCGCGCCGAAGGGCTGCGCCACCATTTCATCCAGCTTTTCGGGCGTCACGTACATGGCGTCGACCGTCTCGCCGGGCTGGAACGAGAGGCCGGAAAGCAGCACGTCGCGGCGGAGGATGTAGGTGAACAGGTGCGTGTGATACGCCAGCCGGTAGGCGAAGGCGCGCAGCTCCTCCGGCCCGGCGACGATGCCCGTCTCCTCGCGCAGCTCGCGCATCGCGCCCTCGGCGGCGCTCTCCCCGGCCAGCACCGAGCCGCAGGTGTTCTCCCATTCGTTCGGCAGGGCGCGCTTTTCCGGCGCGCGCAGGGTGAGCAGAATCTCGTTTCGCGCGTTGACGACCCACACGTCCACGCCCAGGTGGTATTCTCCCTCCGGCATGGGGTCGCCGCGCCGGTGGGTGCGGCCCAGCGGGCGGAGGTTCACGTCGTACAGATCCCAGTATTCCATCAGCTTTGTCCCTCCGTGCGGATTTTTTCGAGGGTCACGCCGTCGACGGCGGCCTTGAGTGATGTGAGGTACGGTGAGAAGGCGACCTCCTCCCGGCCGTGGGTCAGCTGGAGGTCGTATTCCAGCGGCAGCCAGGTGGCAATGTCCGACTCGTTGTGGGATATGACCGCCTCCAGCTTGTCCAGCGCCTTGTAGAGCCTGGCCTCGCGGGTTTCCTGCGCCTCCATCTCGGTCCAGAGGGCGAGCCATTCGCCCCGCTGCGGCTCGGGGAAGCCGCCTATCCAGCGGGTGAGGACGTCCGCCTCGGCCCGGTCGTCGGCCGCGCTCTTGAGGAAGGTGGGAATATCGCCGGTGAAGGCCTCGCCCAGGTCGTGGATGAGGGCCATGCGGATCACGCGGTTCATGTCCAGATCCTGAAATTCCGGCTCGCCCGAGAGCAGCATGGCCGCGAGGGCCAGCCGCCAGCAGTGTTCGGCCACGCTTTCCCGGCGGCCCGGCTCGGTGAAGCAGTGGCGCGGGCTGGTCTTGAGCCGGGCGGCGACGGCGAGGATGTCGATGAGTTCCTTCGATGTCACGGGGCGTCCCTCCCTGTGTGTTCGCTGGGTTTATTATACAGGCTCCGGGGGCGGAAGTAAAGGGAAAAACGCCGCCGCGCGGGAGGGAAAAGCCGCGGGGCGCGGCGAATGGCGCTTGCGGGGGGAGGGGTGGTATGGTATAATTCTCTTCGTGAAAGGGACGATCAACCGGAGGGAGAGCGGAAATATGAAGAAGGTATCCCGACAATCCACTGTTACAAAGATTCCGACGCCGAAGCCTGGGCGACTGCGAACGACTACCCCATTGTCTACCTCGACGACGAAGAAGAAAAGACCGTCATAACCCTCCCCTCCTCCGCCGCCCGCATCGAGTCCGAAGCCTTCGCCTCCACCGCCGCCGACGTCTACGAGCTCCCCGCCACCGTCTCCTGCATCGGCCCCCGCGCCTTCGCGAATCTCAAAAACGCCGCGCTGGTGAAAATCCCCGTTTCGGAGGCCATCGACATCGACGACACCGCCTTCGCGGACAGCACTGTCACCATCGAATGCCCCTCCGGCAGTCCCGTCGAGGCCTGGGCCCGGGCGAAGGGGATTCCCACGGTCAACCCGTAACCACCCGCAGAAACGCATATTGGAGGCCCGCCCATGCACGCAGACTGGCGCACATATTTCCACGAGAGCACCGCGGACTGGTTCGAGGCTGCCGTGGGCGAGCCCACCGCCGTGCAGCGGGCGGGCTGGCCGGCCATCGCGCAGGGCGGTCCCGTGCTCATCAGCGCGCCCACCGGCACCGGCAAGACGCTCACCGCCTTCCTCATGCTCATCGACCGGCTGAACGCCCTGGCGCGGGCGGGAAAGCTGGAGGAGCGGGTGTACGCCGTTTACATTTCTCCCCTCAAGGCGCTGGGCAACGACATCCGCGAGAACCTCACCCGGCCCATCGAGGGCCTCGGCGCGCCGCTGCGCGTGGCCGTGCGCAACGGCGACACGCCTTCCTCCGAGCGGCAGAAAATGCTCCGCCACCCGCCCCACATACTCATCACCACCCCCGAGTCCATCTACCTGCTGCTCACCACCGCCAACGGCCAGCGCATGATCGGCACAGCGGACACCGTGATCGTGGACGAGCTGCACGCCATACTCAACAGCAAGCGCGGCACGCACCTGCTGCTCTCCCTCGCCCGGCTGGACGCGATCTCCGGCCGGCCGGCGCAGCGCATCGGCCTGTCGGCCACCATCCGCCCGCTGGCGCTGGCCGCGGATTTCCTCGGCGGGCCGGACACGGCCGTCGTCGCGCCGCAGATCGAGAAGAAGACAGACGTGCGCGTGCTCGCCGCCGCGCCGGGCCTCGACCCGCTGCCGGAGCATTCCGTGTGGCCCGAGATCTGCCGCGCGGTGTACGAGGCCGCCCAGGCCGGGCGCACGGTGCTCGTGTTCTGCGAGGGCCGCGCCACGGCGGAAAAGGTGGCCGCCGGCGTCAACGCGCTGGGCGGCGAGGGCTACGCCCGCTCGCATCATGGCAGCGTGGCCAAGGAGCAGCGCCTGGAGGCCGAACGCGCCCTCAAGGCGGGCCGGCTCAAGGTGCTCTGCGCCACGTCGTCCATGGAGCTGGGCATCGACGTGGGCGAGATCGACCTGGTGATCCAGGTGGGCTGCCCGCAGCGCGTCGCCTCGGCGGTGCAGCGGCTGGGCCGGGCGGGCCACAGGCCGGGGGCGGTCAGCGCCATGCGGTTCTATCCCCGCATGAAGCAGGAAATGCTGCTGGCCGCCATGACCACTGAGGCCATGAGGCGCGGCGCGATCGAAAAGCTGGAGCCGCCCACCCTCTGCCTGGACATTCTCGCCCAGCACCTGGTGTCCATGGCCGCCGCGGGGGACTATACCGTCGACGAGGCCCTCGCCCTCGCCCGAACCTGCGCGCCCTATCGCGGCCTCTCGCGGGAGACGCTGGAGGCCGTGCTGCGCATGCTTTCCGGCGACGGCGAGCACGACGACGACCGGCCCGTCTCCCCCCGCGTGCATTACGACCGCATCCACGGCACGGTGGCCGGCGGGGCGTACTCGCGCATGCTGGCCCTCGCCTCCGGCGGCACCATCCCGGACCGAGGCATGTACGCCGTGTACCTGGAGGACGGCGTCACGCGGCTGGGGGAACTGGAAGAGGAGTTCGTGTTCGAGGCCAGGCTGGGCGACAAGTTCTTCCTGGGAGCCTTCGCCTGGCGCATCGTGGAAATCACGCGGGACCGGGTGATCGTGCGGGCCGCGTCGGGCGAGGGCGCCCAGTCCCCCTTCTGGCGTGGCGACGGCCTGGGCCGCGGCTACGAGACGGGCGCGCTGTTCGGCGAACTGCTGCGCGGCTTTGAGGAGGCGCACCACGAGGGCCGCCTCCTGCGCCGCCTGACCGAACTGACCGGCGACCGGGACGCCGCCGAAACCATCGCCTCGTACCTGCGGCAGCAGATCGAGGCCGCCGGCTGCCTGGCGACCGACCACACGCTGGTTCAGGAATACTTCGAGGACCAGTCCGGCGAACACCAGATGATGCTGCACTGTCCCTACGGCGGGCGGGTCAACCAGGGGCTGGCCGTGCTGCTGCGGGCGGCGGCCGCGGCCCGCACGGGAGGCGACGTTCGCGTGTGGTACGACGACGACGGCGTGCTGCTGCACGTGACCGGCGACGCCGTACCCCCTGGCCTTCTGGAATCCCTCGATCCCGACGCGGCCCGGGATGTGCTCCGCCGCGAAGCCCCCGGCACGGCTCAGTTCACCATTTCCTTCCGCTATAATATGGATCGCGCGTTGATGATGGGCGTGCGGTCCGGCGGACGCGTGCCCCTGTGGGTGCAGCGCATGCGGGGCGCGGAGGCGCTGGCCCGCGCCAGCGCGCATCCCGACCACCCGATCCTCGCGGAAACCGCCCGAGACGTCCTGGAGCGCGCCATAGACGCCGAGTCCCTCACGAGGCTTCTTCGCGACATCCGCGCCGGGCGGGTGCGCCTGGTGGAGCGCCGCGGCGGCAGCCGCCCCTCGCCCATGACCCTATCCCTCCGCCGCCAGGTGGAGGCGGAGATGATGTACGACTACGCCCCCACCCCCGAGGCGGCCCGGGCGGTGCGCCTCCCGGCGGAGGACCGGCCCGTCATCCGGCCGGAGGAGGAACACCTGGCGGAGGCCGCTTCCGGCGTGAAGCCGCCGGACAGCGCCGAAAAGCTGCATGAAAAGCTGATGATCGAGGGCGATCTCACCGCCGGGGAAACGGACGCGCCCTTCGAGTGGATGAGCGCGCTGTTGGACGCCGGGCGGGCGCTTTATATCGAGCCGGGTCTGTGGATCGCCGCCGAGCAGGAGACACTTTACGACGCCGCGCTCAGGGAGGGCGACGGGGAGGCGCTGCGCCGGGTGCTGCGCCGGTGTCTGCGCTATCGCGGCGCGCAGGAGGTCGCCTCGCTTTCCGAGCGCTACGACCTGGCCGGGGCCCGAATCGCCGCCGCGCTGGAGGCGCTGGTCCGGGAAGGGGCCGTCGTCCGGGAGGACGGGCTGTTCATCCACGCCGAGGTGTACCGCCGCGCCCAGCGCCTCACCCTGACCGCCCGCCGCCGCGCCGTGGAAACCGCCGAACCTGCGGCCTACGCGGCGCTCTTGGCCCATTGGCAGATTGATTTCGCCGGGTCGCCCCGGGAGCGGCTGGCCGCGGCCCTGCGGCGGCTCTACGGGCTGTACCTGCCCGTGCCCCTGTGGGAGGGCGCGGTTCTGCCCGCGCGCACCAGCGCCTACCGGGAGGGCATGATCGACGGGCTGCTCGCCGCGGGGGAGGCGGTCTGGCGGCTGAGCGAGGACGGCGCGAAGCTGGCCTTCTTTCCCGCCGACCGGGTGGACTGGGACGCCGAGCCGCCGGCCCATGATCCCTCCGACGAGGCCGCCCAAACCCGGGCGCTGCTGCTGCGCCGGGGGGCCAGCTTCACCTACGCCCTGGCCGCCGCGCTGCACGGCATCCCCGTGCGGGACGTTTTGAAGCGCATGGCCCTGGCGGGGGACGCGGTGTGCGACAGCCTCGCGCCGCTGAGAACCACGCCGGCCTCCTCCAGCGCGAAGCGGCGCGTGCGGGCCCGCCTGGCTCAGACCGACGGCGGCCGCTGGGAGCTCGCCCGGCCCATGCTGGGCGAGGACTTATCCGCCCGCCTCGACCGGGCCTTCGACCGCTGGGGCGTCGTCTGCCGGGAGACCGCCGCCGCCGAGGGCCTGACGTTTTCCGAGGCGCTGACGCTGCTGCGCCGCATGGAATACACCGGCGAAGCGCGGCGGGGCTACTTCGTGCGCACCCTGTCCGGCGCGCAGTTCGTGCGGGCGGCGGATTTTGACAGGATCAGCGAGCGCCTGCGCCGGCCGGAGGCGGACTGCGTGTGCCTGTGCGCCGCCGACCCGGCCCAGGCCTGGGGGCGCGTGCTGCCCCTGGACCGGAGCGGAGAGGAGGCATTCCTCTGCGTGCCCGGCACGGCCGTCGTTCTGGAGGCGGGCCGCGTGGCCCTCGTCGCCGAGCGGCAGGGCGCGGTCCTGCGCGCGCCCCAGGGCAGCGAGGCCGCGGTTCTGGCGCTGGCCGCCGCTTTCCGGGCAGGGAAGATCTATCCCCGCCTGCGCATCCTGACGGTGAAGGAGTATCCCGCCGCCCTCGCGCCCTGGCTGGAAAAGGCCGGCTTCATCCGGGAAATGCGCGATTATGTGCTCACGGCGGACAGATAGGGAGGCGCGGAAATGCCGAGCATCATCGAAATATCCGATTTCAGCGATCCGGCGCTGGACGTCTACGCCCGGCTGACCCAGCCGCAGCTGCGGGCGAAGCAGTCGCCCGAAAGGGCGCTGTTCATCGCGGAGGGCGTGAAGGTCATTCTCTGCGCGCTGGACGCGGGCTGCGAGCCGGTGTCGCTGCTGATGGCGCGGCGGCACATCGCGGGCAAGGCCGGGGGGCTTCTCGCGCGCTGCGGGGACGTTCCCGTCTACACCGCGGACGATCAGCTGCTCGCGCGGCTGACCGGCTACGAGCTCACCCGGGGCGTGCTCTGCGCGATGCGACGGCCCGCGCCGCGCCGGGCTGAGGACGTGTGCCAGGGGGCGCGGCGCGTGGTGGTGCTGGAGGACGTGTTGGACCCCACCAACGTGGGCGCGATCATCCGAAGCGCCGCGGCGCTGGGCATGGACGCCGCGCTCCTGACGCCCGGCTGCTGCGATCCGCTGGGCCGCCGCGCCGTGCGCGTGAGCATGGGCGCGGTGTTCCGGCTGCCCTGGGCGCGCCTGGGCGAAAAAAAGGCGGACTGGCCCGAAAAGGGCCTCGCCCGCCTGAAGGAAATGGGATTTATAACCTGCGCCATGGCGCTGGACGAAACCGCCCTGCCCATCGACGACCGGCGCATCGCCGCCGGGGAAAAGCTCGCCGTGATACTCGGCGCGGAGGGCGACGGCCTGGCCCCGGCCACCGTGGCCGCCTGTGATTACACCGCCATGATCCCTATGCAGCGCGGAATTGATTCCCTGAACGTGGCCGCCGCCGGGGCCGTGGCCTTCTGGCAGCTGCGCGTCAGAAGGTGATCTTCGCCTCGCCCGAGGCGGCGAAGGAGATGACCAGCCCGTCCTCCCGGGCCTCGAAGGGCGCGCCTTCCACGGACGCCGGGGCCTTGGCGCGCGTCAGCACAACCTGACAGGGCTTGTTGCCCTCGAAGGCGACCGTGCAGCCCGCCTTGTCCCCTGTCAATTTGACAGAGCAGGCCGGGCGGCAGTCCATGCCGATGACCTCGGCCCCGCCCCCGAACACGCCGTCCTTCGCGTAGGCGAAGAAGGTCACGCCGTCGGCGTAGTCGTACTCCGGGCCGTCGTCCTTCGCGCCCACGGGGATCACGCTGCCCGGCCGGGCAAACAGCGGCACGCTCAGGTAGGGGCAATGCTCCCGGTACCAGCGCCCGCCCTCCCGGGTCTCGCCGGTGAGGACATGGGTCCAGCGGCCCTCTGGCAGGTAGTATTCCGCGCGGCTCTCGTCGTTTAAAACCGGCGCGACCAGCAGGCTTTCGCCGAACATGTACTGGGTGGCCAGGTAGTCGCAGTTGCGGTCCTGGGGGAACTCGAGGGCCATGGCGCGCATGACCGGCACGCCGGTCTCGTGGGCCTCCCAGGCGGCGCGGTAGAGGTAGGGCATCAGCCGCATCTTGAGGCGGGTGAAGAAGCGCGCCACGTCCACGGCCTCCTCGTCGTAGCTCCAGGGCACGCGCACGGAGGAGGAGCCGTGCAGCCGGGAATGGCTGGAGAGCAGGCCGAAGGCCAGCCAGCGCTTGTAGATGTCCGCGGTGGAGCGCTGCTCGAAGCCGCCGATGTCGTGGCTCCAGAAGCCGAAGCCAGACAGGGTGAGCGACAGGCCGCCGCGCAGCGTCTGCTCCATGGCTTCGTAACTGCTCCAGCAGTCGCCGCCCCAGTGCACGGGGAATTGCTGGCCGCCGGCCGTGGCCGAGCGCGCGAACAGGAACGCCTGGTCCGCGCCTTTCTTTTCGGCGAGGACGTCGCGCACCGTCTTATTGTAGAGCTGGGTATAGTAGTTGTGCATCTTCTCCGGGTCGCTGCCGTCGAAGTAGACCGCGTCCGTGGGGATGCGCTCGCCGAAGTCGGTCTTGAAGCAGTCCGCGCCCAGGTCGATGAGGCGGCTGAGCTTTCCGGCGTACCAGGCGCGCGCGGCGGGATTGGTGAAGTCCACGATGGCCAGGCCCGGCTGCCACATATCCCACTGCCAGACGCTCCCGTCCTTCCTTTTAAGGAAGTAGCCCGCCTTCGCGCCCTCCTCGAACAGGGGTGATTCCTGGCCCACGTAGGGGTTGATCCACAGGCAGATGCGCAGGCCCCTGTCCTTGAGCCGCTTCAGCATGCCGGCGGGATCGGGGAACATGGCGGGGTCGAAGGTGAAATCGCACCAGCGGAAGGCGCGCATCCAGAAGCAGTCGAAGTGGAACACGCTCAGGGGAATGCCGCGCCGCGCCATGCCGTCCACGAAGGCGGAGACGGTCTTCTCGTCGTAGTCGGTGGTGAACGAGGTCGACAGCCACAGGCCGAAGGTCCAGGGGGCGGGCATGGCCGGCCGGCCGGTGAGGGCGGTGTAGCGGGAGAGGACGTCCTTGGGGGACGGCCCGTCGATGAGGAAGAAGTCCAGTGACTCGCCCTTCACCGAGAAGCCCGCCTTGCTCACGAATTCGCTGCCGATCTCGAAGGACACCCGCTCCGGGTGATTCACGAACACGCCGTAGCCGCGGCTGGAGAGGTAGAAGGGGATGTTCTTGTAGGCGATGTCGGTGGAGGTGCCGCCGTCTTCGTTCCACATGTCGACGGACTGGCCGTTGCGCACGAAGGGGCCGAACCGCTCGCCCAGGCCGTAGACGCGCTCGTTTACGGAGAGCTCCAGCTGGGCGCGCATATGGGCGTCCTCGGAGGAGGGGTCGTAATAGAGCCCGTTCCAGGCCGTCTTGACGTAGCTCAGGCCCTTGTTTTCCAGCGCCGTGAGGCGGCGGCCCCCGTGGGTGAAGACCATGCGGGCGCTGTCCAGGTCGATCTCGACCGCCAAATCGCCGCTCTTGGCGATGATTTTTCCCTCCCGCGCCTCGGCCCGCAGGCAGCCGGCCACAGGGTCGGCCAGCCCGAAAGCGGGGCCGCGGCTGAGCGCGCCGGCGTAGTGCCAGGTTTTCACGCGGAGCACGCCGGGCGCGGGTGAGGCGATCTCCACAGTGAGCACGACGCCGCCCAGCGTCGCGCCGCGGTTGGTTACGCGCCCCGTGGGGCAGGTGAGGCGGACGCGGTCCGCTTCGATGGCGTATTCGTAGACCTGCGCGGGGGAAAAGATCGCCGTGCTTTCGGCGTCCACCCAGCAGCCGTTGCTGAATTTCATGCTCGCAGCCTCCCGTCGTTTTGATTGAATCCAGTATACATCAAGCCGGCGCAAATGGCAACCGCCCGGCCGGGCCGATATTTCATCTTTCACATAATTGAATTGCAGAATAAACCATTTATTCATTGACAAAGAAAATAAAAAGAAGTACAATGCTTTTGTAACAATAAACAAGACTGCCCTTATGCGCCGTCCGCCCGGGCGGCTGAATATACAATGAGGAATTGATCGCAATGCTTGCTGAGAACAAGAACAACGGGATCGTCAGCCGGATCGGAAAGTGGCGCGTTTTTGCGGCATTGATGATGCTGTACGACGCGGCCGCCATCTGCGTGTCGTATTTCCTCGCGCTGATGCTGCGCTTCGACATGACCTTTTCCAAGATCCCGGTGAATCATCTGCGGCCCCTGACGCACTTCCTGCCCATCTACTGCGTGCTGTGCGTGGCGGTGTTCTCGGCGTTCAGGCTGTACCGCAGCATCTGGAAGTTCGCCAGTTATTCGGAGCTTCTGCGCCTGATCGCCGCCACGGCCATCACCTACGTGATCCACATCGTGGGCATGACCATCACCATCAAGGCGCTGGGCATCACCAGCCGCATGTCCTACCTCTATTATGCGCTGGGATACATGCTGCAGTTCTGCCTCACGCTGGCGATCCGCTTCATATTCCGCTTCCTGATGCTGCTCAAGGACAAGGCGCGCCACCAGCAGAGCTATCACCGCGTGATGCTCATCGGCGCGGGCGCGGCGGGCCAGGCGATCCTGCGCGACATAAACCACTCGGGCGAGACCGAAGACCAGGTGGTGTGCCTGATCGACGACGACGCGAACAAGTGGGGCCGCCTGATCGACGGCGTGCCGGTCGTGGGCGGGCGCGACGAGATCCTCTCGGCGGTGGAGCAATACAAGGTTGAGAAGATTTTCTTCGCCATTCCCACGGCCACGGGCGAACAGCGGCGCGACATACTGAACATCTGCCAGGAGACCGACTGCGAGCTCCGGCAGCTTCCGGGCATCTACCAGCTGGTGAAGGGCGACGTGACCGTGAGCCAGATGAAGAAGGTGGAGGTGGAGGATCTGCTGGGCCGGGAGCCCATCCGCACCGATATGGAGGGCGTTTACAGATTCATCAGCGGCAAGACCGTTCTGGTGACGGGCGGCGGCGGCAGCATCGGCTCCGAGCTGTGCCGCCAGATCGCCGGGCACAGCCCGAAGCAGCTCATCATCCTCGACATATACGAAAACAACGCCTACAGCATCCAGCTCGAGCTGAAGGAGAAGTATCCCGACCTGAACCTGGTGACGCTGATCGGCTCCGTGCGCGACAGCCGCAGGATGTTCCAGGTATTCGAGGAGTACCGCCCGCAGGTGGTGTATCACGCGGCGGCCCACAAGCACGTGCCCCTGATGGAGGACAGCCCCTGCGAGAGCATCAAGAACAACGCCGTCGGCACCTACAAGACGGCCTACGCCGCCATGGTGCACGGCTGCGAGCGCTTCGTGCTGATCTCCACCGACAAGGCCGTGAACCCCACCAACATCATGGGCGCTTCCAAGCGGCTGTGCGAGATGGTGATCCAGTCCTTCGACAGGAAAATCAAGGAGGGCAAGGCCAACGAGCTGCCCCAGCTGTTCACCCACGACGGCGTGGAGCTGACCGGCGACGGCGCGAGCCGCGCCTTCCAGGACATCAAAACGGAATTCGTGGCGGTGCGCTTCGGCAACGTGCTGGGCAGCAACGGCTCGGTCATTCCGGTTTTCAAAAGGCAGATCGAGAAGGGCGGCCCGGTGACGGTGACCCATCCGGACATCATCCGCTACTTCATGACCATCCCCGAAGCCGTCAGCCTGGTGATGCAGGCGGGCACCTACGCCCACGGCGGCGAAATCTTCGTGCTGGACATGGGCAGCCCCATGAAGATCGACACCCTCGCCCGCAACCTCATCCGCCTGAGCGGCTTCAAGCCGGACGTGGACATCAAGATCGAATACACCGGCCTGCGCCCCGGCGAGAAGCTCTACGAGGAAAAGCTGATGGCCGAGGAGGGCCTGAAAAAGACCGAAAACAGCCTGATCCACATCGGCCAGCCCATCCCCTTCGACACGGACGAGTTCCTGGCCCAGCTTGTCGACCTGATGCTGGCCGCCTACGACAACAAGCCCGACATCCGCGAGCGCGTCGCCCGCATCGTGCGCACATACAAGATAAAGAGCGCGGCGTGAGGCCGCGGCTCGAACGGAAAAAACACGCGTCGCAAAGAGAACAGCCGCCACTCTGGCAAGTGACGGCTGTTCTTGTGATGCGTAATCACAAGAGTTAGTTGGAACCGAAGGAGCAACCGCGTGCGTGGTTCGCCCTTCGCATATATTATACGGCTTCGTGGCGCGGCTGTCAAGATGTTTATGATCCGGCCTTAACGTAATCTTAATCCCATTTTTCTCCAGAAGACCCCTAGACACTGGAAACGCGCTATGCTATAATACTGTTGTTTAAGTGGGCGCTTCTGGAGATAGGATTGTGCGTTCGCCGCGCCTCCCCGCGGGGCTGGAGCGACGGTTGTTAAGGAAGAGAGAGATTTTGAAGCGACCGGACGCGCTGCCTGCAAGCGGCGCTTGGCAGGGCAGTGCGCGCACGACCGACCGGGGCTGAGGCCCAAGGAATTGCAATTCCAAGCAGAAAGGTGAGGGAAGGAAGAATGAAGACTTTGAAGAAGATTGGCGCGATCGTGATCGTGGTCATGATGGTGCTGGGGATGAGCACTACCGTGCTGGCGGATGGCCAGTCGCTTACCATGCATGACGCTACGGAACTCACAACCATAAACGAGGTTGTCCGTATTCTCAAAGAGATCACGGTTTACAACACGGCCAGCGCCACCGTCAACGAGCCGACCGCATCTTATACGTATGGGATTTCGGCAGGTTCCGCAAACAAGCTCGTAACGGATGCCAATAGCAACACTGCCTATACTAAAGCTGGTGTGTTCACTGGTACTGGTGTCAGCATGACGACGCAAACCAACAGCACTGCGGCTGTTACGACTTCTTCAACCGCTGCTACTACGACGTTGACTTACGCGCCCGAGAACACCAACGGAGCTAGCGGCGCGGCCGAACAGCTGAATGCAACAGCTGCCGGTACGGCGAATACCAAGTGGATCGATATTGATTTCTCTGGCGTCGTTTTCGGTGCTCCCGGTATTTATCGTTATGTGATTACCGAATCCGGATATACATATGGTAGTAATGGCGTCATCGAAGGCGATACCGGCCATGCTCGTTATCTTGATGTTTATGTAAAGCAGAATTCAACCTTTAATAATGGTACAACGGCCGCTGAGTGGGATGTGTACGGATATGCACTGCTTACCACTGATGACCAGCCTGTGGGTACTTCTTCTGGAAATAATGAAGCAACACTGTATAAGACCACTGGCTTCACTTCTGATTCGAGCAACTCCAAGGAAGCGGACGCTTATTATACTTTCAACGTTACCGTCAACAAAACCCTTGTCAATGACGACATGCAGAAAACTCATGACTTTGAGTTCCTCTTCGACTTTGCGAATACAACCGTTATAGCGGCTACTCTTCCTGTTGTGACCGGGAGTGGAGCAACAAATGGTAGCTATACTGGAACATTTGCTTCGCCCACTGCGCAGGACTATACCACAAACGGTTGGGCAAGTGCGACGAACTTGAACAGTGTGCTGTATGCTGCGAAATTCGGAGATGGTGACAGCGTCACTTTCACCGGTCTTCCCGCTGGCACGACTGTAACCGTGAAAGAGTACAATGATGTGACTGGTACCACCTACACCGTCGAAACGTCAGGCGCGACCAACAATTTGGCCGCTGCCTCCGTCGCGTGGGAAAACTGGTCCGGTACTGCGGATGCAACCGTTGCGGCAAAGACTGATGCTACTGCTAATATGTCGAGCGATTCTAACATAACTATAGATTTCACCAACACGCTGACTCAGATCTCCCCGACCGGCTACGCCGCTCGTTTCGCGCCCTACGCCCTCATGCTGGCCGCTGGCGTCGTGATCTTCATCCTCTCCCGCCGCCGCAAGAGCAACAAGGAAGACGCCTGATTGCAGGCTGAAAGGCAAAACTGAATGAACACCGCGAAGGCCGGCTCCTGACGAGCCGGCCTTCGTTCTCTTTCTCTCTCATTACCATCTTTACAACCGCCCCCGGAGAGGCTATAATGTGTTCAGGGAGGCGAAAGAGCCATGAAGACATTGCAGGAGATCATCGACAAGGGAAAGCGCATCGTGTTCTTCGGCGGGGCCGGCGTGTCGACGGAGAGCGGCATCCCGGATTTCCGCAGCGTGGACGGACTGTACAACCAGAAATACGCCTATCCGCCCGAGACCATACTGAGCGACACCTTCTTCTACACCCACACCGAGGAATTCTTCGCGTTTTACCGCGACAAGATGCTCTTCCCGGACGCCGAGCCCAACGCCGCCCACAAAAAGCTCTACGAGCTGGAGCAGGCCGGCAAGCTGCGCGGCATCGTGACGCAGAATATCGACGGCCTGCACCGCAAGGCGGGCAACAAGCTGGTCTACGAGCTGCACGGCACGGTGTTTCAGAACACCTGCCTGGAATGCGGCAAAAAATACGGCCTGGATTTCATCCTGAACACCACCGGCGTGCCGCGCTGCGCCTGCGGCGGCGTGGTCAAGCCGGACGTGGTGCTCTACGGCGAGTCGCTGGACCAGCCGACCATCCTCGGCGCCTGCCGCGAAATCTCCCGGGCGGACGTGCTGATCGTGGCCGGCACCAGTCTCACGGTGCAGCCCGCGGCCTCCTTCCTGGATTATTTCAGCGGCCGCGACCTGGTCGTGATCAACCGCGACGCCACCAGCGCCGACAGCCGCGCCACGCTGGTGCTTCACGAGCGCGTGGGCGAAGTGCTGGGGAAAATCGAGGTGCGGTGACGGGCGGCCCGTCGCGCATAATTATCCTGCCATCCCGCCCCGTCATGGCATAGCTACAAGAAAAAGTCAGCGAACCCGCGATAGTTGGTCAGCTGACTTTTTCTTTTGCTTTTCGTTTTACATGTCGAAATCTGACGTTACAAAGCGTTATTCTCCAGGCTGAGATTCATCACCGGTTCCTTCGCCTGTTTCCTCCTCTTTTTCATCTTTCGATTCCTGCAAACTGGCGAGGGCGCTGGCCGCAAACTGCACGGCATTGCTGATCAATGAGACGTACATGGCGATCTGCTTCTCGATCAGCATGTCCAGCGTATTGGCCATCACGGAGGAGTTCACCAGACCCGCGCCCGCATATTGGGTGGATACGATCATGACGGCGTGCATGGCGCGCTTCTCCCGGTCTTCCTTTCGGGAGCCGTAGCCCTTCTGGCCTTTCAGATACTCATCCGCCTCGCATATCTCCTCCACCAGGGCGGGAACGGAGGCGTCCGCAAGGGACAGCGCCGCGAGGGGAGCCAGTTCACGGGACTTGCCGTAGCTGATATCCGCTGCCAGAAGGGCGTCGTACAGCTCGAACATCCGCTGCGTCTTTTCGCCCGACGCGCCGGCGGCCATGGCGAGGATCTGGGCCGACGTCTGCGCGGCGCCTTTCGAGAAACGGCTCGTCAGGGCCTGATAGCACGCGTCGACATCCCCGATCAGTTCGTCGTCTGGTTTTTCGGAGAAAGCCAGCATGACGGCGAAGACGCTGTCTGTATTGTCTGTGAGGATGGGATGCTCCTTGTCCATCCGGCGGTACAGTTCCTTCCCGCGCACGATCTTCTCCGCCATCCGGTTCCTTTCTCCCAGACCGGTGAGCAGGAACGCGGCCAACGCCAGATACTCCGTGTCTTTGAACTCCTGCCTCAGCAGGTTGTAGTATTCATTGGCCAGCGCCATACGCTCTTCCGGATCGTCCGCCAGCGCCAGCATGGAGCACAGTATGGGGCGGGTCTTTCCCCGGAATTTGGAAAAGAGCCCCGTCTGTCCTTCAATGACCTTGCCGCACGCCTTGAGGCGTTCCGCGTCCGCCATGCGTCCGCATGCGCAGAATATATTGGCGCATAGGGAATGAATGGCGCCGTCGTCCCACCTGAACGCTTTCTGCACCGTGTCCCGATTGGCTATGAATTCCGCGCAGCGTTTTTCCAGTTCCGGTTTCATTTTTGTATCCTCCTTTTAAATGATACAGTCGTACACTCGGGCGCAGGGTGGGTTTCGCCGGCGGCAGGGTGTTCTATGCCAATTGACGTCCAAGACATGCGCGACAGTATTACTCCTTCACAGCGCCGGCGATCAAACCGGCCGCCACGTATTTCTGCGCGAAGGCGAACATGATCACAGTGGGCACCACGGCGATCACCGCGCCCGCGGAGAGCTCGCCCCAGCGGATGTCGTTCTTCTGGACCATATAGTTTAGCGCCACAGGGATGGTGTAGTTGATCTGCCTGTTCATGTACATAATGGGGCTGAACAGGTCGTTCCAGGCCTGCACGAAGCAGAATCTGAACGTGGCGGAGAAGCCGGCCAGAATCAGCGGGAATACGATGCGGACCAGGGCATGGATCCGGTTGCAGCCGTCTATCATGGCGGATTCCTCCAGCGCCCTGGGAACGCGCATCAGATAGCCGCGGATGGTGATGGTGGAGTACGGGATCAGCCATGTGGCGTTGAGGAGCATCAGCGACGGCAGCTTATCGATCATGCCCGCCCAGGAAAGCATCTGATACAGCGGCGCCAGGCCGATGAAAGAAGGCAGCATCTGGGTAATCAGATAGAAGTAGATGACGATCTGCTTGCCCCTGAAATTGAACCGGGCCAGCACGTAGCCGCCGCACAGGGATACAACAGAAGCCCCGCTGGCCGCCACAATCGACACGAGGATTGAATTGAGTATATACCGCCCGAAGTCGAGCATCTGGAAAAGATCCCGATAATTCTGCAGCGAGAATTTGCGCGGAAAGAAGCTTATGGGAACAGAGAATATCTCCTTTGTCTCCTTCAGCGACGTGATGATGATCCAGTAAAAGGGGAAGACGATGACCACGGCGAATCCCGCCAGTATGACGACCTTGATGATCCTGTAAATCAGGGAAGGCTTTTTCATCAGAAATCACCTTCTTCTTCAAAGCGGGACAGCTTGAGATAAACCGTAGACCAGATCAGCAGAAGCACGATGATGATCAGTCCGACAGCGCTGGCTTTGCCGATGTTGGACTGGAATATGATCAGATTGAGCATGTACGACGTCATGATCTCCGTGGTGCCGCCGGGGCCTCCACGGGTCAGGGAATAGATCAGATCCGCAAAATTGAAGATCCATATGGAGCGCAGAAGCGTTGAAAGGATGAGGACTGGGCGAATATACGGCACCGTGATCTTGAAGAACTGATACACCTTTCCCGCGCCGTCCACCTCGCTGGCCTCATACAGCTCCGTGGGCACGCCCTGCAGGGCCGCCTGAATGGTGATGGTGAAAAAAGCGATGCCATACCACACGTTGGTGGCGATGGCCGACGGAAACGCCGTGTCCAGATTTGACAGGAACCCAATGGGATTGGCGGGATTCACAAGGCCCAGCGCGATCAGCAGCGCGTTGAGCGGGCCATAGGCGGCGTTATAGATCCAGCGCCACAATATGCCGATGAGAAAACCCGACACAGCCCACGGGAAAAATATGACGCCCTGATAGATACCGCGGCCGCGGAACTTGTTTTTAAGAAACAGCGCGAGCATAAAGCCGATCGTGAACTGCAAGATCAGCGAGATAAAGACCCATTTGATCGTGTTGGGTATGGTCTGCAGAAACTCCTTTTCCGTAAAAAGCGTCTCGAAATTTTTCAGGCCGATCCACTTCGTCCGGCTCAGATTGAGCAGCGAGTAGCGCTTGAAGGCGTACGGTATACCGCTCAGAAAGGGATAATAACAAAACAAGGCCACGAGCAAAATGCCCGGCGCCAGCATAAAGAAGATGAAAAGCCGATCCCGTTTTGTGTTTCTGGCCAGGTTTTTTTTATTGCTGCGCACAGATCAAATCTCCCCTTGCGGTTATGAGATAGGGTAACGACTCTCCCGCCGTGCGGGAAAGCCGTTACCCATATCAAAGCTTATCTGGAAATAGGCATTATCCTTCGTATCCGCCGTATTCTTCCCGCTGCTCTTCCCAGCCTTCGGCCCACTTTTCCAGGACCTCGTCAATGTCCGCGTTCCCCAGCAGGATGTTCTGCAGATCCACGTCGGAGGACTTGCCAAACTCGGAGCTGTAGGAAGTGTAGGGCAGATCGACACCGCCGGAAGACTTGTAGTACTCGGGATGGCTGAACATGTAGATATACGGAGCATAGTAGCCCGTCGAGAAGGATTCCTCATACTCCGCCGCGGTGGTGTGCACCGGGATCACGCCGTATTCCTTGCAGAAACGGGCGTTGATCTCAGCGGAGCCCAGGAAGGCCAGCACGCGCCAGGCCTCTTCGGGATGCTCAGTGTAGGAGGGCATGCCCCAGCCGTCGAAGCCGCGGCCGATGGTGGCTTCCTTGGTTACCGCGTCGATGGGCATCGGATAGGTGGCCCAGGTGCCTTCCTCCATGGAATCCACGAAGGAGCCGATGCAGTCGCAGTCCTGCATCAGCATACCGCAGATGCCGGAGGAGAACGCGTTCACCTGATCGGAGAACAGCCATGCCACGGAGTCCGCGGGCGAGCAGTCCTTATAGAACTTCAGCTGGAACTCGATGCCCTTTTTGGCGGCTTCGGTGCGATAGATGCTGGTGCCTTCCTTGGTGAAGAGGGGCTCATACTCGGAGAGCAGGTTGTCGAAGCCCAGCGCCGCCAGGGCGACCTGCTGCACAAACTGCTGATACGAGTTGCCGCCGCCGCGCAGCGCCCAGCCGTACCGGCCCTTCTCGGGATCGGTCATGGCCTTGGCGATGTCATACAGGGCGTCGAAGGTCCACTCCTCGCCGGGCTCGGGGAATTCCAGGCCCAGCTCTTTCATCCAGTCCACGCGGTAATAGATCATGCGCTCATAGCAGCCCAGAGGCATGCAGTAGATGCTGCCGTCCGTGGTGGCCAGCGAGGACTTGACGCTGTCGGTGAAGGTTTCCTGCTCGGCATAATCGGTGAAGAAATCCTTCAGGTTGTAAAGCCAGCCGTTCTCGATGTATTGGGCGCGCTCCCAGCTGGTGACTTCCAGCAGATCCAGCTGGTTCTTCGCCATCAGCATCTGGGTGATCTTCTGCTGAGAGGACTCCAGGGGCGGCGAAATCAGTTCGATCTCGATGTCGGGGTTCTCGGCTTCAAACTCGTCCAGCAGGGCGCGAAGCGCGGCCGTGCGCGTGGTGCTTCCGTACCGCTCGGCGAATACCAGATGCACCTTTTCTCCATCCGCAACAGCCGAACCGGCCATTGCGCCCATCATGCCCGCGATCAGGGCCAGAGTCAGGCATAGCGCTAACAGTTTCTTCATGATATTCCTCCTCCTTATCCTCACGGTTCTTTGCCGATACAATAATTTTACATTAATGTGCTGAGAAAGTCAATACTCAATTCAATATACCTTTACAAAGGCAAATCAGGCATTTTTCAAATGCCGCCCATTTGGGCGGCTAAATGGCTTTTATGCTTTTATCTAATCATTCCCGTCTTAATCTTCGGTAAAAGAGGCATGACTATCTCCCGAGCCATCTTCATCCCTGATAACCGGAAGGCGGCGGAAATGACTGATGTTTTTCATAAATTCCGACGAGTCCTTTTCTGCCATGACGATTCAATACGCTTTCGTGCCGCTCATTGGGCATAATAGATTTGCGCCAGGCCGCCGTGGGAGGTTTCGCGGTACTTCTCGTCCATATCCTTGCCGGTGCGGTACATAGTGGCGACGACCTCGTCGAATGAGATCTTGCGGGTGGAGAACAGGAACCGGGACAGGTTCACCGCGCTGATGGCCCTCATGGCGGCGACGGCGTTGCGCTCGATGCAGGGAATCTGCACGAGCCCCTTCACCGGGTCGCAGGTCAGGCCCAGGTTGTGCTCCATGGCGATCTCCGCGGCGTATTCGATCTGGTCAATGTTCATCCCGTACAGAGAGGCCAGCGCTGCGGCGGTCATGGAACAGGCGCTGCCGATCTCAGCCTGGCAGCCGCACTCCGCGCCGGAAATGGAGGCGTTGGTGCGGATGACGTTGCCGATCAGCGCCGCCACAGCCAGCGCGTCCAATATCTCTTCCTCCGGAAAACCCCGTTCGTGCTCCATATAGTACATCACGGCGGGCAGCACGCCGCAGCTGCCGCATGTCGGCGCGGTGACCACGATGTTCTCATCGGCGTTTTCTTCACTGACGGCATAGGCGTAGGCGGCGATCACGCGATTCATCGTCACGTCGGCGCTCTCATTGTAGCAGCGCTTTTCATACAGCAGCTTCGCCTTCCTCGCAACGCCCAGTCCGCCGGGAAGGATGCCTTCCGCCCGGAGCCCGCGCTGAATGGAATCCTTCATGGCCTCCCACACGGTATGCAGGCTCTCCCGCAGGGAGGGATCCTCCATGCGGCCGATGAACTGCGAGAGATTCATGCTGCGCTGCTTGCATATATTCAGGATATCCGTAAAGTTTTTCTGGGGATAGACCTCGATTTCCTCATCGGAATCCTCGCCCTCGATGCGGATGGAACCGCCGCCGATGGAGAAAATGCGGTTGATGCCGATCCGTTCCCCATCTTTGAAAGCCTCAAACAGCATGGTATTCGGATGGGGCAGGTCCGTCTGTTCGCGGTTGAACACCACTTCGGCCCCCGGCAGGCCGGTCCTGATGGCCCTGCCGGTGCCGTGCCCCTCGCCGGTAAAGGCCAGCGAGCCGTACAGCGTCACCTTGAAGCGATCGGCTTCGGGATGGCGTGCGCCGAAGAGCTGCGCGGCGCGGAAGGGACCGACGGTATGGGATGACGACGGTCCATTGCCGATCTTATAGACACTCTTGATGGTTTTCATGGCGATGCCTCCTTACAGCGGCAGTTTCCTGCCCTGCTTCTTCCACTCGTGGAACTCCGCTGTTGCCGTGAACAGCACGTCGCCGGAAGAGTTGAGCGCGGTCTCAAGGGAATCCTGAATCACGCTGATGATGAAACCGACGCCCACCAGCTGCATGGCGATGTCATTGGAAATGCCGAATAGCGAGCAGCCCAGCGGCACCAGCATCAGCGAACCGCCAGCCACGCCGGAGGTGCCGCAGGCGGAGAAGGTGGCTACGATGCTCAGGAAGATGGCCATGGGAATGGTCACGGGCACGCCGGTGGTGAAGGCCGCCACCAGCGAGAAGATCGTGATCGTCACCGCGGCGCCGTCCATGTTGATGGTGGAGCCCAGCGGGATGGACACGGAATACAGATCCTCGTCCAATCCCAAATCCTTACACAGCTCCATGTTCACGGGGATGTTTGCCGCGGAGCTTCTGGTGAAGAAGGCTGTGACGCCGCTCTGCCGCAGGCAGCGGAACACCAGCGGGAAGGGATTGTGGCGCAGCGCCAGGCCCACGATCAACGGATTCACCACCAGCGAGGTGAACAGCATCGTGCCCACAAGCAGGGCAACCAGCCGGCCGTAGGTAACGAAGATCTCCGAGCCGCTGGTGGCGATCGCGGTGTACATGAGACCCAGTATGCCGAAGGGCGCGCAGGTGATCACCCAGCGCACCACTGTGGAAACGGCGTCGGCCAGGTTTTCCATCATCTGCTTGGTGGCTGGCGCGGCCAGCTTCAGTGCAATGCCAAATATCACGGCCCAGAACAGGATGCCGATGTAATTCGCGCTGGCGAGGGCATCCACCGGGTTGGCGATGATGCTCTTGAGCAGGTTCATCACCACCTCCGCCATACCCTGCGGCGCAGCGGAGGCGTCCACAGCGTCCAGTCCGGTCAGCGGGATCTTCACCGGGAATATGAAGCTGGAGAACACCGACACGATAGCCGCGCACAGCGTGCTGAACAGGTAGAGTATGATGACCGTCCGGAATTTCGCCATGTTGCCGCCTTTGGAGTTCGCCAGCGACGAAGCCACCAGCACGAACACAAGTATCGGGGCGATGGCCTTCAGCGCGCCGACAAACAGCTCGCCCGGCACGCCGATCCACGTCGCCTTCGGCACGACAAAGCCGAGCACAGCGCCGACGACCAGACCGATCAGGATACGCACGATCAGGCTCAAAGAGTTCCACTTCCTGACAATACCCATACTTTTTCCTCCTAATTCAAATTGTGTTATGATTATAACACGAAACATAGCTTTTAACAAGGTGTTATCACAGCGTAGACTTAATGCCCTTAATTGCCGGTCGGATGGCATATTTCGTTTTTGTTTCCCGGCGCGTTCCCGCTCGCAATAGTTGGTGGCCGGTACGGCACAGCGGCGCTGGGCCATGCCATCCCGGAACATTGGCTTTTCTGCGGCAGATTCGCTTCGGGCATTGATGATCCGCTTTATATCGGGGAGGGAGAATCCCAAGGGCATTGCGAAAGCGGACGGAGCTATTGCCCGACTGTTCGTTGTGATCGGTATGTATGAAGACGGTTCAGGGCCTATAGGGGCACGCCACGGCAAGCACTACAATGAATATCTATGCACATCTCTGTCAGGAGAAGATAATGGAGGCGGCGAAGCCCCTGAACGGCATGTATTCCACCGCCATATGACAGATTTGTGATAAAATGGAGAGCCTGAAAAGCATTATGGCATAAGGGATTTGAGTCTAAAAAAACAGGTGGTAATGTGATAAATTTGTGATAAAATGCCCCAAAATCGGCAAAACTGCCGCGTTTGAGGTCTTCCCGGGCAGACCAGCCACGATAGCCGCGCAGGCAATATCATGCCAATCTCCCCGCCAATCACAGGCCAAAAAGTCAGGCACGTAAATTCCCAGAGTAACGTCCACAGTGGGAACAAAGTGGAAGTAAGCATGGGAAACAAGAGGAAATAAGTATGGGAAAGAGCTGAGTATAAAAGACAGCAAACATCATGGTCAGCATTATTGTATTGTGGATAGAAGGAAACGATAATTGCGCAGATACCATTTTTGATTGCCCCTTTATAGAAGAATTAAAATTGGTATTTCCCTAACCCATCACCACATGATTGCGTGGAAGGCTTGCTTTTTATGCGAAGCTCCGTTTTCCGCAAAGGGAAAGGAGGTAGATTTGAATAAAAAGTGAATTGGATAGCTTAGTGTCTCCTGTGAATGAGTAAAAACATAATAAAGTCAAGGGTGAGAGCCCGATTTGTGGTATAATAGGTGCAAGTGAAACTGAGGATTCACGGGAAAAACCTTGCATCTACGGGAGGACTTGCCATGTACAAACGGCA
>JAFXQO010000058.1 GCA_017527065.1 Clostridia bacterium
CTCAAGCTCAAGGAGTTTCGTCGTGTTGCTATGCGTTTTGACAAGCTCGCTTCCCGCTTTCTGTCGTTTGTTTACCTTGGTTGTATTCGTATTTTGCTTGCATAACCTGGTCGATTATGCGTTTGGAAACAGTCTCTAGGTCTGAACAGGGGCTACGCGGTTTTCAGTCTGTTGATTATAGCGCCCTGGGGTTTTGTGGGCTTTGACGTGGTCGCCTTCGACACCGCGCACTTCAACTTCCCCATCGGCAAAAGCCGGCGAATCGTCTCCATATCCATCGTCCTTGCCGCTGCCACTTATATTTCGATGGCGCTGATCAGCGTCGCATCGGTTCCCGACGGCTTTTCCTCCTGGCAGGAATACATCGCCGGACTGGACGGAATGAAGGGCGTCGATTCCGTACCCACCTTCAGCGCCGCGAAGTCGATCATGGGAATGCCGGGACTGGTCATCATGACGGTGACCGCCGTCGCGGCGATCCTGACGGGCATCATCGGCGGCTACAGGGCGACCACCCGCGTCCTTTCCACGATGTCGGAAGACCGGATCCTGTCAGAAAGATTCTCCCGCACGACCTACAGCATCGTATTCATCATGGTGCTGTCCATCCTGCTTTCCATGCTGGGCAGGAACACCCTGAACTGGTTTGTCGATCTGACTTCCTTCGGCGCCATTGTCGGCTTTGGATACACTTCCGCCGCGGCCTGCAAGATCGCCCGCGCCGAGGGCAACAAAAGGATCGTTTTGACCGGCGCGACGGGCACGGTCATCTCCGTCGTCTTCTCTTTCGTGCAAATCGTCCCACGCCTGGTGGCCATAGAAGCGATGGCCAGCGAGGCGTTCCTCCTGCTGTCCGCGTGGTGTCTGATCGGTTTCGTGTTTTACTGGCGGACGGTGATCCGCACGACGCTGACGGAGTACAGCGGCATGTCCATGTCGGGCGTCGTCCTGTTTGCGCTGCTGGAATACTCGGCAATCATGTGGCTGGCGAAGCGTTTGGGGGCCGAGGAGAATGCGGCACAAATGAAAGCCACGCTTCGTTGGGGCGGTATCGTGCTGATCGCCGTCGTCTTTGTGGGACTCGCCATCATGCTGTACGTGCAGAATGTGGTGCGTAAAAAGCATGAAGCGGCGGAGCGCGAAAAGATCCACGCCGTGGAAAGCAGCCTGGCCAAGAGCCAGTTTCTCTTCAACATGTCCCACGACATTCGCACGCCGATGAACGCAATCATCGGCTATACGAGTCTGGCGCTGAAAGAGCCTTCGTCTCCGCAGATCCGCGATTACCTGGAGAAGATCAACGGGTCGAGCCAGCACTTTTTGGTGCTCATTAACGACATCCTGGAAATGAGCCGCATCGAGAGCGGAAAAATCGAGCTGGAGTTCGTTCCGGTCGATCTCTGCGCCATGTTTGACGGCATACGGGATCTTTTCTCCGAGCAGATGAAGCAAAAGTCCATGACATTTCAGGTTCACACGAGTCAGGTGCAGCACCGGTTCGTCTGGTGCGACCGGAAAAACCTCAACCGCGTGCTTTTGAACATTCTCAGCAACGCCTACAAATTCACGCCCTCGGGCGGAACCATTACCGCGTCACTTCTGGAAGTCGGCGGCGCGGAAAACGATTACTGCGCCTATGAAATCCGCGTGCAGGATACCGGCATCGGCATGTCAAAGGCATTCGCCGAGCGCATGTTCAATGCCTTTGAACGGGAACGCACATCTACGGACAGCGGCGTCGAGGGCACGGGACTTGGTCTGGCCATCACAAAGAGTATCATCGACCTGAAGGGCGGATCCATCGAAGTACTGACGGCGCCGGGCAGCGGCACGCAGATCGTCATTCGCCTGAAATTCCAGCTGGCGGAAGAGAAGGACCTCCCCGCCGACGAGAAAGAACCGCCGGTCGATGCGGAGACGGAGCCGGCCGAGCCGGAGATTAACTTTGCCGAAAAGCGGCTGCTGGTGGTAGAGGACAACCTCATCAATATGGAAATCGCCTGCATGATCCTCTCTCAGGCCGGCTTTACCGTAGAAACCGCAGAAAACGGAAAAATTGCCGTGGATATGGTGTCCGCCGCCAAACCGGGCTATTACGACGCGATCCTGATGGATATTCAGATGCCGGTCATGGACGGGTATGAGGCCACACGAGCGATCCGGACTCTGCCGGACAAGGATCTGGCTGGCATTTCTATCCTGGCAATGACGGCCAACGCGTTCAAGGAAGACGTCGAGGCGGCGTTCAACGCCGGCATGCAGGCACATATCGCGAAGCCGGTAGACGTCAACGTCATGATAAAAACGCTGACCAGCGTGCTTCAGGCGGCGGATGCGGCCAGGAACAAAAAGGGAAAGCCGGAGCGGTAATGCCGGTTTCGGGAGGGATACGCACAAAGCGCAGTTCATTCTTCTCATAAAGATGGCGTTTCCGCAGGCGCCCGCTGCGAAGTCTTAACCAGTCCAACCTATCAGTCAGCCTGTGGCTGACCGATCCCTTACAGGGAGACCGTTGGACACCGTCAACGCAGTATTAATGCAAAACCGCCCCCGGAAAGGGATATGGCGGAGCACCGGAGCGGTTTTCTTTCGTTGCGTTTCTTAAACCCGCGGCTTTGCCTCGCAGGGGAAGGATTCTGGCTTCCGAACCAGATCGCGAATGGCGGCAAAGCGCCAAGGAGGTTGTATGATGGCTTTTGAAAAGATCATCAGGGCAGGTAAATCTCGCCACGCATTGCTGCTTTGTGTCGTTCTGTTCGCCGTTTTTTTGTTCCCGTTCTCTGCCGCCGCCGACAACGATACCATGCCGGTTCGCGTCGGCTACTACGAAAACGAAGTATTCCAGGAAGGGACACAGCCGGACACCGTCAAAACCGGCTACGCCTACGAATACTATCAGAAACTGTCCGAGTATGCCGGCTGGAAATACGAATACGTTTACGGTGATTTCAGCGATTTGTACCAAAAGCTGCTGGATGGCGAGAACGATTTACTCGCGGGCCTGGCATGGAAAGATGAGCGCGAAACGCTCATCGGGTATCCCGACGCGGCCATGGGCAACGAAACCTACAGCCTGATCAAACACGCTACCGACGAGGATATCACGGTCGTGCCTTCCACGCTGAGCGGAAAGCGCATCGGCGTCCTTGACAGCGCGATGGTGGACACCCTGCGGGCATTTCTGGAAAAAAATGATGTTCAGGCGGAGGTCCTTCTTTACCGCGACTACGAACCGCTGTTTGCGGCCTTTGACAGCCATGAGACGGACATCATGGCCGTGGAAGGCGACGGCGCATACGGAAGAGCAGACGCGGAGGTGCTTTACGCTTTCGGCGCGTCCAATTACTACCTGTGCGTCAGCAAGTCGAGGCCGGATCTTCTGGACGAACTCAACATCGCCCAGACGGAGCTTTCAGTGGACGAACCGAATTACATCACTTTCCTGCGCAGCAAGTATTATCCGGTAAGCATTGCCAGCCGCGCCTTTTCCACGGTGGAAAAGCAATGGCTTGATGGGCACAAAACGCTCAGCGTCGGGTATCTGAAAAACTACCTTCCCTATTGCGATACCGACACTTCCGGAAATGTCACGGGACTTGTCAAGGATTTCATTCCCCGAATGATAAAAGCCCTTGGGATCGAGGACGTTGCCGTCATTTACAAAAGCTTTGTCAGCTATGACGCGCTGATCGCGAGCCTCGGAACCGGTGAAATCGACGTCGCGTTCCCCGTGGGCGGAGGTCTGTACTATTCGGAGGAGAGCGGCATATCCCAGTCCACCGCCATCGTCACGACGGCGACTGAGCTGGTCTATAACGGCGAGTATGACGACATGACCACCACCCGGCATTTCGCGGTCAACGAAAACAACCGCATGCAGTACTACTTTGTCAAAACCTATTATCCCGACGCCCAGATCACCCTCTATCCGTCCATCAACGACTGCCTGAAGGCTGTCAGCGACGGACAGGTCGGCTGCACGACGCTGAACGGCCTCAGGGCCAATGACATTATGCGCAACAGCCGGTACAGCGATCTTTCTCTCCTGCAGACGACCCGCGAAGACGACCGATGCTTTGGCGTTCAGATCGGCAACAAGGGCCTTTTAAAGCTGCTCAACCGAGAAATCAATGTACTCGGGTCAGACTACGCCCAGAATCTCGCCTTCCGCTATACGGATCAGCTCTACAGCTATTCTTTCTTCGATATGATCCGGGACAATATGGCGATCTTCAGCAGCGTGATCCTGAGCATCGCGGTTCTGATCATCCTGTTCCTCTTCCGGGATGCAAAGCGGTCAAAACGGGAGATCCACGACAAAGAAACCGCCCGGATTGAGCTGGAAAAGGCCAACGCAGAGCTGGCCGAAACCCAGCGCGTCAAACAGCAGGAACTGGAAGACCGGCTCGCCCTGCAGGAAGAGCTGCTCAGGCAGCAGCAGCGCCGCGAACAGCAGGACAAAATGATTACCGCACTGGCTTCGGATTACCGATGCGTCTATCACGTCAATCTGGACAATAACGACGCCGTTTGCTATCGGGCCGACCCGAACGATCACGAACAGACGCCGGAAGGGGTGCATTTCCCCTATTATGAGCGCTTCAGCTGGTACGCAAATCACTCCGTTGCGGAAAACTACAGGGAAGGCTTCCTGCAGTTTATCGATCCGGATCACGTGCGGGAAGCGCTGGCGAACGATCTGATCATCGCCTATCGTTACCTGGCGCAGCGGGACGGTAAGGAATACTACGAGATGATCCGGATGGCGGGCGTGCGCCACGCTGAAAACCGCGACGACCACATCGTGCACGCGGTGGGCCTTGGCCTGACCATCATCGACACCGAAATGCGCGATGCCATGGCAAAAAACAAGGCGCTTGGCGAGGCGCTGGCCGCGGCGGAGGAAGCCAACAATGCAAAGACGGCGTTTCTGTCCAGTATGAGCCATGAAATCCGCATGCCCATGAATGCCATCATCGGACTGGACAGTCTGGCGCTGCGGAATGAATCCATTCCCGAAGAAACGCGCAAATACCTGATGAAGATCGAAGAAAGCGCCCGGCATCTGCTGGGCCTGATCAACGACATTCTCGACATGAGCCGGATCGAATCCGGACGCCTCATGATCCGGAAGGAGGAGTTTTCATTCAGCCGGATGCTGGAACAGCTGAACGCCATGGTCACAGCCCAGTGCAGCGAAGAGAGAATGCATTACGAGTGCAGTGTCGTGGGCGGCGTCAGCAACTACTACATCGGCGACGACATGAAGCTCAAGCAGGTACTCTCATCAACATTCTCTCCAACGCGATCAAGTTTACGGACGCCCCCGGCCGTGTTACAATGACGGTTGAGCGCACAGCCGTATTCGGCAACCATTCCACCATAGAATTCCGCATACGGGACACGGGCATCGGCATAGACAAGGCGTTTATCCCGAAGATTTTCGACGCCTTTACCCAGGAGGACAGCCGCCGCAGCACCAAATACGGCAGTACCGGCCTCGGAATGGCCATCACGAAAAGCATCGTGGACCTGATGAACGGCACGATTTCCGTCGAATCTGAAAAAGGTGTCGGAACGGAATTCACCGTCGTCATCACGCTGACCAACAGCCAGCACGAGAGCCTCGCCTCAAGCTATCTCGATACGAAAGATATGCCAAGGCGCTCAAAGCCGCCAACGACAAGCTGCAGGAGTGCTTCACCCGGCAGAACGACTACGCCAGGCGTCTGGAGGAGGCTAAGGCCCAGCATGACGCGCTCCACGACCGCGTCAGCCGCACAACCGCCCAGTACAGGGAATATGTCAGGACGCTGGGTGAGTCCGACTCTGCCGCCATTGCAGCCAAGGCCAACCTGGACGCGCTGAAGGAAGAATACAAGACCTCCGGCGAAGAGCTCCGCAGACTCGCCGGCCAGCACACGGCGCTGACCAAGGCCACTCAGAACGCGGCGGACGCGGTCACCACGGCAAATACCCGCCTGAACACCGCGAAAAGCGCCGTCCGGGAAACGGAACAGGCCATCGCCAAAACAAACGCCTCTCTGTCACTGGCGCAGACGAATTGGTTCTCAGCCGGGGAGGCCATCCAGCGGGCCAATACGGAGATCACCTCCGTCGGCAAGCAGATCAGGCTGGCAGAGAGCGAGTTCCGGCTGGCCACTGTGGGCGTCAAGGACATGGAGCAGAATGTTGCGGGGCTCACCGCCCAGTTGACCATGCTCCAGGAAAAACTGTCTCTGCAGCAGGTGGCGGTTCAGCAGTATGAAACAGCCTTGGCCGGCGCGAAGGAACAGCTTGTGGCCGCTCAGCAGGTCAACGATCCGGAGCGAATTCGCTCCGCTGCGGATGCGGTCATGGACGCCCAGACAGCGCTCAATAACGCCAAGGCAGCTGTCAGGGAAACGGAAGGCGCGATCACTGAGTGCAACGCCTCTTTGTCGCTGGCGCAGACCAACTGGTTCTCTGCGGGAGAAGCGATTAAGCGGGCCAACGCTGAGATCGTGTCCATCGGCAAACAGATGCAGCTGGCGGAGAGCAGGTTCAGCACCATTACGGCGGGCATCAGGGATATGGATCAGAACGTCGGCGCGCTGCAGGCGCGGATGGCGCTGCTCCAGGATAAGCTGGCTCTGCAGAACACGGCGCTCACTCAGTATGAAGCCGCACTGGCCGCCGCGAAGGAACAGCTGGCTGCAGCCCAGGCCGTCAACGATCCGGAAAAGATCAGGCAGGCCACGGACGCTGTCACAGACGCGCAGACAGCCCTGAACAATGCCACCGCCGCCGTGATTGAAACGGTAGGCGCCATGGGCGAATGCAACGCCTCGCTGGAGCTGGCAAAGACCAACTGGTTCTCAGCGGGCGAGGCCGTCCGGAAGGCCAACGCCGAAATCGCCTTCATCGGCAAAGAGATTCAAATCGCCGAAAGCGAATTCAAGCTCGCGTCCGCAGGCGTCAAGGACATGGAGCGGGATGTCGCCGCTCTCACGGACAAGTTCGACATGCTCGCCCGGAAGCTGGAGCTGCAGCAGAAGGCCGTCTGGCAGTATGAGAACGCCCTCAGCGCCGCGAAGGAACAGCTGGCCGCCGCCCAGGCGGTCAACGACCCGGAAAAGATCCGGCAGGCAAACGACGCGGTGCGGGACGCGCAGACGGCGCTGAACAACGCAAAGGCCGTCGTCGTTGAGACGAGAAGCGCGCTCCTGGAATGCGGCGACGCCCTGGAACTGGCGGAAACAGGCTGGTTCAGAGCCGGCGACGCCATCAAAAAGGCGCAGTCCGCCATCGAGACCATCGGCAAGAAGATGCAACTGGCAGAGAGTCGGTATAAGCTCGCCACAGCAGGTTTCAAGGACGTGGACAAGAGCGCGGAGGGACTAGCCGCCAAGCTCACGCTCCTCCAGGAGAAGCTCGCGCTGCAGGAAAGCGCGATCCGGAAATATGAAGCGGCCCTGCGCGGCGCGCGGGATCAGCTGCGGGCGGCCAAAGAAGCCGGCGATCCCGAGAAGATCAATCAGGCCCGGAACGCCGTCGTCGGCGTGGAGGCCGCGCTCAACTGGGCGAAGGCCGCCGTCCGGCAGACGCGGGCGGAGATCGGCGAAACCAACAAAGCGCTGAAGACCGCCCAGTCCTCCTGGACCGCCGCGGGCAAGAGCATGGAATCCTTCTCGTCGAAGTGCGAGAAGGTAAGCAAATCCATGACCAAGGCGGGACGGGTTCTCTCCGTCGCCGTCACGACGCCCATTGTGGGGCTCGGCAAGACAGCCATAGACGCCAGCTTGGACTTCGAGAGCTCTTTCGCGTCCGTGCGGAAGACCGTGGATGCCACGGAGGAAGAGTTCACCCAGCTGGCCTCGTCGTCCAAGGAAATGTCCACCCAGGTGGCCGCCTCCACCTCGGAGATCAACGAGGTCATGGCCACGGGCGGTCAGCTTGGCATCGCCACGGAGAATCTGAAGGACTTCACCCGCGTCATGATCGACCTGGGCAATTCCTGCGAGGATCTCTCCGTGGACGAAGCCGCCACCTCGCTGGCCAAGTTCGCCAACGTCATGAAGACCGACCAGAGCCAGTTTGACCGGGTGGGCTCCACCCTGGTCGACCTGGGCAACAATTACGCCACGACGGAAAAAGCCATCATGGAGATGGCGCAGCGCCTCGCCGGCGCGGGCCGGCAGGTCGGACTCACCGAACCGCAGATCCTTGGATTCGCCGCGGCGCTGTCCTCTGTCGGCATCGAGGCGCAGATGGGCGGCTCCGCGTTTTCCAAGGCCCTGGTCAGGATGGAAGTCGCTTCCGCCACGGGCGGCCAGGCCCTCGAGGATTTCGGCAAGGTAGCCGGCATGACCGGGAAGCAATTCAAGACGCTGTGGGACAGCGATCCCGCCGCCGCGTTCCAGGCGTTCATCGTCGGACTCAGCAAAATGGACGACGAGGGCGAGAGCGCTATCGCCACGCTGAACGAGATCGGCATCTCCGAGATCCGCCTGCGCGACACGCTGCTCCGCGCCACCAACGCCACGGAGCTGTTCGCCAATACGCAGATCACCGCCAACAAGGCGTGGAAGGAAAACACCTCCCTGGCCACGGAGGCCAACAAGCGGTACGCCACCACGGAAAGCAAGCTCACCAACCTGAAAAACAAGGCGATGCTCTTCGCCCAGCAGCTGGGCAATGATCTGAATACCACCATCCAGAAGCTGATCGCGGGAGCGGGTAATCTGATCGACAAGTTCATGTCCCTGGACGAGTCGCAGCGCATGGCGATCATCCGGTTCGCGGCCATCGCCGCGGCGACCGGCCCTGTCATGCTGGGATTCGGCAAGGTGACCAAAGGCATCGGCACAGTCGCCGGCGGTATCGGCAAATTCGCCGCAGCCGTCGGCACGGCGGGCGGCGGGTTCTCCGGGTTTATATCGGTACTGGCCAAATCGCCCGCCGTGTGGGCCGCTGTAGCCGTCGCCGTGATCGCGGGCACAGTCGCTCTCTACGATTACATCAGCGGAGCGAAGGCCGCCCGCGAAGCGCTGGAAGGCATGGCCGAAACCGCGAAGAAGTGGAAGGAGACCGCCGCGGAGACATTCTACGGCAAAAGCCAGGGCCTTTCGTATTTCGGCATGTCCGCGGACGACTTTGCGAAGAGCAGGAAAAGCATCGCCGCCTCCAGCGAAGCATGGCTGAAAGGCCTCATCGCCGTGTGGACGGACGGCGAGAAGGAAACGGACGCCATTGTCAGACAGTGGACGGATTCCTGGAACGCCCTCACGGAAGATACCCGCGCCGGGCTGCGGAGCCTTAAGGACACCGCCGACGCCGCAGGTTACACCGGTCTGTCGGAGCAGATGGGCGAAGACCTCAAAGTCCTGGATTCCATGGACAAAGAAATCGCCTCGCTGCTCAAACGAAGGCAGAACGGCCTGCTGACCGACGCGGAGAAGGTTCGCCTGCAGGAGCTCATTGACACGCGGGACGCCATTGCGGTCAAGTACAAACTGGTGCCTGAAACCAGCGACACGGCGGGCTTTGACACCATCCGCAAGAAGGTGGAGGCCGAAGTCACCCGCGCGGAGGCCAGAGGCCAGGAAGCCGGCGCCGCCGTCTATGAAGAGGCCATGGTTGCCGCCGCGGAGGGCATGGCCGCCATCA
The DNA here is from genome assembly GCA_017527065.1 of Clostridia bacterium. Classification (GTDB taxonomy): domain Bacteria; phylum Bacillota; class Clostridia; order Christensenellales; family Aristaeellaceae; genus Firm-10. Next base: position 9,649 of record JAFXQO010000058.1, read on the forward strand.
ACAAACAGCTGGATGAGCAGTACGATTCGGAATACGCCGTCATCCAGCTGATGATGGACGAGCAGGAAAAGCAGGCCGCTCTTGCGGCGCTCAACGAGAAGTACAACGCCAACCGCAAAGCCGCCGCCCAGGAATACGCCCGGCTCATGGCCGAGGTGGTCATGCCCGTGTGGGAACAGGGCGATATTCAGGAAGCGAAGGGACAGATCGGCGACCTGATGCAGCTGCTCCGTCAGTACAGCGCCGCGGCCACGGACGCTGAAAAGAAAGAGCTGCTGCCTCAGCTGAATCAGCTTACCCAGAACATGGACGAAGGCGCGCTCATAGAGTATATTGCGCTGCTGACGCAGATCCAGTCCCTTCTGGACAGCGGCATGTCCGAGAGCGAAGTCCAGGAGATGTTCCCGGAGATCGATTTCTCCGGCGCGCTGGACCAGCTGGCGGCCATCCAGACCTACCTGAACACCAACAAGTGGGATCCCAATCTCAACAGCCTGCAGGACATGTTCGGCATGGCGTTGGGTGAGGAAGTGCTCACCATTGCCACGGATCTGGATATGACCGGCGCGCAGAGCCGCTGGGACGAGTGGGCCGCCAACCCCGGCGCGATCACGACCGACGCCATCATTTCCGGATATACGGAAGCCGAGAACGCCGCAAAGCAGCAGCCCACCGTGGACGCCTTTGTAGCGAAGTACACCGAAATCGAGGAAGGCGCGGATACATCTTCTCTCACGCCTGCGGGTCTGGTGGCGTATGTGACCGCCTACGCGGAAGCCACGACCGGCACGGACATCTCGGCATTGACGCCCGAGAACATCACCGCCATGGTATCCGCCTACAGGGAGCTGGCCGCCGGCGCGGATGTCTCCACACTCACGCCCGGTGAAATCACAGCTTACGTCATGAAATACCTCGAGGGCGAAGGCGTAGACACATCCAGGCTGACGCCCTCCGCTGTGACTGCCTTCGTCATGGCCTATGAAGAGATCACGGGCGGCGCGTCCACGGCGGCGCTCGCCCCGTCCGACGTGACGGCCATGGTTGTAAAGTACGCTGAGGCCGAAGGCGTGGATCTGACCGCGCTCAAGCCCGGTCAGATCAAAGCCATTGTCTCCTCCTTCGCCGAGGCGACGGGATGCGACAAATCCGCGCTGCTCAAGGAGTTCGTGGCTTATATCACCGAGTACAAGGAAGCGGCGGGCGTAAAAAAGCCCACGCTGAACATGCAGGTCGGCCTGGCGGGTTACGACCTTATGGCCTACCGCCGCTGGCTGAAGGAAAACCAGGTGGAAGTGGAGGGCATCGTCCGGCTCAGTGAAGTGTACGAGGATCCTTCCCAGGCGCTCGGCGACAGCGGCGTGAAATACTGGAAGGATGGCGCGGAGATCCCTGTTTCGGCTGTCACCGAAGACATGCTCCGCCCGGAGAATGTGGCCATCCTGGACAAGGACGGCACGATGCACATCCTGGTCACCGCGGAGATCACCGGCGCGCCGGAGGCCATAGCGGAGATGCGCGAGCAGGTGGCGGAAGTGGACCAGCTGGGCATGACGGCTTTAGGCACAGCCCTGACAGGCATTCTACCCACTTCGCTCATGGGCTACATCGACGCGGCGGAAAAGCGCATAGAGACCTTTAAGAATCCGGGCTTCTTCGACTTCGCCTGGCTGACCGATCTCATCGACGCAAACGCGCGGCTGGAAATGCTGGACTGGTCCATGCAGTCTGACTTCGACGCGGAGAACGTGGCCGAGCTGTCTACCTATGTGGCGGAAGTGGTCAAGGCCATTCAGAACGGCGAAGCGGTCAGCGAGGACGTCATGGCCAATTTCCAGAAGATCCTCCAGTTCGTGCAGGATCTGGATTCCGTGGGCGTCGGCGCGATCGTCACCGAGGGCATCGCCGAGGGCATGACGGAGGCGGGCTGGGATACCAGCGCCGAGACGCTGGCGGCCAATCTGGAAACGGTGATCAACAGCGCGCTGGACATCAACAGCCCATCCGAACGCATGAAGCCTATTGGCGAGTATGTGGCGGCGGGCATCGGCGAAGGCATAGGTGAATATGATTTCTCCGCTGCCGCAGGACTTGTCGCAGCTGCTCTGGAATCCGCTCTCTCAGGCGCGCTGACAGCGGATACCTTCTCCGATACATCTGAAACAGCCATGGGCGGACTGGCTTCCGGCATGGCCGGATACAGCTTTGCCGGTGCTGCAACATCTGTAAGCGCCAATGCGAAGAGCGCCGTGGCCGGCGGACTGAACAGTTCTTTTCTCCGGCCTGTGGGCGTGAACGCCATGTCCGGCCTGGTGGCAGGCATCAACGCCGGAAAATCCGGCGTCGTCGCCGCCATGCGGAGCGCGGCCCGCGCCGCCGTCAACGCCGCCAAGGCGGAGCTGCAGATCAAAAGCCCCTCGCGTGTGTTTAAAGACGAGGTTGGAGTGATGACCATGAAGGGCCTGGGCAAGGGCGTAACGGAGGAAGCAAAGCGGCAGGCGAAGGTCATTGCCAACGCCGCGCGCTTCCTTACCGGCGAGGCAAGAGACGGGGCCATCGGATACAGCACAAATGATAACCGGAAGACCTATATCTGGGGGCCAATCAGCCCCGGACGCAGATCCGGGACGTGAATGCTTCAACTTACAGCCCGGACTGGACCACCAACGCGGGCCAACTCGTCGTCACGCCCGTGATATACGCCAACCAGACTGCCATCGCGCTCAGCAACCAGGCGCTCACCATCACGTGGAAGCGCAGGGAAGGTTCGGGCAGCGAAGCCGTGCTTGCTGCGGGAGAAACAGTCAGCGGCAACGTGCTCACGGTCAATCAAAATAAGCTGGCCTCCGTCACGTCGGGGCTGTTGACATACATTGCCTATGTCGCCTACGCCGATCCGGACACAGGATTGACCATCAACGCCGTGGCGGACATCTCCTTCGCGCTGATCAGGACCGGCGAGAACGCCAAGAGCGCGTGGATCAGCGGCGAGCAGGTTTTCAAATACACGGCCGCCGGCGCGGTATCTCCCGCCCAGATCACGCTCACGGCGAACCTGCAAAATGTGACCATGGGAAAATGGCAGTATAAAACCAGCTCCGGAACCTGGACGGATTATCCCACCACCAGCGACAACGCCAACATCACCGGCACGACCCTCATCGTGAAGCCCACGCACGCCATCTGGGTAGGCGAATCGGCCACGCTGCGCATCACGACCAGCGACAACTCCATCGGAGATACCACGTCCATCTATAAGGTGACGGATGGCGCGACCGGCGGACAGGGCAATCCCGGTCAGAATGCTTCCGTCGTTTTTCTGACGAACGAAAACATGACGTTCGCCGGAACCAAGGATGGAAAGGTTGCCGCGACCACCAAAACCTGCAATGTGGTGGCATATACCGGCACGGCTAAAGTAACGCCCACTGTTGGCACACCCACCGGAATGCCCTCTGGAATGACTGTTACTGTGGGCAGCGCGTCCAATAACGAAGTCCCTCTGACGATCACCATTGCAGCAAACTCCACCCTGGACGGCTCCGGCCAGCTGAACGGTGTGGTCAACGTGCCCATTACCTCTCCTGTCAGCACCACGCTGCAGATTCAGTGGAGCAAAGTCAATACCGGCGCTTCCGGCACCACACCTGTGGTGTTTTCTTTGTATGCGCCGCAGGGTACTGTTTTCAATAATGGTGAGGGAAGCCTGACCATCCAGACAGCTGCTTATTCCGGTACCACAGCCATCTCCAGCGGCGCGACTTATGCCTGGGCGAAATACACCAACGGTTCCTGGGCAACCATCTCCGGCCAAACCGGCGCTTCCCTCACGGTTAACGGTTCCGATATTACCGGCATGGCGTCCTATAAGTGTACAATGACATATTCCAGCAAAACCTACACGGACGTCATTACCCTCATCGACAAAACGGATAACTACCAGGCAGACATCGACAGCACGGCGGGCGACATCTTCAAGAATACCGTGGGCCAGACCTGTCTCATCTGCAGGCTGTGGCAGAACGGCGCGGAGGTCGATCCGCTGAAAAGCACTATCTACTCCGCCACCGCACCTTCTTCGCCTGCGACAGGAGATTTCTACTATAAGATCGATACCACGACGCCGGTAACAGCCCTCATGCGCTACAGCGGTTCGGCCTGGGTGGACGTCACCAGCAATGCCACCTACAAGCACGAGAAGACCTATAAGTGGTATCGCCGGGACAAGGACGGCAATCCCCTGGACAACGGCGCGGTATTCGCCACAGACAAAGTGATCTATGTGGATGGGGATGACGTGACGGTGAAGACGGTGTTCGTCTGTGAGGTCGAATAAAGTGCGCTGCCTCAATGATGATTGCGAGGTGATCCGGCTTTGATTGCGCAGGCTCAGTATACAATCTGCGATCTGAACGACGCATCGGCTGAGGTCATCGTGGGCACGCAGACCGCCGCGACGAATGCCTGGACGGGGCGCGCCAGCTTTTCCGAACTGAAGGATGGCCTCACGATCCTGTACTGGCTGCCGTATGCTGGAACTTCCTCAGCGGCCACGCTGAACCTCACGCTGGCAGACGGCACAACCACCGGCGCGAAGAACGTGTACATCAACGGCACAAGCCGGTGTACGACGCATGTGGCCGTAGGCAATGTAACGCAGATGACCTACCGCGTCAATACGCCCGTCAACGGCAGCGGCAGCTATACGGGCTGGTGGATCACCCGGAATCAGGACACGACCACCAATTACTATGACCGCATCAACTACAAGGCTTCCGTCACCGCCGCAGGCGCGATTGTACAGTTATCTCTCCTTATCCAAACGACCTTACACTTTCATATCTCCCAAGGCGAACATCAGCGCGTCAATGCCGGATTTTACCCCGCATACAGCTGGATTAGATGGCATAGTCATTTTCCGCGCAGACCATGTAGGCGGTCTCCGCTACCTCTGCCGAGAAACATCCGGCCTGGTCGGTGGAACGGGTTGCGGTGTAATGGTTCAACGCCAGCTTGTGCTTGATGCCGGATACACAACTCCTACTCCCATTTCAGGACTTATACAGGGAATTTGTCGGTATGGTGCGCATATGGTTACGCAGGGTATTGTGAACGACAATCTCCAAATGGTTATTTCCACGCTTCATACAGTTCGTCACGTCGAGTTCATAAGGCGGCGCGACCAGTATTCCGGCACGCGCGCCGTTGACATAAACCAACGCCGCACAATCCAGCGTGGCGAAGCGCAGAATTACACGCTCTGACAGTTCCTCCAGCCAAATGTCCTTCATATAACGAATGCCGCCGGAATAGTGTTTGAGCCCCTGTTCCTCGATGGGTTTGTCTACGTTCGTGATGCCCTGTCCGCAGGAAAAGCGCACCGGGTCGGCCATCAGTGCGGGGCCGTAGACAGCGCTGCCGCCAGAAATCGTGACTGAAACCTCGCAGCACGGCTCAACCACCTCATACGGTCGGTACGTCCGCCCATCGCCATGCCATGCGACGCCGTCTGCTTCGACCTTCGCTTCAACATCGCAGGGCAGACTCATTGCTTCAGTTCCTGGCGGTGCGACAAAGCGGAAACGGCAATCCTTCCCCTCGTGCCACGGCTGAGGCACATAAGAAATGACGTTGGGGTTTTCATACCACGTCATAGCCAGCGGTGTTCACCGGGCTGCCCATGGCCTGAGACATGTAGAGATGGCCGAGGTTCATGGCACCAACCATGCCCACATCGCTGTCAACCAGAGCCGTCAGCATCGCATCAGTCTGGGTGTAAGCGGCGGGATCAATCAGACCTTCGCCGTACAGCGTCGCGATATACTTCAGGCCGTCCTTGAACCCCTCCTGAGTGTACTGCGGATAGAACTTGCCGTCGGAGAACATCAGGATATTGCCGTTCTCATAGTGACAGAATGCATTCATCAGCATCTCATGTGGGAAGCCGTTCCAGGAATTGGAACCGCTCATGGGAATCTCGTCCAGCACGCCGTTGCCGTTGAGGTCGTTCTGCTTGAACGCGCGCAGCATATCGGCGAACTCATCCGTGGTGGTGGGAATCTCCATGTTCAGCTGCTCCAGCCAGTTGACGTTCACGTACAGCTTACCGGCCTGCTCAATGCCGTGGAAGGGGCGCTGAATGCCGGTCATGCCGTAGATGTTGCCGTCGCTCATCGTCAGGCCGGACAGAATCACAGGATATCGCTCGGTCACGATGCCGTAGTAGTAGCCGAAGTTCTCGATCATGTCGTTGATCGGCAGGAAGATGCTTTCTTCAACGCCATACATCTCAAGATCGGAATACGAGATGCTTTCCAGGAACATCTGCGGATACGCGCCAGAGTTGATCAGTAGGAGTGTCTTCTCCTTAATGACATCACTGGCCAGAGGTGTCATATCCAGATGGACACCAGTTTGCTCTTCCATCCACTTGGTGAACTCATTGTCGATCATGTCGCTGACGCGTGCGGTATCGTGCAGCACGGCTATCATTGATGAAGAAACCTTCCAGGCTGTACAGGAAGAAAAGAAACGCCGGAGTAATTTCGATGAAGACGAGACAGGCCAACATCGGCGAAAGACAAGGTTTAGCTCGAAACGGAAAACTGGTGAGTGAAACGATCTATCTACTGATAATCGATGTATATGTAAATCTAGTAGATATTATACTCGTCAATACCTGTCAACACGAGTCAACACACGTACACGAAACCTCTCATTTCGTTGACGAGTGGGTGCATTTTCCGGCGGGACTGTCCTTGAATGGCTTTTTTGACAGAAATTGAAAACGAAAACGGACCTCCTGCCAGACAGGCAATACAGGCAAGTCGCAAGAGACGGCAGTAAGAAATGCAGTTATGAGCCAAATCTGCCACGATTCAGCCCATAACTACATTTCTTATCTATTCTCGCAACAAAAAACTGGACGTAAGCTTTGTCTCAAAACTTACGTCCAAGGGTGGCGGAGAAGCCGGGATTTGAACCCGGGCGACGGTTATCCCATCCTACTCCCTTAGCAGGGGAGCCCCTTCGGCCTCTTGGGTACTTCTCCATATGATATTGTGGCGGAGAGAGAGGGATTCGAACCCCCGGTGCCTTTCGGCATCACTGGTTTTCAAGACCAGCGCCTTCAACCACTCGGCCATCTCTCCGTAACCAGCAATAAGTATTTTACATCAACCGGGTGGGAATGTCAATGCTCCATGCTCTTTTTTAACATTCCCGCCCGGTATCCCTGTCTTCCTCGAGTCCCGCCGGTCAGAACAGCCCCGTGATCACGCCGTTTTCGTCCACGTCGATATTCTCCGCCGCGGGGGCCTTCGGCAGGCCCGGCATGGTCATGATGTCGCCGGTCAGCGCGACCACGAAGCCCGCGCCGGCGCTCACCTTAACCTGCCGCACCGTGACCTTGAAGCCCTCCGGCGCGCCGGGCAGCTTGGCGTCGTCTGAGAAGCTGTATTGCGTCTTCGCCATGCACACCGGCATGCCGTCGCAGCCCATTTCGCTGAGTTTTTTCAGCTGCTTCTTCGCATCGGCCGTGAACACCGCCTCGCTGCCGTGATAGATCTTCTTTACGATGGCGCTGATCTTCTGCTTCAGCGTGGCGTCGGCGGGATAGCAGAACTCGAAGCCGTGCTCCGTCTCGCACAGGCGAACCACCTCGCGCGCCAGCGCCTCGCCGCCCGCGCCGCCCTTGGCCCAGACCTCGCTCAGTGCTACGTTCACGCCCAGCTCGCGGCACTTCGCCTCCACGAGCGCCAGCTCCGCTTCGGTATCGGTCGGGAAGCGGTTGATCGCCACAACGCAGGGCAGCTTGTACACCTCCGTGATGTTCCCGACGTGGCGCAAAAGGTTCGGCATGCCCGCCTCCAGCGCCTCGAGGTTCTCCGCGCCCAGCTCGGTCTTCTTCGCGCCGCCGTGCAGCTTGAGCGCGCGCACCGTCGCAACCACCACCACGGCGTCCGGCCGAAGGCCCGCCATGCGGCACTTGATGTCCAAGAACTTCTCCGCGCCCAGATCCGCGCCGAAGCCGGCCTCCGTCACGGCGTAGTCGCCCAGCTTCAAGGCCATGCGCGTGGCCAGCACGCTGTTGCAGCCGTGGGCGATGTTTGCGAAGGGGCCGCCGTGCACCAACGCAGGCGTGTGCTCCAGCGTCTGCACCAGGTTCGGCTTGAGCGCGTCCTTGAGAAGCGCGCACATCGCGCCCGCCGCCTTCAGCTGCCCCGCCGTGACCGGCTCGTCGTCATAGGTGTAGCCCACGACGATGCGGCCCAGGCGCGCCTTCAGGTCTTCGATGCCGCTGGACAGGCACAGGACGGCCATGATCTCCGAGGCCACGGTGATGTCGTAGCCGTCCTCCCGGGGCGTGCCGTTTACGCGGCCGCCCAGACCGTCCACCACGAAGCGAAGCTGGCGGTCGTTCATGTCCACGCAGCGCCGCCAGGTGATGCGCCGTGGGTCGATGCGCAGGGCGTTGCCCTGATAAATGTGGTTGTCGATCATCGCGGCCAGCAGGTTGCTCGCCGCGCCGATGGCGTGGAAGTCGCCGGTGAAATGCAGGTTGATGTCCTCCATGGGCACGACCTGCGCCCAGCCGCCGCCCGCCGCGCCGCCCTTGACACCGAACACCGGCCCCAGCGAGGGCTCCCGCAGCGCCACGACGCTCTTTTTGCCGATGCGCCGCAGGCCGTCCGCCAGGCCCACCGTGGTGGTCGTCTTGCCCTCGCCCGCGGGCGTGGGGGTGATGGCCGTGACCAGGATCAGCTTGCCGTCCGGCGCGTTTATGTCCCTGAGAAGATTTAAGTCGATCTTCGCCTTGTTGCGCCCATACGGCTCGATGTACTTTTCGTCGATGCCCGCGATCTCCGCGATTTCAGAGATGGGCTTGAGGGGCGTCTGCTGGGCGATCTGTATATCGGTCAACACTTGGTTCGCTCCTTTCGGGAAATTAGGAATTAGGAATTTGGAATTAGGAATTTCAGTTTGTCTGAAATAGCTGATCCACATGTTCTTAATTCTCTTTAGTCGATTTCGTTATGCTCGATAGAATTCGATAGAGTTCATTGCAGTCGTTCGCTATGCTCTCGTATTCGGTATTGGTTAAATAATCTGTCATATAGATCAATTCAAGCCAATACTGGGTTTCTCTGCATTCTTTCAATGCAATGTACATTTTGTTCAGGAAATCCTTCCTGCTGGATGCGCCGACAGCCTCATGTGCATTTGCGCCGATCGACGTTCCGCTCCGCAACAATTGCTTTGAAAGGACAGATTCTTTCTTCTCGCTGGAGAGATACTGATATAATCGAATGACTCGAACCGCAAAACTCTTGCTTTTCTCCAGTACAATATTGCCTTGCTCCTTCATCGATCCCTCAACATTTCATAAACGCCCATTTCCCAGTAACTATAATTCCTAATTCCCAATTCCTAATTCCTAATTTATCTAAAGTAGTCTACCGCGCCGCGGAACATGGCAAAGCTGTCCCTGCCGGGCACGTTCTTGTAAAGACCCTCGCCCGCGCGCTCGCTGTGGGCCATGCGGCCGAACACGCGGCCGTCCGGCGAGGTGACACCCTCCACGGCCTCCACCGAGCCGTTGGGGTTGATGTCCACGTCCATGGAGGAAATGCCGATCTCGTCGCAGTACTGGGTGGCGATCTGTCCGTTTTGGGCCAGCGCCTTGAACAGCTCCGGCGTGGCGATGAAGCGGCCTTCGCCGTGGGAGACGGGCACGGTCGTGACCTCGCACACCGGCAGGTGCATCATCCAGGGGGACAGATTCGAGCACACGCGGGTGCGCACCAGGCGCGACTGGTGCCGGCCGATGATGTTGTAGGTCAGCGTGGGGCACTCGGCGCTGGGCTCGACGATGCAGCCGTAGGGCACCAGGCCCAGCTTGATGAGCGCCTGGAAGCCGTTGCAGATGCCGCCGATCAGGCCGTCCCGCTTGTCGAGCAGGGCCATCACCTTTTCGGTCAGGAGGGGGTTGCGCAGGAACGCGGTGATGAATTTGCCGGAGCCGTCCGGTTCGTCGCCGCCGGAGAAGCCGCCGGGGATGAACAGGATCTGCGATTCGTCCAGGAGCTTCGCGAACCGTTCCACCGACTGCTGGACCCCCGAGGCCGTGGTATTGTTGATCACCATGACCGTGGGCTCCGCGCCGGACTTCCGGAAGGCGGACTCCGTGTCGTATTCGCAGTTCGTGCCGGGGAACACGGGGATCAACACCCGCGGCCGGGCAATGGGCTCGCCCTTCTTGCGCTTCGTCACGCCCTTGTCGTAGGTGACGGGCACGATGAGCAGCTTGCTGCCCCGCGCGCGGCTGGGGAACACGCCCTCGAGCCTGTTTTCCCAGATGGCCTCGAGTTCCGTCAGAGGCGCGGCGTCGCCGGCCATCGAAAGGCTCTCCTCTTCCGTCGTCCAGCCCAGCGTCTCGCCCTCATCGCAGCCTTCCGCCATTTCGAGGATGAAGCCGCCGTAATTCAGCGCGAACGCTCGGGCAAGATCGAAGCCCTCCGCGAAACGGAATCCGATCCCATTGCCCAGCGCCATCTTCAGGACGCCCTCCGCGACGCCGCCGAAGCCGCAGGCCCAGCCGGAAACCGCTTTGCCCAAGCGCAGCAGCGCCGTCACCTTTTCGCACAGCGCCTTCACGGATTGGGCGTCGGGCAGGCCGTAAGCGTTCAGGGCGGGGGAGAAGAGGGCGACGCGGGAGCCAGCCTTCTTGAATTCGGGGGAGGCGATGTCATTCACATGGGCGACGGACACGGCGAAGCTCACCAGCGTGGGCGGCACGTGCATTCGCTCGAAAGAGCCGCTCATGGAGTCCTTGCCGCCGATGGCGCCCAGGCCCAGGCCCAGCTGCGCGTCCAGCGCGCCCAGCAGCGCCGCCAGGGGCTTGCCCCAGCTTTCGGCGCTTCCCATGCGCTCGAAGTATTCCTGGAAGGTGAGATGCGCGTTTTCGATGCCCGCGCCGCAGGCCGCCAGCTTGCAGGCCGACTCGATCACCGCCAGGTACGCGCCGCGATAGGGGCTCTTTTCCGTCACGAAGGGATTGTAGCCCCAGCTCATGGCGGAGCAGGTGGTCGTGTCATGGCCGGGCACGGGCAGCTTGGCCACCATGGCCTGTATGGGCGTGCGCTGCCGGCTGCCGCCGAAGGGCATGAGCACCGTCGCCGCGCCGATGGTGGAGTCGAACCGCTCGGCCAGGCCGCGCTTGGAGCAGACGTTCAGATCGCCCGCCAGATCGCGGATGCCCGCGCCGAAGGAGGCGGGAACGGGCCGCTCGTAGGCTTCGCCCGCCGTCACATGGGCTTTGGCGTGCTTGGTCGCGCCATTGGAGGCGAGGAACGCCCGGGAGACGTTTACGATCTCCTTCCCGTTCCAGCGCATCACCAGCCGCTTTTCCGCGGTGACTGTCGCCACCACGGTGGCCTCCAGGTTTTCGCCTTTCGCCAGGGCGATGAAAGCCGGCGCGTCCTCCGCCGCCAGCACCACGGCCATGCGCTCCTGGGATTCGGAGATGGCCAGCTCGGTGCCGTCCAGGCCCTCGTATTTGCGGGGCACGGCGTTCAGGTCGATGGAGAGGCCGTCGGCCAGCTCGCCGATGGCCACCGACACGCCGCCCGCGCCGAAGTCGTTGCAGCGCTTGATGAGCCGCGTGGCGCGCGGGTCCCGCATGAGCCTTTGCAGCTTCCGCTCCTCCGGCGCGTTGCCCTTCTGCACCTCCGCGCCGCAGGTTTCGAGAGAATTCGCGTTGTGGCTCTTGCTGGAGCCGGTGGCGCCGCCGCAGCCGTCCCGGCCGGTGCGCCCGCCCAGCAGCACCACGATGTCGCCGGGCTGCGGCTCCTCGCGGCGCACGTTCGCGGCCGGGGCCGCGCCGATCACCGCGCCGATCTCCATGCGCTTGGCCGCGTAGCCGTCGTGGTAGATCTCGTCCACGATGCCCGTCGCCAGGCCGATCTGGTTGCCGTAGGAGGAATAGCCCGCGGCGGCGGTGGTGGTCAGCTTGCGCTGTGGCAGTTTGCCTGGAATGGTTTCGCCCACCGGGCGGGTGGGATCGGCCGCGCCGGTCACGCGCATGGCCTGGTATACGTAGCCGCGCCCGGAGAGGGGATCGCGGATCGCGCCGCCGATGCAGGTGGCCGCGCCGCCGAAGGGCTCTATTTCGGTCGGGTGGTTGTGGGTCTCGTTTTTGAACAGCAAAAGCCACTTCTGCGTCTCTCCCGCCACGTCCACGTCCACGCGCACGGTGCAGGCGTTGATCTCCTCCGACTCGTCCAGGTCGTTGAGCAGCCCGGCCTTTTTGAGGTATTTCGCGCCGATGGTGGCGATGTCCATGAGCGTTAGCGGCTTCTCGCCGCGGCCCAGCTCCGTGCGAACGCCCAGGTAGCGGCCGAAGGCCTCCTTCACGGCGGGATCGTCGATGGCCGTCTCGTCCAGCGCTGTGAGGAAGGTGGTGTGGCGGCAGTGGTCGGACCAGTAGGTGTCCAGCATGCGCACCTCGGTGAGGGTGGGGTTGCGGCCCTCGCCGCGGAAGTAATCCTGGCAGCAGCGGATGTCCGCCACGTCCATGGCCAGCGCGTAATCCTTCACCACGCCCGCCAGCGCCGCCTCGTCCATGTCGATAAAGCCCTCGATGACCGGCACGCTGGTGGGCAGGTCGGTCTTCATTTTGAGCGTCTCGACCGGCTCCAGCGAGGCCTCGCGGCTTTCGACGGGGTTCATCAGGTGTTTTTTGACGGCGGCCATGTCCTCGTCGGTCAGATCGCCTTTGAGCAGATACACCCTCGCCGTGCGCACGTCCGGCCGGTCGCCCTGGCTCACCAGCTGCACGCACTGGGCGGCGGAGTCGGCGCGCTGGTCGAACTGGCCGGGCAGGTATTCCGTGGCGAACACGCGATAGCCCTCCGCGTCAAGCTGGGCGAAAACGTCGTCCACCTGCGGCTCGGAGAACACCGTATACGCGCACTGGGCCATCACGGCCCCGTCGATTTTCTCCACGTCGTAGCGGTTGACCAGCCGCACCTCCTCCAGCGCCTCGATGCCCAGGAAGGAGCGGAGGTCGTTGAGGATCGCCGCGGCCTCCTGCCGGTACGCCGGCTTCTTTTCCACAAACAGCCTGTATACCATAAAGTCGTAACTTCCTTTCATGAAAGGGGAGGTTTATAATTAGGAATTTGGAATTTGGAATTAGGAATTATATAGAGCTTGAATTTGCTCCCCTTCGGGGAGCTGTCAGCGCACAGCGCTGACTGAGGGGTCTGTTGCCTTCCCGAAGGGAAGGCCAATTCCTAATTCCAAATTCCTAATTCCTCATTTTTCTTCATCGCTTTCTCGCCGATGTCGCTGCGGTAGTATGCGCCTTCGAAGGTGACGCCTTTCGCGGCGTCGTAGGCTTTGGTTACGGCCTCGGCGAGGGTGGGCGCGGTGGCGGTGAGGCCCAGCACGCGGCCGCCGGCGGTGACGAGCTTTCCGTCCTTCAAGGCGGTGCCGGCGTGGAACACTTCGACCTTTTCGAGCCGCGCCGCGTCTGTCACGACGATCTCCTTGCCCTTCTCGTAGTGGGCGGGATAGCCGCCGGAGGCGATGATGAGGCAGCAGGCCGAATCGCCCCTGAACTCGACCTTGACCTCGCCGAGCCGCCCCTGCGACACGGCCCGCATGATGGTGAGCAGGTCGCTTTTCAGCAGCGGCAGCACCACCTGGGTCTCCGGGTCGCCGAAGCGGCAGTTGTATTCGATGACCTTCGGGCCGTCTTTCGTAATCATCAGGCCGAAGTAGAGGCAGCCCCTGAAGGGCCGGCCCTCGGCCTTCATGGCGCGGACGGTGGGCAGAAAGATTTCGTCCATGCAGCGCTTTGCCACATCGGGCGTATAGAACGGATTGGGCGCGATGGTTCCCATGCCGCCGGTGTTGAGGCCCCTGTCGCCGTCCAGCGCGCGCTTATGATCCATGCTGGAGACCATCGGCGCGATGGTCTCGCCGTCCGTAAACGACAGCACACTCACTTCCGGCCCTTCGAGGAATTCCTCGATGACCACGCGCGCGCCGCTGTCGCCGAAGACGCGGCCCTCCATCATGGAGCGCACGGCCTCGGCGGCCTCCTCCCGCGTCTGGCAGATGAGAACTCCCTTGCCCAGCGCCAGGCCGTCGGCCTTGACCACGATGGGCAGCGGCGCGGCCTGGATATAGGAAAGCGCCTTCTCCATGTCGTCGAAGGTCTCGTAGGCGGCGGTGGGAATGCCGTACCGCTTCATCAGATCCTTGGCGAAGGCCTTGCTGCTCTCGATGAGCGCGGCGTTCTGCCGCGGGCCGAAGCAGGGGATGCCCTTTTCTTCCAGCCGGTCCACCGCGCCCATCGCCAGGGGATCGTCCGGCGCGACCACGGCGAAGTCGACCGCGTTTTTCACGGCGAAGTCGACGATGCCGTCAATATCCTTCGCCCCGATGTTCACGCACTCGGCGTCTCGGCCAATGCCGCCGTTGCCGGGAAGGGCATAGATTGTTTTGACCTCTTTGTTCTCTTTCAGTTTGCGGATGATCGCGTGTTCACGTCCGCCGCCGCCTACAACCATGATCTTCATATGATCGATCCCCGTTCACTTTAATGATGGAAGAGCCTCAGCCCCGTGAAGGCCATGGCGATGCCGTGCTTGTCGCAGGCGGCGATGACATGGTCGTCGCGGATGGAGCCGCCGGGCTGGGCGATGTAGCTCACGCCGCTGCGATGGGCGCGCTCCACGTTGTCGCCGAAGGGGAAGAAGGCGTCGCTGCCCAGCGCCACGCCGGAGAATTGCTTGAGCCACGCTTTCTTTTCCTCCGCGGTGAGCGGCTCGGGGCGGACGGCGAAGAAATCCTGCCACACGTCGTCGCCCAGCACGTCTCCGGATTCCTCGTCCGAGAGGTACAGGTCGATGGTGTTGTCGCGCTCGGAGCGGCCCAGGCCCTTCACGAACTGCAGCGCCTGAACCTTGGGATGCTGCCTGAGGTGCCACAGGTCGGCCTTGTTGCCGGCCAGGCGGGTGCAGTGGATGCGGCTCTGCTGGCCCGCGCCCACGCCGATGGCCATGCCGTTTTCGGCGTAGCACACGGAGTTCGACTGGGTGTATTTCAGCGTGATCAGCGCGATGATGAGGTCGCGCCTGGCGCTGTCGGGGATGTCCTTGTTCGCGGTGGGGATGTTTTCGAGCAGGCTTTCGCCGATCTCCACGGTGTTGTGGCCCTGCTCGAAGGTCACGCCGAACACCTGCTTGCGCTCCAGCGCTGCGGGCGCATAGTCCGGGTCGATCTGAACCACGTTGTAAGCGCCGTTCCGCTTGGCCGTGAGCGTCTCCAGCGCCTCGGGCGTGTAGCCGGGAGCGATGACGCCGTCGGAGACCTCGCGGGCGATGAGCTTGGCCGTGGCCAGGTCGCATTCATCGGAGAGGGAGACCCAGTCGCCGAAGGAGGACATGCGATCCGCGCCGCGCGCCCGGGCGTAGGCGCTGGCCAGGGGCGTGAGCTTCGCCTTTTCGACGAAGCAGGCCTTGCGCTCAACATCCGAGAGCGGCACGCCCACCGCCGCGCCGGCGGGGCTCACATGCTTGAAGGAGGCCGCGGCGGGCAAACCCGTAGCCCGCTTGAGCTCGCTCACCAGCTGCCAGCCGTTGAGGGCGTCGAGGAAATTGATATAGCCGGGCCGGCCGGACAGCACCTTAACGGGCAGCTCGCTCCCATCCTCCATAAAGATGCGCGCGGGCTTCTGGTTCGGGTTGCAGCCGTATTTCAGTTCGATTTCGCGGGACATGGGCGTCGCCTCCTCATTTATTCTGGTTGATGATGCGCGTGGTAAAGGACTTCGCGCTGGGATCGATCATGCGCACGAACAGGGAAATGCGGTTATCGGCGTCCAGCGCGTCCCAGATTTCGCCGGTCAGGCGGTCGATGTCGCCGGAGAGAAACACGCGCTCGGGCTCGCCCTCGAAGGAGGGCAGGGGATTGCCGTCGCCCTTGTAGGTATGGATGAAGTGGCCCACGCCGGGCTGGGGCGCGTCGTAGTCAAAGAAAAAACGCGCGCATCCGGAGGGCGTTCCGAGGTTCTTGAGGATGGACAGCCTGTAGCTGAAGCTGTTCTCCTTCAGGGTCACGATGCCGCTGATGCGGGGCGTGTAGTTGGGGGCGTCGGGCTCGAAGGTGCGCGTCGCCAGCGCGGTCTCGAAGCTGCCGCCGCTGACCATGTGGTCGAATATGGTGTCGGTCTGATCGCCGTTGGTGACGATGGTGCTGTCGCCCAGCACGCGCACGGGGTTGTAAATGATGAGCGAGGGATCGACCACCTTGGCGGCGTCGAAGGCCTCGGTCCGCAGGCCGTCGCCCTGGGGCATGAACACGCGGTTGCGGCTGTTGGCGCTGCGGCCCATGATGAAATAGGCGATCACGGCGCGGCCGTTTTCGTTGGCGCCGAGGATGATGCCCCGGCCAGGATAGGCGCTCGCGCCGAGCGCTTCCCTGAGCGTCTGTGTATTCATATCAATTATTCCTCTCCTTTGCGATCTGATCGGAAATCATCCTGACGGCGCGGGGCAGAATCTCCCATTCGGCCTCCTCCATCACGCGCCGCTGCAGGGTTTCAGGTGTGTCGTCCGGCTTCACTTCGACGGCCTTTTGCAGCAGGATGGGGCCGCCGTCCACCTCTCCGTTGACCAAATGCGCCGTGGCGCCGGTCACCTTCACGCCCCGCGCCAGCGCCGCCTCGTGCACCCTGAGGCCGTAATAGCCCAGGCCGCAGAAGGAGGGGATCAGCGCGGGATGAATGTTCACAATGCGGTTTTCATACGCCGCCAGCACCCTTGGCCCGAGAATGCCCAGAAATCCCGCCAGCGCCAGCATGTCGATGCGGCACTCCGTCAGGATGCGCAGAAGCGCCGCGTCGTATTTGTCCGGGTCGGGCTCCATGTATTTCGAGAGCACGGCGCGCTCGATGCCCGCCTGCCTGGCGCGCTCCAGAGCGTAGGCCGCCTTGCGGTTGGACAGGACCAGCGCGATCTCCCCATTGGGGATCCGGCCCGCGGCCTGGGCGTCCATGAGCGCCTGCAGGTTCGTGCCGCTGCCGGACACCAGCACCGCGATGCGCGTCAGCATATGACCACCCGCTCGTCGCCCCGCGCGATTTCGCCCAGCGTCACGGGCCGCTCGCCCGCGGCCCTGAGCGCCTCCACGGCCGCGTCCGCCTCGTCCCGGCCCACGACGACGCTCATGCCAACGCCCATGTTGAAGGTGTTGAACATGTCCCGCTCGGGGATATGGCCCGTCTTCGCGATCAGGTCGAACACCGGCGGCACCGGCACGGCGGCGCGCTCGATGCGGGCGGTGAGGCCCTCCGGGATGCTGCGGGGGATGTTCTCGTAGAAGCCGCCGCCGGTGATGTGGCTCACGCCCTTCACGGTGACCTTTTCCATCAGCGAAAGCACGCTCTTCACGTAGATGCGGGTGGGGGTGAGCAGGCACTCGCCCAGCGGCATGCCCAGCTCCGCCACGGGGGCGGTCAGGTCGCGCTTCTCCACGTCGAACACGCGGCGTATCAGCGAGAAGCCGTTGGAGTGCACGCCGGAGGAGCGCAGGCCCAGTATCACGTCGCCCGGCTGCATGGCGCTGTTGTCGATGATTTTCTCCTCGTCCACCAAGCCCACGGTGAAGCCCGCCAGGTCGTATTCGTCCTCGGGCATCAGGCCGGGGTGTTCGGCGGTCTCGCCGCCGATGAGGGCGCAGCCCGCCTGCACGCAGCCTTCGGCCACGCCGCCCACGATCTCGGCGATGCGTTCCGGCATGTTTTTGCCGCAGGCGATGTAGTCCAGGAAGAACAGCGGCTTCGCGCCGCAGCAGATGACGTCGTTCACGCACATGGCCACGCAGTCGACGCCCACGGTGTCATGCTTGTCCATGAGAAAGGCCAGCTTGATCTTGGTGCCCACGCCGTCCGTGCCGCTCACCAGAACGGGCTTTTTCATGCCCGCGATGTCCGGGGTGAACAGGCCGCCGAAACCGCCGACGCCGCCCGCGCCGGGGATCATCGTGCGGGCGATGTGTCCTTTCATCAGTTCGACAGCGCGGTATCCCGCCGTGATGTCGACGCCCGCCGCCGCGTAAGAGTCGGATTTGGATGCCTTCATGATTAAAACCTCACTGTTTTTATTCCCCATTCGTCTCACCGCGCCGCGGTGAGACGCTTCATCACTTCCTGATAGGCTTCTTCGACGCCGCCGAGGTCGCGGCGGAAGCGGTCCTTGTCCAGCTTTTCATGGGTCTGGTTGTCCCAGAAGCGGCAGGTGTCGGGAGAGATTTCGTCGGCCAGCACGATGGTTCCGTCCGGCAGGCGGCCGAACTCCAGCTTGAAGTCCACCAGGTCGATGTTCAGGCCCTTGAAATAGGCCTTGAGCAGCTCGTCCACGCGGAAGGCGTAGGCCTTGATGGTCTCGATTTCTTCCTTTGTGGCCAGCTTGAGGGCCAGGGCGTGGTAGTCGTTGATGAGGGGATCGCCGAGGGCGTCGTTCTTGTAGGAGAACTCGATGGTGGGCTCGTCGAACACGATGCCCTCCTCGACGCCGTAGCGCTTGGAGAAGGAGCCGGCGGAGATATTGCGGATGATGACCTCCAGCGGTACGATCCTGACCCGTTTCACCACGGTGTCGCGCTCGCTGAGCTGCTCCACAAAGTGGGTGGGCACGCCGTTCTTCTCGAGCATCTGCATGAGGAAGTTGCTCATCTGGTTGTTGATGGCGCCCTTGCCGGCGATGGTGCCCTTCTTGAGGCCGTTGAACGCGGTGGCGTCGTCCTTGTAGGATACGATGACCAGGTTCTCGTCGTCGGTGGTGTAAACCTTCTTGGCCTTGCCCTCATAGATCATGTCGCGCTTTTCCATTTGCCTTACGCCTCCAATATTTTTTCGATGTCCTTCTGAAGCTGTTCGTCCTTTTCGATGACCTTTTTCGTCTGCTCCGCCCGCAGCGCCTGAACGCGCCCGGCCAGCGCCCCGTCGCTCAGGGCCAGGATCTGCGCTGCCAGGATGGCCGCGTTCTGCGCGCCGTCGATGGCGACCGTGGCCACGGGCATGCCGGAGGGCATCTGCACCGTGGAGAGCAGCGCGTCCAGCCCGTCCAGCGTGGACGACTTGATGGGGATGCCGATCACCGGCAGCGGGGTGTTGGCCGCCAGCGCGCCCGCCAGGTGCGCGGCCTTTCCCGCCGCGGCGATGAGCACGCCGAAGCCCTCGTCCGCCGCTTCCCGCGCAAACCGCGCCGCCGCCTCCGGCGTCCTGTGGGCCGAGATGATCCGCATGACGAAGGGGATCTCCAGCTTCCTGAGCATGAGCGCGGCGGGCTTCACGGCGTTCAAGTCGCTGTCGCTGCCCATGATGATGGCGACCTTTTTCATATGATCCCTCCAAATCCCGAACGTTTTTCTGTCTTCGGTGTTTATTATACATTTTTTCAATGTAACGAACCACCAGATTCTTGTAAACGGTTGAGCATCGAAAGGCAAATACAAAACCACACGCCGGTCATGGACGTGTGGTTTTGGGATCGATCATTCGGTTTTTATAAACATCGCGTCGCCGAAGGAGAAGAAGCGGTAGTTCTCGCGCACGGCCAGCTCGTAGGCGCTCAGCGTCCGTTCCCGGCCCAGGAGGGCGGACACCAGCATGATGAGCGTCGAGCCGGGCAGGTGGAAGTTGGTGATGAGGCAGTCGACCATTTTGAATTCATAGCCGGGCTTGATGAAGATGTTCGTCCAGCCGGCGCGGGCCTCGACGCGGCCCTTCTCCGGCGCGGCGGATTCCAGGGTGCGCACGCTGGTGGTGCCCACGGCGATGACGCGGCCGCCCCGGGAACGCACGGCGTTCAGCCGCGCCGCGGCTTCCTCCGGCACCTCGTAGTATTCCGAGTGCATCACGTGGTCCTCCACGTCCTCCGCCTTCACCGGGCGGAAGGTGCCCAGGCCCACGTGCAGCAGGATCGGCACGATCTCCACGCCCATGGCGCGGATCCTGTCCAGCAGCTCGGGCGTGAAGTGCAGCCCCGCGGTGGGCGCGGCGGCGGAGCCGTCCTGTTTGGCGTAGACGGTCTGGTACCGGTCCCGGTCCTCCAGTTTTTCATGGATGTAAGGCGGCAGGGGCATCTCGCCCAGTTCGTCCAGCGCCGCCTCAAACGCGCCCTCGCAGATGAACTCTGCCACGCGCCCGCCGGCGTCGGTTTCCGCCAGGATGCGCGCCCGGAGCCGGCCCCCGCCGAAGCTGACCTCCGCGCCGGGCTTCAGCCGCCTGCCGGGCCGCGCCAGCGTCTCCCAGGTCTTGGGGCCCAGCTGCTTGAGCAGCAGCAGCTCGCATACGCCGCCGCCCCCGCGCTCTCCGATCAGCCGGGCGGGGATGACGCGGGTCTCGTTGATCACCAGCGCGTCGCCGGGACGCAGGTAGTCGGTTATGTCGTAAAAATGCCGGTGCTCGATGGCCCCCGTATCCCGGTCCACCACCATCAGGCGGCTGTGGTCGCGGGGCTCGACGGGCGTCTGCGCGATGCGCTCCTCCGGCAGGTCATACAGGAAGTCGGCCGTTTTCATTTTTCGTTTCCTCTTTTTTTATAGATCAGTTTCGTCCCGTGCTCCGCTTGAAGAGCGCCACGGCGCCGCCTAGGGCCGCAAGAGCCCAGGCGCACAGGATCAGCAGCGGCTGCGGCAGGGCAGCCCAGTCGCCGGCCTGCGCCGCGCGGGCGGCCTCCACCGCGTTCATGAAGGGCAGGACGCGCGCGACGGCGTTGAACGCCCCGCCCAGGAGCGACACGTCAAACCAGATGCCGGAGAGCCAGGCCGACAGGTTGGTGAGCAGCGCGCCGCACAGGCTGCCCACCTGCCGGTCGTTGAACACGCTGCCGCACATCATGCCGATGCCCGCGTACAGCGCCCCTGCGGGCAGCAGCGCCCCCAGGCAGGCCAGCGTGTTGAGGGAAGGCCTGAGGCCCCAGACCCACGCGGCCAGCAGGCACACCGCGCCCTGGAGCAGGGCAATGGGGAGCAGCGGCAGCAGATAACCGGCGATGTAGTCGAAGGCCGTCATGGGGGAGGCCAGAAGCCGCATGAGGAAGGCGGTGCAGCGGTCCCGGGCGATGAGCAGCCCCGAGAACAGCGCGATGAAGGAAAGCCCGAACACCGCCACCCCCGGCGCGAGTTTCTCGATTTTGAAAAGGCTCACCGGGATGTTGGACTGGATGATGGACAGAAGCGCCAGCACGATCAGCGGAAAGCCCAGCCCGAAAAAGATCGTCAGCTTGTCCCGCGCGATCTCTTTCATCGTCCGCAGGGCGAAAGCGCGCATCCTCACGACAGATCAACTCCTTCCCCGGCCAGCGCGATAAACGCGTCTTCAAAGGACGCCGCGCCGCTCATTTCGATCAGTTCCGCCGGCGCGCCCACCGCCACCAGCCGCCCGTGGGCCATGACGCCCACCCGGTCGGCCAGCGACTCGGCCTCCTCCAGGTAATGGGTGGTCAGGATCACGGTCGCCTTTTCCTTGACCCGCCGGATGTGGGCCCACAGCTCCCGCCGGGCGATCACGTCAAGCCCCAGGGTGGGTTCGTCAAGGAACAGGATCTTCGGGTCGCTCACCAGCGCCATGGCGATGCTCAGCCGACGCTGCCAGCCGCCCGAGAGAGTGCGCGCGGGCTTCTTTTCGACTTCGCCCAGCCTGAAGGCGGCGATAATCTCGTCGGCGCGCCGCTTCGCGTCCCTGAGGCCGTAGGCCCCGGCCATCAGCTCCAGGTTTTCGAGGGCGGTCAGGTTCGGCGCGACGGCGGTCTCCTGGGGCGAGACGCCTACCAGCGCGTGGACGGCCGCCGCCTCCCGCGCGACGCTCTTGCCCAGCAGCAGCGCGTCGCCCGAGGTGGGCTTCGTGAGCCCGCAGAGCATGTGGATGAGGGTCGACTTGCCCGCGCCGTTCACGCCCAGCAGCGCGAACAGCCCGCCCTCCGGCACGGTCAGCGTCAGCCGGTCCACGGCCAGGGTGTCGCCGTAGCGTTTTGTGATGGATTGGATGTCAATGGCGTTCATGAGTTGAATCAGACTCCTCCGATTGGATTTTTTCATTGATGGCCTTCGCCGTGCGCCGGTTGACGGCCACCTGGGCGCCCCAGGTGACGGCGTACACGGCCACGAGGTTGACAGACACGGCGACGAGCGATTCCACGGCCGGCGATGTGCGCGGGGTCCACACCAGCCACACCACCGGAAGCCACACCGCCGCCGTGACGGCGAAGTGCGTGGCGCACTGGCGAAGGAAGCTCCACTTATCCACGCTGAAGAACACCGACGACGCGGCGAAGGTGGAGCTCAGCAGGCCCGTGAGCAGCGCCTGGACGATGACGGCGGTGATTTCGTTCGGGAAACGGGCGGCGAAATCCGGCAGCACGCTCAGGTACGCCCCATGGCCCATGCCCAGCGATATCAGGATGTTGACCAGCTGCGAGACGCCCACGCCGATGGGGAAGGACAGCGCCCCGCGCTTCATGGCGGTTTTGAGCACGGCTTTCACCTCACAATCCAAAGTGCTTTCTCAGCCCCGGCACATAGCGCCGCGAGGCGTAGGCCTTCGCGCCGTTCGCCATGTGCAGGCAGAGCGTGCCGGTGAGCGAGGCGTCCAGCCGGAGAATGCGGCGGGTGTTCACGATCTCGGAATTTGAGATGCGCACGAACAGGCGCGGGTCGAGCCGGGCTTCCAGCTCGTACAGCCGCTCCCGCAGCAGGAAGCGCCCGGCGGCCGTCTCGCAGTAGACCCGCTGGCGCTCGCCGTAGATGCGGATGATCTCCGCCTCCGGAATGCGCTCCACGCCGCCTTCGCCCCAGCCGTTTATCACGGTCTCATCGCCCGCGGCGAGCCGGTTCATCAGGCGGCGAACGTCCTCGGTTTCTTCGGCCGCTTCGACGATCACGCGGGGCTCCGAGAGCGCATCGTTCCGCCGGAATTCAACGCGCATCGCCTCCGCCTCCCCTCTGTGGTCAGTATACACCCCCGCCCCGCCCCGCGCAAGCACCCTTTGATAAACGGCGCATTTTCCGCGACAAACGGCGCGGCCCATAAATTTAATTGAAAAGCGGATGACAGGGGGGAGCGGTTCATGATACAATATGAAGTACAAACCATTTCATTGCGGAGGCGCTCATGCTGGAACAATACGCCCTCAAAATGCCCGAAATCCTTCTGCCCGACGAAAAATACGACCTCGGCAAGTGGGCCGTCGTCGCGTGCGATCAGTACACCTCGCAGCCGGATTACTGGCGGCGCGTTCAGGAAACCGCCGGCGGCGCGCCTTCCGCGCTGAACCTGATCTATCCCGAGGCGTGGCTTAGCCAGGGCGACGGGCGGATCGAGGCGATCAACCGCGCCATGCGGGATTATGAAAAAGACGTGCTCACCCGCCGCGTCGAGGGCTTTGTCCTGGTGGAGCGGACGATCGCGCCGGGGCCCCGGCTGGGCCTCCTGGCCGCGGTTGACCTGGAACAGTACGACTTCTCCCGCGGCGCGCGCTCCCTCATCCGCCCCACGGAGGGCACCATACTGGAGCGCATCCCGCCCCGGGTGCGCATCCGCCAGCGCGCCTCGCTGGAGCTGCCCCACATCCTGCTGCTGGCCGACGATCCGGCGCATACGCTCATTGAGCCTCTCTACGCCGCGCGGGACCGGCTTGAAAAGCTGTACGACTTCGATCTGATGCTGGGCGGCGGTCACATTCGCGGCTGGCGCGTGGGGAAGGAGGCCGGCCTCGAAGCGGCGCTCTCCGCCCTCATGGAAAAGGCGGACGGGCTGCTCTTCGCCGTGGGCGACGGCAACCACTCCCTGGCCACGGCGCGCCAGTGCTGGCTCAATATCCGGGACGGTTTGACCGAAGCCCAGCGGAAGACGCATCCCGCCCGCTGGGCGCTGGCCGAAATCAACAACCTGCACGATCCGGCGCTGGTGTTCGAGCCCATTCACCGGGCGCTGTTCGGCGCGGACGCCGGCAAATTGAAGCGCGATTTCGCCGCCTGGCTTTCCGACCGCGGCATGGCGCTTCGCGGCTGCGGGGCGGCGGAGGCCATGTTCACCTTTACGGCGGGAGGCGTCGATCAGCCGATGCGGATAGAGGGACTGAAGAATCCCCTGCCCCTGGCGACGCTGCAGCCCTTCCTGGACGAATGGCTCGCCGGACAGGCGGGGGTCTCCATCGACTACATCCACGGCGAGGGCGCGCTGCGCGCGCTGGCCGGGCAGGGCGCGGCCGGCATACTGCTGCCCGCGATGGACAAGAACGCGCTCTTCGAGAGCGTGCGCCGGGGCGGGCCCCTGCCGCGAAAGACCTTCTCGATGGGCGAGGCAAACGAAAAGCGCTATTACCTCGAGGCAAGAAGAATCAGCGAATAGAGAAAGCGGGCGAATGACAAGTGGCGAAGGTATATCTGCGCAAGACGCGCGAATCGCGGGTCCATTCGGGGCACCCGTGGGTGTTCCTGTCCGACACGGAGAAGGTGGAGGGCGATTTTGAGAACGGCGACGTGGTGGACGTCCTCTCCTGGCGGGGCACCTTCCTGGGCCGCGCGTTTTACAATCCGAAATCCCAGATCGCCCTGCGCATGCTCACGACCCACGACGAGCCGGTGGACGAGGCCTTCTTCCGCCGCCGCGTGGAGGCCGCCTGGGCCTACAGGCGGCAGTTCTGCGACCCCATGAGCTGCCGGCTGGTGTTCTCGGAGAGCGATTTCCTGCCCGGCCTGATCGTGGATAAATTCGGCGACGTGCTGGCGGTGCAGTCCCTGTGCCTGGGCATCGAGAAGTGGAAGGACGTCATCCTGCGGGCGCTGGTGGACACGGTCCATCCCACGGGCGTCTACGAGCGCGACGACGTGCCGGTGCGCCGCCTGGAAGGGCTTGAGCAGACCACGGGCCTTTTGTGGGGCGAGGTGCCCGAGCGCGTCGACATGTGGGAAAACGGCATCCATTTTTCCGTCGACGTGAAGAACGGCCAGAAGACCGGCTTCTTCCTGGATCAGAAGGAGAACCGCGCCGCCCTCAAGACCTTCGTGAAGGACGCGCGGGTGCTGGACTGCTTCTGCCACAACGGCTCCTTTGCGCTGCACGCGGCCAAATACGGCGCGAAGAGCGTGCTGGGCGTGGATATATCCGAGGAGGCTTTGGTCGTGGCCCGCGAAAACGCCGCGTCCAACGGCCTGACCAACGTGACCTTCGAGGCGCACAACTGCTTCGACCATCTGCGGGAGCTGACCGACGCGAAGGAGAAGTTCGACGTGGTCATCCTCGATCCGCCCGCCTTCACCAAGACGCGCTCCGCCGTTGAGAGCGCGCTGCGCGGCTACAAGGAGATCAACCTGCGGGGCCTGAAGCTGGCCCGGGAGGGCGGCTTCCTCGTCACCTGCTCCTGCTCCCAGCACGTGAGCCCCCAGCAGTTCCACGACATGATCTGCCAGGCCGCGCGGGACGCCAAGAAGAAGATCCGCCTCGTGGAGAACCGCACCCAGGGCCACGACCACCCGATACTGCCCGCCTCGCCCGAAACGCAGTACCTGAAGTGCATGATCCTTCAAGTGATGTCCTGAGACGAAATGGGGAATGAGGAATTGGGAATGGGGAATGAGAAGGCGCTGTTCTCGAACCGTTCGCTGGCGGCGCTGATCGGGCCGCTGATCGTCGAACAGGCGCTGGCCGTGCTGATCGGCATGGCGGACACCATGATGGTCTCCTCGCTGGGCGAGGCGGCGGTGTCCTCCGTGTCGCTGGTGGACAATGTGAACCTGCTGATGATCCAGGTTTTCTCCGCCCTGGCCGCCGGCGGCGCGGTGATCGTTTCCCAGTATGTGGGCAGCCGCGACGGGGCGAACGCCTGCGAATCGGCCAGCCAGCTGTATCGCGCGTCCTTCCTCGTCTCCCTGGCCATCGCGCTGCCGTCGCTTTTGTTCAGCCGCGCCATACTCACCGGCGTGTTCGGCAGGCTGGAGGAGGACGTGCTTTCCGGCGCCATGACCTATTACGCGCTGACGGCCGTCAGCTATCCGTTTCTCGCGCTTTATTTTTCGGGCGCGTCGGTGTTCCGCTCCATGGGCAACAGCCGGGTGTCCATGTACGCCTCGCTGGTGATGAACCTGGTGAACGTGGCCGGCAACGCGCTGCTCATCTACGTGGTGAAGCTGGGGGTTCTGGGCGCGGCGCTGTCGACGCTCCTGGCCCGCGTGCTGGGGGCTCTGTACCTCACCGCGCGGCTGTATAACCGGAAAAACGCCATTTACATCGAGAAGATCTGGATGCCATCCTTCCGGGGCGGCCTGATCGGCCGCATTTTGAAGATCGGCGTGCCCAACGGGCTGGAGAACGGCATGTTCCAGATCGGCAAGCTGGTGGTCATGAACCTGATCGCCAGCCTGGGCACGGCGGCCATCGCGGCCAACGCAGTGGTGAGCAGCATGGCCAGCGTGTGCACGCTGCCGGGCAACGGCGTCGGGCTGGGCATGGTCACGGTGGTGGGCCAGTGCATGGGCGCGGGCCGGCCGGACGAGGCCGCCTCCAACGTAAAAAAGCTCATGGCCGCCAGCCACGCGCTGATGCTCGTCACCTGCGGCGCGCTGTTCTTCTTCGCCCGGCAGGTGATCGGCTTCTACGGCCTCTCGCCGGAGGCGGCGCAGACGGCTTACGGCATCATCCGGTTCTACACGGTGTGGTGCGTGCTGATCTGGCCCGAGTCCTTCACGCTGCCCAGCGCGCTGCGCGGCGCGGGGGACGCGCGCTTCACCATGCTCACGGCCATGCTGTCCATGTGGCTCTGCCGCATCGGGCTTTGCTGGCTGTTCACGCTGCGCTTCGGCATGGGCCTCAAGGGCGTGTGGGTGGCGATGATCATCGACTGGGCGGTGCGCATGGCGGCGTTCATCATCCGCTTCGCGCGGGGCAAGTGGCGCTCGATAAAGGTGATTTGACCGATCGGAGGATATGATATGAAGACGCTTCCCCCCCTCGTGGTGATCGAGGGCACAAACGCCTCCGGCAAGAGCGGCCTGGCGGTGGAACTGGCAGCGCGGTTCGGCGGCGAGATCGTCTCGGCGGATTCGCGGCAGGTGTTTCGCGGGCTGAACCTGGGCAGCGGCAAGATCGCGCCGGAGGAAATGAAGGGCGTGAGGCACCATCTCATCGACGTGGCCGAGCCCGGCGAATTCTTCTCCATGCACGATTTCCAGCGCCTGGCCTATGCTGCCATCGAGGATATCCGCGGCCGCGGGGCCGTTCCGTTTCTCGTGGGCGGCACGGGGCTGTACGTCGCCTCGATCACCGAGGGCTACGTGATGAGCGACCGCGCGCCGGACCTCGCCTACCGGGCGGAGCTGGAAACGCACACCACGCGCGAGCTTTGCGATATGCTGCGCGCGGCGCAGCCCGGCGTCGAGATCGACTGGAACAACCGAAACCGCGTGATGCGCATGCTGGAAAAGCTGCACGACGGCGACGACTTCGCCGCCCAGAGCGAGCCGCGCTACGACTGCCTCAAGCTGGGGGTCACCTGGGAGCGGAGCGCGCTGCGCCGCCGCATCGACGAGCGTCTTGAGCGGCGCGTCGAGGCCGGCATGATCGACGAGGTGAAGGGCCTCATGGACGCGGGCGTGAGCGTGGAATTCCTCATGAAGCTGGGGCTGGAGTACCGCTTCATCGCGCAGTATCTCACGGGCGATATCAAATCGGAAAATGAAATGCTGGAGCTGCTGGCCACGGCCATCAAGCAGTTCGCCAAGCGGCAGATGATCTGGTTCCGCCGCGACAAGGCCATCCATTGGCTGGACATGACGGGCGACCCCATCTCGGAGGCGGCCGCGCTGATCGGGCCGTTCCTGGCGGCCCACGGGGAGGCGGAAGCGTGAAAGAATACGTGATCGGTCAGGAAGCCGCGGGCAAGCGGCTGGACAAGTGGCTTTTGAAGGAGCTGCCGCGCCTGCCCATGGGCCTCATGCAGAAATACCTGCGCCTGAAGCGCGTGAAACTGAACGGGAAGCCCGCCAGGGGCGACGCGCGCCTGGCCGAGGGCGACAGGGTGAGCCTGTTCATCGAGGACGAGTTCTTCGAAAAGCCCGCCGAGGCCGATCCGTTCCTGGCGCGGTTCCACTGGCATCTGGATATCGCCTACGAGGACAGTAACATCCTCATCGTGGACAAAAAGCCCGGCCTCATGGTGCATCCCGACCGGACGGAGCAGGTGAACACGCTCCTCACCCACGCGCAGGCCTACCTCTACCAGAAAGGCGAATGGAACCCGAAGGACAAATCCCAGTTTCCGCCCGCCCTGTGCAACCGCATAGACCGCTTCACCGGCGGGCTGGTGATCGTGGCGAAAAACGAGGCGGCGCTCAAAGTCATGAATGAGAAGATCGCCTCCCGCGAGGTGAAAAAGGAATACCTGTGTATCGCGCTGGGGGAGATGCCGCCGGGCTACAAAGGCCTCATCGACACCTACATCCTCAAGCCCGAAGGCTCGCGCAAGGTGCGCGTGACGCGCAATCCCCTGCCCGGCGCGCAGCGGGCGCTGACCGGCTACCGCGTGCTGGACGCCCGGGACGGGCTGTCTCTCGTGGCGTGCGACCTGATGACCGGCCGCACACACCAGATCCGCGCGCAGTTCGCCTTCATCGGCCATCCGCTGCTGGGCGACGGACAGTATGGCGACTCCCGCGAGGGCGAACGCTTTGGCCGCGACTACCAGGCGCTGTACGCCTGGGCGCTGACGTTCGATTTCGAGGGTGACGCGGGCGCGCTCGAAGCGCTGCGCGGAAAGAGGATCGCGGCGCGGAACGTGCCGTTTGTTCGCGAGTATTTCCCAGACGCGGAATACTGAAAGTGGTTTTCACAAGTTAGAAGTATTGACATAATTTAAGGAAAATGATATAAAAAACAGGTAGAAGCGCGGTGTTTCCGATATTGGTAAAAGAGGGGGAGAAAAATGAAAAGAACGTTTTGGACGCTCATCCTGGCGCTACTGGCTGCGCTGCTGTTCGCAGGCGCTGCCGCGGGGGAATCCGTGGAACCTGCCGCCTCGCTGTATGCTTATACGGAGGAAAAGATCCAGCGCATTGAAAGCGGCCCCGTGTATGTGACACAGCCGGGCTATTATGGCACAGGCACCAGCATTGTCGCCACGCAGAGCAGAAAAGCGAACTCGGCCGAGGTGGTCTGGCTGGAGGGCGAGGAGCAGCTGAGCGATATCTTTGAAATCGAGAAGATCGGGGACAGCTACTACATGGGTTTCAGCGGCAGCATCACGGCGACAGGCACGGCCACATTCCGGCTGACGGTCACGTCGGATGAAGGGACTGCGGAGCGGGACTTCACCGTCACGGTGACGGAGCCGGATATGACCAAAGCGCCGTCGCTGGCGATGTCTGAGGTGAACGTGGCGGTCAACAGCCCGGTCAACATGAGCACGATGAACGTGCTGAACAATCCGGGTGGATTTGACGAAGACTTCTACATCTCCGCGAACAACAGGTCGTATTATTATCACAATTCCGAGGACGCGGAGGGGATGCGCTTCACCATCGGGCACGTGCAGGATGTGCGCACCTTCACCGCGCATGAAGCGGGCGCATACAGCGCCGTTGCGGTCGCGGAATTCGGCTTGAATATGGAGCAGCATTTCCCCTTCACCATCGTGGCGGAGGCCGCGGGGGAGGAGACCGGCGCCGCGCTGTATGCTTACACGGAGGAAAAAATCCAGCGTATCGAAAGCGGCCCGGTGTATGTGACCCAGCCGGGCTATTACGGAACAGGCAACAGCATCGTCGCCACGCAGAGCGGGGCCGCGAACTCGGCCGAGGTGGTCTGGCTGGAGGGCGAGGAACAGCTGCGTGATATCTTTGAAATCGAGAAGATCGGGAACAGTTATTACATGGGTTTCGCCAGCAACATCACGGCGACAGGCACGGCCACGTTCCGTCTGATGGTCACATCGGATGAAGGGACCGCGGAGCGGGACTTCACCGTCACGGTGACGGAGCCGGATATGACCAAAGTGCCGTCGTTGGCGGTATCTGAGGTGAGCGTGGCGGTCAACCGCCCGGTCAACATGAGCACGATGAACGTGCTGAACAATCCGGGAGGATTTGAGGAAGACTTCTACATCTCCGCGAATAACATGACGTATTTTTATCACGATTCCGAGGACGCGGAGGGTCTGCGCTTCACCATCGGGCACGTGCGGGATGTGCGCACCTTCACCGCGCATGAAGCGGGCGCTTACAGCGCCGTTGCGATCGCGGAATTCGGCTTGAATATGGAGCAGCGTTTCCCCTTCACCATCGTGGCGGAAGATATCGGCGAGAATCCGGAGATTTCCCTGAATTATTCTTCCAGTTTCCTGAATTCACTGAGAAGAATCGAAGAAGGTCCTACCTACCTGCCCTTTAGCAACTTCAGGGGCGATACCTATGTATATACCATTTCGCTGGAAAATGACGAAACGATCGATTTTGCCAATGTGGAGTGGGTGTCTGGCAGCGAAGCGCTGACGAACATGTTCACGACGCGGCAATCCTCTTCCGGCGGCAGATGGCTGCTGGCATATAACGAGGATTACGGCGGAACAGGCACAGCCACCTTCCGCGTAACCGCTGCGTCCGGAGACAAGGCGGCACAGGCGGACTTCACCGTAACGGTGGAAGAGCTGGAAGGCAGCGCTGTTCCCGTCCAGCAGAAGACCTCCGTTGAGATCCCGTTGGGCGTACAGACGGCGCTGAGCGATCTGGGGATCGTCAGCAATCCGGGCGGCTATGATGAAACATACATGGTCAGAGGCGCACAGTCCAGTTCCTCCCGACATGACTATCAGGATGCGGACGGCGATCGGTTCACCCTGAATAATGGATCCTTCCTGGGTCAGGAAATCATGATGTATAACGCATTTGTGCAAATCAAGCCCAGCTACAATCTGACGGCCTCCTTCAATTTCACGATCTCCGTCGTCAATGCAGCCGTCAATGAAGAGGAAGTGACGCTGACCCCGTCCGGGATCGGGTCGGTGCGCACGCTCGCCTGCGATGGAGCGGCATCATGGACCAGTTCCAACGCTTCCGCTGCCACAGTAGAAAACGGCAAAGTAACGGCGCAGGGCTTGGGTACGGCGACGATTCGGGCTCTGGACGCGAACGGTGCCGCGCTGGTTCAGTATAACGTCAGTGTGCGGGAGATGGATACTTTTACGCTGCCTACCAGGATCACTGAACTGAGTGCGGAGGCTCTGGCCGGTACGGCGGCGGAACGGGTCATCCTGCCCGATGGCGTTACTGCCATTGCCCCGGATGCCTTTGCCAATATGCCCAATCTGCAAGTGCTTTACATCCCCTCCGGCGCGCTGATCAGTGGCCTGCAGGTGAATGGCGACACCGTGGTTTACACGGACGCCGCGGTATCCGGGTTGGAGTATGCGATCGAAGTGCAATGACCCCGCTCCGGAGCCGCGATACAGATTGATATGACGAAGAAGGCGCTGCCGCGGGTTTTTGCTCCCGCGGCAGCGCCTTTTGCTGTATCTGTTACAATTCAGCCTCAGGGGTTGTCAGGGGCCGCAACCCCTGACTTTTAAACCGCAGTGCCGGCTTTGCCGGCGCGAGGACGCGAACCATGTGTTCGCTTCCTTGCGGGTTTTCCGCCCGAAAACCGCCGTAGCGGTTTCAGGAAAACCCGAGGGGGAGCCTGCGAGGGGGAATAGTTCCCCCTCGCATACTGCGGAGCAGTTAATCAGCGCATCCTGAAATCCAGATGCGCCGGCGGGGTGACGGTCTCGCTCATTTCCTTGATGAGCGCCTCGGTCACTTCGCCGCCCTCGGCCTGGGCCTTTTTGAGGGCGCACAGCCAGAACCATAGCTGAGTGAGGGACAGTTCGCCCTCGCGCACGTCGGTGAGCACGATCTTGCGGCGCAGCAGCTTCTCGGCCTGGGCGGCGTCGCCGGTGCCCAGCAGGGCCTCGATGCGCAGCACCTTCATGCGGCCGATGCGCTTCACGCTCTCCGGCAGGCGGTCGATGGCATTGAGCGCCTCCTTGTAGCGCTTGCCCTTGCACAGCATGGCCACGGCCTCCTGCGCCAGATTGCGCCGCGCGCTCATTTCCAGCGCCTTGAGCATCAGGTCGCCGGCCTTTTTGAGGTCGTCATCCTGGGCGGCGAGCACGGCCAGGCAGCGCAGCGCCCAGGGCGACGGCGCCTGCTTGATCGACTTGCCCAACGCGCTCTTCGCGCCCTTTACGTCGTTGCGGTAGGCCAGCATGACGCCCAGCTGGTAGTTGGCGTACCAGTGATCGCCCTTGCCGCTCTTGATGGACTTTTTCAGCAGCTTCAGCCAGCGGTCGTTGACCTGGTAGCCCTTGGGATTCTCCGCGGGATCGGGGCAGGGGAGCGCGCCGTCGTTCAGGAGCGCCATCCATTCCTTTTCCGCTTCGCCCATGCGGCGAGCCGGGAAGCGCAGCGCGCCGCAGCGGAAGTTCTTCTCCCCGCAGATCTGCTGCTCCACGTAGCCCCAGCCGTCCGCCGAATGGAGGAACGAGCCGTTCTGCCCGTCCAGCTCGGCGGCCATCTTTTCGTGCATGGCGTTGAGGTCGGGGGTGGAGATCAGGCTTTCCAGCTTCGCGTTGACCGCGCCGGTGGCCATCTGCCAGTCCTCGCCGTGCACCAGCTTGGGATCGGCCTGCATGGGTCCGTAGGTCTCCAGCCAGGAGATGGTCTCGCCGCCCGGCATGGGCAGGTGCTCCAGCTGGGTGTGGGCCAGGCCCGCCTGAATCTCGATGTAGGCGCTGCCGGGTTGGGAGAGGAATTCCTGCCAGTGGCGGCCGCCCGCGCCCATGCCCCACACGAACAGCTTGCGGCCGATCAGCCTGTCGGTGGAGCTCTGGCAGAAGCCGTAGCCCTTGCCGTTCAGCGCGGCGATCCAGCGGCGCTGGCCGGCGGGGATGTCGAAGAAGTAGTCCATGGCCTGGGGCAGGTTCATGGTGTAGCTGATGTCCTTGAACACGTCGGAATAGGGCACGGGCACCTTGGTCAGCTTGCCGCCGTAGCCCCAGCGGTAGGCGCGCTCCGCCGGAACCAGCACGCGCACGTCCTTCTTTTCGTTCACGGCCATGTTGCTCCACCAGTACACCGCGGTGTCCTCGTCGCCCGCGTTGTCGATGCGCACGCGAACGAACAGCACGGGGCTGTCATCCGGCAGCGCGGCCTCCACGCGGTACACCAGGTGCCGCACGCGCTCGTACTGGTAGAACCGCACCACGGGCGTGCCGTCCGACAGGCTCAGCCGCTCGGCGTAGAGCGAATCGACGGTGAAGGGCGTGTGGCCGATGATGCCCAGGTTCCACTCCACGCCGCCGGAGATCCAGGCGTTGCGCAGGGCCAGGTTGCAGGGCTGGAACACGGGGTTGCAGTGCAGGAGCTCTTTGCCGGTATGCTTGTCCACCAGCGACCAGAGCCGCGCGCCCAGTTCGGGCAGGAAGGTGGCGCGGATGTGGTCGTTTTCCAGCACGACCGATTTCCACGCGTGGGGCCGCTTGGTGCGGTTGTAGTTGTTATGGATGGTGTAGGGCAGTATGCCGTTCACGCGGCCCCAGCCCATGTACTTCGATTCTTCCTCGGAAACCATCTCGCGGTCCACGGCGATGTCGGCGTGGGCGTCGGCGTTCTTCTTGATTTCCGGCAGCGGATTGTCGGCTCCCAGAGAGGCCGACGGCATGGTGTAGCGTTCCACAGTCAGCGTAGACATGCGCATGTTCCTCCTTGTCGAGTATGAAAGCAAGTCTCATTTGGCGCAACACTATTATAACATTGCCTCCCGCGTCTGTAAACCGCGGGAGGCGTGAAGGAGAAAATTTTTCTCTGTTCCATCAGGGTATCAGGTGTTTTACCATTTTGATTTCGCTGTGCGAGGAGCCGTCCGACAGATGATAGGCGTTGGGCACGCGGGCCACTTCCTGAAAGCCCATCTTCTCATACAGCGCCCTGCCCCGCTCGTTGCCCTCCACGTATTCCAGCTCCAGCTGTTCCAGGCCCCAGTTCCGCGCGATGTCCTCCATCAGGCGGAACATGGCCGTGCCAATGCCGAGATTCCAGTATTTCTTATAGAGCGCGATGGCGACGCCGCCCCTGTGCCGCACCTTGCGCTTGGGGTTGAAGTGAATGTCGCAGTTGCCCGCGATTTCGCCGTTGACCTCGCAGACGATGAACACGTTGCAGGGCGATTCAATGACGCCCTGCAGAAAGCGCTCCTCCTGCTCCACGGTCATGCTTGCCCGCTCGTCGGGATAGGCCATGATGAATTCCGTCTCGCCGGCGGTGGCGATGAGGTAATCCACCAGCGCCGCCGCGTCTTCCACGCGGGCCGGCCGCAGCAGGGCGGGGGTTCCGTCCTTCAGGACGATGGGCTTTTCTTCAAACAGCATAGCGACTCGCTCCTCTCAGCAATCATAATCATCGGTTCCGACGCCCGCGTATGGAATCGAATGGATCAGGCATTGAGCCGCGTCTTCGATGTCCTCGTAGTCCGGCTCTTCTCCTTCCCGCGCGCTGCATTCAAACTCGTCCACGATGTTTTCGATGAGCACCATGTCGATGAACAGGGGAAGCCGGGCCAGAAGCGCTTCGGAGACCTCCGTTTCATGCCTGTATCCCCGCAGGACGGCGTCGAAATACCAGCGCATGATCGCCATGCGCCTTTCCGCGTCCTTTTCAGACCGGCACCAGCCCACGCCGTGCGTCCAGAGATTGGCCAGATCGAACATGTACCAGCAGTTCATGCAGTTGTCGAAATCGAACACGGTCAGGTCGCCCGTGCTCATGTCGACGTGGTAATTGCCGTCGCTGAAATCGAAATGAACCAGGCCGTAGCTGCTTTGATCCATCGGAAGCGCGTGGAATTCCTCCAGCCGTTTTGCAATGGCGCTTTTCAATTCCGCATAGGAATCGGGGATCAGGCGGCTGATATAGTCCATGTTGTATTTATCGAAGTAGTCCGGGCGGCGGTGAGCCGGCGCATAGCGCTTGGAGAGAGCGTGGATCGCGCCGAGCGCCCTGCCGGTGTTGAAAAAATACTCCTCAAGGGGCGCGCCTTCCCGATAGCGATAGCCGTTGTCGGAGATCAGCATGCCCTTCGCATACTCGAACAGGCTGACGCAGACCGCCTTGCCGTTCCATTCGAGGCGTTCCACGTCTCTGCCCTGAACCGACGGGATCACATTTGCCACGGGCGCTCCGCTTTGCGCCAGGTAGCGCACGAATTCCGTCTCCGCCAGGTACTCCTCCAACCTCCTGTCGCCCAGCGCCGAGACGCGCAGGACGTATCTGTTTTCCCCGTTCAGACTGCAGATACAGACGAGATTGCGGCCGCCCTCGTGCCCGGACACCGGGCGGCACTCATACGCCTCCAGCGCGAACAGCTTTTTTGCGGAATCAAGTAGCTCCTTCAATGATCGTTCCTCCTGCC
This sequence comes from Clostridia bacterium, assembly GCA_017527065.1. Lineage (GTDB taxonomy): Bacteria > Bacillota > Clostridia > Christensenellales > Aristaeellaceae > Firm-10. The sequence continues at coordinate 45,155 of JAFXQO010000058.1, forward strand.
GATGCGCGCCAGGCGATTGCCCGCCGTCACAGCTTGTTCCTGATGATCTTTCCGCTGATGGTCTTGGGCAGTTCGTCGCGGAAGACCACGATGCGGGGGTACTTGTAAGGCGCGGTCTTCTGCTTCACGTAGGTCTGGATCTCCTTCTTCAGCTCGTCCGTGCCCACCGTGCCCCTGGTGAGCACGATGGACGCCTTGACCACCTGGCCGCGCACCTCGTCCGGCGCGGCGGACACGCCGCACTCCAGCACGTAGGGAAGCTCCATGATGACCGATTCGATCTCGAAGGGCCCGATGCGGTAGCCGGAGGACTTGATGACGTCGTCGGCGCGGCCCACGTACCAGTAGAAGCCGTCCTCGTCCTTCCAGGCCAGGTCGCCGGTGTGATACATGCCGTCGTGCCAGGCTTCCTTCGTGCGCTCCTCGTCGCGGTAGTAGCCCAGGAACAGGCCGCAGGGGATCTTCCTGTCGGTGCGCACGACCACCTCTCCGGTCTCGCCGACGGGCACGGGATGGCCGTCCGCGTCCACCAGGTCGATGTCGTAGCCGGGCACGGGCTTGCCCATGGAGCCCAGCTTGTAGGTGGAACCGGTGAGGTTGCCGATGGTGAGAGTGGTTTCGGTCTGGCCGAAGCCCTCCATCACCTCCAGGCCGGTCATGGCCTCTATCTGACGGAACACCTCGGGGTTGAGCGCCTCGCCGGCGGTGGTGGCCTTCTGCACGGAGGAGAGGTCGTATTTGCTCAGGTCTTCCTTGATCATCATGCGGTACATGGTGGGCGGCGCGCAAAAGGTGGTCACGTTGTACCGCTTGAACAGCGGCAGGATGTCCGCCGCGTTGAAGCGGTCGAAGTCATAGGTGAACACGCAGCCCTCGCACAGCCATTGGCCGTACAGCTTGCCCCAGAGCGCCTTGCCCCAGCCGGTATCCGAGATGGTAAAGTGGAGCTTGCCCACCTGCACGCAGTGCCAGTATTTGGCGGTGATGAAGTGGCCCAGGGGATAGGTATAGGCGTGCTGCGCCATCTTCGGGTAGCCGGTGGTGCCGGAGGAGAAGAAGATGAGCATCGGGTCGTGTCCGCAGGGCGTGTCGGCGGTGCGCTCGTACTTGCCGGAGAACAGCTTGTATTCCCGGTCGAACAGGTGCCAGCCCGCCCTCGGCGTCTCGCCCGTGACCAGCTTGAGCTTCACCTGCGGGCACTGGGCCGCCGCCAGATCGACCTCGCGGCACAGCTCCTCGTCGTCGGCGCAGATGATGGCCGAGACGCCCGCCGCGTCGAAGCGGTAGGTGAGATCGTGCTCCTTGAGAAGGTTCGTGGCGGGAATTGCGATTGCGCCCAGCTTGTGCAGGCCCAGTATGGCGAACCAGAACTGGTAGTGCCGCTTGAGGATGAGCATCACGCGGTCGCCTTTCTTGATGCCCAGCGAAGTGAAGTAGTTCGCGCACTGGGCGGAGGCGCGCTTGATGTCCGCAAAGGTGAAGCGGTGCTCGGCCTTGTTGTGGTCCAGGTGCAGCATGGCGGGGGCGTCGGGTTTCTTCTCGGCCAGCGCGTCCACCACGTCGAAGGCGAAGTTGAACTTGTCCTCGCCCACGAACTCGATTTCCCTGAGCAGGCCGTTTTCATCCTCTTTGGTTTTGATGAACCGCTCGGCGATGAGCCCGTCGGTGCGGCCGGCGGCCTTGATGGTCTTGGCGATGCGGCCCTCGTCGGCGTTGTCCTCGCCGGAGATGACCACCGCCAGGAACTGGCAGGGAGAGCCGTCGATGGCGATCATGCCGTGAGGAGCGGAGGAGTTATAGTAGATGGAGTCGCCCTCGGCGAGGATCTCCGTATGGCCGCCCACCTGGACCTTCAAATGGCCCTTCAGGATCAGGTCGAATTCCTGGCCGGAGTGGGTGGTGGTATGGATGGGCTCCGTCTGCTGCTTGGGGATGTAGTCATAGGTGACGAAATACGGCTCGGCAAGCTTGCCCTTGAACATGGGGGCGAGGTTGCGGATGTCGATGCCGTCTTCCCGGGCGGTCTCGACGCCGCGGCCGGCGCGCGTCACAGTGTAGCTGGACAGGCGGGCGCTGGAGCCTTCGAGCAGCTCCGTGAGCTCGATGCCGAAGGCCAGGGAACACTTGTGGATAAAGGTGAAGGGGAGATCGACGAGGCCCTTCTCATATTTGAGATAGGTTTCCACGTCCAGCTCGGTTTTTTGCGCCATTTCCTCAACGGAGATGCCCATGACTTCCCGCATTTCACGGATGCGCTGGCTGACCTCGGTGAGCATGTTCATGACATTGTTTGTTTCCATTTGGCGTCGTTCTCCTTTCGCGTTTGCGCCGGGACGAAAAAACCGTCTCAAGAATTCTCTTGAGACGGGCAGATACTGCGCGCGGTACCACTCAACTTGCGTCTTTTGCAAAACGCCGCTTTTTCGGGCTCCAACAAGCCCTGTGCTTTTACGCAGCCCTACGGAAGACCTTTACTTGCGGCAGGCGTTCAAGGCTTCAGCTCGGAAGTGATAGGTTCTTCGGCATCGCGCTCCGCCGGCTTGCACCCTCCGCCGGCTCTCTGAAGGAGACGATCCCAACCGTCTTCGTCACAGCTTTTCCCTATGTGGTTGTGCCTATTTTATCGCCGATGCGGGTGCTTGTCAAGGGCTACGCCAATTCTTTACGCAAGCCGCCTTTGCGAATTGACATTTCGGGACTGTTAATGTATAATCAACAATAAAGGGATGTATACCTCACTGTTTTCGGAAAGAGGAATCAGGCATGGACGGTTTTATGAGCGTCAGGGAAGCGGCGCAGAAAAGGAAAGCGTCGGAATATCAGGTTCAAATCTCCTGTAAGTGAGAAGGAAATCATCCCCAATGTATCGTGCATGCTGGGTTTTTAGCTACAACCATGTATAATGTTCTTATATGGATCATTGTTGAGGTGTAAAATGAAAAAGGAAATCATAGCCTTGTTGATGATCATCCTGCTTGTCAGATCAGCAGCGACTGCCGAAGACAGTGCATTGAAACAAACGTTTTCAGAGAACAACAAACTCATGCAAGAAGAATATGTTGATGAGCAGGGCCATCTCTTCATTGGAGAAAATGGCTTTGCCCGTCACGAGCTGTTTTATGATGAGAATGATCGCGTTACCCGCGAGGAGTATTATGGCAAAGATCTCGAACCCATAGCAAACAAAGATGGATATGCGGTCGTAGAACGACGCTATGACGGGAACGGGAGGATTATCTGGTGTCGTTATTTGGATGCAAATGGCATGCCCGTTGCGGTCAAGGGAGTCTGCGAACAGGAGTATGTTTTCGATGACGCGGGCAACCTTGTCTCTGAAACCGTGTACGATGGCAACGGCCAGCGAACGCTTCATCCTGACGGGTGGTGTGAACACGAGACGGTATACAATGAATCGAAGCAGAAGATATCTGAGCGCTGGCTGGGTGTGAATGGCGAGCCTGCGCTGTATAAGAACAATTACAGCGGCATCGACCGTGTATTTGACGAGGCGGGCAATGCCGTTCGAGAGACATATTACGATATGACCGGCAAGGTCGGAGCGAACAGCAGTGGCATCATCTGCATCGAGCGAAAATACGACGAGAAAAAGCGCGTGGTATGGTACCGTTTTCTCGATGCGGAAGGGCAGCCAATGATGCTCAATAACATCGTGGAAATGGAACAGGGCTATGACGAAAGCGGCAATGTGAATCATGAAACCATCTACGACGGCAACGGCCAGCGAACACTTCACCCTGACGGGTGGTGTGAACACGAGACGGTGTACAATGAATCGAAGCAGAAGATATCTGAACGCTGGCTGGGCGTGAATGGCGAGCCTATACTATATAAGGACAATTACAGCGGCATCGACCGTGTATTCGACGAGGCGGGCAATGCCGTTCGAGAGACATATTACGATATGACCGGCAAGGTCGGCGCGAACAGCAGTGGCATCATCACCATCGAGCGGAAATACGACGGGAATAAGCGCGTGGTGTGGTTCCGTTATCTCGATGCGAAAGGGCAGCCAATGATGCTCAATAACATCGTGGAATTGGAACAAGGGTATGATGAAAACGGCAATGTGAATCATGAAACCGTGTATGACGGCAGAGGCCAGCGAACGCTACACCCTGACGGGTGGTGCGAACACGAGGCGGTATACAATGAGGCGAAGCAGAAGATATCAGAGCGCTGGCTGGGTGTGAATGGCGAGCCTGCGCTGTACAAGAACAATTACAGCGGCGTCGACCGTGTGTTCGACGAAGCGGGCAATGTCATCCGAGAGACATATTACGATATAACCGGCGAGGTCGGCGCAAACAGCAGTGGCATCATCACCATCGAGCGGAAATACGACGGGAATAAGCGCGTGGTGTGGTACCGTTTTCTCGATGCGGAAGGGCAGCCAATGATGCTCAATAACATCGTGGAATTGGAACAGGGCTATGACGAAAGCAGCAATGTAGATCATGAAACCGTGTACGACGGCAATGGCCAGCGAACGCTTCACCCCGATGGATGGTGTGAACACGAGATGGTATACAATGAGGCGAAGCAGAAGATATCAGAGCGCTGGCTGGGCTTGAATGGCGAGCCAGTGCTGTACAAGAACAATTACAGCGGCATCGACCAGGTTTTCGACGAGGCTGGGAATGTCATCCGAGTGACATATTACGATATTACGGGTGAGGTCGGAGCGAACAGCAGTGGCGTCATCAGCATCGAGCGGAAATATGACGGGAATAAGCGCGTGGTATGGTTCCGTTATCTCGATGCGGAAGGGCAGCCAATGATGTACAAAAACATCGTGGAATTGGAATGGGGTTATGACGAAAGCGGCAATATAAATCATGAAACCGTTTATGACGGCAACGGCCAGCGAACGCTTCACCCTGACGGGTGGTGTGAACACGAGGCGGTGTACAACGAATCGAAGCAGAAGATATCTGAACGCTGGCTGGGTGTGAATGGCGAGCCCGCTCTGTACAAGGACAATTACAGCGGCATCGACCGTGTATACGATGAAGCGGGCAATGTCATTCGAGAGACATATTATGATATTACCGGCCAGGTCGGCGCAAACAGCAGTGGCATCATCACCATCGAGCGGAAATACGACGTGAATAAGCGCGTGGTGTGGTACCGTTATCTCGATGCGGAAGGGCAGCCAATGCTGCTCAATAACATCGCAGAAATGGAACAGGGGTATGACGAAAACGGCAATGTGAACCATGAAACCGTGTACGACGGCAACGGCCAGCGAACGCTTCACCCTGACGGGTGGTGCGAACACGAGGCGGTATACAATGAATCGAAGCAGAAGATATCAGAGCGCTGGCTGGATGTGAATGGCGAGCCTGCGCTGTACAAGGACGCATACAGTGGCATCGACCGTGTATACGATGAAGCGGGCAATGTCATCCGAGAGATATATTATGATATTACGGGCGAGGTCGGCGCGAACAGCAGTGGCGTCATTGCCATCGAGCGGAAATACGACGAGAAAAAGCGCGTGGTGTGGTTCCGATATCTCGATGCTGAAGGACAGCCAATGTTGCTCAATAACATCGCAGAAATGGAATGGGGCTATGACGAGAACGGCAATGTGAATCATGAAACCGTCTATGATGCCAATGGCCAGCGAACGCTTCACCCGGACGGATGGTGCGAACACGAGACGGTATACAATGAGGCGAAGCAGAAGGTATCTGAGCGCTGGCTGGGTGTGAATGGCGAGACTATGCTGTATAAGAACGCATACAGCGGCATCGACCGTGTATTTGACGAGGCGGGCAATGTCATCCGAGAGACATATTACGATATTATGGGCGAGGTCGGCGCGAACAGCAGCGGCGTCATCACCATTGAGCGGAAATACGACGTGAATAAGCGCGTGGTGTGGTTCCGTTACCTCGATGCGGAAGGGCAGCCAATGATGCTCAATAACATCGTGGAAATGGAACAGGGCTATGACGAAAGCGGCAATGTGAATCATGAAACCGTCTACGATGGCAGGGGCCAGCGTACACTTCACCCTGACGGGTGGTGCGAACACGAGGCGGTATACAATGAGGCGAAGCAGAAGGTATCTGAGCGCTGGCTGGGTGTGAATGGCGAGCCTGCGCTGTATAAGAACAATTACAGCGGCATCGACCGTGTATTCGACGAGGCGGGCAATGCCGTTCGAGAGACATATTACGATATGACCGGCAAGGTCGGAGCGAACAGCAGTGGCGTCATCACCATCGAGCGGAGATACGACGAGAAAAAGCGCGTTGTGTGGTTCCGTTATCTCGATGCGGAAGGGCAGCCAATGATATACGAAAACATCGTGGAATTGGAATGGGGCTATGACGAAAGCGGCAATGTGAATCATGAAACCGTCTACGACGGCAACGGCCAGCGAACGCTTCACCCTGACGGGTGGTGCGAACACGAGACGGTATACAATGAGGTGAAGCAGAAGGTATCAGAGCGCTGGCAGGGTGTGAATGGCGAGCCTGCGCTGTACAAGAACAATTACAGCGGCGTCGACCGTGTATTCGACGATACGGGCAATGTCATCCGAGAGACATATTATGATTTGACCGGCAAGGTCGGACCAAACAGCAGTGGCGTCATCAGCATTGAGCGGAAATACGACGAGAAAAAGCGCGTGGTGTGGTTCCGTTACCTCGATGCGGAAGGGCAGCCAATGATGCTCAATAACATCGTGGAATTGGAATGGAGCTATGACGAAAACGGCAATTTGAATCATGAAACCGTGTACGACGGCAGGGGCCAGCGAACGCTTCACCCGGACGGGTGGTGCGAACACGAGGCGGTGTACAATGAGGCGAAGCAGAAGATATCAGAGCGTTGGCTGGGTGTGAACGGCGAGCCTGTTCTGTACAAGAACAATTACAGCGGCATCGACCGGGTCTATGATGAGAAAGGCAAAGTCATCCGCGAGACGTATTATGAAATTACAGGCTCGGTTGGCCCGAACGCCGATGGCGTGATTACGCAGGAGACCAGTTACGACGAGGATGGTCGTGTTATAGAGCTGCGCTATCTCAACGCGGAGGGTCGACCGATGGCGCTCGAATCCCTTGGAGCGTACGCTGAGCGGCGCGCCTACGATGAGTATGGCAACGTGTGCCGCACTTGGCTGACGAACAGCGAGGGCCGACTGATGGTTGGCGTAAAGGGCTGGGCTATTGCCGAATACCTCTTCGACGAGGCGAAGCACAGACTCTCGGAAGCTTACTTCGGAGAGGATGGCCGGATGATCGTAGCCGAGGGCGGCTACGCTATGGTCAAGCGCACCTACGATGAGCAGGGCAATGTCACCTCCGAAACATATTACGATGCCAGCGGCAGGCCAGCGGACAACGCGCGCGGCGTGACCCAGGTCAATCGCGTCTTCGACGGCTCAAATATACCGGTTTATGAAGAATACCGCGATAGGACGGGCAGCTTGTGCATGGATGCGAACAGTGGCTGCGCCGCCGTCTCGCGCCTGTTGGATGACGCGGGCAACGTCCTCAGAGAGAGCTACTTTGATACAGATGGCATGGCCATGGTCAACCCGAAGCGCAGCTATGCCACGGTCACCCGCGAATACGACGAAGCAGGCCGCGTCATTTGCGAAGCGTATTTCGACGTGAATGGCGCACCGATGCTAGTCAAGGGCCGGCATAGGCTCATTCGTCAGTACGACGAAGCTGGCAATATCATCATGGAGCAGCAGTTTGACGCGAATGGCCGCCTGATCATATCTGGGCAGGGCTACGCCACCGTGCGTCGCCTCTATGACGCAAAAAACCGCATGATCGAGGAGCGTTACTACGACAACGAGGGCAATCCCATTCGCTGCAAGTCGGGTTTCGCCGCGCAGGTCATGACCTACGCTGAGGGCGGCAAGCCGGTCAGCCGGTGTTATTTTGACACGGACGGCAGCCGGATGGCGGTTGGCGGTTACCACATGGTGGTATACGCCTACAACGCCGCTGGCAGCACGCTTACCGAGAGTTATTTCGACGCCGAGGGCAACCGTACGCTGAGTGATAAGGGCTATGCCATCATCTGCTACAACTACGATGACAGCGGCAATCTGGCCGACACCGCCTACTACAACGAAGAATGCCTGCCCATCGTCATTGGCGCGGGCTACGCTTCGGTGCATACTCAGCGCGATGAACGTGGCAACATCCTGCGCGAGAGCTATTACGACAAGGAAGGCTTGCCTATGACGCACAAGTATGGCTACGCGGCCATCGTGCGCACATTCGACGAGAAGAACCGCATGCTCTCACTGGAATACCATGATTCGGATGACAACCTCGTCAAAGCGCGAAGCACCGGATACGCGCGCGTCGAATACGATTACGACGAGGCGGGCAACAAGATTGCCGAACGGTATTACAACGTCAAAGGTGAGTTGGCCTGCCCGAAGTTCCTGAGCCCAGCCGCAAAGAAATGGGAATATGACGCAAACAACAAGCTGATCTCCGAGCGTTACTACGATGGTAATATGAATCTGATGAACATCGTCGCCGGCTACGCGGGTTTCGTCAACTCGTACAGCGATGATTACACCGTGATGGAGCAGAGTTACCTCGACGCGAACGATCAGATTATCACCGGCTGGACGACCATGGGTTATTGCAAGATCCGCCGCACCTACGACAAGACGGGCAGTTTGCTGCTGAAGGAGGAGTACCTGAATGGGAATGATGAGCCGGCGCGAACAAAATCGGGTTACTTATATGGCAAGGTGTACGAATATGATGAGTCGGGCCGCCTGATACGCGAATACACCTTTTGAGAAGACGGCATACCCTACAGCGGAATGAGAAACTATTCGACGATCGAATACAGCTATGACGGGACCGGCACACTGACGGCGAGATACTACAAAGACAGAGGCTACCTTGTCAAGTAAGCCCGCAAGGGAGAATAATGGAGGATATGGCGATGAAGCGGTTTATTGTGTTTGTTATTCTGATGATAATCCTCATGCTGATTGGCGCAAACGCTTATGCGATGCCGATCCAGGTGACGAACGGCAGCGTGAGCGTCACGGCGTTCGTTTTTCAGAACAACAAGGAGAAGGAGATGTCGCTCGATTCGTTCCATCTGCTGGCCAGAAATGAGGATGGGTCATTCCTCATCTATGACGGGCAGATCCTGTATTCTGTGAGTCAGGAAGCTCTGAATCAGGCTGTCGTCCTGCCAAAGAAACTCGCGGTCGGGACGCTTGGGTCGCTGGAGACGCTGGCGCGCGGTGTAATGGGAGAGAATGCCGCCGCGTTGCAGGAAGGCTTAATGGCACTCGGATACCTCGAGGGCTCAGCTGACGGCAACTTTGGCAGTGGAACGGAGAAAGCGGTCGCCGCTTTCCAGAAAGCGATGGGGTTGAACGCCACGGGCGAGGCCGATGAAATTACGCAGCTGCTTATCCAATCCCTCAATGAGGAAACGCTTTATATAGAAGGCGTCATCGACCCAGCCGTTATGTTTGCGCCTATTCTTGGCCGCACGACAGTTGACCTCCAGCCAGTAATGGACAGCGGAATGATCCTTGTGTATGACGATATTGCCGGAGAGGGCTTTATCACCGATGGAACCACCGTGAGGATTGACGCTTCCGGCGACACAGATCTGGACAAATACGAGCTGTCGCTTCAGTTTGGCCTGCTGACGAGGGAAAATGGAAGCGAGATCGAGTTACTTCCGGTCATGAAAATCAGTTGCCTATGTGTGCGCAGGCCGATGATGGACGAAGTGACCGTGAAGGCGGGCGACGCACGAGTTACCGCTGCGTTTGAAAAACTCACAGTGGGACTTGATGGCGTTTACACGGTGGAAGAAGGCGTCATCATTCTGACGGACGAGATGGTAGACGCGCTGGCCAACGCATCTGAAGGCCTGAAGATGAGGGTGACAGGAACATACCATTCCTTCGACCTGACGTTTGATGAGACGGCATCCGCCGAACTGGTCGGCAAATTGGCAAAAGAGATATTGTTCTGATTTTCCGGGACGAACTTCCAGAATTTGCATAAGAAAACCCCACTTTCTCTAACAGTTTCCTGAGGAGAAAGTGGGGAAATGTCTATCACAGTCAGTTGCTGAACGATTGGTTCAGTTTAAACCAGTGGTTTGACTTTTTTCACAGTCGGGCTTGGTTCTCCAATCGCTTGAAATCCCGCAAACCCAGCACCTCAATTACTTCAGCTCAGCGAAGTACTTGATGGTGCGGACCATCTGGCTGGTGTAGCTGTTCTCGCTCGGGCGCAGGCGCTACGCGCCGCTCCCTCGCGGAATGGGGTACTGCCGTGCTTTCCGCTCTGCGAAGTAGTCTAATCTGGTATCGAATCTTGGAACCGTCTATTTGCCCAATCCTCACCAATTCGGCTTCCCGCCACAATCAGTTTATCATAGTGTCACCTGCACAAATGCTATTTTTCAGGTGAGCAAATAATCAGCGTATTCCAGTTGGTTCTGAATCATCATTCGGAGCCAGCTGAAAAGAGAGCGCAAAAGAAGCCGGAGCCTCTTGAGCAGGTTCATATAAACC
>JAFXQO010000059.1 GCA_017527065.1 Clostridia bacterium
ACAGACTGCATGAATGTATTCTTGTCTGAGCTGGCCAAGGCATATCCTGAGGATCAAATACTGCTAGCGTGTGACGAAGCCATGTGGCACAAGGCAAATGCCCTGGAAATTCCTGGACAAATCACGCTGATCTTCATTCCACCGTACACCCCTGAAATGAATCCCATCGATCAGATTTGGAAGGAGATCCGAAAGAGAGGATTTCGGAACGAAGTCTTCAAGACACTGGAGAAGGTTATTGACCGTCTGTGCGACGTAATCAAAAACCTGCCTGCCAGTGTCATTCAGAGCATCACTGGCAGACAGTGGATCTTATCTATGTTTTAGATGTAATAACAGTATAATTTGCACTGCCCTCAAACCATTGGCACATTTATGAGGACTACGCTGCCAGATCAACAATCGCTGCCTAAGTGTTCTGGATAAGACGATCTATCAGAATGTTCAATATATGGTTTCACAGAAAGGAAACCCATCATGAAAATCGACAAACTGGACCTATTCAAAGTCGCCCCGCGCTGGCTGTTCCTCAAAATCACCACGAACGACGGCTTCACCGGCTGGGGCGAGCCCGTGTGCGAGGGCAAGGCGGACACCGTAGCCGCCGCGGTGAAAGAATTGGGCGCACAGCTGATCGGCCACAGCGCCACGGACATTGAGGACGCCTTCCAGCTCATGTACCGAACGGGCTTTTACCGGGGCGGACCCATTCTCACCAGCGCCATTTCCGGCATCGAGCAGGCCATGTGGGACATCAAGGGCAAGGCGCTGGGGGTGCCGGTCTATGACCTCTTGGGCGGCAAGGTGCGCGAGCGCATACAGGTGTACCGCTGGATCGGCGGCGACCATCCGCGCGATACCGGCGAAGCCGCGAAGGAAGCCGCCACGCAGGGCTATCGGGCCGTGAAGATGAACGGCACCGATGAGATGAAATGGATCGACACCTATGACAAACTGGATGAAACCGTAGCGCGCGTGGCGGCCATTCGCGAGGCCGTGCCGGGCATGGGTATCGCCGTTGATTTCCATGGCCGCGTGCATAAGAGCATGGCCCGCCAGCTAATGCACCTGCTGGAGCCGTATGGGCTGATGTTTGTGGAAGAGCCGGTGCTCTGCGAAAACGAGGAGGAGTTCCTCGAACTGCGCCGCGCCTGCTCCATCCCCATCGCCACGGGCGAGCGCAATTTCACCCGCTGGGGGTTCAAGCGCATGCTCACGATGGGCGGCGTCGACATCATACAGCCCGACGTGAGCCACTGCGGCGGCATTCTTGAGACCCGCAAGATTGCCGCCATGGCGGAATGCTTTGATGTGGCCGTGGCTCCGCACTGCCCGCTGGGCCCTATCGCGCTGGCGGCGTGCCTGCAGGTCGATTTCTGCTCGCCCAACGCCTTCATTCAGGAGCAGAGCGCGGGCATCCATTATAACGCCGGCTATGACCTTTTGAACTACCTGAACAATCCGGAAATCTTCCGCTATAAAGAAGGCCAGTGCCCTCTGCTGACCGGCCCTGGCCTTGGCGTGGATGTGAACGAGGCGTACGTGCGCGAGATGGCGCAAAAGGGCCACGATTGGCATAATCCCATCTGGCGCGATGCGGACGGCGTGATCGCGGAATGGTAAGGGACGCGGGCGGCGCTTCTTACAGCTTCGGGATGACGATGTCCCACAGCCCTTCCAGGATCGCCTGCATGTCCGGCGTGTGCGCGTTGTACGTGATGACGGCGTCCTTGCGCGGGATCACGAAACAGCCCTGTCCGTGTGCGCCGCTGGCGCGATACGCGCCGTCCCGGGCCACCCAGAACTGGTAGCCGTAGCCCAGCGACTTGTCGTAAAAGAATCCGCAGTTGTCGGTCGCGATCTGGAAGGATGTCGCCTCCCTGATCCATTCCGCGGAGACGATGCGCCTGCCCTTCCATTCGCCGCCCTGCAGGAGCATCTGGCCGAAGGGCAGGCTCTGCGCCGTTTTCAGGCGCAAGCCGGAGCCGCCCAGGGAATAGCCCAGCGGGCACCGGTCCCACACCGGATCTTCGATGCCCAGCGGGGCGAACAGGCGGGGCGTGAGGTAATCAAGCAGGTCCACGCCCGCCGTCTTCGCGATGATGCGCGAGAGCATGTAGGTGCAGCCGGAATCATACACGAAGGTCTTTCCCGGCCGCGTGTCCGGCTGCGCCGAAAGGAAGGCCTTCGCCCAGTCTTTCTCGGCGACGGCGCTTCCGCTCATGAGCACCGGCCGGCTCACGCCGCTGGCCATCGTCAGCAAATCGCGAACGGTCATTTCCGCGGCATAATCGTTCACCTGCTCCGGAAGCAGCTCGGGGAAGAAGGATATGACCTTGTCGGTCAGCGAAAAGCGGCCTTCGTCGATCGCGATGCCGACGCCGACGCTGGTATAGCTCTTGCTCATGGAATAGAGCGGGTGCGGCTCGTCCGCCGTCCAGCGGAAGGAATCGATCAGTTTCCCGTGCCGCTGGACGCAGATGCCGAACATATTGATCTTTCGCCCGTCGATGTAGTCGATATACTCTCTCAGGATGTTTTCCATAGACGCCTCCGATTCGTGAAAGGCCGCTTTCGCGTTTTGCTATTACCAGGCGGGCTCGTCGCTGAGCACGGTGTAGAACAGCTCAAGGCGCTTCGCCATGGGTTCGCCGCCGTATGTTCCCGCGACGAACTGGGCGGCGGCCTCCTCGCGGAGCTTTCGCCAGGATTCGTCCTCCATGCCCGGGATGATCGGATAGAACAGGCAGCCGTTGTTCATTGCGGCCTGGTGGTCGCCCGGCGCGTCGCCCACCTTGAGCACGTGGTCGGGGGCGTAGCCCTTGGACATGGCCGTGCGGATGCAGATGGTCTTCGTGCCGCTTTCCTGGCCGGCGACCGCGTCGAAGCAGTTCAGTATGCCGCAGTGATCCAATTCCCGGATCAGCGCCTCCTGCGGCGTGGAGGACACCACCACCACGTCCGCGTACTGATGCAGCGCGTCGATCGCCTCCCGCACGCCGGGGAAGGGGCCGATGTTCCGCACGATGTGGCGCACGTTCGCGTTGACCTCCCGCGACCAGCGCAGGGCGTTCTGCAGGTCTTCGGCGGCCTGCCCGTTCTGGGCCTCGATGAAGGCCGCCAGCGCGCTTTCGCTGAAGTTGTCCGTCTCGTCGGACCATTTTTTCAGGGCGGCGATGTCCCATTGGCGTATGCCGCGCGCCTGGACCTCCGGCCGGGCGTAGGTCAATTCCAGCGCGCGCACCAGGGCGGGAAAGCGGTTCGTGCCGCGCGTGCGCGAATACAGGTTGACAAACTCCCATACCTCGCGGGCATAGCGCGATACGGCCTGAAGATCCCAAACGTTTATGACAGCCGGGCAGAAGCACTCCTTGTGCTTGAGCTCCATGTTGTCCAGCAGGCATCCGTCCGAATCGATGCAGACGAGATAATCCCTCTGTTTTTTCATATCCGACAGCAACGGCATATCGAAGCCTCCCCTCATTCCGCTCTGTACCGCTGACATGGTTATCCTGAGCGTATACTCAGTATAACACAGTGGAAGGATCGGCGCAAGGCGGGGGCTTGTTTTTATGCGCGCCAATCCTTGACACGCCCCATGCAATGACGGTATAATTCAAAAAAACGGGAGGTGCAACGCATATGGATGAGCTGATACTCGGCTATGTCACAAACCGCGCGCTGGAGGGCGTGACGCAGGAGGATGCGAACCGGCTGACCCACATCAACCTGGCCTTTGGAAAAGTCAAGGACGGCCTGCTGGACATGCGGGAGCTGACGAACATAGGCGAGGTGGCGCGTATCCGCGCGCTGAACCCGAAGCTGAAATTCGTGCTGTCCGTCGGCGGCTGGGGCGCGGGCGGCTTCTCCATCATGTCGCGCACTGCGGCGGGGCGCGAGGCCTTTGCGGCGTCCTGCCTGCGCGAGGTGGAAAAATACGCGCTGGACGGCATCGACATCGACTGGGAGTATCCCTGCGATAACTCGGCGGAAATCGACTGCGACCCATCCGACAAGCAGAATTTCACTTATCTTCTGCGGGCGCTGCGCGACGCGCTGGGCGAGAAGCGCATCGTGTCCATCGCGGCGGGCGCGGGCAACTACTTCATCGAGGACACCGAGATGGACAAGGTGGCGGCGATCTGCGATTACGTCCAGATCATGACCTACGACATCCGCAGCGGTTTCCAGCGCGAGGCCGGCCATCACACGGGCCTGTTCACCAGCCCCGGCGACCGGCTGAACGGCAGCGTCAAAGCCAGCGTGGACGCCTTCCACGCCGCGGGCGTGCCGCGGGAGAAGATCGTCATCGGCGCGGCGTTCTATTCGCGCCGGTGGGACGGCCTGCCGGACGTGAATCACGGCCTGTTCCAGCAGGCGCAGACGATGGGCCAATACGGGCCGGGTTATGCGAGGCTGGCGGAGGAATTCATCAATAAAAACGGCTTCACCCGCTATTGGGACGACGACGCCAAAGCGCCCTATCTCTTCAACGGCAGCAGCCTCATCAGCTACGACGATCCCGAATCCATCCGCCTCAAGTGCGGGTATCTCAGGGCGGAGGGCCTGCTGGGCATCATGTACTGGGAGCACGGCAGCGATCCGTCCCGCCAGCTGCTGGGCGCGATGTGGGAAGCCCTGAGGACACCGGCATGATCTGTGAAATTCTTTCCGTTGGAACGGAACTGCTCATGGGGCAGATCGCCAACACGGACGCCCAATTCCTCGCGCGGCGGCTGAACGCGCTGGGCATCACCATGCACCGGCAGACCACCGTGGGCGACAACCCCGGCCGCGTGAAGCGGGCGCTGGGGGAGGCGCTTGCCCGCGCCGATCTGGTCATCACCACCGGCGGCCTCGGCCCCACCGAGGACGACCTCACCAAGGAAATGGTGGCCGAGTACTTCGGGCTGCCGCTGGAGGTACACGAGGAAAGCCTTAAGCGCATCGCCTCGTTTTTCAAATCGGTGGGCCGCCCCATGCGCGAGAACAACCGGAAGCAGGCGCTCATGCCGCGCGGCGCGATCGTGATGCCCAACCGCAAGGGCACCGCGCCGGGCTGCATCGTGAATCGGGGCGGCAAGATCGTGGCCGTGCTGCCCGGCCCGCCGTTCGAGCTGACCGACATGTACGAGCAGGCGCTGGAGCCCTATCTGCTCTCCCTGAGCGACCGGGTGATCGCCTCGCGCTATCTGCACATCGTGGGCGTGGGCGAATCCGAGGTGGAGACGCGGCTTCTCGACCTGTTCCATTCTGATTCGCCCACCCTGGCGCTGTACTGCAGCCCCGGCGAAGTGACGGCGCGGCTGACCGTGATGTGCGGCCGGGACGAAGACCCCATGCCGCTGATGGAGCCGGTCGAACGGGAAATTCGCCGGCGCATGGGCAGCGCCCTGTACGCCGAGGGCCTCGAGGCGTCGCTGCCGAAGGAGATCGTGCGGCGGCTGACCGCCCGCGGCGAGACCCTCGCCACCGCCGAGAGCCTGACCGGCGGCATGCTGGCCTCGCAGATCGTGGACGTGCCCGGTGCGAGCGCCGTGCTGGTGGAGGGGCATGTGACCTACGCCGTGGAGGCCAAGGCGCGGGTGCTGGGCGTGCCGCGGGAGATTCTGGACACCGTCGGCCCGGTGAGCGAAGCCTGCGCCAGGACGATGGCTGAGGGCGCACGGCGCCTGAGCGGCGCGGTCTACGCCCTGGCGACCACCGGCGTGGCCGGGCCGGGCGGCGGCACCGAGGAGACGCCCGTGGGCACGGTGTACGTGGCGCTGGCCAGCGCGCGCGGGGAGACGCAGGTGAAGCGCCTCAACCTGCGCAGCGACCGCGCCCGCATCCGCTCCATGACCTGCCTGCACGCGCTGAACCTTCTGAGGCTCCATCTGGACGAACTGGAAGAGCAATAGAAAAAGCCCGCCGTTCGAGGCGGGCCCGACCGCCGGCAACCGCCGGCGGTCTTTTCATATCGGCTCATTTTCCTATTCGATCACCGCGTGCACCAGGCTCGGCACGGGAGCCGGTTCGCGGGAGACGGCCAGCGCGCTCTCCAGCATGCGCGTCGCCTCCTCCACGTCTGAGCCGGGGTTCACGTGCAGCTCGCACCAGGGCTCGCCCTTTTCGATGGGCTCGCCCAGGCGCTTCTTCATCACCAGGCCCACGGCGGGGTCGATGTTGTCGGTCTTCTTCACGCGGCCCGCGCCCAGCGCCTGCGCCGCGTAGCCGATGTCGCTGGTCTTCATCGCCGCGACGAACCCGCCCTCGGCGGCGGGCAAGGGGATGATCTTCTCCGCCTGCGGGAGCAGGCCGGTGTCCTGGGTCACCCGCGGGTCTCCGCCCTGGGCCTTTATCATCTCCGCCAGCTTTTTGAGGCCCTCGCCGCTGTCCAGCTTCGCGCGCAGGCGAACGAGCGCCTCCTGCGTGGTCGCCGCCAAGCCGGAGGTGCGGATCATCTGCGCGGCCAGCTGCAGCGACACGTCCAGCAGCGGCCCCTCCGCCCGGCCGGACAGGGCGTCGACGGCCTCCTTCACCTCCAGCGCGTTGCCCACGTAGAGGCCCAGCGGCTGGTTCATGTCGGTCACGAGGGCGCTGAAGCGGCGGCCGGTCAGGGAGCCGATGCGCACCATGGTCTCGGCCAGCTTCACGCTCAGCTCGGCGGTGGGCATGACCGCGCCCGTGCCGGTCTTCACGTCCAGCACCACGGCGTCGCACCCTGCGGCGATCTTCTTGGAGAGGATGGAGGAGGTGACCAGCGGCAGCGAGTCGACGGTGGCGGTGACGTCCCTGAGGGCGTAGAGCGTCTTGTCGGCGGGAGCCAGCTCCGCGGTCTGGCCGATCACGGCGATGCCGATCTCCTTCACCTGCTGGATGAAGCGCTCCTTGGAAAGGTCGATGCGCATGCCGGGGATGCTCTCCAGCTTGTCCAGCGTGCCGCCTGTGAAGCCCAGGCCGCGCCCGCTCATCTTGGCCACCTTCGCGCCGCAGGCCGCGGCCAGAGGCGCGGCGATGAGCGTCGTGGTGTCGCCGACGCCGCCGGTGGAGTGCTTGTCCACCTTCGCGCCGGGAATGGCGGAAAGGTCGAGTATGCTGCCGGAATAGGCCATGGCCATGGTGAGGTCGACCGTCTCGCGGTCCGTCATGCCGTTCAGGCAAATCGCCATCAGCAGTGCGGAGAGCTGGTAGTCCTCGAAGGACCCGTTCGTCGCGCCGACCACAAAGGTGTATATTTCCTCCGTCGTCAGTTCCTGTCCAAGCCGCTTTTTCATGATGATTTCCGTCGCGCGCATCATTCATTCCTCCCCGTCGGGCCCGCGAACCTCTCGCGTCCTTTTCCTCATTTTACTACCGCGGCGGCAGGGCTGTCAACTTTTCCGCGCTTCGCCGGGCTGTGCGAAGCTTTTTGACACTCATTGCAATGTTTATGACGCAGTTTCCCTTCAACAGGCGCTTGACAGACTCGGAATTACATGCCATAATGAGGATGAGAATCAAGGTTGTGTTTTTTCCAAGGAATGAAGGATCATTGTGTGAGACGCGAAGGAGGAAAGATCATGAAGCTTCGTGAAACCTACCGGTACGCCATAGCCTGCCCGACCAGCATGGGCGTTCGCATCACGCCCGAGGACCGCATGGCGGTTCAGAACAGCAATCGTTTCTACATGCAGGTGACCAGCGCGGAGAGCAACGTGCTGAACACCACCTCGTCCCTGGGCCAGGAGTGCCTGGTGCTGACCAAGTTCGTCAAGGGCAGCCCCATCGCCGACATGATCCGCGCGGGACTTCGCGCCCGCAATATCCGCTATGAGGGCGTCGAAGTCGACCAGGGCGGCCCCTGGGGCTACCGCCATCAGTTCAACATCGCCGATTCCGGCTTCGGCCTGCGCGCGCCCCGCGTCTGGAACGACCGCGCCGGCGAGGTCGGCCGCACCCTGTCCATCAAGGATTTCGACATCGAGCGCATCTTCGGCCAGGAAGGCGTGGGCATCCTGCACATCTCCGGCCTGATCGCCGCCATGAGCCCCGAGACCACCGAATGCTGCCTGGCGCTTGCCAAGGCCGCCAAGGAATACGGAACCCTGGTTTCCTTCGACCTGAACTACCGCGCCACCTTCTGGAAGGGCCGCGAGGCGGAGCTGAGCGAGGCGTTCCACCAGATCGCCTCCTGCGCCGACATCCTGGTGGGCAACGAGGAAGACTTCCAGCTGTGCCTGGGCTTCGCCGGCCCCGAGACCGGCGGCAAGGGCCTCGCCGCGAAGATCGAGAGCTTCAAGGCGATGATCATGCAGGTGAAGGAAAAGTATTCAAACGCCAGCGTGTTCGCCACCACGCTCCGCCAGGTCATCTCCGCCAACGAGCACCTCTGGGGCGCAATCATGCTGGCGGGCGGCGAATGGTACGTGGAAGAGCCGCGCGAGATCCAGGTCATGGACCGCATCGGCGGCGGCGACGGCTTCACCGGCGGCGTGCTGTACGGCATCCTCCGCGGCTGGGAAGCTCAGAAGTGGGTGCAGTTCGGCTGGGCGTCCGGCGTGATGGCCGCCAGCAGCCTGAACGACTACGCCGAGCCGGCCGATGAGAAGCAGGTTTGGGACGTTTACGCGGGCAACGCGCGCGTACAGAGATAAACGGGAGGAAAGCATCATGAAGAAAGCCAACATCGGCCTCATCGGCCTCGCCGTCATGGGCGAGAATCTGGTCATGAACATGGAATCCAAGGGCTTCACCGTGGCGGTGTTCAACCGCACCGTGGAGAAGGTTGACAAGTTTGTCAGCGGCCGCGCCGCCGGCAAGAACATCATCGGCTGCCACAGCCTGCAGGAGCTGGTCGACAACCTCGAAAAGCCCCGCAAGGTGTTTATGATGGTCAAGGCCGGCCAGGCGGTCGACGGCATGATCGAACAGCTGCTGCCCCTGCTGGAAGATGGCGACATCATCATCGACGGCGGCAACAGCCACTTCCCGGACACCATCCGCCGCACCGAGTATGTTGAGTCCAAGGGCAAGCTGTACATTGGCACCGGCGTGTCCGGCGGCGAAGAAGGCGCCCTGAAGGGCCCCAGCATGATGCCCGGCGGCTCCCCCGCGGCGTGGCCCCATGTGAAGGACATCTTCCAGGCCATCTGCGCCAAGGTCGAGGACGGCTCCCCCTGCTGCGACTGGGTGGGCGAGAACGGCGCGGGCCACTTCGTGAAGATGGTCCACAACGGCATCGAGTACGGC
>JAFXQO010000060.1 GCA_017527065.1 Clostridia bacterium
GACGTTCTCAACATCCTGGACAAAGATCTTGCCGTCGCCGATATGGCCGGTATACAGGACGCTACGCGCCGTATCCACGACCTCGCTGACCGGCACCTTGCTCACCACGATATCCACCTGCACCTTCGGCAGCAGCGTGACCTCCACCGGTGTGCCGCGGTAGTACTCGGGCTTGCCCTTCTGCTGGCCGTAACCCATGACGTTCGTGACCGTCATACCCGTGATGCCGATGTTGTTCATCGCCTTCTTCAGGCTCTCCAGGCTGGCCGGGCGGCAGATGATCTGTACACGGGTATAGACCGGTTCGCCGGAGGCCTTCTCGGCCTTCTTCGCCGCAACAGGCACCGCTTCGGAAACCGGAGCTGCAGCCGGTGCGGAGGGAACCTGGGTAAACGCTGATGTGTCGATGCCGTCCTCCGGCATGATCGGGAATCCGGAGTAGGCCGTGAGCAGGCCGTGTTCGCTGCGATCCAGGCCCATGACCTCGTCCGTCGTGTCCGCCCGCAGGCCGATCGTCTTCTTGATCAGCAGGAACACCACTGTGATGATCACTGCTGTCCAGCCGATCGTACACAGAACGCCAAGCAACTGGATGCCGAAGAATTTGAATCCGCCGCCGTAGAACACACCCTTCATGGTCGTGCCGCCGGTGGCAAGCAGGCCGGTCAGAATCGTACCGGTCGCACCGCACACGCCATGCACGGAGATCGCGCCGACCGGGTCGTCGATCTTCGCGATCTTGTCGAAGAACTCAACGCTCAGCACCACCAGGATGCCGCAGACCAGGCCGATGATCGCCGCGCCGAAGGGATCGACCGCATCACACCCGGCCGTGATGCCGACCAGGCCGGCCAGTGCCGCGTTGAACGTCATGGAAACATCCGGCTTGCCGTAGCGCAGCCAGGTGAACAACATCGTCGTCAGCGTAGCCACCGCCGCCGCCAGGTTCGTGTTGAAGAACACAAGGGAGGCGCTGCCGATCAGTTCGTCACTGTCCATGCCGACCGTGGAGGCACCGTTGAACCCGAACCAGCAGAACCAGAGGATGAACACGCCCAGGGCCGCGATGGACAGGTTGTGGCCCAGGATGGCCCGGGGCTTTCCGTCCTTGCCGTATTTGCCGACGCGGGGCCCGAGGATCTTTGCGCCGACCAGGGCGCAGACACCGCCCACCATATGGACGGCCGTGGAACCGGCGAAATCATGGAAGCCCATCTCTGCCAGCCAGCCGCCGCCCCAGATCCAGTGGCCGGACACCGGGTAGATGAACAGCGAAATCGCCGCGGAGTAAATGCAATAGGCGGAGAACTTCGTGCGCTCGGCCATCGCGCCGGAGACGATGGTGGCCGAGGTGGCGCAGAACACCGTCTGGAAGATGGCGTAGGCCCACAGCGGCACGCCCGCGGGCAGTATGTGGCTGTAGTCGCCGAGTATGAAGGGGTCGATCCAGCCAAACGCCGCCGTGCCCGCGCCGAACATGATGCCGAAGCCGAACAGCCAGTAAAGCGGTGTGCCGATGCAGAAGTCCATCAGGTTCTTCATCAGAATGTTGCCCGTGTTCTTGGCCCGGGTGAAGCCCGCCTCGCACATGGCGAAGCCCGCCTGCATGAAGAACACCAGCGCCGCGCCCAGCAGCACCCAGATCGTGTTCACAGCCGAGAATGTCATATAAAGCATCTCCTTTCATGCCTCCAAAACAAAAACGCAAGGGCGGCGGCGAAAATCTCGCTGCGCGCCCTTGCGCTTTTATTTTGGAATTGTGTGTGATTCTATGCCAGATACAATAGTTTGTCAAGTGAAGTTGCGGTTAAGTCACACCCCGCTGTCGCCGTAGTTCGACAGCACGCGCGCCGACGGATCGTCCACGTCGCAGCCGGGCCAGGTCCTGTTGGGCATCCAGAAATCGGCGATCATGCGGGCCTGGCCGGGGTAATAGCGCTCAAACAGCTCCCGGTACATAAGGCTTTCCTTGGTGAACGGGCGGCAGTAGTCGTATTTCGCCGCCTTTTCGGCGAATTCCTCGTCGGTATAGCTGCGTTCCGCCAGCGCCTTCAGGTCGCCCACCATCGAGTGGCCCACCGCGTCGGAAAAAGCCGCCTTCTGCCGCCAGAGGATTTCGTCGGGCAGTATATGGTCGCCGGCGAAAGCCTTGCGGATGAGGTATTTGCCCATGTCGTGCCGGTTCATTTTGAGTTCCGGGTCGATGCTCATGGCGTAGCGCACGAACTTCAAATCGCCGAAGGGCACGCGGGCCTCAAGGCTGTTGACGGAGATGCAGCGGTCAGCACGAAGCACGTCGTACATATGCAGCTCCCGGATGCGCTTTTCAGCTTCCTCCTGGAACGCGGCGGCGTTCGGCGCGAAGTCGGTGTACTTGTAGCCGAACAGCTCGTCGGAGATTTCGCCGGTCAAGAGCACCCGGATGTCGGTGCGCTCATGGATGTACTTGCAAACCAGATACATGCCGATGCTCGCGCGGATGGTGGTGATGTCCCAGGTGCCCAGCAGCTCGACCACCGTCGGCAGCGCCTCCAGCACGTCCTTTTCGGAGATAATGACCTCGGTGTGGTCGCTGCCGATGTAGTCCGCGACCATCCGGGCGTATTTCAGGTCGATGGCGTCGATGTCCATGCCGATGGCGAAGGTCTTGATCGGCTGGGGCAGTATCTTCTGCGCGATGGCGCACACCAGCGAGGAATCCAGCCCGCCGGAGAGCAGGAAACCGATGGGCGCATCGGCGTCCAGGCGCTTCTCAACGCCGTCGATCAGCAGCCGGCGCAGCTTGTCGCACACGTGCGCTTCGTCCTTCATCGTAAACTGATCCACATGCGCCGGGTCGGCGTAGCGCACAAACGCGCCGTCCATCCAGTAGCAGCCCGGCGGGAAAGGCAGTATGGTTTCGCACAGGCCCATCAGGTTCTTCGGCTCGCTGGCAAAGGCCATGCCGCCGTCCGGCAGTTTGCCGTAGTACAGCGGGCGGATGCCGATGGGATCGCGGGCGGCGATCAGCTTGCCCTGAGCGCCGTCGTAGAGGATCAGCGCGAACTCCGCGTCCAGCGTCTTGAACATCTCGACGCCATACTCCCGATACAGCGGCAGCAGGATCTCGCAGTCCGACGCGCTTTTGATGGGAAAGCCCTCGTCGATGAGCCGCTGGCGAAGGGGGCGGAAGCCGTACAGCTCGCCGTTGCAGACCACGTAGGAACCGTCCATCTCGAAAGGCTGCATGCCCTCCGCCGTCAGGCCCATGATGGCCAACCGGTGAAAGCCCAGATAGCCGCAGGGGACCTCGATGAACCGGCTCATGTCCGGCCCGCGGGAGACCGTTCGGTCAAAGCCCTTGCGCAGCCGCTCTACGGGAATCGCCTTGCTCTCAACGCCGAAAATGGAACACATAAAAAGCACCTCCGATATGTGGTCGGCTGTCCTGTTTGGATTTCAGGACGAAGGCCGCCGCTCCGTGGTGCCACCTGATTTGCTTCTCTTTCCGGGTTCCAACAAACCCTGACGCTGATAACGGCTCGTCCCGCCGCCGCCCCTACTGGCCTTATCAGGCTTTCAGCTTGGACTTGGAAGGGTTCTTCGCTCAACGGCGCATGTGGGATTTTCACCGCCGCCCACTCTCTGAGATGCCGCCCGGCCTGAGTTACTTTGCTTCCGCAACGCTTTCGCTGTGAAATTATGGGCGTATTTTACCACGGCTCATTTCCCTTGTCAAGCCGGATTTGCAATTAAGTGTTTGTAAACTTGCAAATCTTCATTATTTTATGCCGTATTGCGCCGAAACCTGGCTATTTCCGCAACAACCAGAATTTTAACATTCAAAAGTTATTGACAGCCACCCGCCGGTATGGTATTCTCTTTTCGAGACAGGGCAAGGGGGTCGTGTTGAACGGCCTGACTTGCCCCATTTTTTATTTTGATCGTCAAAGATTCGTCATGGGAGGTGCTGTTATGAGCAAATACACGAAGGAAGACATCATCCGCCTGGTGAAGGATGGCGATGTGGAATTCATCCGCATGCAGTTCACCGACATATTCGGCCAGCTGAAAAACGTCGCCATCACGGCCAGCCAGATCGAGAAGGCCGTGAACAACGAGATCATGATCGACGGCAGCTCCATCGAGGGCTTTGTCCGCATCAATGAATCCGACCAGTACCTGCACCCCGATCTGGATACCTTCGCGATCCTGCCCTGGCGGCCCCAGCACGGCAAGGTGGCGCGCCTGATCTGCGACGTGTACAATCCCGACGGCACGGCCTTTTCCGGCGATCCCCGCGGCACGCTGAAGAAGGTGCTGGCGAAAGCGGCGGCCATGGGCTACAGCTTCAACGTCGGCCCGGAATGCGAGTTCTTCCTGTTCCAGACGGACGAACAGGGCCGCCCCACCACGACCACCGCCGACGAAGCCGGCTACTTCGACCTGGGCCCGCTGGACCATGGCGAGAGCACGCGCCGCGAGATCTGCATGGCGCTGGAGCAGATGGGCTTTGAGATCGAGGCCAGCCACCACGAAGTGGCCGCGGGCCAGCACGAAATCGACTTCAAATACGCCGACGCGCTGACCGCCGCCGACAACATCATGACCTTCAAGCTGGCGGTCAAAACGCTGGCGCAGAAGAACGGCCTGCACGCCACGTTCATGCCCAAGCCCGTGTTCGGCATCAACGGCAGCGGCATGCACACCAACATGAGCCTGTTCAAAGACGGCAAGAACGTCTTCGCCGATCCATCGGACAGCCGCGGCCTGAGCAAAGAGGCATATTCCTTTATCGCGGGCATATTGGCCCACGTTCGGGGCATGGCGGCCATCACCAACCCGCTGGTGAACAGCTACAAGCGGCTGGTGCCCGGCTATGAAGCGCCCTGCTATCTGGCCTGGTCGGCCAGCAACCGGAGCGCCCTGATCCGCATCCCCGCGGCCCGCGGACAGTCGACCCGCGTGGAGCTGCGCTGCCCCGACCCCAGCTGCAACCCCTATCTGAACATGGCGGTTTGTCTGGCGGCGGGCCTGGACGGCATCGAAAAGGGCATGACCCCGCCGGACGAGATCACCGAGAACATCTTCGCCATGGACGCCGCCACCCGCGCCGCGAAGGGCATCGCGTCCCTGCCGGGAACGCTCAAAGAAGCCGTGGATTGCCTGAAAGCGGACGAAGTGATTTGCGGCGCGCTGGGCGAGCATGTCCTGACCCAGTACGTGGAAGGCAAGGAGAAGGAGTGGGACGCCTACCGGACCCACGTCAGCAGCTGGGAGATCGACCGGTATCTGGTACTGTATTGACCGCGTGTTTCCTCCAAAGGAGGTGAGCCAGTGGCACGGATTGTGATTGTCGGCTCTTCGGAAGCCGGCCGGACACAGATCAGCCGTCTGCTGGCTTCCTCCGGTTTCGACGTGTTCAGGGCCTGCGCCTCCGGCAGCGAGCTGCGGCGCGTGCTGAACACCTGCGAGGACGGCATCGTCATCCTCGCAGGGGCCGTTTCCGACTGCCGGCCGGACGACCTGATCGCGGATTTCGGCGACAGCTTCCAATTCCTGATGATCGCCCGGCCCGAATCGCTTGCCGCCTGCGAAGCGCCGCGCCTGTTCAGGCTGACCTATCCCTGCGCGGGCAGCGCGGTCCTCGGCGCGGTGGAGATGCTGTCGCAGTTCCACGCGCAGCGGTTGCCGAAGCGCACCGGCGAGGACAAGGCGCTCGTCGAGCAGGCAAAGGCGCATCTGATGCGCACCTGGGGCATCCCGGAACCAGAGGCGCACCGGCGCATGCAGCAGTACGCCATGGCCCACGGCGTCAGAATGACCGAATACGCAGCGCAGCTGCTGAAAAACTCCGAAGGGACGGAGGAATCATAATGTACGATCGGCAATATCCTCTCTATCATCCCGAGCTGGAGCATGAATCCTGCGGCGTTGGCGCGATCGTCGATTTGAGCGGTCGCGCCACCCACCGCACCGTGGATCAGGCACTGAGAATCGTGGAGCGCCTGGCCCATCGCGCCGGTTCGGACGCGCTGGGCACCACCGGCGACGGCGTCGGCATCATGACCCAGTTGCCCCATGCCCTTTTCCGCGCCTGGGCGCAGGAGGAGGGCATTTCTCTTGGCAGCCCCGGCGACTACGGCGTGGGCATGTTCTTCCTGCCGGAGGACGAGGTCGGCATACAAAACGTCTGCCGCATTTTCGAGCAGCTGGCCGCGACGGAGGGACTTAACGTGCTGGGCTGGCGGGACGTGCCCTGCCATCCTGCCCAGCTGGGCGCTGGCGCGCGCAGGACGATGCCCCGCATCCGCCAGTGTTTCCTGAAAAGGCCCGGCGACGTCCTGCCCGGCGTCGACTTCGACCGGCGGCTGTACGTGCTGCGCCGCGTGTTTGAAAAGCAGGACACCGACACCTACATCTGCTCGCTGTCATCCCGCACCATCGTCTACAAGGGCATGATGCTGGTTGCGCAGCTGCGCTCTTTTTATGACGATCTGCAGGACGTGCGCTTTGTCTCGCAGATGGCGATGGTTCACTCCCGCTTCTCCACGAACACCTTCCCCAGCTGGTCGAAGGCGCATCCGCAGCGGTTCCTGCTGCACAATGGCGAGATCAACACCATCCGCGGCAACCACGACCGCATGAAGGCCCGGGAGGAAACCATGCGCTCCGCGATGATGGGCGATTCCATGAAGCGGGTGCTGCCTGTCGTCGACGAGGGCGGCAGCGATTCCCAAATGCTGGACAACACGCTGGAATTCCTCGCCATGAACGGCTTCCCCCTGCCGTTGGCGGGCATGGTGCTGCTGCCGGAGCCCTGGCAGAACAGCAAAACCGAAACCCCCTGGCGCGACCTGTACCGCTATTACGCCACAATGATGGAGCCCTGGGACGGCCCTGCCGCGATCCTCTATTCCGACGGCAACTGCGTGTGCGCGTCGCTGGACCGCAACGGGCTTCGGCCCCTGCGCTGCGCCACGACGGACGACAACCGCCTGATCCTGTCCAGCGAGGCCGGCGTGCTGTTCGAGGAGAACGCCCACATCCGCCGACGCTGGAAGCTGAAGGCGGGCGACGTGCTGATGGCGGACCTGAAAACCGGCCTGCTTCTGGAGAGCGACGCGCTGAAGACCAGCTTCGCCCGGCAGTATCCCTATGGCGAGTGGGTCAAACAGATCGTCAGGCTGGAACAACTCCCTCCGTCAGCCCTTCGGGCGGCCACCTCCTTCGGAGAGGGAGATAAAGAAGGCTCTCTCACTGAGGGAGCTGGCGCGAAGCGCCCGAGGGAGTCTGCCGGGCCAGACTTGGATACTCTCTGCCGCGCCTTCGGCTATGCCTGGGAAGACGTTCAGGATGTGGTGCTGCCCATGGCTGAGAGCGGCGCGGAGCCCATCGTCTCTATGGGCGCGGACGAGCCCATCGCGGCGCTGTCCAAGGCGCATCCATCGCTGTTCGACTACTTCAAGCAGCGCTTCGCTCAGGTCACAAACCCGCCCATCGACGCGCTGCGGGAAGCCTGCAAGACCGACGAGACCATCTATATCGGCGACGACGGAAACCTGCTCTCCCGCGATCCGGACAACTGCGCTGTGCTGGAACTGCCGACGCCGGTGCTGACGGAGGAGGAGCTGCAGCGCATCCGCGCCATCGACCATCCCGCGTTCTGCGTCGGGGAAGTATCGCTACTGTATCCCAAGGAGCAGCGGCTCCGCGCCGCGCTGGGGAATTTCTTCCGGGCGTGCGACGCGGCCTGCCAGGACGGCGTGAACATACTGATCCTGTCTGACCGCGGGCTGGACGCCGACCGCCTCGCCATCCCGTCGCTGCTGGCCGTCTCGGCGCTGGAGCAGCACCTCATCCGCATCAAGAAGCGCACGGCGGTCTCCGTGATCCTGGAGAGCGGCGAGCCGAGGGACGTGCACCACATGGCGATGCTGGTGGCCTTCGGCGCGCGGGCGGTGAATCCGTATCTGGCGCACGACGTCATCCGCGAGCAGCTTTCGGAAGAAGCCATTCCCAACTACAACCGCGCCCTGACGGCGGGGATACTCAAGATCGCCTCGAAGATGGGCGTCTCTACGTTACAGGCCTACCAGAGCGCCCAGCTGTTCGAGGCGGTGGGCCTGGACGAGACCTTTGTGGCGCAGTATTTCACCAACACGCCCTGCGTGCTGGGGGGCGTGAACCTGTCCACGGTGGAGGCCGACAGCCGCTTTCATCACGACAGCGCGTTCCTGGACCCCGTTCGGGCGGGCCTGCCCTCTGTCGGCCGGCACCGGCTGCGCACGGGAGAAGGCGCGGAGGAACACCTGTACAGTCCGCAGGTCATCCACGCGCTGCAGCAGGCGGTGTGGACGGACGACGCGGCGAAGTTCGACGAATACGCCGCGCTGGTTGAAAACGACGGCCCGCGAACCATCAGCGGAATGCTGGATTTCAATTATGACGTCTGCAATTCCATATCCCTCGACGAGGTGGAGCCGGTGGAAGATATCGTGAAGCGCTTCCGCACCGGGGCCATGAGCTACGGCTCCATCTCGCAGGAAGCCCACGAGTGCATGGCGATCGCCATGAACCGGCTGGGCGGCAGGAGCAACAGCGGCGAAGGCGGCGAGCTTCCGGAGCGCTTCGGCACGGAGCTGAACTCCGCCATCAAGCAGGTGGCGTCCGGCCGCTTCGGCGTGACGCGGGATTACCTGCTGTCCGCGAGGGAGATCCAGATCAAGATGGCGCAGGGCGCAAAGCCCGGCGAAGGCGGGCATCTGCCCGGCGCGAAAGTCACCGAGAGCGTCGCAAAAACCCGCTGCTCCACTCCGGGCATATCGCTGATCTCTCCCCCGCCCCACCACGACATCTATTCGATCGAAGATTTGGCCGAGCTGATCTACGACCTGCAATGCGCCAATGAGGACGCGAAAATCACCGTGAAGCTGGTATCCTCCACCGGCGTTGGCACCATCGCCAGCGGCGTGGCCAAGGCCGGCGCGGGCGGCATCCTCATCTCCGGCGGCGAGGGCGGCACCGGCGCGGCCCCCATGTCCAGCGTGCATCACGCGGGCCTGCCCTGGGAGATCGGGCTGGCTGAGAGCCACCAGGTGCTGTGCCGGAACGGCCTCCGCCAGACCGTGACGCTGGAGACCGACGGCAAGCTCATGACCGGCCACGACGTGGCCGTGGCGCTGCTGCTGGGCGCGGAGCAGTTCGGCTTCGCCACCGCGCCGCTGATCACCATGGGCTGCCGCATGATGCGGGTGTGTCACCTGGGCACCTGTCCCTTCGGCGTGGCGACCCAGAACCCCGAGCTGCGCAAGCGGTTTATCGGAAAGCCCGAGTATGTGGAGCGGTTCATGCGCTTCATTGCCGGCCAGCTGCGCGAAATCATGGCAAAGCTGGGGGCAAAGACGGTTGACGAGCTGGTGGGACGAAGCGACCTGCTGAAGATGAAGGACGGCTCCGCGATGGACCTCTCCGGCCTCATCGGCTTTGCGCGGAACATCCATTTCCGGGCCGAATCGAAGCACGGCTTCGCGCTGCACGAGCGCACCGACGCGCGGTTGATCCAGAATCACGTTCAGCTGACCACCACCGACCGGGCCTTCGGCACGCTTCTCAAAGGAGAACGATCCATACAGGCGCAGGGCTGCGGCGGACAGTCCTTCGGGGCGTTCCTGCCGAAGGGACAGAGCGTCGCGCTGTACGGCGTGGCCAACGATTACCTCGGCAAGGGCCTTTCCGGCGGCACGCTGGCCGTCTGTCCGCCGGTGGACGCGGTGTGGAACGAAAACGATACCCTCATCGGCAATGTCGCCCTCTATGGCGCGACCTCCGGCTACGCCTTCATCGCGGGCATGGCGGGCGAGCGCTTCGCCGTGCGCAACTCCGGCGCGTGGGCCGTCGTCGAAGGCGTGGGCGACCACGGCTGCGAATACATGACCGGCGGCCGCGTGGCGGTGCTGGGGCCGGTGGGCGATAACTTCGGCGCGGGCATGTCCGGCGGCATCGCCTGGGTGCTGGACGCGGACGGCGCCCTGGCCGGCTGCATCAACGGCGGTCTTGTGCATCTGTACGATGTCACGCCCGAACAGGCGAAAGAGCTTCACCGCCTGCTAGAAGCCCACGCGCAGTACACGAACTCCCGGAAGGCCGTGACGATCCTGTCAGCGTTCGACCTGTGGCTCAAGCGCTTCAAGGCCGTCATATCCGACGAATACCTGCGATACATAAAGGAGGGATAACCGTGGGCAAGGCGACGGGATTTATGGAGATCGCGCGCGTCGAAAACCCCTATCGGGACGCGGAGGCGCGGCTTCGCGATTTTGAGGACCTGCACACGGCGCAGCCGGCGGACGCCCGGCGGGCGCAGGCGTCGCGCTGTATGAACTGCGGCGTGCCTTTCTGCCAGTCGGACTTCGGTTGTCCCCTCCACAACCTGATCCCCGAGTGGAACGACCTGCTGTACCGCGGCCGGGAACGGGAGGCGCTGGAACGGCTCCTGCAGACCGCGCCCTTCCCGGAATTCACGGGGCGCGTGTGTCCCGCGCTGTGTGAGAAGGCGTGCAACCTGGAAAACGACGCGACCACCAACCGGGACAACGAGCTGTACCTGATCGAAACCGGTTTTGAAAAGGGCTGGATCCGGCCGAGACGCCCTGAAAAACGCACCGGAAAGCGCGTGGCCGTCGTGGGCAGCGGCCCCTCCGGCCTGGCGGCGGCAGACCTTTTGAACCGGCTGGGACACGAAGCGACGGTCGTCGACCGAGCCGACCGGGCGGGCGGGCTGCTCATGTACGGCATACCGAACATGAAACTGCCGAAATCGGCGGTGGCGCGGCGCGTCGGCCTGATGGCGGAAGAAGGCGTGCGTTTCCTGCTGAACACCGAAGCCGATCCGGCGGCGCTGTCGGATTTCGACGCTGTTCTGCTCTGCGGCGGCGCGAAGAAACCGCGGGCGCTGAACGTGGAAAACGCCAGAGCGGCGGGCGTCTGCTTCGCGGTGGACTACCTGACCGCGGCGACAAAAGCGGTGCTGTCCGGGGGCGAGCCCGACCCCATCGCGAAGAGAAAACATGTCGTCGTCGTGGGCGGCGGCGATACCGGCAACGACTGCGTGGGCACGGCGCTGCGGCAGGGCTGCGCGTCCGTGATCCAGCTCGAAATGATGCCCGCGCCGCCGGCGGATCGCGCCGCAAACAACCCATGGCCCGAATGGCCGCGCACGCTGCGCACCGACTACGGCCAGCTGGAAGCCATCCGCCTTCAGGGGGACGATCCCCGCGTGTATCAGACGACGGTGAAGCGGATCATCGCCGGGAACGGCCGTATCGCGGCCATCGAAACCGTGCGCCTGAAGGGGTTTGACCCCATTCCCGGCACGGAGAAAACATTGCCCTGCGAACTGATGCTGATCGCGGCGGGCTTCGTGGGCTGCGAGGAAGCGACCGCCGGCGCGTTCGGCGTCGAGCGAAACGGGCGCGGGAACCTGATGCCTGCGGACGGTTCGCATCACATGAAGGGCAACCTCTTCTCCGCGGGCGATATGCGCAACGGCCAGTCGCTGGTTGTGCGGGCGCTGGCGGACGGCCGCGCGGCGGCGCGGGAAATAAACGAATTCCTGAAAGGGTGAGGGAATATGACGAAATATATCTTTGTCACCGGCGGCGTGGTATCGGGGCTGGGCAAGGGCATCACGGCGGCGTCCCTGGGGCGGCTTTTGAAGGCGCGCGGGCTGAAGGTGGCCGCGCAGAAGCTGGACCCCTACATCAATGTGGATCCCGGCACCATGAGTCCCTACCAACACGGCGAGGTCTACGTGACCGAAGACGGCGCGGAAACCGACCTGGACCTGGGCCACTACGAGCGGTTCATCGACGAGGACCTGAACAAGTATTCCAATCTGACTACGGGCCGGGTCTACTCGGGCGTCATCCAACGGGAGCGCCAGGGCGGCTACCTGGGCTCTACCGTGCAGACCATTCCCCACATCACCGATGAAATCAAGCGCTTTATCTATGCGGTGGGCAAGAGAACCGACGCCGACGTGGTGATCACCGAGATCGGCGGCACCATCGGCGACATCGAGAGCCAACCCTTCATCGAGGCCATCCGCCAGGTGGGGCTGGAGGTTGGCCGTGAAAACGCGCTGTACGTCCACGTCACGCTGGTGCCTTACCTGAAGGCCAGCGGCGAGCACAAGTCAAAGCCCACCCAGCACTCCGTGAAGGAATTGCAGGGCATGGGCATCAGCCCGAACATCATTGTGCTGCGGGTGGATGAGCCGATCACTGACGAGAGCATCTTCACCAAGATCGCCCACTTCTGTAACGTCAAGCCCGATTGTGTCATTGAAAACCTGACGCTGCCGAACCTGTACGAAGCGCCGCTGATGCTGGAGAAGGCAAACCTGTCCTCCATCGTCTGCCGGGAGCTGGGCCTCGACGCGCCCGCGCCGGATCTGTCGGATTGGCAGGCGCTGGTGGAGCGCATCTATCATCAGTCGAAATCCGTCAGGATCGGGCTTGTGGGCAAGTATGTGCAGCTGCACGACGCCTACCTCTCCGTGGCCGAGGCGCTGCGCCACGCGGGCTACGCGCTGGACGCGCGTGTGGAAATTGAATGGATCGATTCGGAGACGCTGACGGAAGAAAACCATGCCCAAACACTATCGCAGGTGGACGGCATCATCGTGCCGGGCGGATTCGGCAACCGCGGCATTGAGGGCATGATCCTGGCGGCGCGGTACGCCCGAGAACATCATGTGCCCTATTTCGGCATATGCCTTGGCATGCAGATCGCGGTGATCGAATACGCGCGGAATGTGGCGGGGCTTGAAGGAGCCAACTCCCACGAATTCGACGAGAACAGCCCCCACCAGGTGATCCACTATATGCCCGACCAGAGCGATGACATCGACAAGGGCGGCACGCTGCGGCTGGGCAAATACCCCTGCGCGCTCAAGCCGGATACCGTCATCGCCGCCTGTTACGGCGCGCCTGAAATCAGCGAACGCCACCGCCACCGCTATGAATTCAACAATGAATACCGCGGCGCGCTGCAAAGCGCGGGACTCACGCTCTCCGGCTTGTCCCCCGACGGACGCCTGGTTGAGACCGTCGAGATTCCCGGCGAACGCTTCTTCATCGGCGTGCAGTTCCACCCGGAGTTCAAGAGCAGGCCGAACAAGCCGCATCCGCTGTTTTTGGGGTTTGTGAAGGCGTCAATAAAATAGTGCGGGCGCATCTTGAAGAAAACCCGTTCCTGTAAAAAACGGAAAACCACGTCCGGCATCCACCGGGACCGTGGTTTTTTTACCGGCGCTCTCAAAATGACGCATCCCTGCATTTTTTCATTGCAAATACAAAGGAGAAATGATATACTTTATTCCATAAATTGGGATAAGCTCTGTTACAGAACTCCGTATCTTCCTGTGGTTTGCTGAGGGTATTTGTATTATGAAAAAGGCGATTGCGTTCTTTTTGTCTTTCATACTATACGACGATGATCTTTAACGAGGAGACCGGCATGCCTTCGGGCGAGGCCAATGCGATCCTGCAGTCGCAGGACGGGTACCTTTGGATCGGCAGCTATGCGGGCCTGATCCGCTTTGACGGCTCCACGATGATGGATTACGGCAAGAATCTGGAAAACTCGGCGATCCGCGCGTTGTTTGAAAGCGGCTCCGGCGCGCTGTATATCGCGACGCGCGCGGGCGTGAGCGTGTTCTATTTCAAGGGGCCTAAGCTTGCTCCGCCGCCCGCGATCCTGAACAGCATTACGGTGGACGGCGTGCTCTACGAACACCCCGAATCCCTGGTCCTGCCCTCGGATACCAAGCGCGTCACAGTGGATATCTCCATCCTGCTCTTCTCCGAGACCCGCGAATACATGATGGCTTATTACCTCGAAGGCTTTGACACAAGCGAATACGTCACCTTGGACAAGCATGTCAGCGTCAGCTATACGAACCTGAAAGGCGGTTCTTACGCCCTGAAGCTGCGCGTCATTGACCCTATGACCGGAGAATCCACGAAGACGCGGTCGCTTACGATCTTCAAAAACATGCAGATCACCGAAAGCGTGTGGTTCTACGTCGCGCTGGCGCTGCTCATAGCGCTGCTGGTCTGGCTGATCGTCCGCGCGGCCACCCGCCACAAGATGAACGTCCTGATGAAAAAGCAGGAAGAACAGAGCAAGTACATAAACGACATCACGAAGGTCTTTTCCGAATGCGTCGATATGCGCGACCCCTATACCAATGGCCACAGCGCCCGCGTCGCCCGGTATACGGCCATGCTCGCCGAAAAGCTCGGCAAAAACAAGGAACAGGTCGAGCGCATGTACCACATCGCGCTTCTTCACGATGTGGGAAAGATCAGCATCCCGGACGCGATTCTGAATAAACCCGAAAAGCTGACGGAGGAAGAATTTCTCACCATGCGCAGCCACGCGCAGCGCGGCTACGACGTGCTGAAAGAAATCGCCATCGACCCGGACCTCGCCCTCGGCGCAGGCTTCCACCATGAACGCTACGATGGCAAAGGTTATCCGAAAGGCCTGAAAGGCGACGAGATCCCCGAGGTCGCGCAGATCATCGGCGTCGCCGACACCTTTGACGCCATGTATTCGACCCGGCCTTACCGCAAGAAGATGGAGCTGAGCGCCGTTGTAAAGGAAATCAGCCGCATCTCCGGCACGCAGCTGAGCCCCAGGGTCGTGGACGCCTTCCTGCAGCTCTACGAAGAAGGCGCGTTCAACGACGCCTGACGGAACTTCGGAGAAGGCCCGCCCCGGATTAACAGAGAATAAATATACATTTATTCAACGCAACTCGAAAGAAAGCCGATTTCTCGATATAATGTAATATAACAAAATGAATTCCTGCCAGCAACCTTCAATCCAGAGAAAGGCGGTTTCACCTATGAGTGATATTCAGACCATCTTCGACCTCATTGAGCGGGAAAAGGCGCGCCAGTCCAGGACCATCGAACTGATCGCCTCTGAAAACTTCGTGAGTGAAAACGTCCTTCGGGCGGCGGGCTCCTGCCTGACCAACAAATACGCCGAAGGCTATCCGGGCAAGCGATACTACGGCGGATGCGCCGTGGTGGACGAAATCGAGAATCTCTGCCGCGAGCAGTGGAAGCAGGTTTTCCACACCGATTACCACGTCAACGTGCAGCCCCACAGCGGCAGCCAGGCCAACGGCGCGGCTTACGCGGCGGTGCTCAACCCGGGCGACACCATCCTCTCCATGAGCCTGGACAACGGCGCGCACCTCACCCACGGCTCGCCCGTCAACTTTTCCGGCAAGCTGTACAACGTGGTGTTCTATAATACGGACGACAACGGCTATATCAACATGGACGACGTGCGCGAAAAGGCGCTCGCCTGCAAACCGAAGCTGATCCTCGCCGGAGCCAGCGCCTATCCCCGCGTGATCGATTTCAAGGCTTTCCGCGCCATCGCGGACGAGGTGGGCGCGCTGCTGATGGTTGACATCGCGCACATCGCGGGCTTGGTAGCCGCGGGATGCCACCCCTCCCCCTTCGAGGCCGGCTGCGATATCATCACCACCACCACCCACAAGACCCTCCGCGGCCCCCGCGGCGGCCTGATCTTCTGCAAGAAGGAACTCGGCAAGAAGGTGGACAGCGCCGTGTTCCCCGGCAACCAGGGCGGCCCGCTGGAGCACATCATCGCCGCGAAGGCCGTCGCCGCCGTAGAGGCCTGCGAACCGTCCTTCGCCGAATACATCAGGAACGTGGTCTCCAACTGCAAGGCCATGGCCGGCGAGTTCACCCGCCTGGGCTACGACCTCGTGACCGGCGGCACGGACAACCACCTGTTCCTCGTCGATCTGACGAAGCAGGATGTGACCGGCAAGGCGCTGCAGAACGCGCTGGACGAGTGCGACATCACGCTGAACAAGAACTGCGTGCCCAATGAGAAACGCTCCCCCATGGTCACTTCCGGCGTGCGCGTCGGCACCGCCGCCATGACCACAAGGGGCATGGACGCGGACGGCTTCATCGCCACAGCCCGCGTGATCGACAAAGCCGTGAAGGCGCTGCAGAGCGATTCCTTCAACGAGGCGTTCATCGCCTCGGCCCGCGCCGAAGTCGCCGGGATCATATCGAAAATCGGCTGAATTCCAAAGTATAAAACACCGCGCCCGGCAGGACAGCATCCCGCCGGGCGCGCGTCTGTTTACAGAATGGCGTACAATATGACCCCGAGCGCGCCGGAGCCCGCCATGACCCAGATGGGATTGGGCTTCCACCTGCGCAACACGAAAAACGCCGCCAGGAAGATGGCTACGGCCACGCCGTCGAAGGAAAGCGGATCGTCCGGCAGGTTCCGCTGGCCGTAAACGGCCATGATCAGCAGCGACAGCCCGGCAGAGCCGATCATGGCGACCATGGCCGGGCGCATCGCCGCGAGGATGCCCTGCACCACACTCAGCCCGCGGAAGCGATGATACACATACGCCAGCGCCATCACGATCCCGCAGGAAGGCACGACGCAGCCCACGGTCGCGACGACCGCCCCGGCCAGTCCGGCCACGCGGATGCCCACAAAGGTGGCCGCGTTGATGGCGATGGGGCCGGGCGTCATTTCCGCGATGGCCATGATGTCGGCGAACTGAGCCATGCTGAGCCAGGGGTGAATGTCGACCACCTGGTTCTGGATGAGGGGCATGGCCGCGTAGCCGCCGCCGATGCTGAACAGCCCGATCTGGAAAAAGCTCCAGAACAATTCGAGGAAGATCATGTCCCGGCCCCCTTCCTTCCCCTCACCCAGGTATCTGCCGCGCCGATCAGCGCGCAGGCGAGGATGATGAGCAGTATATTGACCGAGAAGAAGCGCAGCGCGACGAAAGAAGCCGCCATGATCAGCAGCGGCAGGAGCCGTTTCTGACGGAAGACGCTCCGCGCCATGTTGACCACCACGTCAAGCACCACCGCCGCCACGCCGCAGAGCATGCCGGCAAGCGCCATGTTCGCGATGGCGTTATCGCGAAACGCCTGGTAGAACAGCGATACGATCGAAATGATGACCAGCGGCGGCAAAACCGTGCCCAGCACGGTGAGCAGCGCCCCAGCGGCTCCCGCCACCTGATAACCCACCAGGATCGACGCGTTGACCGCGATAGGCCCCGGCGATGACTGGGCGATGGCCGTCAGGTTCAGCATCTCCTGTTCGTCGATCCAGTGGAGATCCTCCACGAAGCGCTTCCTCATCAGCGGGATGATGACATAGCCTCCCCCGAAGGTGCAGGCGCTGAGTTTGAACGTGGATAAAAACAGCCTGGCATAGACGTCCTTGTCACGCTTCATGAAATCACATTCCTTCCCTTACCCATATTAACGCTTGCAATTCAATAAGGGAAGTAATATAATTTAATGCAAATGATAAATAAAATGATATAAGGAGTCTGCCATGACCCTGCGACACATGTTGATCTTCCGCGCCGTCTGTGCGGCGGGCTGCAACTCCACGAAGGCGGCCGAGGCGCTGCACATGACGCAGCCCGCCGTAAGCCTGGCCGTAAAGGAGCTGGAATCGTATTACGGCGTGCGCCTGTTCGACCGCATCGGCAAGCGCCTGCAGCTGACCGAGGCGGGCCGGAGCTTCCTTCGCTACGCCATCCACATTTCCGACCTGTTCGAGGATATGGAGCGCGGACTGCGGGATTGGGACGCCAAGGGCCTGCTGCGCGTCGGGGCGAGCATCACCATCGGATCGCAGCTGATGCCGAATTACGTGCGCGCCTTCGCGGCGCTCTATCCCGAAACGGAGGTGCGCGTGCTGGTGGAGCAATCAGACCGCCTGGAGAAGAAGCTGCTGGCCAACGAACTGGATTTCGCGCTCATCGAGGGCGTAGCGCACGACCCCGCCATCGTATCGGAGGCGTACATGGAGGACGAACTGTGCGTCGTCTGTCCGGCGGGCGGTCCCTGGGAGGAGAACCAGACTATGTCCCTCGATGATTTCGCGCGGCAGCGGCTCCTGCTGCGGGAGCCCGGCAGCGGTACGCGGGAGGTCTTCGACCGGGCCATGGAGCAGGCCGGCTATGCCGTCGTCCCAGTTTGGGAAGCCATGAGCACTACAGCGCTGGTCAACGCCGTGATCAACGGCCTCGGCCTGGCCGTGCTGCCCCGGCGCATGGTCCTCTCGGCGCAGGATCGGGGTCTCGTGGCGACGGTGCGGGTAGAAGGGCTCGATCTGCGCCGCAGCTTCTTCATAATCCATCACAGGGACAAATACCTAACGGCCTCGGCGCTCTCTTTCATGGCCCTCTGCCGCGCCTACGAGCGGGACTACCCAACCCCAGCCTGCTGCGGCCTGTCCTGACATCCTTCTGTTCCGGCTCATCAGAGGATAAGGCGCTATTCCTGGCACGCACCGGGCCATGGCGTAAAGATCATCTCCTCCCCGACCATGCAGCTGAACGGCAGCGATTATGTAGCGCTGTGTGAGAAGCCGGACGTCGACAAGTCCTATGCCGCCGTCGCGATGCTGCTGATCGGGCGTGAGGACGAAGCGGTGGACGGCACTTCCGGCGCATCTGAAAGAAGCGCATTGGAGGATAAGGTCAGCTTCGTGGACTGAGGACACAGGTACATAGAGAAATGGACGGCCGCCCGAAAGCAGCCGTCCATTTTCTTTTTCTCAGGAAAGATGAACAATCCTTCGATTACTTGTTCAGATGATACACGTCGTACTCGGCGGAATAAGCATCGTAGCCCTGAGTCGCGACATTGCTGTCGAACTTGGCCTGCCAGATCTCATTGATCTCGTCGATGCGGTTGGACTGAGCGAAGGCGGACAGATCAGCAACCAGGCTGTTGAACTCGTCTTCGTTGGCCGCCATGATGATCTTCGGCAGCTGCTCCTTGCAGCGGTCCTCGATCGCCTTGACGCAGATGCCCAGGTCGTCCTGAGGATCGATCTCGCCAGTGATGTTGGTCAGCTGGTCGGTCATGAACTTCTGGCCGACATGCAGATCGTTGAGGTCATAGGAGGACAGGTGAGCCTGACGGGTCACGACCCAGTCCTGAGACTCGACGGGCAGCAGGTCGTTCAGGCCGAACTTGATGCCGTCGACGTAGTCGGACTGAGCGGGCTGAGACCAGAACCAGGCGCCAGCCGCGTTGGATTCGTCGGAGGTGAAGGCGGAGATGTCCTTCTTCAGGATGGGCATCGGCAGAGCGCCGCTGTAGTCAACATCCTCCAGCATGGTGCCGCCGATGGGGCCATACTGCATGAACAGGGAGCCTTCGGGGGTCAGCATGTAGGTGAACACGTCGAACATACGCTGCGGGTTCTTGCAAGCAGTGGTGATGCAGTTGACGTTCCAGCCGATACCGCCGGCAGCGTCGCCGTAGGTGATGGTGGTGCCTTCAGCGCCGGGGAACTGCTGATCCTTCTCGCCGATGTCGTAGCCGACAACCAGCCAATCCTGCTCGCCACCGGACTGCTCGAGGGTGATCCTGCGGAAGTTGTTGGAGTTGTCCTGAGAGTAGTCATACCACACCAGAGCGCCGCGGCCGTTGGTCAGCTTCTCAAGGAACTGCTGGGCGTCGTCGGAGAACT
Source organism: Clostridia bacterium (assembly GCA_017527065.1). Classification (GTDB taxonomy): domain Bacteria; phylum Bacillota; class Clostridia; order Christensenellales; family Aristaeellaceae; genus Firm-10. Next base: position 19,576 of record JAFXQO010000060.1, read on the forward strand.
CTTCAACAGAGAACAGGCCCTCGTTGAACCAGGTGTTGGCGATCCGCAGGGCTTCAACGAACTTCTCGTTGTCAACGCCGAGCGCGATGACGCCGTCATCCTGCGTCCAGTAGGAGTCGAGCAGCTCGCGGCCGCCCAGGGCGCGATACATCGGATGATAGACATAGTAGCCGTTATCCGTGTTGGTGCACAGATAGGGATACACGGCGGAGCCATTGTAGGAAGTGAAGTTGCCATCCCGGACCGCGACGGCGAAGTCATGCAGGCCTTCCAGGGTGGTGAGGTCAATGTTCTCAGCGCCGATCGCCTCATAGATCTGAGAGTTGATCATCCACTGATAGTTACCGCCGGTGGCGCCGACACGGGCCCAGTTCGGGATGCCGTACAGCACGCCGTCCACCTTCAGCATCTCACGGACGCTCGCGGGGATGTCGGTGGCGAAGGAGCAGCCGTCATACATGAGGGTTTCCAGGTCCACCAGGAAGCCAGCGCGGGCAACCTTGTTGTGCACGGCGCCGCGCTCGGTGATGATCATGTCGGGCATGTCGCCAGAGGACATCATCAGGTTCAGCTTCGCGTCGGGGTCATTCTCGCCGGCGCTCCAGTCCATGCTGACATTGAACTTCTCAGCCAGGAACGCGGAATACTCGTCCTCGCCGAAAACATGGTTCCAGGCGGAGTAGTTGTAGTACACAGTAAAGTGCTCGTGATTCGTCGTGTCATCCGGTCCCGTGGAAGCGAGAGCCGGCACGCAGCAAACGAGCATCAATGCTGCGACCAGGAGAGCGGTTACCTTTTTGGTCATGGTCTTACCTCCTAAATTGCCGATATCGGCATAATGTATTCATGAGAACCGCGCATATACGTTCATGCCCGGCCTCTATGAATCGAACGGGGAAAGGCGCTCAGCCCTTGATCGAGCCGATCATGATGCCCTTGATGAAGAAGCGCTGCAGGAAGGGATAGATGATGATGATCGGCAGGATGGACACGATCATGGTGGCCATCGTGATCGAGCGCACATTGGTCTGCTTGCCCATCATGGCGTTTCCGATGTCGGTAACGCCCATGCTCGCCATCTGCTCGGCGAATTTCGCCTCGTTGATGATGGAGAGCAGCACGTTTGTCATCGGGCGCAGATTGGGGTTGCGGATGTACACGAAGGTGGTGTACCAGTCGTTCCAGTGCTGCACGGCGAAGTAAAGGGAGATCGTGGCGATGATCGGCGTGGACACGGGCCAGTAGATCCTGAACAGCACCGTGAAATAACTCGCTCCGTCGATTCGGGCCGATTCTTCCAGCGCGTCCGGCACAGTCTGGAAATAACTGCGCATGAGGATCATGTTCCAGATGTTCACCAGGAACGGAATGATGTAGACCAGGAAGGTGTTCGTGAGGCCCAAGGTCCTGATCAGGAAATAGGTCGGGATCAGGCCGCCGCCGAAGTACATGGGGATCAGGCAGATCATCGTGTAGAACTTGCGGCCGATATAGTTCTTTCTGGAAAGGGCGAACGCCAGGGAGCCGGTCACGAGCAGACCGCCCGCCGTGCCCAGTATGGTGCGGGCAAAGGTAATGCCGTACGCCCTCCATATGGTGCTGTTCTTCATGATGTTCCTGTAGTTTTCCAGCGTGAATTTCCTGGGATAGACCGTGATGCCGCCGAGGGTGGTATCATTGGCCTGATTCAGGGAAATCGCCAGAGAATTGAGGAAAGGATACAGCGTGGCGACAAAAACGACCACCATGACGACGACAAGGAGGATAATCAGGATATAGTCGCTGGCAACTTTCTTTGCTTTCATGAGCATAGCCTCTCTTTCCGCCGTAATCAGAACAGCGCGTTTTCCCCGGCCACGTCGGCAATCTTATTCGCGCCGAGAAGCAGGGCAAAGTTGATGACCGCCTTGACAAGGCCTGCCGCGGTGGCGAAGGATACGCGGAACTGACCGAGGCCGTAGCGATAGATGTACGTGTCGATCACGTCGGCAGTCTCTTTCAGCATGGCGTTGCCCATATTCTTGGTCAGCATCATGATCTGGTCGAAGTTGGTGTTCAGAATGCCGCCCACGCTCATGATGAACAGAAGGATGATCGTCGGCTTGATCGCCTTGACGGTGATGTACCATATCTTCTGAACGCGGGTCGCGCCGTCAATGTCCGCCGCCTCGTACATTTCCGCGTCAACGCCGGCCATCGCGGAAATGTAGATGATGGAGTTCCAGCCCAGCTCTTTCCAGATGTCCGTAAACAGCGCCATTCCCCAGAAATACTTTGAATTCTGGAAGAATGGTATGGGCGCGTCCACAATATGCGCTTTTACCAGGAATTCATTGAAAGCGCCGTTGTCGACGGAGAGGAAATCCATCATCAGCATGGCGCAGACTGTCCAGGAAATAAAGTGCGGCAGATAGGAAACCGTCTGCACGGTCTTCTTGACCTGCGGCCTGTGAATCTCATTCAGGAAGACCGCAAAGATGATCGGACAGACAAAGCCGATAGTGAGCTTCAGCACGCTGATCACGAGGGTGTTGCGCACGGCTGTAAACAGGCTCGGGTCTTTGAGCAGATACTGGAATTGCTTCAGGCCCACCCATTGGCTCATGCCCGGGAAATCGCCCATGCGGTATTCCTGAAACGACATGATCAGGCCGTACATGGGCAGATAGCTGAAGATGAGAATCAGGATGATTCCGGGAAGTCCAAGAAGCTGGAGATCCCACTGGTCTCTGAGCCGGGGCCACAGGCCCGGCTTCTTCAGGGAGGATTGATTCACGGTTTCCGCAAGTGCTCTCTTCATTGCTCTGCATCCCCACATTTCGTTCATGGCCGTAGGTTTCGTGCCAAATATTCACCTAATTTACTTTATAATTTTATTGTTATTTGTTCAAAAAAGCAAGATATATTGTGTAATTTAACATATCCTTAAATAAGCGGAGCAAAACGCAGACTAAAAACACGATGCCTCTATAAAAAAACAATCAGGCACGGCGAAAACCGCACCTGACCGTATGAAATGAAACTCCGTTCTTAATCCTTCGGCTGCTCGTCGAAGCGCCGGTCTCTCCAATAATACGCCTTGTCGCGCTCATTGATTTTCCGGATGGGTTTGCAGGGGTTGCCCACGGCGATGGTGTAGTCGGGAATGTCCTTCGTCACCACGCTGCCCGCACCGATGACGGCGTACTTTCCGATGTTGATGCCCGGCAGGATGATCGCGCCTGCGCCGATCCACGCGCCGTCGCCGATGGTGATCGGGAAGGAATACATGCCGCCTTTGGCTCGCTCCTCAGGGTCAATGGGATGGCCCGTGGTACACAATGTGACGCCCGTGCCGAACAGGCAGCCCTTGCCGATGGTGATGTTGTAGTCGTCGATCAGGATGAGGCCGGAATTGATGTAGGTGCTCTCGCCGATGGTCACGGTGGAGCCAACCGCCAGCGTCAGCGGCTGGTTGATCCATACGCCCTCCCCGACGCTGCCGAACATTTCCTTCATCAGCCCGCGCCGCTTTTCCACCTCGCTGGGCTTCGACGTGTTGAACTCATACATCAGATCCTTCACCTTCGCCTGGTGAGCGATGTATTCCTCCGTGTCCTGCCAAAGATAGCCCGCCGCTATTCTGGACTGCCGCTGTTGCTCTGTCATATTCTTGTCCTCCTTGCGCGCTATGATACGGGTTTATCCCCGCTCAGGGCCGGCGGCGCTCAGCCATGAGCTCGGCCACGGTCTTTTCCAGACGCAGCTCACAGGAGCGGATCTCCAGGCCCGCCTGGGCGAGGAAGAAGCGCAGGTAGAAGGTGCCCATGTCGACGGCCTCCGTCTCCACGGTCTGCCAGTCGCGGTCCGCGCCCCGGAGCGTGACGGTCTTCAAAAGGTCGCGCCCCTTGAACACGGACAGGGACATCTGGGAGACGTCGTTCGAGTCCACGCTCCGAACCTCCATGCGCAGGCGGTAGAGGCCGCCCTGTTTGACGGCGATGGTGAAGCGGGTGTTCGCGCCGCGCTCCATGCCGATGCGCTCCGCGGGTATGACGATGTGGCCGGGGTCGTCGGGCTCGGGCTCGACGAGGATGAGGGGGATCTCCTCCCCGTCGAAGGAAGGCGCGTGGGCCAGCGCTTCGTCCAGGGGGGTCTCGCGCCCCAGCAGGCGCAGGAGCGCCGGGCTCTCCAGGAGGAAGCGGCAGATGTTTTCGGCGCTGCGCAGGTATTCCTGCCGCGTCACGGCGCCGCTCTTCAACGCTTCGGCGGAATTGTCGCGGTTGGAGTTGGAGGCGGCGTCCGCGGCGACCATGTAAAGGTCGTTCTGGGCGCGGATCATGGCGGCCATGTTGCCCCGCTCCCCCGGGGCGTCCGGGTCGTTGCCGCGGGCCCACCAGTCGGTCATTACCTGGCCGGCGAAGCCCCAGTCCCCGCGCAGGATGGTCGTCAGCAGATCGTAATTGCTGGCGGTCCAGTAGCCGTTGATGGGATTGTAGCTGCTCATGATGGAGCGCGCGCCGCCTTCCTTCACGGCGATCTCGAAGGCCTTCAGGTAGATTTCGCGCAGGGCGCGCTGGGAGACGACGGCCTCCACGTCGTGACGATGGGTCTCCTGGCTGTTGCAGGCGAAGTGCTTGATCGTGCCCGTGACCGAATAGCGCTGCATCGCCCTGAGCTGGGCGGCGGCCATGCGTCCCGTGAGAAGCGGGTCTTCGGAGAAGTATTCAAAATTGCGGCCGTTGAGCGGATGACGATGGATGTTGATGCCCGGCCCAAGCAGGGTGTCCACCCGGTTCTTGCGCAGCTCCAGACCCTCGTACTCGTAGAGCTCCTCCACGAGCGGGAGGTCAAATGTGCAGGCCAGGCAGGTGCCGTTGGGCATGGCGAAGGCGCGGGCGCCGCAGTCCATGCGGATGCCGCTGGGGCCGTCCGCGCAGCAGGCCGTGGGAATGCCTTTGGCCAGCAGGCCCGGCGTCACGCCGCCGAAAGCGCCCGCCGTGCCCGCGGTCACCTTGGGAGAGCACATGCCCTCGCCGCGCACCAGGGTGATGAGTTCCTCGTCCGTGAGCTGATCCACGAACGCCTCCAGCGGGACTTTCCCGTCGAGGACGTCGCCCAGCTTCCAGCCCTTATCGCCCGTGCAGGGGCGCGCGGCCGGCAGCTTTTCCAGGCGGCGGGCGGCGGGATCAACCGAGCGCAGAGGGGCGTCCTCCCAGGCCTTTTCCCCGCCGGGACCGGGACGCAGGCGCTTAAAGGGCGTGACGGGCGCAAGGGCCTCCTCCAGCCGCTCCACGACCGTCTCTTCCAGCGCCATGGAGCCGGCCGGCGCGGCGCTTCGCACGTCCGTGCCCGCGAAGAAGCGGTACTCCCCCGCCTCCAGCACCCAGCAGTTGGCGTGCCCCGTCACGCCGCTGTCATCATAGGAGGCCAGGGCCCCAGAGGCGCAGGAGAGCGTCAGGGAGGCGCTGCCGCCCGGCTCGAGGGTGGGCGTCTTGGCGAAATCCACGAGCGAACGCGCGGGCTGGCCGAGCCTGCCCTGGGGCTTTTCCACGTAGAGCTGCACGACCTCGCGGCCCGCCCTCGCGCCGGTGTTGACGACCGTCAAAGGCAGGGTGAAGACGCCGCCTTTTACCTCCGGCGCGCCGAAGGACACGCTGAAGGTGGTGTAGCCCAGGCCGAAGCCGAAGGGATAGACCGCCGACTCGGGAGAAAAGGTTTCAAAATAGCGGTAGCCGACGTAGATGTCCTCCTGGTAAACATTGCGCGTCACGCTGCCAAAATTCCCGAAGGCCGGGTAATCTTCCAGGCGGCGGGCGATGGTGTCGCTGAGCTTGCCGGAGGGAAACGCTTTGCCGGTGAGAACGTCCGCTGCGCCGCGTCCGCCCTCCTGGCCGCCCTGCCAGACATAGAGGACCGCCTGGGGCCGGAATTCCTCTACCCAGCTCATGTCGATGATGTTGCCCACATTGAGCACCACCGCGACGCGCTTGAAGGCGGCGCACACTTTGGCGAGCATGTCTCTCTCCGCGGCGGTGAGGCAGTAGCTGCCCTCATCGGGGGAATTGTCCTTATCCTCGCCAGCGGTGCGCCCGATGATCGCGACGGCGCCGTCGTTGCGCGCCGCGGCCCCGGCCACGAGCGCGGCGTCCAGGGGCATCTCCTCCTGGAACCAGGGCTCCGCCGCCCAGCCCTGCCCCGTATAGAAGGGATGATCCACCAGCCATGCCTCGTAGGCGGCCTTTACGCCTTGATCCACGGAGACGTCCCCGCTCTCCTCAAGGGCCTGTGTGATTCCGGCTACCGGGGCGGTGTTCACCATGCCGCCGGAACCTGTGCCGCTCTTGTAGTAATTGAACTGGCTGCGTCCGAAGACGGCCACGCGGCTCCCCGGCGCGAAGGGCAGCGCGCCCTCGTTGCGCAGGAGCACCGATCCGGCCGCGACAGTCTCGCGGGCCTTGGCCGCGTAGGCGTTCACGTCAAAAGTCTTCATAGGGTTCCTCCTTTTCCCATATAGCGTGTTCCCGTATTTCTCCGACGGCTGTCCCAGGCTCGCGTCTCACCTCAAATCCACCACTCGGGCGTCAGTTCGCCCAGCGTCATGACCCGTTCCTGTTTGTAGTCCATCATGATCTCGACGCCCTTGTACGTCGCCGGCATCAGCTGCACCATCAGCTCCCGGCAGGCGCCGCACGGCGCGCCGCTGGACCCGTCCGGCAGGATCGCCACGACCTTTCTGATTTCCTGTTCCCCGTTCGTGAGCATGTTGAAGATGGCGTTGCGCTCCGCACAGATCCCAAGCGTGGAGCAGGTGTCGACGCACACGCCGGTGTAGATCCTTCCGGAGCCGGAGAGGATGGCGGCCGAAACCTCCCCGCAGGTGACGTAATCCGATATCCTGCGTTCGTTCCGCACGGCCGAGGCCGCCGCGTACAGCCTGTCCCACTGCCACTGGTCTTTCGACAGGCTGCTCACGTATCCGTTACGCGTTTCATGCATCAGCGGCACGTCGACGTCTTCCGATTTCCACTGGTACCGGAAACCGACCTTCTCCTGCACGCGCTTCGATTTCACATTGCCTTCATAGTAGCCGACCCAGACCTTCGTCATGCCGATATCCTCGAAGGCATGGCGGAGCATTTCCCCCGCCGCCTCCGGCATGATGCCCCGCCCCCAGAAGGGCTTTCCGAGCCAGTAGCTCAGCTCGCATTCATCGTCGCGTTCGGTCATGTCGGTATGGCCGTTCAGCTTCAGTTCAATGGCCCCGATGGCCCTGTTGTCCGCTTTCAGGCAGACAGCGTAAGCCTCCCTGCCGTTCAGCACGTTCCTGATCACGTCGCGGCTCTCCTCCAGGCTCCGGTGAGGCGGCCAGCCCGCGATCGGCCCGACGTCCGGGTCCTTCGCGTAGCGATACAGGTCCTCCGCGTCGCCTTCTTCCCAGCGGCGCAGCGTCAGTCTTTCCGTTTGAAGCATGCTCTTTTTCCTCCCCTGCGGGCCGTTTCCATCGGTTCGCCGCTTCATCCCCGGCTATGCCGGCCGGCGAACCTAAACGTTGGCATTGATTTCCTTTACGATTTCAACGATCTCGATATCGCCGTCCGCGAGGATCTCCACGATCGGATCGCTGCCGTCCTCGTTTTTCCCGTTGGCCCAGTAGATTTCGGCCAGCCTGAGGTTTTCCGCCTCGTCGGCGCATCCGTCAAAACACTTGTACGCGTCGCCTTCGTATGTCCTGCCGTTGACCTTTATTTTCGCGATGCCGTAGGTAGGCCTTCCCAGCGACGCGAAATAATCGCCCCACTGTTCGGCCTCTTTGAACGTCTTCGACACATACAGCGAAGCCATGCGCGAGGGATACTGGGGATACTTTTCTTTCCTCACTTTCTCAAGCGCCAGCTCCCGCAGCGCCACGTCCACAGGATGCGGAAAAACTGTGTCTTTGTATTTTTCAGGATCGTTATAGATGTCCTTCACGACCTCGATCTGCTCGTAGACGCGCTTGTATACTCTGTTGGGATGCGCTTCGTCCATTATGATATGTTCTCCCGCGCGCTTGGGAATGTCCGATATGACATGGTAATAATACGCTTCCACGATGCCGTCCTCCCGATCTTTCCGGAACTGTCATCCGGGAAATCTGTTGAACCAGGCCCTCTCTTCAAAGGCGCGCTTCTTCGGCTGCGCCGCTTCCTCTTCGGCTATGCCGACCGGAAGGACGCAAACCAGTTCGTATCCGTCCGGCACGCCGAGGATCTTTGCCATTTTGTCCCCGATCCGGTCCGCGTCGGTAATGTGGCCTTCGTACCAGCAGCTGCGATATCCCAGCGCCGTGATGGCCAGCAGCATGTTTTCGATGGCGGCGGCGTAATCCTGGGTGGCGAAGCACCGGTCACGGTAGGCGATGATTCGCCGGGTCAGCACGCAGATCACGGCCGGCGCCGTCTCCGCCACCGGCGGGTCGATCACGGCCCTGAGCTTTGACAGCGTTTCGGGATCATCCACGGCGATCAGGCTGGTGGTCTGCTTGTTGCAGCCGGACGGCGCCGCCAGCCCCGCCTCCATGATGGCCGTGAGATGCTCTCTCGGCACGGCGTCCGGTTTGTATCCGCCGCGATAGCTGCGCCGGGAGAGGATCAGCCGCAGAAGCGACGCCGAATCATTCAAGGGCATAACGTAGATCTGGCAGGGGTTTTCATCGCCCCACACCGCCGGAATGACTTCCAGCTCCATAAAGCCCATGGCCTGGTAAAAACGGTTTGTCTCGTCGTAGTCGGCGTAGTAGCCCATCGCCACGGTCTTCACCTGCATCAGCGCGTATCCCAGCCTGATGGCATGGCTCTTCGCGGCCTTAAAAAGGGCCTTCCCCACGCCGTGACGGTGGTATTCCTTCAACACGCCCATGACCGCGAGCTCAACGGTTTCCCGGCCCGTCTCTTTCAGGCAAAGGAACCCGACGGGACGGGATTCCGCAAAGGCCGCAAAGCAGATGAGTTCACGGCTGTCGCGTATGTACGCTTCCCTCGTTTCAGTCACCTCGAACCAATCCGTCAGCGCCTCAAGGACAGTCCGGACGATTTGCTCCTTCTCCCCGGGCGCTTCGATCATCTTCACAAAACACTGATCCATGTTCACACCTCGCCATTGATGTTTGATTTTGTCACCTAAAGCTATTATACTGAATGAGCCGTAAAAAAACAAGTGCCGAAGCAGTCCCGCAGGACAGCCCGCGATAAAAATGACAAACCTGAAGGAAAAACTGGACAGCGGCGGCGTCGTGTGGTATAGTCAGATTATAAAATGTAAAGGGAAGCGGATAAATGAAAATCACGGAGTACTTCGCCGGCGGCGAGCAGGAGCGCTGGCTTAACCAGATCAAACGCGCCGACTGGCGCGGCGGCCAGTATCTGTATGAGCTGCTCCGGGACCATCGGCTGAAGGAGCTGTACGGAGAGAAGACCGACGTCCTCCTGCTCACGGACGGCGAAAAGCTGCTGTCTTTCTGCACCTACGCGGAGCGGGACGATATCCCTGATCCCGCGCTGACGCCCTGGGTCGGATTTGTCTATACCTTCCCGGAATACCGAGGAAAGCGGCGGATGGGCAAACTCCTTGAGCGCGCCTATGCGCTGGCGAAGGCCGACGGATACGATTGCCTCTATATCTGCACCCGTGAAGAAGGCCTGTATGAGAAATACGGATGCGTTTTCTGGAAGATGATGAAGGATATGGAGGGCGAGGACAGCAGCGTCTTCCGGCTGCCAATCGTCAGGAAGGATTACAGCGGCATCCTGGGCAAAACCGTCGGCGGCACGATTGACCGTCCCCTCGGCAGCGCGCACCCGAGGCATCCGGACATGATCTATCCGATCAACTACGGCTATGTCGACGGGGTCATGGCCGGAGACGGCGCGGAGCAGGACGTCTATGTGTTCGGCGCATCAGAGCCGATCCGGACGTTCACCGGAAAGGTTGTCGCCGTCCTGCACAGGCTGAACGACTGCGAGGACAAATGGATCGTCAGCGTTGACGGCGCGACGCCCGACAGGGATACGATCCTGCGAACCGTCGACTTCCAGGAACAGTATTACATGGGAGAACTTTACATGTGAGCGGTTAAATTGACACATAACCACCACAGGAAAGAAAGGGAGGAACACTCAATGGCGAAGATCTACGCGACCACAGACCCGGCCGTCAGCCGCCGGGAAATCGAGAACGGCGAACGCGCGCGGGCCATCGCGCCGCAAGGCATGGTGCTCCTGGAAAACAACGGCGCTCTGCCTCTGCGGGGCGCAACCGGGAAGATCGCCCTGTACGGGAACGGCGTCCGCCGCACGGTGAAGGGCGGCACAGGCTCCGGCGACGTCAACAGCCGGGACGTCGTCAACGTGGAACAGGGACTGGAAGCGGCCGGCTTCACCATCGTCACCAAGGACTGGATCGACCGGGAGATGAAGAACTTCGAGGACGCCCAGCGCGCCTGGTCCGAAGAGATGGCGGAGGAATTCAGGAAGCTGGGCAAGGCCGCCATCATGAAGCTGTTCAGCAACCCCTTCCGCGACCCCGCCATCGTGCCCGTGGAGGATGCCGACCTCGTGCCCGGCGAGGCGGACACGGCGATCTACGTGCTGTCGCGCAACTCCGGCGAGGGCCGGGACCGGCGCGACCTGCCGGGCGAATACGAGCTGTTCGACGCCGAAATCGACGCGATCCGCAAAATCGCTTCCGCCTATGAAAAGACCATTCTGGTGCTCAACGTGGGCAGCGTGATCGACATGCGGGCGCTGAAGGCCATCGACGGGCTGGACGCGATCCTTCTGATGAGCCAGGCCGGCAATTTCGGCGGCTACGCCCTGGCCGACGCGCTGACGGGCAAGGTCTCCCCCAGCGGCCGCCTGACCACCACCTGGGCTGTCAACTACGGGGACTATCCCTGCGCGGACACCTTCAGCCACCGCAACGGGGACCTGGACGACGAGTACTACACCGAAGGCGTTTACGTGGGCTACCGGTATTTCGACACCTTCAACATCGCCCCGCAGTATCCCTTCGGCTACGGCAAGTCCTACACCGACTTTACGATGGAATTGACGGATGTATCCGCGGACGAGGAAAGCGTGCGCCTGCTGGTCAAAGTTGCCAACACCGGAAAGCTGCCCGGCCGCGAGGTGGTTGAGGTCTATTATTCCGCGCCGGACGGGGCGCTCGAGAAGCCCTATCAGGAGCTGGCCGGCTTCGGGAAGACAAAGGAGCTCGCCCCCGGCGAATCCGAAACGCTGACCATCTGCTATCCCACCCGCAGCATGGCGAGCTACGACGCGCAAAAGGCCGCCTGGGTGCTGGAAAAGGGAACCTACTATGTCCGCTTCGGCGCGCATTCCCGCGCCACCTCCGTCGCGGCGGCGCTGACGCTGGAGGGCGACGCCGTGACCGAGCAGCTTCAAAACATGCTGCCGCTGGACTGCGAGATGACTCTCCTGAGCAAGAAAGGCGTCGCGCCCTACAGCTATCCCGGCGAGGCGGAGGAAAAGGCGAAGGCCAGGGTCTTCCGGCTGGACGCGGGGAAGATCAAGACCCATACGACCGTCTACCAGGGCGCGCCCCAGGCGCTGCCCAAGACGGACAAGGCGGAAAAGATCACCCTGCAGGATGTCAGGGACGGCAAGGCGACGCTGGACGAGCTGGTCAGCCAGCTGACGCCCTTCGAGCTGGCCACGCTGTGCGTGGGCGCGTCGCGCGGGGGCTTCTTCGACGGCGGCCCGCAGATCGGCGCGGCCTCCGCCGTGTGTCCGGGCGCGGCCGGCGACACGACCTCTCTGCTGACGGCGGACCGGGGCGTGCGCAACCTGATCATGCCGGACGGCCCGGCCGGTCTGAGGCTGACCCCCGCCTTCAAGGTGGACGAAAAGGGCACGGTGTACGCCCTGGGCGCGCCCTTCCCCGGCTTTGAACTGCTGGAGGCGCTGGCGGCAGACAAGCCAGAGATCCCCGCAGACGCGACGGCTTATTACCAGTACACCACGGCGATCCCCATCGCCACGCTGCTGGCCCAGACCTGGGACGAGGCGGCCATCGAGGCCGCGGGCGACATCGTGGGCGGCGAGATGGAGCTCTTCGGCTGCGACCTGTGGCTCGCGCCGGGCATGAACATCCATCGCAATCCGCTTTGCGGGCGCAATTTCGAGTATTATTCCGAGGACCCGCTGCTGGCGGGCAAGTGCGCCGCCGCGGACACGCGGGGCGTTCAGAAGCACAGGAGCGCCGGCACGACCATCAAGCATTTCGCGTTCAACAACCAGGAGGACAACCGGAACCACGTCAACGCCCATATCGACGAGCGCGCGATCCGCGAAATCTACCTGAAGGGCTTTGAAATCGCCGTGCGCGAGGCCCAGCCCAAGGCCATCATGACCTCCTACAACCTGATCAACGGCGAGCACACCGCCAACAGCAGCCAGCTGATCGACCGGATCGCCCGCGACGAGTGGGGGTTCGAGGGCATCGTGATGACCGACTGGGGCACCACCGGCGGCATGGGTGGGGGCCAGCCGTTCAAATACGGCGATTCCTGCGCCTCCGGCTGCGTGAAGGCGGGCAACGACCTGACCATGCCCGGCAGCGACAGGGATGTGAACGACATTCTGGACGCCCTCGGCAAGAAGGACGGCGAAACGCCCTATCCGCTGAGCTTGGGCGAGCTGCAGGCCTGCGCGAAGCGGCTGCTGAAGCTGATCATGCAGATGGAAAGGGACTGACCTTTCCGGACGGGCGATGGCCCGCAGGACGATGAATAAACGGTGAATTTATGAACAGGCCGCCTTTTGAAGTAGTTTCTCTGAAAAACGGCGCTCCCTTCACGCTCAGCGCCGGGAAGCCGCTTCAAATGGCGGCCATGATTCACCAGAGCCTCACGAAGACGCGAAGAGGCGTCAGGAGGATTGAAGAAAATGGACAGACCGGTCACGACACTGTTTATGCTGGTATCCGTAGACGGAAAAATCAGCACAGGCGCAACGGACGACTTGGATGTGGACCAGGATTTTCCCCATATCGCCGGGCTGAGGGAGGGCCTGCACCAGTACTATGAAATCGAACAGACCACAGATCTGTGGTCTTTCAACACGGGACGGGTACAGGCAAAAATGGGGGTCAACACAAGGGAAATGCCGGCAAAGACGCCGGTGTCCTTCGTCCTGCTGGACAACCGCCATCTCAACGAACACGGCGTCCGATACTTCTGCGCAAGATCAGAGCGATTCGTCCTGATCACGTCAAACAGGGATCATCCGGCTTTCGGCGTCAACGAGGATAACCTTCATATCCTCTATCAGGAAAAGGTTTCACTCAAGGACGCGTTGACGCGGCTTAAAAGACAATTCGGCTGCGAGCGGCTTACGGTTCAGTCCGGCGGGACCGTGAACGGTTTGTTTCTGCGTGAAAAACTGTTTGATTATGTGGACATCGTCGTCGCGCCGGCGCTGATCGGCGGAAAGGATACGGCCACGCTGGTTGACGGGCCTTCATTGCGGGCAAAAGAAGAATTATCCCAACTGGGGGTGCTGCGGCTGATCGAAGCCAGTGACTTACAGGATTCCTATGTGCGGCTGCGCTATCAGGTGATCGGCTGACAGGCGCCCGCGAAAAACGGCTGAGAAACAGAAAGCAGATGTTTTAGGAGAATCCTTATGTGCTGCCGGTATTGGACGGATGAATCCCCGGAAATCCGGGAGATCGTTGAAGAAATGAATAAATCGCCCCTCGTGAGCAAATGGCAGAGGACCACGGGGAATACGGCGTATGGAGAGATCAAGCCGACCAATGTCGTGCCGGTCATTGCCTCCGACAGGTCCGGACAGAAGAAAGTCTTTCCGATGAAGTGGGGCTTTACCGGCCAGTCGCTGCTGCTCAATGCCCGCGTGGAGACCGCGCCGGTCAAAGCGACGTTCAAAGAAGCATGGGCGTCTCACCGCTGCATCGTTCCGGCAACCTGCTATTTTGACTGGCAGCATGTCATTGGAAATGACGGAAAGAAACGGACCGGTGATAAATACATGTTCCGGCCCAGGGGCAGTTCGATGACATGGCTGTGCGGGCTTTACAGGATAGAAGATGGCTTGCCGGTGTTTGTGATACTGACGCGCGAGGCGAGTGAAGAGATACGGTCCATCCATGACCGGATGCCGCTGATCATGCCGGATGAGTATGTGGATGAATGGATCAGGCCGGACGCAAAGCCGGAGGAACTTATTGACGTTGCGCTGACCGGGATGGTCTATGAGAAGGTCGCAGGCAACCCGGATGATACGGAGACGATCGTTCAGCTGAGCATGCTCGAGGACGTTTAAAACAGAGCATAGAAAAAGCCCGCCAGCCCGGCTCGGATGGTTCCCGGCCGCAGCCCGGCGGGCTGTCGTTTTGCCATTTTATTTGTAGTATTCGGCGTACCATTCGGCAAAGGCCCTCAGGCCCTCCCGGATGCCGATCTTCGGTGTGAAGCCGTAGTCGCGTTCCAGCGCCTCGGAATCGGCATAGGTCACGGGGACGTCGCCCGCCTGCATGCCGACCAGCTCCCGGTGGCCCTCAAAATCGTAATCCGCCGGCAGCACCCCGGCGCGGACCAATTCCTCCTGGAGCGTGCTTATATAATCGAGCAGGTTTTCCGGCTGTCCGCCGCCGATGTTATACACGGCGTAGGGCGGGATCGGCAGGCCGTCTTCGCCGTTCTTCTTCTCCGGCGCGCCCTGCATCACCCGATAGACGCCCTCCACGATATCGTCGATGAAGGTAAAATCCCGGCGCATGTTGCCGTAGTTGAAAATCTGGATGGTCTTCCCGGCAACCAGCTTCTGTGTGGCGGAGTAATAGAACATATCCGGGCGGCCGGCCGGGCCGTATACCGTGAAGAAGCGGAGTCCTGTGGACGGGATGTTGTAGAGCTTGCTGTAGGCGTGGGCCAGCAGTTCATCGCTCTTTTTCGTCGCGGCATAGAGGCTCACCGGGTTGTCCACTTTGTCCTCGGTGCTGAACGGCACCTTCTTATTGCCGCCGTAGACCGAGGAACTGGAGGCGTACACCAGATGCTCCACGGGATTGTGGCGGCAGGCTTCCAGCAGGTTGTAAAAGCCGATGATGTTGCTCTCGATATACACGTCCGGATGGTCGATGGAATACCGGACGCCTGCCTGCGCCGCCAGATTGACGACGACATCGAAACGGTAGGTCTGGAAAAGCTCATCCACCAGCTTCTTGTCCCCGATGGAGCCGCGAATGAAGACGTGCCGAACCGGCGACTGCTCCGCCGCCTTCTCCACAAGACCTAAGCGATACTCTTTCAGCGCCGGATCATAATAATCGTTCATGTTGTCAAGGCTGACCACGGTCCCGCCGCTCATTTCCTTCAAAAGGCGCATTACCAGGTTTGCGCCGATGAAGCCGGGAGAGCCGGTTATCAGGATGGTTTTATTGTTCAGGTCAATTTTCTGCATTTTCTTTTACTCCTTTATAGGTCGTTCTGATCCGCTCATAGCTCTCCAGGTTTCCGATATCGTATCTGCTTCCGGGCATCCTGTAGGCTTTCATGTTGGTTTTGCCGGAAAGCCACGCCGCGAAGCTGCCCGGCGCGTCGCAGCCGCAGCCCGCCTCCAGCGCCTCCGGAATCCTCAGAATATCCTCCGCCTTGTAGAAATAGAACGGCGGCACCGCCAGGCTGCCCTTCGGCTCTTTCGGCTTTTCCTCATAAGAAGTAATCGCATTGGCCGCGTCTACGGTGATGATCGCCGTCCGCCGCTGCCGGGCCGGGTCGTTCTCCTCATAGCACATGACGCATGAGCAGTCATTGTCCAATCCAAACCGGATAAACGGCACGAGACTGAAATCCAGCACATTGTCGCCCGCAATGACCAGCGCGTCATCCCGGATACCCCGATGCTCAATGGCATACTGAATGTCCTTCACCGCGCCCAGCCGCGTATCGTTCGTACTGGTCCCATCGTCCACAACCGTGATGGGAAGGTCATGGGAGCCTGCCCAGGAATCGAAGTGGCCGTAGAGTTTGTGATTGCTGACGACCACATATTCCTCCACCAGCCCGGAAGTATGTATATCCTCTATGAGCCAGTCCAGTATGGTCTTTCCGCCAACTTCCAATAAAGGTTTGGGAAAATTCTCCGTCAGCGGATACAGTCGGGTCGCGTAGCCTGCCGCCAGAATGATCGTTTTCATCGTGCCACCCCCTCAGCGCTTTCACAGAGATGAAAGCTGTACTTTCCGATCAGGTTCGGATACGCCTTCAGATACCGCTCTGTCACGGTGCGTTCGATGTCATCGGCTTTCCCGGGATCAATCAGCGCCATACAGCAGCCTTTAAAGCCCGCGCCGGAGAAACGTCCTCCATAGATGCCGTCCGTTTCGGTCATGATGCGGTACAGGCTGATCAGCTCCGGACAGCCGCACTCGTAATTCTCCACGCTGCTTTTCCCGCTTTCAAAGATCAGACGGCCATATTCATCCAGGTCGCCCTTCCGCCACGCCTCCGCGCCGGCTTCCGCGCGGGCATACTCCGTATAGTAATGCCTTGCTCTTTTCCTGAAATTCTCAGGCAATCTGTCCCCATATGCTTCGAACACGGCCTGGGGCACATCGCGCAGCCGCGTATCCGCAAATTTCCCATACTCCATGCCCGCATAGGCAAGCAGGCTATAGGCCGCGGCCTTGCACTCGTCCTGCCGCAGGTTGTAGACGCTGGATGCCAGCGACCGCTCCAGACCGCTGAACAGCACGGCGATTTTAAACGGCTTCATGGCGGGATTCATGGGAATGAGTTCGTAGCTGTCATCTCTGCAATCCATGAAAAGCAGGTGATCCTTCTTGCACAATACCTCGCAGGATTGATCCAGCTTGCCGCAGTTCACGCCCACATAGCGGTTCTCGGCGGCCTTGGCCATCCTGATCGTCTCCCAATTGCCCAACTGAATCCCATTGACTTTTGAGAGCGCCGAAAGGAACGCGATGATCACCGACGCGGAGGAACTCAGCCCGCCCACGGGCAAGGAACCTTCGATGACCGCGGAAAGACCCATGCGCAGCGGATATTTCTCTGCAAGCATCTTCGCCGCGCCGCGCATATGATCGGCCCAGTCTCCCGCCTTTTCCTCCGGGATCGCGTTGATGTGAAACTGCGCCCGCTTGGGGAAATTGAGGCTCTTCAATTCCACGACGCCGTTATGCTTTGGAGAATAAGCGATGTGGATGCCTTTGTCCAGCGCGATGCCGTTAATCTTTCCATGCTGGTGGTCGATGTGCGCACCCAATGGGGAGATCCTGTAGGGACAGAAGGCCACCCCATCCGGAAAGCGGTCATAAATTTCGTAAAACACTTCTTCACAGCGCATATCTCAGTCCCTCCAGAAAAGATCCCTGGTATAAACCTTTTCTTTCACGTCATCAAGAGCCGCATTGTAGCGGTTGGCAATGATGCACCCGCACATCTTCTTGAACTTTTTAAGGTCATTGACCACCACGGAGCCGAAGAAGGTCGTGCCGTCCTCCAGCGCGGGCTCGTAGATCACCACGGTCGCGCCCTTTGCCTTGATCCGCTTCATGACGCCCTGGATGGAGGACTGGCGGAAGTTGTCGCTGCCCATCTTCATGGTCAGGCGGTACACGCCGACCACAACTTCCTTCTGCTGGTTTTCTTTATCGGCCGAGTAGGACTCTGAATTGCCATAGGTTCCGGCGATCTCCAGCACCCGATCCGCGATAAAGTCCTTTCTGGTGCGGTTGGATTCCACGATTGCCTGGATCAGGTTCTCCGGCACGTCCCGGTAGTTCGCCAGAAGCTGTTTTGTATCCTTGGGCAGGCAATAGCCGCCGTAACCGAAGGATGGATTGTTGTAGTAATCCCCTACCCGGGGATCGAGGCACACGCCCTTGATGATCGGCGCGGTCTTAAGGTGCTTGACCTCCGCATAGGTGTCCAGTTCATTGAAATAGCTGACGCGGAGCGCAAGGTAGGTGTTCACAAACAGCTTGGTCGCTTCAGCCTCTGTCATTTCCATGAACAGCACAGGAATCGACGTTTTTATGGCTCCCTGCTGCAGAAGGGCGGCAAAGGTTTTCGCGGCGTCCATGTTGCCTTCATCGGCGCCGACAATGATCCGGCTCGGATACAGGTTGTCGTAGAGCGCCTTGGACTCGCGAAGGAACTCCGGGCTGAAGATGATGTTGTCCATTCCCATCTTCTCACGGACGTGGACGGTGTATCCGACCGGAATCGTGGATTTAATAACGATAGTCGGCTTGGTCTCCCGGTCAGCGGTCGCTTCATTGATAAGCCCCAGAACGGTTTCCACAGCGGAGCAGTCAAAGAAGTTCGTCTTGGGATCGTAATTCGTCGGCGCGGCGATGATGATGAAGTCGGCCGACGCGTATGCGGATTTCGCGTCCGTTGTTGCGGTCAGGCTCAGTCCCCGCTTTTCATGTTCCGCCATGTACTTTTCGATATACTCATCCTGAATCGGGCTTTTCCAGCTGTTAATCATTTCGACCTTTGCCGCGACGATATCCACAGCGGTCACATCATTGTGTTGGGACAGCAGGACGGCGAGGGAAAGGCCGACATAGCCGGTTCCGGCGACGGCGATCTTCTTCCTTTCGACCGTGACCTGCTCGGCTTCGTCGTCCACAATGACATCCGAAGGCTGGAAGCCCAGGGCAGCGGACAGGGAAAGAAGCTGGTCCACAGACGGGATATAGTCGCAGGTTTCCAGTCTGGACAGAATGGAACGGTTTATATTCGCCTTCTTCGAGAGCGCAGCCTGGGAGAGCCCCATCGTCTTCCTCCGGCTGATCACCGTCTCAGAGAGGAGTTTCAGTGATAAATGCTTCATACGGCAGCTCCTGTGATATCTTGTTGCTATCAGCGTCATTCATTTATACCGGTTAATATAGTAATAATAGCAGAAAGCCTTGAAAAAAGCAATCGTTATGTTGTTGGTTTAATGAAAATATATCAATCACGCGTGTCGCTCGTTTCTTTTCGGATTCAGATAGCAACAGACATTTAAGGAGGATTGACGCCGATAGCGGCAAGTTGGCAGTTTTCACCTCTGGCCATGACCGGGGCAGTCTCGGGCGACAATGCAAAGCGCCAGTTTCTGCCTTGATTGCAGGATGGAGAGGTGTTATACTGTTTATCGGGGTACTGGCCTGTTCAACTGGCCGGGACAGGCCGAGGAGATGGAATAACACAAAGGAGGTCACATGAAACAGTATCCTTTCCGCCCGCCGGTATATTACTGCCGCAGAGTCCATGCGCCGCTCGCGCTCGACGGACGCCTTGACAAGCCCTTCTGGGCCGGTATTCCCTTTACAGAGCCTTTCGTGGACATCGAGGGACCGGAGAAAGGGAAGCCGCCGCGCTTTCCCACCCGGGCCAAGGCCGCGTGGGACGACGACGCGCTCTATCTGGCTGCGGAGATCACGGGAGACGAAATATGGGCTCATGTCGCCAGGAGGGACGACGTTATATTCCACGACAACGATTTTGAGGTGTTCATCGACCCGGATTCGGATACGCAGAGGTACGTCGAGCTTGAGATGAACGCGATGAATACCGTGTGGGATCTGCTTTTGACCAAGGCGTACCGGGACGGCGGCAAAGCAATCGATTCCTTTGATATCAAAGGGCTTGAAACCGCCGTATACATCGATGGAAAGCTGAACGACCCGGGCGCGGACAACCGAAAATGGAGCGTGGAGATCAAGCTGCCCATGCGTTCCCTGAAAGAGGTCTCTGGCCGTGTTCCAAAGCCCGGGGACTATTGGCGGCTGAATTTTTCAAGAGTGCAGTGGACCTGCGAGGTCAGGGACGGGGCGTACAGGAAGGTCCTCGGGCCAGACGGCAAACCTCTGCCGGAGGATAACTGGGTATGGGCCCCCACCGGCGTGATCGACATACACCGGCCGCAGTATTGGGGCTTCATCTTCTTTACGGAAAACGGCGAGGAATACCCGATCCCGGAGGACGAACGGCTGCGCTTTGACCTGTACAGATTGTTTGAGGAACAGCGCGTGTATTACCGCGAGCATGGGCGCTACAGCACGGACGTGGACGCGCTCTGCGACGCCGCCGGGGTCGAAACGCGTCCAGTGATCGAGACCACGGCGCACTTTTTCGAGATGCGCGTGAAGCGGGCGGAGGGAAGGGGCGAAATACGTCTCTTCGCCGACGGAAGAAGCGAAATGACCTGAAGAAACTCTTTGCTTCTTCGAACATACAGAGCAGGGGCATCGGCTAAGCCGCCTGATGCGAGGTGAAAAGACTCCACCCTGAGGGAAAAAACAGAGAAACCGGTGACACCGTATACAGGATTTCCCTTGTTTTGCGTCGAATCATAGCAATGTGTTTTTTGACAGAACAACTATGATGAACGGAGGAATTAATCATGAAAAGAATCATTACAATGCTCCTGTGCCTCATGATGGCGCGTTCCCTGCTCTCCGCCGCAGCTGAAGAAGCAACTGTTTCTCAAAGCAAGCCGAAGATCGTTGTCCTGGCCACCGGCGGGACCATCGCCGGCGTGGGCGAAGAGGGAAAGACAGCCGGTTACAAGCCCGGCTCCCTGACGGCTGAAGAGCTGCTTTCCGCCGTGCCGCAGCTTTCAGACGTGGCGGACATTGAGGCCATTCAGGTCTGCAATGTGAATTCGGATGATATGACCGCTGAAGTCTGGCTGACGCTGGCCCATACGATCAATGAGATGGCGGCGAATCCGGACGTGAAGGGCTTTGTCGTCACTCACGGCACGGATACCATGGAGGAAACCGCGTATTTCTTGAATCTGACAGTCAGGACGGATAAACCGGTGGTATTGACCGGCTCCATGCGCCCTGCCACTTCCATTTCGGCGGACGGACCCATGAACCTGTACGAATCCGTTTGCGTTGCCGCCTCGGACGAGGCTGTCGGCCAGGGCGTGCTGATCGTTTTCTCCGATCGGATCTACGCCGCGCGTTCCGTTACGAAGACCAGCACCTACAGCGTGATGGCCATCGCCGCCGGGGAGACGGGCAGTATCGGCGTCGTGCGTGATGGCGCTGTCTTCCTGTATGAAAGCCCATCGAAGGAGCATACGATGGGTTCTGAATTTGACGTATCCGGCCTGGAAAAGCTGCCGAAGGTTTCCATCCTGTACTTCTCCGTGGATGCCGATCCTGAGCTGCTTGCTTTCGCTGCAGAGCATTCTGACGGCCTGGTGATCGCCGGTGCCGGCGCGGGCGAATTCAGCGAGAAATGGATCGAGATCATCAATGGACTGACGATCCCGGTCGTCATCTCATCCCGAATCGACGACGGCGTGATCACAAAGGATAATCTCCTGTGCCAAAACACGGTGGCGGCGAATAATCTTTCCCCGCAGAAGGCGGCTATCCTGCTGCGGCTGGCCCTGACGGGTGAGGTGAGTCAGGAGAGGCTGGAAGAACTGTTTCTGCAGTATTAATACGCTCAGAAATCGGTAGAATCGGAGGAAACGGAGAATGAAGAAACTGCTTGCTGGGTGGATGATTGCTTGCTGTATCTCGTTCCTGCTTTCGGGATGGGCGTTTGCTGAAGAAGAAGGCAAAGTGATCAGCCTGCAACAGGAAGCGGAACAGCAGCTGCAAAAAGAGCTCGGCGCGTTTGAAATCACCGCCAATCAGCGGGAGCTGGCAAAGACCAATGAAGCGGGTTACTCCGTGCTGGACGCGGGCCGCGGCAATCCCAACTGGATCAACACGCAGGCGCGCTATGCCTTTACCCGTTTCAGCGATTTTGCCACGCGGGAATGCGAGCTGGACATGAGCCAGGGCAGCATGGCCGGCCATGCGCGGCGGGAAGGCATCGGGGAACGGTTTGACGCTGCCATGGACCCGGAGAACGCCACGGACGCTTTCCTGATCGCCGGCGTGGATTATTGTGTGAACGCGCTGGGTTTGGATAAGGATACGCTGCTCAAGGAACTGGCGGACGCGGTCATCGGCGATTACTATCCGTCGCCCAGCCGCTGCCTTCCGTGTACCGAGATCATCCTGAACGACTATCTTCAGTCCACATTATACCGCGGCGCCGATCTGGCGGGAGAAACCATGGTCTTCCCCACCGAGGGCGGCAGCGCCGCAATGGTCTATATCTTTGAGGCGCTCAGCCACAACCGGCTGCTCAATCCCGGAGATCAGATCGCCATCGCGACGCCGATTTTTACGCCGTATATGCAGATTCCCTCGGTTAAAAACTACGGCCTGGTTTCCGTCGACGTCTCCAGCTCCCAGGAGGAGAATTGGGATATCGCGGAAGCGGAGCTGGTCAAATTGGAAGACCCTGCCGTCAAGGCGTTCTTCCTGGTCAACCCCTCCAATCCCGCTTCCCACGCCCTTTCCGAAAAAACGCTGGAACGCCTGAAGCGGGTGGTGGAAAAGAATCCGGATCTGATCATTCTCACCGACGACGTCTACGGCACCTTCTCGGAGGATTTTTGTTCGGTATACAGCGTCCTTCCGTACAATACCATACTGGTCTATTCTTTTTCCAAGCTGTACGGCGTCACCGGCTGGCGCGTGGGACTCATCGCCATGAACGAAAGCAACGTCTGCGACAGGCTGCTGAGCGAACTGCCGCCAGAAGATCAGGCGTTCCTGCGCGACGAGTATTCGATCGTGACCGCGGAACCGGAAAACATGCTGTTCCTGGATCGCGTGGTGGCGGACAGCCGGTCCATCGGCCTGTATCATACCAGCGGCCTGAGTACGCCCAGCCAGGTTTTCATGGCTCTGATGTCCCTCACCCATCTGGTCAACGCGGAGGATGACCCCTATATCCGCCTTGCGAATGAGACGGTCCGCGCCCGGTACACGGCACTGATGAACGCCCTGGAGCTTCCAGCGGACGACAGCGCGCAAAACGCGCAGTACTATACGCTGGTGGACGTGCTGACCATTGCAGGGAACCGCTACGGCGCGGATTATGCCGGCTGGCTGAGAACCAGCCGCACCGAGATTGATTTTCTGAACGATCTTGCCGCAAAGAAAGGCGTCGTCCTGATGTATGGCCCCGGTTTCAGCGCGCCGGAAGGAACCGTGCGCATTTCCCTGGCCAATCTGTACGCGGAGGATTATACGGAAATCGCCAGGCGGCTCTTTGAACTGCTGGATGACTATTATGCGGAATATGAAGCAGAGACCGGGCTGGATGAAGCGGCGTAACGCGAAAGGCTGATTGATTCCCGCTGAAAGAACATGAACTTCTCATTTTGATATAAAAAACATAAAGCTCTTGACAAGTGACCTATCGTTCACTATAATGGGTGAACGATAGGTCACTTTCTATTCTTTCGGAGGTTTTCATGGCAAAGGATACGAAGGAAAGGATTCTGGCAACGGCGCTGGAGATGTTTTCTCAGAACGGCTATGCGGGCACGAACATCCGGGAACTGGCGGCCTCTCTCGGGCTGGTCAAGTCCGGCGTATACAAGCATTTTGCGAGCAAGGAGGAGATCTGGAATGCCCTGCTGGACGAGATGATCGCCTATTACGACGAGCATTTCGGCTCTCCGGAACATCTGCCGCCCGTGCCGGATTCCCCGGAGGGGCTGGTCGCGATGACCATGCGGATGGTGGATTTCACGGTGCGCGACGAGAAGATCGTCATGACGAGAAAACTGCTC
Source organism: Clostridia bacterium (assembly GCA_017527065.1). GTDB lineage: Bacteria > Bacillota > Clostridia > Christensenellales > Aristaeellaceae > Firm-10. The sequence goes on from JAFXQO010000060.1 coordinate 43,254, forward strand.
ACCATCGAGCAGTTCCGGGACGAACGGGCCCGGGCGCTCGCGACGAAGCACTTCCTGACCGGCCTGACGGAGATGTTTACGCACGTTTTCTCGGGCATGATGGACAAGGGCCTGCTCCGCCGGGACGATCCCGCCATGCTTGCGTTCGCCTACACCGCGCCGATCTCCGCGCTCATTCACCTGTGCGACCGGGAGCCGGAGAAGACGGAGGCGGCCATAGCGCAGGCGGAAGCGTTCAGCCGGCATTTTGTCAAAACATACGGGGCGATGTAGCACGAGTTATACCAAAGCATGACATGAGCGGCGCTCGAAGCGCTCAGGAAGGATGATCACAGATGAACTACAAAGTGATTGATCAGGATCAGTATTACCGGAAAGGCGTATTCCGCCATTTTTCCGAGGATTGCAAGTGTTCAACTTCGAGGTGATAATCAAGAGAAAAACGATGATAGAGTGATGAAATTGTCGAAAATAGTAGGGAAACGTCTCAACCATGCCCCAGATCAGGCTTATTCCTTGCTGAAGGACAGAATTATCCCTGCGGAGCTGCTTCATAAAGAAAAGCCAGCAGCGAATTTGCCTCAGTTTCGGCTCGCCTGGTTCGGGCCAGCATGTAGTAGTTGGCACTGGCGCA
>JAFXQO010000005.1 GCA_017527065.1 Clostridia bacterium
CATCTGGTTGCAGAGGGTGTATAGGTGGTTGGCCGGAGAAGAGGTGATCTTTCCGGGAACCCCGCCGAGACCCTCCTGGATCAGCTGCTTCAGGCTCCAGCCCGCGCAGTAGCCGGTGAGCATGGACAGATCGTGCAGGTGTATGGCGGCGCTGCGATGGGCCTCGGCGATCTCCTCGTCGTAGACCTCGCTCAGCCAGTAGTTGGCCGTGATCGCGCCGGAGTTGGACAGGATCAGGCCGCCCACGGAATAGGACACCGTGGAGTTCTCCTTCACGCGCCAGTCGTTGATTTGCAGGTAGTTGTCGACCAGCTCCTGATAGTTGAGCAGGGCGGAGTTGACGTTGCGCACCTTTTCACGCTGCTTGCGGTAGAGGATGTAGGCCTTGGCCACGTCGGCGTAACCGGATTCGGACAGCGTCTTCTCCACGCTGTCCTGAATATCCTCGACGGTGACTTTGCCGTCTTTGATTTTGGGCTCAAAATCCGCCGTGACACGCAGAGAAATCATGTCGATCACGCTGGGATGATACTGCCTGCCGGTTGCGTCGAATGCCTTGGTGATGGCGGCGCTGATTTTGCCGATGGCGAAATCGACCACCTTTCCGTCGCGTTTGACGACCTGATACATAAAAAAATCCCCCTCTGTGGAATGCTGTAATCAATATGCGGCGGTTTCGGCTGCGCCGATCCGCGCAATACATACACTACCACAAAGCGGGAAGCCTGTCAATATCTTGTGGTTGAATGTTGAAAAAGTGTCATATATTATCTATATGTTGTGTTTAGGGGATTTTGACGATTTTTGCAGGCAAAGCTGCAAAATAGCCCTGAAAACCGCCCGTCAGTCCATCCCGCGAATCTCGCTTTCCGGCACGAAACGCCGCGCGGCCGCGAGACATTCGCGCATTTTCGCGGCCGAAGGCGCATGCAGGTTTCCATAGGGCACAGATTCACGATCGGTGAAAACCTGAAGGAAATAATGCCGCGCGCCGGCGATCCAGACGCCGATGGCTTCAAAATCGGCCGGCTCGTGCAGCTCGTCGACCACCGTGGTGCGCAGCTCATAGTCGGTCGGACCTTCCATCAGCAGGCGCGCGCTTTCGCGGACAGGGGACAAGTCCACCGCGTCCAGCCCTACGGTGCGCGCGTACTTCTCGGGGCTGTTCTTTATGTCCATCGCCACGTAGTCGGCCAGGCGCTCTTCCAGGATGGCCCTGAGCAGCGCCGGGTGCGTGCCGTTGGTGTCCAGCTTGACGGCGTAGCCCATGGCTTTGATGCGCCGCAGCAGATCGGGCAGGTCAGGCCGCAGGCAGGGCTCGCCGCCGGTGATCGCCACGCCGTCCAGCAGGCCGCGCCGCTTTTCGAGGAAGTCAAAGAGCGCGCCGTCATCCATGACAGGCGGCGTGCTGCCGTCCACCAGCCCGAAATTGTGGCAGAAGGGGCAGCGGAAATCGCACCCGCCCAGGAACACCGTGCAGGCGACCCGGCCGGGATAATCGAGGAGCGTCATTTTCTGGAGTCCGTGGATCGTCATGGAAAGCTCCTTTCGGGCGTATCAACGCCCGTTTTACTTGACGGCGACCGCCGTAAACTCGCCCGGCAGCGCTTCGTTTTCCCACGCGGGATGCTCGTCGAAGCGTTGCAAGCGGAAGCCGCTGTCGATAATCGCGTTGATGATCTCGCTCACGGTGTATTTCCTGTAGCTGCAGCGGGGCATCCGGCTGCGGATGGGCTCGTCGAAGAAGCGGGCGTGCGCCATTTCGCCTTCGAATACCTCCGTTGAAAAGTAGCTCATCGTCGGCTGCTCCAGATTGAGGCTGTCCATGATCTTCGTAAAGGGATGGAAATCGCTTAAGATCAGCTTCCCGCCGGGCCTGAGGACGGCGTACATGACGCTCATAAACTCGTCGATATCGTGGAAATAGTGCAGCACGCCGCCCTCCATGAACGCCACGTCGAATCGGCCGCCGTATTTCTCCCTGTCGATTTCCAGCACGTCGCAGACCTCGTAGCCGATTTCGACGCCCGCCGCCTGGGCTACCTCCATGGCGTAGCGCCTGTTTTCGCTGGATATGTCGAAAATGGTCACGTCCGCGCCGAGCAGAGCCAGCGGGATGGCTTTCTTTCCGCAGGAGCCGCATATGTTGGCCACCCTGACGCCCTGGAAGCTGTCAAAGTACGCCGCGTGGCGTCTCAGCATGCGCAGCGGGTTTTCCCTGTCCAATTTAGCGCGCTCCGCAGGCGTTCCCGACATTTTTGTCCAAAAGTCATAGGCGTTGTATTCCCAGGCCTCCTTGTTCTGTCTGCTGTAGTCCCTCACGCGACGCGCCTCCCCGCTTTGTTTTCCCGTTTTACACGCCCGCCAATACGTGCAGGTTGCGGACCTCGCCGTCCGCGATCGAGTCGTTGACGGAATAGGCGTGCTTTTCCAGATCACCGCAGACGGCCTGCGTGAGGCCCTGGGCCCGCAATTCGTCGATCACGTCGGCGGCGATGCCCTCGATCACGTCCTGCTTGGCTCCGGCCATGCCGCCGTCGTTGTCGGTGGTGATGAGGTATTCGATGACTTCCGCCTCCAGCGCCAGCTTCGGCAGCGCGCGCATCGCCCGGAACGACCACTTGTAGAAGGGCTCGTATGCGCCGTTGAGAAGAAACACGGCGCGCGTCGCGTGCCGCGCGAATTCGATGGCCGCCAGCTGCGCCGCGCCGGCCTCGCCGTGCCTGAGGCAGCGGGCGTAATTGTACTGGCCGCTCTGCGCCATCATGAGAAGGCTTCCGGCCAGCTTCTTCTTGCGCACATCCTCCGGCCGAGAGGAAAGCCGCGCGCGGATGCGCGACACCTCGCCGGGCCCGTCGAAGAAGATTTCGCCGTTCACGGCCTCGGCCAGCGCGCTCTCCGGCAGGGCGAGCCATTGCAGGGCGGACAGAACGCCGTCCGACGAGCCGGTCTTTTCCATAAAGAAATCCGCCGCGCGCAGCACGCCCCGGCGCGCGCCGCCCACCGGGGCCATGAGGCCGCGCGAGAAGCCCATGAATTCCCGCGGCAGTTTAGCGTAGGCGCGCTCCAGCCGGAACGCGGCGCGCCGGTCGAACGCCTCCTCGCCCGGCAGAAGCAGCATGAAGCCCGGCTCGAAGTCGTGGTCGCGCGAAACCTCGTCGTCGAAGCCGAAGCACTCCGACCCGCTGCCGAAAAGGCCCACGGCGATCTGCGGCAGGAGCTCGGGAAACTCATTCTGCAGCATCGGCGCGCCGAAGGCCTCGTAATAGGCGCGGGAGAGCTCAAGCCCCTTCATAGATGCGCTTCGCCTCCTCGGAAAACCGGTTCGCGTCCGCAAAGTAGCCGTAATACTCGAACGCCGGGGCGCACTTCTCGCACACGAAGGCGTAATAGCCGTCGCGGGGCAGATCAGGCCTGTCGAGAAGCGCCGCGGCCCGGTCGAGCAGCCCGTAGACGGCGCGCTCGCCCTTTTCCATGCCGTCGCGCGCCTCGATGAGGTCGGCCATGTTCAGGCAGGTGACGGCCTGCTCCAGCGCCCCGCCGGGGGCCTTACCCATTTGCGCCATGGCCTGTTCGTAGAGGGAGAGCGCCTCGTCGTAGCGCTTCAGCGACGCGCAGCACAGCGCCATGTTGTTGTACAGCCCGCCGAGCAGCGCGGGGTCGATGGCGGCGCTGGTCTCATAGATCGGGCGCGCCTTTTCAAACAGCGCCATGGCCCGCTCGTTTTCGCCGAAGGCGTTCATGGCCGTGGCGACGTTGACATAGGTGGTTCCGGCGCTGATGGTGCCGCCGAAATCCAGCGCCTCCACAAGGCGCAGCGCGGCTTCCGCGTTTTCAAACGCCTTGTCGCGCTCGCCCGTCTTGCGGTAATGGCCCACCAGCTCGCCGCGCAGCATCAGCTCGCCGCGCCGGTCGCCATTCATCCGCGCCTCATCCAGCCAGTAGAGCAGGTGCCTCTCGGCGCCGGCGTAGTCGCGGCGGCTCATGTATTCGTTCATTTTTTCGATGATGCGCTGCTGCGGCACGCGCCGGATTGGATCGTTCCGGTTCATATCGTATTATCTCCCAAGGGATGCTGGCCGGCGGCGTCGCGCCGTCCGGCATTTACACTATAGCCAATCCGGCGCCTCCTTGTCAAGCGCGCGCGGCAAAATTGTTTTCAAAAGGGCCGGAAACAGGCGGAGCAGGCAGGAGAATTTCACCGTCGCGGCGAAACTACAAAGCAAAGAGTCAGGAGGCGTTATTTCCATGAATGAAGAAGCCCGGCTGCGCATTGCCATCCCCATTCCGCCCCAGGACAAATACCTCAATTACTTCAACGCTCTGGAGGCCCTCGGCGCGCAGGGCGTCAAGGCGGCGGCCGACGCCGACCCGGCGGAATTCGACGGCCTGCTGCTGCCCGGCGGCGTGGACGTGGATCCTGCCCGGTACAACCAGCCCAACATCGGCGCGCAAGAGATCGACCCGGCGCTGGACGCGCTGCAGTTCGCGGTGTTGGATCGCTTTTTCCGGGCGGGCAAGCCGGTGCTGGGCATTTGCCGCGGGCATCAGGTGCTGAACGCCTACCTGGGCGGCCTGCTGCTCCAGGATGTGCCCAACGCCCGCGTGCACAAATGGGACGCGAATAACTCCGCTGACAGGGTGCACGCCACTGTCGCCGAGCCGGGCTCCTGGATCGAGGGAATTTACGGCCGCCGGTTCCGGACGAACAGCGCGCATCACCAGGCCGTGCTGCGGCCAGGGCCGGGGGTGGTCGTCGATCAGCGCGGGCCGGACGGCGTCGTCGAAGCCACGCACTGTCCGGATCGCCCGGCCTTCAGCGTTCAGTGGCACCCGGAGCGCATGTGCTTCGAGCACCGCCGCGCGGACACGGTGGACGGCAGCGCGGTCATCGGCTGGTTCCTGGCCCGCTGCCGGGGATAATCTCTTTGAGAACGGAGTCGGACAATATGGAAGACATTGTCATTCGCGGAGGCGTCGTCGTCGACGGCACGGGACGGCCGGGTTACCGGGCCGACGTGGCCGTGCGTGATGGAAGGATCGCGGCGATCGGGGATGTATCCGGCTTTCGCGGCGCGAAAACGCTGGACGCGGAGGGCCTTGTCGTCGCGCCTGGCTTCATTGACGCCCACGCCCATTCGGACACCTGCTTCCTGCGGGACGACAGCGGCGCGTCCAAGCTGTATCAGGGCATCACCACCGAAGTGTCCGGCAACTGCGGCGACAGCCCGTTTCCGGTCGCGCCGGGGACGGAGGATGAAGGCGCGTGGCGCTGCCTGTCCTTTGCCGATTTTGTAAACCGGTTTGAGACGGGCGGCTGGCGCATGGCGGTCAACCAGGCCATGCTGGTGGGCCACGGCAGCCTGCGCGCCGCGGTGGTCGGCGCAGGCGACCGCCCGGCGACCGACGAGGAACTCGACCGGATGAAGGCGCTCCTGCGCCGCGACCTGGCTGACGGGGCGTGGGGGATGTCGCTGGGCCTCGAATACAGCCCCGGCTTCTTCGCGGACGCCCGGGAGCTGCGGGCGCTTGGCGGCGTGGTGGGGGAATTCGACGGACTCGTGCCCTGCCACATGCGCAGCGAGGGCCTGCATATCGACGAGGCCATCGAAGAATTGCTGGATGTGGGCCGCGCTACGGGCGTGAAGGTACGCGTGTCGCACCTGAAGCTGGATAATGTACGCGCCTACGGCCGCGCGCCGGAGGTTTGGGCGCGGCTTGAAGCGGCGCGGCAGGCCGGCGTGCGGGTGAGCGCGGACATGTATCCCTTCACCGCCTCCTGCACGGGCCTTACCATCCGCTGCCCGAAATGGAGCCAGGAAGGCGGGTCGGAAGCGGTGGTGGACTTCCTGAAGGGACCGCGCCACAGCGAGGTCGTCGAGGGCATCCGCGCCCATTACTATAACGCGGAGCGCGCCGAAACCTGCCTCTTCCACGACGACGCCGGGCTGTGGCCGGAAATCGTGGGCAAGACGCTGCGCCAGGTGGCGGAGGAGCTGCTCCATACCGGCGACTACGCCGAAGCCGCCGCGGAAGTCCTGCTGCGCACAAAAGGGCGCGCGGGCTGCATCTTCTTCGTGATGAACGAGAAGGACATGCTGTATTTCCTCAGCCAGGACGTGGGCATCGGCTCGGACGGCTGGGCGCTGTCCGCCGATCCCGCCAAGGTGCCGGGCCGGCCCCATCCGCGCTCTTACGCGGCGGTGACGGAGTTCTTCCGCCTGGCGCGGGAAAAGGGCATCTGCCCTCTGGAGGAGGCCGTGCGCCGCGTCACTTCAAAGGCGGCGGACGCCATCGGCATGACGGACCGCGGCCGGCTGCTGCCCGGCATGGTCGCGGACATCGCCGTGTTCGACCCGAATTCCATCGCGCCCAGGGCGACATACCTCGATCCCATCCAGGTGTCGCAGGGCGTGCGCCATGTGCTGGTGGGCGGCGGCGTCGCGCTGGAAGACGGCGCGCAGACCGCCTTGCGGGCCGGCAAATTCCTGAAAAAGAAGTGAAAAAAAGACTCCGGCGGCGCGAGGAAACCGTCGGAGTCTTTTTTCAAGCAGAGGCGCGGGGCGTCATTTGGCTTTCGTCGTCTTGGTGGTCAGCATGGCTGTGCGCAGCGATTCGCGGCCCTCGTCCACCATTTGCGAGAGCGAAGAGATGATGGAATCCGGCTGGCCGCGGAATTTCCTGTCGCCGAAGAAGAACAGGGCCAGCGTGCCGGGGCCCACGTGGGAGCCGGTCACGGGTTCGTACATCACGGTCATGATGTCGCGCGGCGGGTTGTTCGCCTTCAGCAGACTGACGAGGTAGTCCACGTCGGCCTGGCAGTCGGCGTGGGCGATGCCCACGGTCTGGGCGCCCGCGTTCCGCACCATCCTGTCGTATTGCTCGGCCATGGCCCTTATGGCGCGCTTGCGGCCGTGCAGCTTGGCGAAGGAGACGATTTTCCCCTCCGTGTTGCCCTTCAGGAGGGGCTTGATGTTCAGCATGGTGCCCACGATGGCGGCCATGTTGGAGAGGCGGCCGGTATTGCGCAGGTACTTCAGGTCCTCCACCGTGAACACCTGGCACATGTCGTGGCGCAGGTTTTCGAGGTGACGCCAGGTGTCGTCCAGCGTCTCGCCGCGGTCGCGCCAGGCCACGGCTTCCGCCGCCAGCAGGCCCTCGCCCAGAGACGCGCCCAACGTGTCGACCAGGCGGATGGTCCGGTCGGGAAACTCATCGCGCAGCCCGGCGGCGGCGAACTCCGCCTGGTTATAGGAGCCGCTGATGCCGGAGGACATGCCCACGAACAGGATGTCCCGCCCGCTCGAGAGCACCGGGCGGAAGGCGTCAAAATAAGCCTGCGGCGTGATCTGGGAGGTCGTCACCTTCTGGCCGACGCGCATGGCGGCGTAGAAGGACGCGCCGTCAAAGCCCTCCGTGTCGGTGCAGGTGTGGTCTTCATCGTCTATATAATAGTGAAAGGGGATGGCCGCGACGTTGTTTTTTTCGAGCCAGCGGCAGTCCAGGTTTGACGATGTATCGGTTATCACAGCGAACATGTGCGTTCCACCTCTTTTATAATCTAATTTACGGTATTAGATTACAGCATTATTTGAACAATGTCAAGTGATAATATGGCGTAATTCTTGTCTTTTCGGTTATTTTGTGTTATAATGCGGCTGTGGAGGTGTATGGAACACATGTTTGACAGCGACCTGATCGCGGCGAAGCTGCGCCGCTGGGAGAAATTTCTGGAGAGGTACCGCCTGCCCGCGTGGGACGAGATCCCGGATATCGGGCTGTACATGGAGCAGGTTGTGGTGATCCTCAGGCAGTATCTTGACTACATGCCGCCGGAGCTGAAGGACGAACAGGTCATCACGGCCGCCGCCATCAACAACTACGTGCGCATGAAGATCATGCCCAAGCCGGAGAAGAAGCGCTATTACCGCGTTCACATCGTCTATCTGATCATGATCTGCTCGCTGAAGCAGGGCCTGAGCATTTCCATGATACAGAAGATCGTCCCGAGCGGCCTGGACGAGGGAGCGCTTCACGCCATCTACGACAGCTATGTGGCGCGCCACAAGATCGCCGCGCGCCAGTTCATCGAGCACGTGCGCCTGACGGCCGCGCCGCTTTTGAAGCACGACAATCCGCCGGATTTCGCCAGCGAGAGCACGGAGGACATGGTGGTGTTCTACGCGGTGAGCGGCTCTTTCGCGCTGCTGCTGGCGGAGAAACTGCTGCTGCTGGAGGGCAAGACGATGGAAAACGGCGGCGATACGAGTATTGTCTGACAAAAGCCGCCCCATTATGCAAAAAAGCGCGGGTTCCGTTTCCTGGGCGGAACCCGCGCGCCGTATTTGTCATTGGTTTTCATGTTTCTTTTTCCAGGCCTTGATCTGGCTCAGCCGCTCGGCGAACCGCCCTTCCACGCCCTGAGACGTGGGGCGGTAGTATTCCCTGTCCAGCAGGGAATCGGGCAGGCAGCGCATGGCGGTGAGCTTTTCGTCTGTGTCGTGGGCGTACTGATAGCCCTGGCCGTAGCCGACGCTGCGCATGAGGCCGGTCACGCCGTTGCGGATGATCAGCGGCACCGGCTCGGAGAGTTGCGTGAGGGCGTCGCTCTTCGCGTCCTCGTAGGCGGTGTAGAGCGCGTTTGATTTCGGGGCGAGGGAGAGGTAGACCACGGCCTGCGTCAGGTGCACGGCGCACTCGGGCATGCCGATGAAATGGCACGCCTGATAGGCGGCCACGGCGATTTCCAGCGCCCGCGGATCCGCCAGGCCCACGTCCTCGCTGGCGAATCGCGTGACCCGGCGGGCGACATAGAGCGGGTCCTCGCCGGCCTCCAGCATGCGGGCCAGCCAGTACACCGCCGCGTCCGGGTCGGAATTGCGCATGGATTTGTGCAGCGCGGATATAAGGTTGTAGTGCTCTTCGCCGTCCTTGTCGTAGGCGAGGGATTTGCGGGAGGTGCACTGTTCCACGATCTCCCGCGTGACGACGGTCGTCTCCCCGTCGAACGCGCCGTTCAATACAGCCATCTCCAGCGTGGACAGCGCGGCGCGGGCGTCGCCGTTGGCGAAGGCCGCGATCAGGCGCAGCGTGTCCCCGTCGATGTCGACGCGCTGGCCGCCGAAGCCTTTTGGGCTTACCAGCGCCCGACGGAGCAGCGCGAGCACGTCCTCCTCGCTCAGCGCCTTGAGAACGAATACCTTGCAGCGCGACAGCAGCGCGCCGTTGACCTCGAAGGAGGGGTTTTCCGTCGTCGCGCCGATCAATATGATGCTCCCCTTCTCAACGAAGGGGAGGAAAGCATCCTGCTGCGCCTTGTTGAAGCGGTGGATTTCATCCACGAACACGATGGTCTTTTCGCCGAAGCGGCGGTTTTCCTCGGCCTCGTGCATCACGGCGCGAATTTCCTTGATGCCGCTGGTCACGGCGGAGAAGTTGATGAAGCGGGCCTTCGTCTGCCGGGCGATCACATTGGCCAGGGTGGTCTTGCCCACGCCGGGCGGCCCCCAGAAGATCATGGAGGCGATCATGTCCTGCTCGATGAGCCGGCGCAGGATCCCGCCCGGGCCCAGGAGATGATTCTGCCCGACGATTTCGTCGATCGTCTCCGGGCGCAGCCGGGCGGGGAGGGGCTGGGCCGCCTCCCTGTCAAACAGCGTCGTCTGTTCGTTCATGTCGGAGCCATCTCGCTTGTCGTCCTGTAAGTAAAGGTGTCGAACCGCTCGACGCCCAGGCCGCGCAGTTTCCCGACGCTCGCCTCCACGTCGGCGGGCGTGTTGTATCCGGGAATCAGCGGCACGCGCGCCACCACCCGCAATGGGCCGACGCGCTGGACGAGCGCCTCGATGTTGGCAAGCGTCCGCGCGTTGTCCGCGCCGGTATAGCGGCGGTAGATTTCCGGGTTCGTGTCCTTAATATCCACGATGAATTCATCGACGCATTCCATGGCCATATCGAGCAGAGGACTTGGGATGTTCAGGCAGGTTTCGGCGCACAACCGCCACCTGTCGCCGCAGAGCGCGCGCACGGCGCGGATGAACGGCGCGTGCGTGAGCGGTTCTCCGCCGCCGAAGGTCACGCCGCCGCCCGTCGCCTGAAAGTACAGGTCGTCGATCTTCACAAGATCATAGAACTCCTGGGGCGTCACGCGCCGCACGGGCGTCTCCTCCCGCCAGGACTGCGGGTTCAGGCAAAAGCGGCAGCGCAGCGGGCAGCCCCAGGCCGCGGCCAGTGTGGTGACGCCCTGGCCGTCGGTTGTCAGGCGATGGCGCACCAGGGCGAACAGCGGGAAGCGCGCCTCGTCAGTCTGCATCGGGGGCCTCCGGCTCGGCCTCGGGGACGTCGTCCAAGGCAACCTCGCCTGCCAGTTCGATTTCGCCGTCATATTCGTAGTTGGAGGGGACCATGCCATCGAGCACCACTTCGGGATTATGCCCGCGGGAGGGGTTCAGCGCGTTCAGCACGGCTTCGCCCACGGGGGATTCCACGATGGTGTCCATGACGGCGCAGCCCGACAGCGCCACCGTCATGCCCGCCGATATGCCGGCCAGGGCCACGGCTTTCTTCAGCCGCCTCCGCTTCTCGAGCTCCCTTTCGAGATAGCGCACTTCGCTTTCGCAGCGCGGACAGGTGCCGCGGCATTCGCCCTTGTGCATACACGCCTCGATCACCAGGTTGATGTCGTTCTGTCGCGCGATTTCAGCACGAATCTCCTTGAGAATCTGGCACTTCTGCTTTCCCGTCATGTTCAATCCCTCCTCGTTTGGCATCTTTTTCCTCTATGACGAAGAAGCGCGGCGCGCGGTTCCGGGTGCGTATCAAATCAGGATAAATATAGGTTAATGCCTTTAGCGGCCTTGACAAACGACCCGGCGCGTGGTAACATGATCAATGTCGCTTGGCATGGTGGGTGTGGCTCAGTTGGTCAGAGCGCTAGGTTGTGGCCCTGGAGACCGTGGGTTCAAGTCCCACCACTCACCCCACAGACGATTCCCCCGGTTTCGACAGCGAAATCGGGGGCTTTTCATATGGCGGCGACTGGGCGATATTGCCTCGCCGCCTCCTTCTCTTTATGCTTGATTTTTAGCATTCAGAACGGTATAATAAAAACCGTATCAAATCACAGCACATGATTCCGGGGCGTAAAACATCATTCGGCACGGAGAATTCTTCCGGGAGGACTATTATTTTGGATAATAACGATCAGATGCAGGGCTTGCTGCCGCTTCTTCCGCTGCGCGGCATGGTGGCCTTCCCCAATACGACGGCTTATATCGACGTGGGCCGGGAGCGCTCGCTGGCCGCGCTGGAGCGCGCCATGGATGGCGACAGGCGCCTGCTCCTCGTGGCGCAGCGCAACGTAAACTGCGACCAGCCCGAGCAGAGCGACCTCTATACCGTGGGCGTCATCGCCCGCGTGCGCCATGTGATGCCCATCAGCGAGGATGTGGTGCGCCTGGCCTGCGAGGGCGAGGATCGCGCGCTGATGCTGGCCATGCAGGACAAGCCCAACTACGCCGAAGCGCTCGCCGTCAAAATGGATATCGACCTGTCCGGCGATCCCATCGAGCTGACGGGCTATGCAGAGCGCACGAAAACGCTCTTCAGCGCGCTCTCGCGGGAGCGGGGCCGCGTCTCCGGCGAACTCGTCCAGATCGTCGAAAGCGAGTCGGACGCGAATATCCTGGCCGACATCGTGGCGGCCAACGCGCTGCGCAAGGTGGAGGACAAGCAGAAGCTGCTCGAATGCCGCAATGTCCTCATGCGGCTGCAGCTGCTCTGCGGCATGCTCCGGGAGGAAATCGAGCTGTCCCGCATCGAGCGCGAGATCGACGAAAAGGTCAAGGAGCGCATCGAGGAACACCAGCGCGACTACTACCTGCACGAGCAGCTCAAAGTGGTCCAGGAAGAACTGGGCGAGGACGACGAACGCGAGATCGAGACCATGCGCGACAGGCTCGCCAAGTTAAAAATGAACGCCGAGGCGCGCGAAAAGACCCGGCGCGAGATCGACCGCCTGAGCGGCATGGCCCGCGGCACCCCTGAAGCGACCGTTTGCGAAAACTACATCGACTGGATGCTGAACATGCCTTGGGGCGTCGAGACCGGCTCGAAGATCGACATGGTGCGGGCCCGCAAGGTGCTCGAGGCCGATCACTACGGCCTGGAGAAGGTGAAGGAGCGCATCCTGGAATACCTCGCCGTTTGCAGCGTGCGCGGCGATATGAAGAGCCCCATCATCTGCCTCGTCGGCCCGCCCGGCGTGGGCAAAACCTCCATCGCCTCTTCCGTGGCGCGGGCGCTCAAGCGCAAGTTCGTGCGCGTGTCCCTCGGCGGCCTGCACGACGAGGCCGAGATCCGCGGACACAGGCGCACCTACATCGGCTCCCAGCCCGGCCGCATCGTGGCGAGCCTGCGCCAGTGCGGCGTCATGGATCCCGTATTCCTGTTCGATGAAATCGACAAAATGGCCAGCGATTTCCGCGGCGATCCAGCCTCGGCCATGCTGGAGGCCCTCGATCCCGCCCAGAACGCCACCTTCACCGACCACTACCTCGACGCGCCCTTCGACCTGTCCCGCGTGCTGTTTATCACCACGGCCAACAGCATGGACGACATTCCCGAGCCCCTGCTCGACCGCATGGAGCTCATCGAGGTGCCCAGCTACACGCTGGAAGAAAAGGTGCAGATCGCCCGGCGTCACCTGCTGCCGCGCCAGCTCAAGGAGCACGGCCTCGCCCGCTCGCAGCTGCGCATGACCGACAAGGCGATCGCCGAACTGATATCCGGCTACACGCGCGAAGCCGGTGTGCGCACGCTGGAGCGCGAAATCGGCCACGTCTGCCGCAAGGCTGTGCTGGAAATGCTCGACGCCGGACAGGATAAGACCACGTTCAAGGTCTCTATCAAGCCGGATATGCTGGAGAGATACTTAGGCGTGCGGCGGTTCCTCCCGGACGAGGTGGGACGGCAGCCGGAGACGGGCGTCGTGAACGGCCTGGCCTGGACGCAGGTGGGCGGCACGACGATGCCCATCGAGGTGGCCGTGATGCCCGGTCAGGGCGCGATCGAAATGACCGGACGCCTGGGCGACGTGATGAAGGAATCCGCCCGCACGGCGCTGAGCTATATCCGCTCCCGCTCCCGAGAGCTGGGGCTGGACGACGAGTTCCACCGGAAGAACGACATCCACATCCACGTGCCCGAAGGCGCGGTGCCGAAGGACGGCCCATCGGCGGGTGTCGCGCTGACCTGCGCCATGGTTTCGGCGCTCACGGGCATCCCCGCCCGGCAGGACGCCGCCATGACCGGCGAAATCACCCTGCGCGGCCATGTGCTGCCCATCGGCGGCGTAAAGGAAAAGCTGCTGGCGGCCTATCGCCTGGGCATCACCACGCTGCTGCTGCCCAGCGGCAACGAAAAGGACCTGACCGAGCTTCCCAAGGACGTGCGCGATCAGCTCGACATCCACCTTTTGAAGCAGGTGGACGAAGCGCTCAACCTGCTGCTGATCCGGTAAGGGCTTCTCTGATCGGACGCGCGGGCGGGCCGCGGCAGGCCGCCGCGTTTCGCCTGCGCTTTCACTATCCGCTGGAGGTTATTCGATGATTATCAAACGCGCGCAGTTTATCACGTCGCTGGATGTCCTCAGGCCCTTTCCCGGCCAGGGCAAGCCGGAAATCGCCATGGTGGGGAAGAGCAACGTCGGCAAATCCTCCATGATCAACAGGATCACGGGCAACGCCAAGCTCGCCCGCACCTCGGCCGAGCCCGGCAAGACGCGCCTCATCAACCTGTTCAACCTGAACGACGAGATCATCCTTGTCGATCTGCCCGGCTATGGATTCGCCAAGGTCTCCCGAGACGAGAAGAACCGTTGGGCCGGCATGATCGAGGGCTACCTCTCCGGCAGCGAATTCCTCCGGGAAGCGCTGATGCTGGTCGATATACGCCACGAGCCCACGGCGGACGACGCGACCATGGTGGAATACCTGCGCCATTTCGAGATTCCCTTCCACGTCATCGCCACCAAGGCGGACAAGCTATCCCGCGCCCAGCGGGGCCGGAACCTGCCCGTGATCTGCCGCAAGCTGGCTGTGCAGCCCTGGCAGGTCATCGCCTTCTCCGCGGAGGACGGCACCGGGCGCGAACAGGTGCTGGAGCTCTTTGAAGGGCTCCTGGCGCCCCGGGAGGAAGCCTGACGCGCCGCGCTCCCCAATTCACTACGGAGGATGATGTATTTTGAAGCACAACGACGACGCCTTCGCGACGATGCTGCTCATGAGCCAGCTCTCCGCCAACAAGGAGGAGATCGTCCGCCCCCTGAGCGTGGCCGAGTTTTACGAGCTGCGCGATCTCGCCGCCTCCAGCGGCCTGAAGGGCATGGGCGATCTGATCGGCATGGATCTGAACACCATGCGCCGGCGTCTGAACCTGGGTGAAAACGAAGCCTACAGGCTGTGCGTGTTGCTGGGCCGCGTGATGCCGCTGTCCTATGCGCTGGAGCGCTTCTCCGAGGGCGGCATAGACATCGCCACGCTGGAGGAGGCGGCTTATCCCAGGCGGCTCGTCGAGCGGCTGGGCCAGAAAGCGCCGCCCATGATCTATTCCTGCGGCAGCCCGGCGCTGGCCGCGAAGAGTTCGATGACGGTCATCAGCAACACCTGCGCCCGGCCCGATGTGCTTGAATGCGCCTGTGAACTCGCCGCCCTCGCCTGCGACGCCGGCATCGTGCTGGTCACAGGCGGCGAGATCGGCTTCGGACGGCTGATCGAGCGCGAAGCCATGCAGGAGGACGGCCGGGTGATCTCCTTCCTCGCGGAGTCGCTGGTCGAGCGGATCTATCAACCCGGGCTCAGCGAGTTGATCGCAAACGAGCGCGCCCTGGCGCTTTCCATCATCCACCCGGAGGCGAAGTACACGGTTTCCCACGCGCTGGAGCGCAACAAATGCCTCTTTGCGCTCAGCGACGCCAGCTTCATCCTCTCCTGCGAAAAGGGCAAAGGCACGGCGTGGGAAGGCGCCGCCTCCGCGCTCAGAAACGGCTACGCGGAGCGCATGTACGTTTGGGACAATCCGGCTATCCCGGGCAACACGGCCCTCATCGCCCAGGGCGCCATTCCCTTCCGCAGTCCCCACGAGCTGGCGCTGGAGACGATGAAAGCCTCCTGGGAGACGCCGGCCTACGAACAGCTCAGCCTGTTCTGAGGGGCTGAAAATGTCATTGCCGTCCTGACAGGAAAAGCCAAATTGGGACTGCAAAATCTTGGCTGACCTTCACATATTGCCTTTTCGGCGCGAATATGGTATAATGCCACCGTATAGAGGAATCACAGAAACAACCTGGAGGTGCAGAAATGATCATTGATTTCATTCAGCAGAACGCGCTTGTCCTGGTGCTGGCCCTAGCCGCGCTGGTTATTCTCCTGCTCGTCATTTTCATCGCCGTCAGCGTGCGGCGGACAAACAAATGGCGCGAAAAGGATTTTGAAAGCAATCGCAATGCAGAGATGCTGAAGGTTCGCATCGGCGAACTGGAAAAGGAAGCGGCCGACCTGCATGAGCGCGAGAAGCAGCTCCTTGCCGAGCGGGACGACATTCTCATGGCTGCCCACGAGAAGGCCGACGACATACTCGAGCAAACGATGGAGCGCGTTCAGAAATCCGAGGCGCGCATTCGCCAGAACCGCATCATCGCCTCCTGCTGCATCACGGACGCGCGCCGCAAAATCTCCGACCTGATGATCGAGGTATCGAAGCGCCTGGTCATCGAGGACGGCGCCGTGCTGAACGCCGAGGAGATCACGCCCGATGCCGTCAAGGCCGCGGAAGACGCCGAGCATTTGGCCGCCGGCGATTTCGACCGCGCGCTGAACGCCGCCGCCGGAAAGGCCGAAAATCCCTCTGACGAAGCCCCAGCCCCCCGCGGTGACGACGCGGAATTCGCTCCACCCGCCGAAGAGGCAGCGCCTGCCGAAGAAGAAAAGGCAGCTGAACCGGTCGAATCTGACGAGACGCAGGAAGCGCAATAGACTGTCAGAAAACAACGGTTCGGGAAGATTGCTTTGTTAAGAATCGGGGGCAAGCCTTGACATCCTGAGGGATTACTGATATAATACCTTTTGTTGTCAGGGCGCGTGTGCCTGTAGCTCAGCCGGATAGAGTGCTTGGCTACGAACCAAGAGACCGGGGGTTCGAGTCCCTCCAGGCACGCCAGAGGAAATCAGTACAGTTTCGATGCTGTACTGATTTTTTTATATCCAGACGCCAATGAACACAAAAACGCCCGAAACCGCGAATGGCGCTTGCGGGGCGGAGGGCGATATGGTATAATTATCTTAGTGAAAGTAACGATCAACCAGAGGGAGCGCGGAAATATGAAGAAGGTATATGGGGCGCTGCTGGCGCTGTTGGCCTTCGTGCTGATCGCGGCGATGACGACGGGAACGGCGGTCGCGGGGAGCAGCGGGACGAGCGGGACAAGCGTGAACTCAGGGAAGTGCGGGGATAACCTGACCTGGACGCTGGATAACGAAGGCGTGCTCACGATCAGCGGAACGGGGAGTATGAATTCGTATTCTTCCACATATGTTGATGGTCATTATGTAACCTCTGCTCCTTGGGGCGCAGGCGTCAGTCAGGTTACAATAAATAAGGGCGTGACCAGTATCGGCAACTACGCTTTCCTAGGCTGCACCAGCCTCACGAGTATCACCATCCCGGACAGCGTGACCAGCATCGGCTTCGGCGCTTTTGATAACTGCACCGGCCTCACGAGCGTCACCATCCCGGACAGCGTGACTAGTATCGGCAGCGGTGCTTTCTATTGGTGCACCGGCCTCACGAGCGTCACCATCCCGGACAGTGTGACAAGCATCGGCAGCAACGCTTTCTCTTTCTGCCCCGGCCTCACGAGCGTCACCATCCCGGACAGCGTGACAAGTATCGGCAGCAGTGCTTTCTGTTACTGCACCGGCCTCACGAGCGTCACCATCCCGGACAGCGTGACTAGTATCGGCACCGGTGCTTTCTATGGCTGCACCGGCCTCACGAGCGTCACATTCTATGCCAGAACCACAACTTTCGGGTCTAACGTTTTCAACAATCATGCCCCCACGATTCATTGCTACAAGGATTCCGACGCCGAAGACTGGGCTATACAAAACAACTATACCATTGAATATCTCGCGAAACCAAATTCCGGCTTGATCGGCAATTTGACTTGGGATTTGAATGATGATGGATTGTTGACGATAGAAGGCGAAGGAGCCATGCCGGACTTCAGATCTGTTAATGATCTTCCCTGGGATTGTGAAAAAGTGAGAGAGATTATCATTGCAGATAGCGTGACAAGCATCGGCGGCTACGCTTTCCAAGGCTGCACCAGCCTCACGAGCGTCACAATCCCGGACAGCGTGACCATCATCGGCGACACTGCTTTCTCTGGCTGCACCCGCCTCACGAGCGTCACCATCCCGGACGGCGTGACAAGCATCGGCAGCAACGCTTTCTATAACTGCACCCGCCTCACGAGCGTCACCATCCCGGACAGCGTGACAA
>JAFXQO010000061.1 GCA_017527065.1 Clostridia bacterium
ACGACGCCCACACGGCCATGCTGCTGGGCGCGGCGAAGCTGCTCATTGGCCTGCGGGAGAGCCTAAAGGGCAATGTGAAGCTGCTTTTTCAGCCCGCGGAGGAAAGCGTGGGCGGGGCGGAGCGCATGGTGAAGGCCGGCGTGATGGAGAACCCGCACGTGGACTGGGTCTACGGGCTGCACGTGATGCCCCGGCTGCCGCTGGGAACGGTGGAGACGCGGACCGGCACCCTGAACGCCTCCACCGACCGGATCGAGATCACCGTGCGGGGCGTGTCCGGGCACGGGGCGTATCCGGAGAGCGGCGCGGACGCCATCGTGTGCGCGGCGCAGATGGTCACGGCGCTGCAGACGCTGGTGTCGCGCAACCTGTCGCCCCTGCAGAGCGCGGTGCTGAGCTTCGGCCAGATCGAGGGGGGCAAGGCCCCGAACATCATCTGCGACCGCGTGAAGCTCACCGGCACCCTGCGCACGGCCAACGCCGAAATTCGCGCCATGATGAAACGGCGTATCGGCGAGGTGGCGCGGGGCGTGGCGCAGGCCATGGGCTGCGGCGCGGAGGTGGAAATCCAGCCCGGCTACAACGCGCTGGTGAACGACCCCGCCGAGGCGGCCCGGGTGCGCCATGTGGGCGCGCGGCTGTTCGGCCCGGAGAACATGCTGGAAAAGGCCGAGCCCAGCATGGGCGCGGAGGACTTCTCCTTCTTCAACGACGCCGCGCCCGGCGCGTTCTTCCACATCGGCTGCGTGCGCCCGGAGGACATGCCCGCCCCGGCGCTCCATTCCGACCGGTTCCACCTGGACGAGCGCTGCATGAAGGTGGGCATGGCGATGCACGCGGCGCTGGCGCTGGACCACCTGGCCCGCGAATAGAACAGATAAAGACAGGAAGGACCCGGCAGCCGCGCTGGCCGCCGGGTCCGTTTTTTCATTGGCTCATGCCTTTCCCGTTACCGCAGGATCTCCAGATACGCGCTGCGGCCGGGGCCCACGGGCACCTCGAACACCCGCTCGGGCGGCGTCGTCCGGGTCTGGGCCGCGTCGCCCCGGCGATCCGGGCCGGGCAGCGGGAGGGACTGATCGTAGACCGTTCCCCTCTCCAGATCGCGAAGGCCCGCGCATTCCCCGCGGACGACGAGGCGCGCCCGGCTCAGCATGGGCTTGAAGGAGTGCACGCACACCACGCCGTTGTCGTAGGCCAGAAGGCTCATCTTTGGCTCGGAGGCCAGATACGCGCCCAGCCCGGCGGACAGATCCGCGTTCACCGCGGCGACGACCTCCGCGGGCAGCCTGTACAGGTCGGCGAAATTTTCCGGCGCGTTCAGGATCAGCAGCCGGCCCCGGCCGTAGAAGTCCTCCGTGAGCACGGGGAAGTTGTCCTCCCCGGCCAGCATGAGCACGTCCGCCCAGGTGGCGTTGGTCTTGTAGTCCAGCGCCTCGAAGAGGACCGCCTCCGCCCCGCGGGCGTACTGCACGGCGGCGTAGCCGTAGTCGTTGCGATCGATCATGTAGGCGCCGCCCAGGGCGTGCCGGTGCGTCAGGCGGACGCTGGTCATCTCCCGGATGCCTTTGTCGTAGGTCTCGCGCACGAAGCCGGTGGTCACGATGGCCTTGCCGCCCCGGCGCACGTAGGCCTCCAGCTTCTCCATGGCGTCCGGCATGCAGGCCGCCCGCTGGGTCAGCAGCACGGCGGGGGCGTCCTCGGGAAAGTCGGGCGTCAGCT
Organism: Clostridia bacterium; assembly: GCA_017527065.1. GTDB lineage: Bacteria > Bacillota > Clostridia > Christensenellales > Aristaeellaceae > Firm-10. Next base: position 1,723 of record JAFXQO010000061.1, read on the forward strand.
CCAGGGGCAGGCCGCACATGCCCAGGTAGCTGCACAGCTGATCTTCGCCGTCCGCGTCGCAGGGCTCCCACACCTTCAGGCCCACGGGCTTTCCGGCGCGGTCCAGGAAGCGGTCGGCGCGGCGCAATGTGGGCTCCATGGCGGGCAGGGCGGACGTGTCGAGCAGGGCGGGGAAGTTGAAGAGCATCAGCTCCCGCGCGCCGCCGAGGACGGTGAACTCCGCCTGCTCCAGCCAGACGTTCAGGTTGTCCGACGAGCCGCCCAGGTCGATCCAGCCGCCGCCGTTGCGGCCCGGCGCGGTGTTCTCCATGAGCCGCATGATGGAATAGGATTCGTAGCGCTGCAGGTGCTGCTGGGAAAAGAAGGGCTCGCGGGTCTCCGTGCCGGTGTAGATCATGTCGAAAATGTCCCTTTGAAGAACCGGGTTGTAGCCGGTCTCCTGATAGCTCTCATACCAGTTCGGATACTTGATGATGAAGTTCATCTTCGGATTGACCCGCCGGGCCTCGGCCACGATCTCCCGGGAGAAATCCCTCATCAGCGCCTGCCGGTAGTCCTTCCAGCTGCGCTTGCCCTTGGCGGCGATGCACATTTCGCAGCGGCAGGCCGTGAAGAAGAAGTCGTCCAGTATGATCTCGTCGAACACGGAGGCGGCCTCCCGCACGACGCGCAGGTATTCGGCCCGGTGCTTCGGGTCGGTGTAGCAGAAGGTGTCGAATATGGCGGGCTTCTGAACGCCGTCCACCAGCGCGGTGGAGGTGATGCCGCCGGACACGGCCACGCCGTATTCGGAGAGGACGGCTTTGATTTCCCTGAGCCGCTCGACGGGCACGTCAATCGTGCCCCGGTGGTTCTCCAAATAGACCTTCTTCAGCGGAAGAAAGCGGAGATACTGTTCCATCCCGCGGCGGATCTCGTCATCTGTCGCCCGTGCGGCGTAGTATGCGAACATGTAGCTGGCGATGCTGAAATGGCGGTACGGTTCCATTGTTTATCCCTCCCATATGCGTTACGGCGCAGGCCCGTTTCCCTGATTATAACAGAACCGCCGACGCGGGGAAAGGCGCGCCGTGTTGTTTTTTTATGTCAGGGCGTGAAAAGCGCGGGCCGGCCAAAATTGCCGTTGCAATTCAGGGGCAACTATGCCATAATTGGGTTAGTCAATAAGCCCCGATCAGAACGCGACGCACGACCGATGAGGTGAACGGCGATGAAGGATTACAGGGACCCGTCGATGGACATCGACGCGCGGGTCAACGACCTGCTGGACAGAATGACGCTGGAGGAAATGATCCTCCAGACCGACCAGTATTTCAGCCACGACTTCTCCCGGCGGACCCGGCTGGAGGACGTGGAAGAGATCGATTTAGACAAACTGGACAGCCTGCTTCGCGGCAACAGCGCCGGCAGCATCCAGGCCCGCGGCATGACGCCCGATCAGATCAACACGATCCAGCGCTACGCCGTGGAGAAGACCCGGCTGGGCATCCCCTTCCTGTTCAGCGAGGAGGCGCTGCACGGCCTGTGCCACCGCCTGGCCACCGCCTTCCCGCAGCAGATCGGCCTGGCGGCCACCTTCGACCCGGAACTGGGCCGCGCCATGGGCCGGGCCATCGGCACGGAGGCGCGCGCCATGGGCATCCACGAGACCTACAGCCCCGTGATGGACCTCATCCGCGACCCGCGCTACGGCCGCACGGAGGAGACCTACGGCGAGGACACGCACCTCGGCGCGGAATTCGCGCGGGAGGTGGTGAAGGGCATGCAGGGCGAGCGCCTCTCCGATCCGGACGCCGTCGCCGCGGAACCCAAGCATTACGCGGGCTACGGCGCGCCGGTGGGCGGGCTGAACTGCGCGCCCTGCGCCCTGGGGCGTCACGAGGTGTTCTCCGACGCGCTGCCGGTGTTCGAGGCGGCCTTCGTGGACGGCGGCGCGGTGGACGTCATGTGCTCCTACAACGCCATCGACGGCGTGCCCGTGTCCGCGGACCACGAGCTGCTGACCGAAGTGCTCCGCGATCAGTGGGGCATGCGGGGCTTCGTGCGCACCGACCTGACCGCCTGCGCCCGGCTTTACGACAACCACTACGTGGCGGCCACCCGCCAGGAGGCCATGGCCATGAGCCTGGAGGCCGGCGTCGACCTGCAGCTGTACGACTTCCCCCACGACGAGTGGCAGGCCGGCCTCAAGGCGCTGGTGGAGCGCGGCCGGCTGGACGAGGCCGTCGTCCGGCGGGCGTGCGGGCGGGTGCTGAAGGTGAAGTTCCTGCTGGGGCTGTTCGAGCGCCCCTATGTGGACGAGCGCCTCTGGAAGGTGGCGGTGCGCAGCCCGGCCCACCTCGGCCTGGCGCTGAAGATCGCGCGGGAGAGCATGACGCTCCTCAAAAACGAAGACGGCCTGCTGCCGCTCTCCAAGAACATCGGGACGCTGGCCCTGCTGGGGCCCGGCGCGGGCGAAGCCATGCTGGGGGATTACACCCCCTACGGCAAGGAGGGCCTGTCCATCCTGGAGGCGGTGAAGGAGATCGTGTCGCCCCGGACGCAGGTGCTGTACGATCCGGGCTGCAACTTCCTGGGCGACGCGGCCGCGCCCTTCCCGGGCGACTGGCTGCTGGACGAGGCGGGCGAAAAGGGCCTCACGGGCCGCTACTACAACGGCCGCGCCTTCGACGGCGAGCCCGCGTTGACCCGCCGCGACCGCGCCGTCAACTTCAACTGGATCATGTCCAAGCCCCACGAGAGCCTGGACGCCTACTGCTTCAGCGTGCGCTGGACGGGCCGGCTCGTTCCCCAGGAGACCTTCGACGGCTACATCGGCTTCAACACCCAGGACAGCATGCGCCTGTTCATCGACGGCCGGCTGATCCTTGACGGCTGGGGCGAAAAGAAGGACGCGAACCGGACGGTGCCCTTCCGCTTTGAACAGGGCCAAAGCCACGACCTGGTCATCGAATTCACCAACGACCGGCGCGGCGCCCGGGTCGTGTTCGGCTACAACCGGACCCGGGAGGACTTCACCCGCGCCGTGGAGCTGGCCAAGCGGGCCGACGCGGCCGTGCTGTGCATGGGCGACAGCCCGGACACCAGCGGCGAGAACTTCGACCGCGTGAGCCTCGACCTGCCCGGCCGCCAGCACGATTTCATCCGCGCGGTGGCCGAAACGGGCACCCCGGTGATCCTGCTGATCCAGGGCGGGCGGCCCGCCTCCATTCTGTGGGAACAGGAACATATCCCCGCCATCCTTGAGGCCTGGTTCCCGGGCGAAATGGGCGGCCGCGCCGTGGCGGAGACGCTGTTCGGCGACAGCAACCCCTCGGGCCACCTGCCCATCACCTTCCCGAAGCACGTGGGCCAGATCCCCTGCCATTACAGCCGCAGGCCCGGCGGCGGGCGGCGCTACGTGGAGATGGACTGGCTGCCGCTGTATCCCTTCGGCTACGGGCTGAGCTACACCCGTTTTGAGTTCGGCGGCCTCGAATTGTCGGCGCAGGCCGTCGCCCCCGGCGAATCGGTGACGGCCACGTTCAGCGTGACCAACACCGGCGACAGGGAGGGCGCGGCCGTGCCGCAGCTGTACATCCGCGACCTGTTCAGCTCCGTCGTGAAGCCCATGAGGACGCTGGCCGCCTTTAAGAAGGTCACGCTCAGGCCGGGAGAGACCCGGCGCGTGAGCGCGGTCATATCGCCCCGCGCCATGCGCACGCTGGGCCGGGATTTCAAGTGGCGCGTCGAGCCGGGGGATTTCCGCGTGTGGCTGGCCAGCGACGCGGAGCACCCCATCATGAGCCGGGATTTCCGGGTGGAGTGAGAAGCGCCGGAACAGGACGACCGATCATTCTCTTTGGAGGGAATCGTTTATGAATTACGCCTTTATGAGCTTTTCCTGCCCGGGCCTGCCGCTGGGCGAGGCCCTCGACCTGGCGAAGGCCAGCGGCTACGCGGGCTTTGAGCCCCGCATCGACGCCGGCCACGCCCATGGCATAGAGCCGGGCATGCCGAAGGACGCGCGGCGCGCGGCCCGCGCCCTGGCCGGGGACAAGGGCGTCTCGCTGTGCTGCCTGGCTTCCTCCGTGAAGCTGGCCAGCCGCCGCGCCCTCGCCGAAAACATGGACGCCGCCCGCCGTGCCGTCGAGCTCTGCGTCGATTTGGGCATCCCCCGCGTCCGCGTGTTCGGCGGGCCCATCGACGAGGGCCAGACCCGCCGCGAAGCCGTCGAACAGGTGGCCCGGGCGCTGGACGCCCTCTCCGCCGAGATCGGCGGGGCGGACGTGTGCCTCTGCATGGAGACCCACGACAGCTGGTGCGAGCCGGAGCACGTGGCCGCCGTGATGCGGCTGTGCCGCGGGCGGCACGTGGGGGTCAACTGGGACCTCATGCACCCGCTGCTGGCCGCCCACGCGGACATGCGCGAGACCTTCGGCCTGCTCAGGCCCTATATCAGGCACGTGCACGTCCACGGCGGCACCTACGAGGGCGGGCTCAAATTCCTGCCCATCGAGGGCAACGTCATCGACCACAGGCTGGCGCTCGGGGAGCTCATCTCCATGAATTACGACGGCTGGCTCAGCGGCGAATGGATCGGCTGGGACAGGCCCGGCTACCTGACGGAGGAGCTTTCCACCCTGCGGCGCTACGAGGAGGAATTGAGATGTACACGCTGAGCTGCTTCGCGGACGAAATATCCCCCCATCTCAAGGAACAGCTGGATGTAATGGAACGTCTGAAGGTGCGATTCCTGTCGCTGCGTTCGGTGGAAGACGTCAATGTGCTCGCTCTCACCGACGCCCAGCTGCGCGAAATCGCCCGGGCGCTCCGGGATCGCGGCATGGGCGTGTCCTCCGTCGGCTCCCCCGTGGGCAAGACGCCCATCAAAGACGATGTTTCGGTGTGCCTTGATCAGACCCGCCGCGCCGTGGAGATCGCGCGGGCGCTGGACTGTCCCCGGGTGCGGGTGTTCTCCTTTTATATGGAAAAGGACGAGCTGGACGCGCGGCGGGGCGAGGTCATGGATCGGCTGAGCCGCATGGCCGAAATCGCCGCGGAGGCGGGCGTCACCCTGATGCACGAAAACGAGGCGGGCATCTACGGCGAGCGCAGCGCCCGCTGCGAGGACATTTTGAAGAGCGTGAACCACCCCGCGCTGCGCGCCGTGTTCGACCCGTCGAATTTCGTCGCCGCGGGGGAAGCGCCCTTTGACGAGAGCCTGCCCCGCCTGAGGGATTACGTCGCCTACATGCACATCAAGGACTCCCGCCGGTCGGACGGCGTGATCGTGCCCGCGGGCGAAGGCGACGGCCAGCTGAGCCAGGTCCTGTCCGCCTTCGCGGAAAAGGACATGTTCCTCACGCTGGAGCCCCACCTGGCGGTGGCCGGGCGGATGCGCGGCTTCACCGGGGCGGAGCTGTTCGGCCGGGCCCACGCCGCGCTCACCGGCCTGCTCGACAGGGCGGGCATCGCCTACAACTGACGTCTTTCACGGTTTTTGTATTAAGGAGGAACACCCCATGATCCGCACCTGCATCATCGGCTACGGCCGCAACGGAAGCACCATGCACGCCAATCCCGTGGAGAAATACGCGTCGGACTTTGAGCTTGCCGCCGTGTGCGACATAGACCCCGAAGCGCGGGCCAAGGCCGAAGCCCGGTTCCGCTGCCCCGTGTACGAGGACTACCACAAGATGCTGGCCGAAGTGAAGCCGGAATTCACCATCATCGTCACCCGTTCGTACCAGCACGCGCAGATGGCCATAGACAGCCTCATGGCGGGCTCCGACGTGCTGGTGACGAAGCCCTGGGCCACCGAAGCCCGGGACGCCGAGCGCATGATCGCCGCCCAGCAGGTGACGGGCAAAAAGCTGCTGCCCTGGCTGCCCGCACGCTGGGGAAGCGACCTGAGGCAGCTTCGCGCCATCGTCGAACGCGGCGACATCGGCCGCGTGTTCGAGATCAGACGCAGCACCACCACCTTCGGCCTGCGCTGCGACTGGCAGACCGAGCACAAATACGGCGGCGGCTACCTGCTCAACTGGGGCCCCCACCTGGTGGATCAGCCGCTGCAGCTGGTGAAATCCCCCGTGACGCGGGTGTACGGCAATCTCCGCCAGATCATCAATCCCGGCGACGGCGAGGACAACCTGCGCGTCATCTGCCACACGGAGGACGGCGTGACGGTGGTCAGCGAATTCCTCATCGCGGCGGGGCCCTATCCCGCCTGGGTGATCCAGGGCGACCGCGGCACGATCATCGTCCAGGGCGACACCATCCACGTCTACAAGGCGCATCTTCCCGAGAAGGTGGGCGAGGCGGAATACCGCAGCAACACCGCCATCACCGAATACGAGGAGAAGATCACCGGCCAGATCTACGGCGACGAGTTCGAGATCTATCCCCACATCGCCCGGGCCCTGCGGGACGAGGAGCCCTATTTCGTGCCGCTGGAGGAGGCGCTGCGCCTCTCCCGCCTGCTGGACGCCGCAAGGCTGTCCTCCAGGCTCGGCCAGGAGGTTTGCCTGTGATGGAACTTCAAAAGTACTTCGAGGACGTGGAGGCGCGCATCGACCCCGCCCGGGAGGAGCGCGTCGCGGCGGAATGGGAGGCCTTCTGCGATTTGAAATGCCGGGACGAATTCTTCTCCCCCCGGCGGATCCCCGCGCCGCCCAAAATCGAATGGCCCCGCGCGCTCATCAACCACGCCTTCGACGACATGGATTTGATGCTCTACACCCAGCTCAGGACGGTCTCGGACATGCTGGAGAAGGGCGGCGGGCTGCTGCTGTCCGTGCGGCCCAACTACGGCACGGCCATCATCCCCTCCATGTTCGGAGCGGGCGTCTTCCGCCTGCCCGACGAGGCCGACACGCTGCCCGGCGCGAAGCACCTGGACGACGGCGTAGAGGGCCTGCGCGCGGTGATGGAGCGGCGCCATTACGACTACACCATGGGCCTCGCCCCCCGCGTGTTCGAGTTCGGCGCGCGCTGGCGGGAGGAAGCCTCGAAGTATCCCAGGATCAGCCGCTATGTGTATCTCTATAACCCCGACCTGCAGGGGCCCTTCCCGCTGGTCGACGCCCTGGCCGGGAGCGATCTCTACTACGCGCTGTACGACGAGCCGGAGCTGGTGCACGACGCGCTTTCCTTCATGACGGACGTGTACCTGGACTATACTCGCCGCTGGCAGGCGGCCTTCCCGCCCTACGGCAAGGGGTATTCCGTGGAATGGGGGCTGCTCCACAGGGGGCTCACCGTGCTGCGCAACGACGCCATCGTGAACCTCTCCGAGGCCATGTACCGGGAATTCGCCATGCCCTACGACGCCCGGGTGTTCCGGGAGCTGGGCGGCTGCATGCACTTCTGCGGCCGGGGCGACCACTACATCGCTGCCGCCTGCGAGATCGAGGGGCTCAGCGGCGTCAACATGTCGCAGCCCGAGCTGAACGACATGGAAAAAATCTACGCCGCCACCATCGACCAGGGCAAGATCATCATCGGCATGCCCGAGCCGGAGATCGCCCGGGCCGGCGCGGCCGGACGCCCGCTGCGGGGCCGCGTTCAGAGCGGCGCGGCGCTGTCGGCCTACAGGGAGCTGTAAGGGCCGCGCGGGCGTTTCCCGCTCCCCCGCTCCCTTGAAAGAACACTCGCAATTCAGACGGAGGTCACATCCATGGCGCGACGGATTCGCCGGTTTGTCAATCTGAAGAAGGCGGTGGCGTATACCATCGCCATCAACGCGCTGCAGATCGCCGGCGCGGCCCTGATCGCGGCGCTCTCGCTGCTCAAGGGCGGCTACGCCTTCTCCGGCCGGGCCGAGCAGGTGCTTCTGTGCACGCTCACGCTCATTGTGACCTGGGGCGCGGCGCTGGACATCCGCGAGGCGCTTTCGGCCCGCCGCATGGCCAGCGAGGCCGACATGCTCGAGGAGGCTTACGACCAGCTGGGCGAACTCAACGGCACGCTGCGCGCCCAGCGGCACGACTTCATGAACCACCTGCAGGTGGTCTACAGCCTGATGGAGCTGAAGGAGTACGGCGAGGCCCGCGACTACATCGAGCGCGTTTACGGCGACATCCGCCGCGTCAGCCGCACGCTCAAGACCGCCCATCCCGCCGTCAACGCGCTGCTCGCGGCCAAGGTGTCGGACTGCGAGAGCCGGGGCATCCGCGTCACGCTGCAGATCGAATCCGCCTGGGCCGACCTCCCCGTGGAGAGCTGGGCCATGTGCCGGGTGCTGGGCAACCTGATCGACAACGCCATGGACGCCCTGCGGGCCGTGCCGGAGCCCGCGCTCACCATCCGCCTGAGCGAATCGCTGCACGGCTACGAGTTCGCCGTGTCCAACAACGGCCCCATGATCCCCGAGAGCGTGGCCGAGCGCATCTTCCAGCGGGGCTTCTCCACCAAGGGCGAGGGACGCGGCATGGGGCTGTCCATCGTGCGCGGCATCGTGACCGGGGCGGGCGGCAGCCTGTCCGTCTCCTCCAACGAGCGGGAGACCGCCTTCACCGGCTCCCTGCCCAAATCCCTGCCTCTTCCCGGCCGCCCGGAGGCCCAAAGCCCCGGGGAATGAAAACCTCCGGTTAAAAATCGCCGGAACAATGGCGTTTCCGTGGTATTTGTTACGCGGATACTTGACAGCGTAATTCTTTTGTCATATAATGACAATGAATGTGGAGTGATATACTTCTCTGAAAGTGCAGTATATGGAAGGAAGGTGTATTCCCAATATGAAACGCGGAAAAATGCGGCGTTTCCTGAGCGCCCTGCTGTGCGCGTTCCTGGCGCTGGGTTCCTTGACGTTCACCGTCGGCGCCGGCGCGGACGAGTACGAGGAACTGAGATACGGCATGGAAAACGACGCCGTCAGGGCCATGCAGACGCGCCTGAACCAGCTGGGCTATACCGTCTCGCCCTCGGGCGGATATTATGACAACACGAAGAACGCCGTGGCCGCTTTCCAGCAGGCGATGGGCTTCGCCATCAACGGCAAGGTCGCCTCGCCCGACGTGCAGGCCGCCCTGTTCTCCTCCGACGCGCCCACGGCCAGCGGCGGCGTGTGGCAGCCCGCGTCGGCCACGCCCGAGCCCACCAGCGTGCCGGCGACCGCGACGAGCGCCACCCTTTCATACGGCATGACGAACAGCGACGCCGTCCTGATGATGCAGAAGCGGCTGAACACGCTGGGCTTCATGAAGGGCACCAGCGGCAACTACTGGAAGGAAACCCAGAAGGCCATGGCGGCGTTCCTGCAGGCCGCGGGCATCTCCGGCGACGGCTCGGTCGCCACGCCCGAAATGCTGCAAATGCTCTATTCCGCCGACGCGCCCACGGCCTACACCACGACCACGCCCCCGGCGAACAACAACGCCGGCGGTTCCAGCGAGGCCACGCCGACGCCCCCGCCCGCCAATGACGCGCCCATCACCATGCTGACCTACGGCATGGAGAACAACGCCTCCGTCAAGCGCATGCAAACGCGCCTTCGCGAGCTGGGCTTCTTCAACTCCAACCCCACCGGCAACTACTACGGCGTGACCGAATCCGCCGTCGAGGCCTTCCAGAAGGCCGCCGGGCTGTACGTGGACGGCAAGCGGGCCAGCGTCGAGATGCAGGACCTGCTCTATTCCGGCAGCGCCCCCAGCGCCTATTCGTCGATGGCGACCTATTCCGAGCTGCGCCTCAACATGATGAACAACGATCAGGTGCGCCTGATGCAGCGCCGCCTGGCCGCGCTGGGCTATTTCAACGTCCAGTACGTCACCGGCAACTACATGACCCTCACCTCCCGCGCCGTGGCTGATTTCCAGAGCGCCGCCGGCCTGCCGGTCAACGGCAACGTGGCCACCACCGCGACCCTCGAGGCGCTCTACGCCAACAGCGCGCCTTCCAAGGGCTCGTCGGCGACCAATCCCACGCCGGCGGACGCCACGCCCACGCCCGCGCCCGCAGCGCTCTACAGCGACCTCGTCTTCGGCGCCCAGGGCAGCGCGGTAAAGACCATGCAGAAGCGTCTGAAGGAGCTGGGCTACCTGAACGACACCGCCGACGGCATATACGGCAAGAACACCGCCGCCGCGGTCAGCGCCTTCCAGGTCAACGCGAAGCTGCCCCAGAACGGGAATTACGCCAGCGCCGAGATGCAGCAGGCGCTGTACGCCGGCACCGCGCCCCGGGTCGACGGCACGGTCGCCACGACGCCGCCCGCCGGCGCGACTCCCACGCCGACCCCCGCGCCCACGGCCATCGCCTATACGGACCTGACCTACGGCATGGTGAACAACAGCCTCGTGAAGGCCATGCAGGACAAGCTCCGCGAGCTGGGCTACTTCTCCGAGACCTCCACCGGCAATTACTACACCCAGACCCGGCGCGCCGTGACCGCCTATGAGAAGGCCCGCGGCGTCACCTCGGACGGCCGGAGCGTCAGCGCGGCCCTGCTGCAGACGATCCTCGGCGCCTCCGCGGCGACCGCGACGCCCACCCCGGCGCCCACCTCGACGTCCGGCG
>JAFXQO010000006.1 GCA_017527065.1 Clostridia bacterium
CTGGAGAAAGCAGACAATTGAACGATCGTTTGCGGAGGCCAAAGTCAATCATGGCCTTCGCTATGCCCGCATGCTCGGCATTCAGAACATGCGCGAGCAATGTTTCCTGACCGCTGCGGTTCAGAATATCAAGAGGCTGGTAGCCTCATTGATGTTATCCCTCGCAATACAAAGCCCTGCATCTCGCTTGAAATGCAGGGCTTTGTCAGAGGCCTGAACGATTCCCGCCGGGCCCGACGGGGATCGTTTTTTATCATGCTGTCCGCGTAAGCCGCTCAGCGGATGTCTTCGCCGACAATGTATTTGTGAAGCGGCTTGTAAATGACGGCGAATACGACCATGCAGATGACGATGTTCGGCAACATGTAAGCCAGATTGTACAGGCAGGAATAGAACCAGGGGCTCGTCATGGTCATGCCGAAGAAAGAATCGGGCATGTACTCGGCCCAGAGCGTGGCGCCCGTCACAAAGAGGATCAGGAAACGCCCCAAGCCGCCGATCAGCGAACCGATAAAGACATTGCCCTTCTTGCCGAAGGCCAGGCCGGCCAGGCCCAGCGCCGTATAAGCAAGCACATAGTCGCCGATGATGGATTGCCAGCCGATGGCGAAGCCGCCGTCGAGGCTGAACTGCAGGACGCCCAGGATGAAGCCCGCCAGCAGGCCGGGGCCGACGCCCCAGCGGACGGCGTAAAGAACGATAGGCAGCATGGCCAGCGTGATGCTGCCGCCCCACGGCATCCTCCACAGCTTGATATAGCTGAGAACCTGGGCGGCGGCGACCATGATGGCGCCTTCAACGAGCATGCGGATGCGATTGTGATTCATAAGACGATTCCTCCTACTTGTTATTCAAACGCCGGGGGAATTGAAAACCGCATGCGCTCATTCGAGGCATGCGGGAAACGACAAAGCCTGATTCGCCCGGCATGGGCGAGGCATCCGCTTCCCTACGGTGGGATTATCCACACAGGTTCCAAGGGACTGACGCCTTTCGGCGTCGATCTCAGCAATAAGCGCCCCCGCGGTATTTGATTCTTTGTGCATTATAGGGCGAAGCCGTCCCGGTGTCAAGGCAAAATGACGTAAAGAACTGGAAAGGGCGCAGTAAAGAGAAGTATACAAAACACCGCTTGCAATTATGTATAATCCTAACGAATTTTCTCTTTGCGACAAAAAGGAAAGGCATTCGCGCGAAAGACACTCGGGCCAAGAAGGAGACAAAGGGGGAATGGCTGTAGCGGCTTTGCGCAAAATGCACAAATGAAAGGAAGAATAAGAGATATAACGCACAATACGACGGCCGATAAGCCAAACGCAGCGGGGCGAAGGAATCCGCGGAAGAGGAGGAATAAATGAAACAAACAAAACTGCGCGTTGCCATTTTGTAAGGATTGTCCACTGGATTTTGGAGGCGTATGCAGTTATAATATCTACAGCGGCAAAGCCGTAATATCTTTGTGATCAAATAGTGAGGAGGAGTCTTTCAATGGCAAGCGTATCTCTGCAGCACATCTATAAGATCTACACCGGTGGCGTCACCGCCGTCAGCGATTTCACCCTGAGCATCGAAGACAAGGAGTTCATCGTTCTGGTCGGTCCTTCCGGCTGCGGCAAGTCCACCACCCTGCGCATGGTCGCCGGCCTGGAAGAGATTTCCGAAGGCGAACTGTTCATCGGCGATAAGCTGGTCAACGACGTCGCCCCCAAGGATCGCGACATCGCCATGGTTTTCCAGAACTACGCTCTGTATCCTCACATGACCGTTTATGACAACATGGCCTTCGGTCTGAAACTGCGCAAGACCCCCAAGGCTGAAATCGATCGCCGCGTTAAGGAAGCCGCGAAGATCCTGGACATCGAGCACCTGCTCAACCGTAAGCCGAAGGCTCTGTCCGGCGGTCAGCGCCAGCGCGTCGCCCTGGGCCGCGCCATCGTCCGTGAACCCAAGGTCTTCCTGATGGACGAGCCTCTGTCCAACCTGGACGCCAAGCTGCGCGTGCAGATGAGAACTGAGATCACCAAGCTGCATCAGCGCCTGCAGACCACCTTCATCTATGTTACCCACGACCAGACCGAGGCCATGACCATGGGCTCCCGCATCGTGGTTATGAAGGACGGCTTCATCCAGCAGGTCGACACTCCCCAGAACCTGTACGACTATCCGACCAACCTGTTCGTCGCCGGCTTCATCGGCAGCCCGCAGATGAACTTCTTCACTGTCAAGCTCGAGAAGCGCGCCAATGGCGTTTACGCCGTGTTCGGCGACAACGCGATCCGCGTGCCGGAAGGGAAGCTCCAGAAGTTCAGCTCCGACAGCTATATCGGCAAGGAAGTTTACATGGGCATTCGTCCTGAGAACATCCATGACGAGGAGCTGTTCCTCAAGAATTCTCCCGAGAGCATCGTGAAGGTCAACGTCGAAGTCGTCGAGCTGATGGGCTCTGAGACCTACCTGTACCTGAAGACCAGCGGCAAGGACACCAACATCATCGCCCGCGTTGATCCTCGCTCTACTTCCCGTACCGGCGACACCATCAACGTTGCGTTCGACGCCAACCGCCTGCACTTCTTCGACAAGGACACCGAGGACACCATCCTCGAGCGCTGAGTCGGGATCATTCGGTTCATATCGTGCGGATGCGAGTCGTATGACTCGCATCCGTTTTGTGCATTTTGTATGACCAGTCAGCGCCCTTCACGTTTTTTAACCTTTAAATCATGCCATTGTTGAATTCTGGGGATTGCCTTTTTCAGCCGGCCATTATATAATGGACTCAAGAAGGCCAAAGGGGGATACACCTATGTATCTGGATCATCGTCTGGTTGCGAAGATATCGAGAATCCTTTCCCGGCTGAATATGAATATCATGCTCCTCGACACGAGCGGCCAGGTGATCCTGCCGGAGGGCGACGATCGCGAACTGACGCTGCCCGAGGCGCTGCGCAACAATCCCACACAGCCCCTGGTGTACGGCGGCTTTACTCTGATCGGAACCGACGGGCTCCAGCCGCTGTTCCTTTGCCTGCCCGGCGATTCGCCGGATGTTTGCAACTGCGCCATACTCGCGTCCGAGCTGGTCAATTCGATCATGCGCATCGAACTGCCCAACGCTGACCGCGAGCAGACTTTCCGGAGCATACTGCGGGATGAAATCGAAGGCGCGGAGATGGAGACCATGGCGCTCGAGCACGATATCGCGCTGAATGACGAGCGCTGCGTGGTCATGCTGCATCTGCAAAATGTGGATGCCGCCACGGCGGTCAGTATACTCAGCAACGTCATCGACACGGAAAAATCAGACGCGCTTGTGGAAATGGACCGCCATACGCTGATCCTCGTAAAAAAGCTCGATGAACCGGGGGATTACGACGAAATCGACCAGCTCGGCCAGGCGATTGAGAACACGCTCCTCAGCGAGACGAACCATCAGGTTTACATCGGCATTGGCGAACCGAAGAGCGGATTGAACCTGCTGAGCGAATCGATGCGGGAAGCGCGCCGGGCCATCGACGTGGGCCGCGTGTACCGGAAAGAGGAATTCGTATTCGTTTATCGCAAGATGCTGATCGAGCGTTTCCTGGCCGATGTGCCGCGCGAGATGAGCATGCGTTACAACAGCCTGCTTTTCAATCGGAAGACCACCAGGCTTTTTAACGATGAAATGATTCACACCATCGAAAAGTTCTTTGAGAACAGCCTGAATCTCTCCGAAACAGCGCGCCAGCTCTACATCCACCGAAATACGCTGATCTATCGTCTGGACAAGGTGCAGCGCATCGTCGGCCTCGACCTGCGCGCGTTTGACGACGCCGTGACGTTCAAAATGATGATGCTGCTGGGAAAAACCGGCGGCGAAAAGAACAGGCGCGGCAACTGATCAGGCGGCGAATGATCCTGAAGGCGCATTCCGGGCAGTTCAGCGGGCAGGAATGGACAAATCCATTCCTGCCCTGATATTTGGGCGGCGCTTCAGATAGGGGAGAGGATATGTCCAAGCGAACCATCGTCATATTAGCCATCATATGGATGATCATTCTGGTCGCCGGCGTGACGACGGCCCTGACCCTGGCGCTCAGCGGAACGACCGGCGCACTGCTTGTCGGCCGCCTCGCCAGCGGGCAGGAAATCGTCGTGACCGACGCCGAGTATAAGGCGATCAATCGCTATCAGCGGCTGAACGAAGTGCTTGAGCTCATCGAAAAGGAATACTACACTGAAACCGACGAAGATGAGCTCATACTCGGCGCGATTCGCGGTATGGTCGGATCGCTTGACGACCCTTATTCCTATTACCGCACCCCGGAGGAAATGACGCAGGATCAGGATCATGAAACCGGCAGGTACCAGGGCGTTGGGCTGCAGCTGTTTGTTGACGAGAACAATCATCTCATGATCACGCGCGTTTTCGCGGACAGTCCCGCGGAAGAAGCGGGCATCAAACCGGGCGACAGGCTGCTGACCATTGCGGACTTCGACCTTGCCGAAGCGGACAACATCGCGCAGACGGCGAAAACCCTGCTTCTCGGCGAGGAAGGAACCGAGGTTTCCGTTGAAATCGAACGGGGCGGAAAGCGGCTGACTTTTTCCGTCGGCCATGCGGAAGTCATAATAAACCGCGTGGAATACTGCATGATTGAGGACGGCATAGGCTATATCGCCATCTATGAATTCATGGGAGACGACGTGGCGGGCTTTTCGGCGGCGCTCGACGCATTGATGAATG
Organism: Clostridia bacterium; assembly: GCA_017527065.1. Classification (GTDB taxonomy): domain Bacteria; phylum Bacillota; class Clostridia; order Christensenellales; family Aristaeellaceae; genus Firm-10. Next base: position 4,727 of record JAFXQO010000006.1, read on the forward strand.
AAGGCGCAAAGGCGCTGGTGCTCGACCTCCGCGGAAATCCCGGCGGCCTGCTGAGCGACGTGGTGCAGATTGCCGATTTCCTGCTGGACGAGGGCCTGATCGTGTACGTTGAAAACCGCAGCGGCGCGCAGGAGAGCTACTATTCCGACAGCGACGCCGTCGGTTTGCCGATGGCCGTGCTCGTCAACGGCGCCTCCGCCAGCGCCTCCGAGATCCTGGCCGGCGCGCTTCAGGACAGGGGCGCCGCGACGATCATCGGCGAGACAACCTATGGCAAGGGCATCGTGCAGTCCATCATTCCCTTCCATGAGGATGGGGCGGGCATTCACCTGACGACCGCCGTTTACTATACGCCCTCCGGCCGCTCCATTCATGGCAGCGGCATTACGCCGGATATTCCTGTAAAGCAGGGCGAAGGGGACGAAATCATGCCGGACATTCTGAATCCGGCGCGCGACACCCAGCTTCGCTGCGCGCTCGATTATCTGGAGGGCGTGCTTCAGCCGTAGCGCTTCACGGCGCTCAGCAGCGCTTCGATGTCCTCAAAGCTGTTCTGCCAGCTTGGACTGACGCGCACAGCGCCGCTTCGAAGCGTGCCAAGCGCCTGATGCATGCCCGGGGCGCAATGAAGGCCGCCGCGCACCGCGATGCCCTGCGTGTCCAGATAATCCGACACCGACTCCGACGAAGCGCCGTCAAGATTGAAGCTGACAACGCTCACGCGCGCGGCTGGTTCCGACGGCGAATAGACGACAGCGTTGTCCATGTGTGAAAGGCCCTCGTACAGCGCCTGCGTCAGCGCTCGTTCACGCCGCATGCGCTCATTCATCTGGGCCTGGACCAGCGACGCGCCCGCCTCGAGACCGGCGACGCCCGGCAGATTGACCGTGCCGCTCTCGTAGCCTTCCGGCATGTCGACGGGCTGGAGCATGCTTTCAGAGCTGGAGCCTGTTCCGCCCTCGCGAAACGCCCTGAGGGGCGTTCCCGGCGCAACGTACAACCCGCCCGTACCCTGCGGACCCAGCAGGCCCTTATGGCCCGGAAAGGCGTACAGGCTGCATTTCAGGGCTCTGACGTCGACGGGAATATGGCCGACAGCCTGGGCGCCGTCGATGAGATAGCGCACGCCGTGCCGGCGCATGGCTTCGCCGATGGCGGCTACGGGCTGAATCGCGCCGGTGACGTTTGACGCATGGGTCGATATGGCAAGCGATGTGTTCGGCCTGAGCGCCGCCTCGAAGCTTTCCGCCGGGACGGTTCCGCTTCCGTCCGGTTCCAGCAGCGTCACTTCGATCAGGCCGCTTTTTTCCAGTTCCTTGAGCACGCGCAGCACGGAATTGTGCTCCATCATGGTGGACACGACGTGGTCGCCCACCCGCAGGCTTCCCTTGATGGCGGTGTTCAACGCGTCGGTGCCGTTGAAGCAGAAAACAATGCGGTCGCTGTCTTCCGCGTTCAAAAGCCGCGCCAGGCTTTCCCGCGCTGAGAGCAGGAGCCGCGCGCCCCGCAGCGCCCGCTGATGACCGGACCGGCCGGGATTGGCGTTATATGTCGTAAGCGCCTGCATGACGGCGTCGACGACAGCCTGCGGCTTTGGATGACTGGTGGCGGCGTTGTCCAGATAGATTTCCACAGGGAGCACCTCCGCACATCTCTTTTTCATTCGCCATACAGTGTATTGGCGCGTCTAAAAAGATATGCTCAGGAGGGCTGATATATGGAAGTCTATGGGATAGCGGCATTCAGATCGCGGCAGCAGGTTTTGAAATACGAGGATATCTTCGCGCGCGGCGGCATCGCGTCGCAGGTTGTTTCCACACCGAGGGAGATTGCCGCCGGGTGCGGTTTGTCGCTGCGTTTCGCTATGAACGATCTTCAGAAAGTGCAGTCTGCGCTTGCGCGCCATCGCCCGACAAACCTCATCGGTCTATACAGATGGGAGCGGCTGGAAGACGGCAGGGCGCTTCTCACGGCCCTGTCAAAATAAGGCGGTGTTTCTGAAAAAATAACAGGGATTCGGTGGGCGTGGCGCGCCGTTTTTCGTATAATGTTAGGAAAAGGCGGGCATGGGAAACCCTGCCCGCCCTGAGATTACAAAAGAGGTCAAAGAATATGGACAAAGACAGGGCGCGGGCCGTCATGGAGGCTCTGGAAGAACTCTATCCAGAGGCGAAGGCGGAGCTGCATTTCAGAAATCCTTATGAAACGCTGATCGCGACGATTCTATCCGCACAGTGCACGGACAAACGCGTCAATCAGGTCACTGAGGCGCTCTTCGAGAAATACCCAAACACGGCGGCCATGGCGCGGCTCGAACCGGAGGAACTGGAACCGCTCATCAAAAGCTGCGGCCTGTACCATAATAAAGCGAAGAACATCGTCGCCGCGTGCCGCGCGCTGGTCGAACAATATGATGGAGAAGTGCCGGCCGATCGGAAAAAGCTGATGGCGCTGCCGGGCGTGGGGCAGAAAACGGCGGGCGTTGTGCTGCTGGCCGCCTTTGGAGACGATCAGATCCCCGTCGACACGCATGTTTTCCGCGTGTCCAACCGCATCGGTCTGGCCCATGCCGGGACCCCCTCCGGCGTCGAAAAGCAGCTTCAGGAGCTCCTGCCGCGCGATATCTGGTCCCATGCGCATCATCTTCTCATCTGGCACGGACGCCGATGCTGCGCCGCGCGGACGCCCGCCTGCGAGCGCTGCCCGCTGAACGGGGGCCTTTGCGAGAAAAACACCATGGAGGTATAAGCTATGTCTCTGTTTGTCGATAAAGTCAGCATCCGCTGCAAAGCGGGCGACGGCGGCAACGGCTGCGTGTCGTTCCACCGGGAAAAATACGTGCAAACCGGCGGGCCGGACGGCGGCGACGGCGGACGTGGGGGAGACATCGTCTTCGTCGCGTCCGAACGCATGCACACGCTCATGGATTTCCGCTTCAAGCGCAATTTCGTCGCGCCGAATGGAGAGGACGGCTCCGGCAACCGCTGCAAGGGCAAGAGCGGCGAGCCGCTGGTCATCGAAGCGCCCGTGGGCACCATTGTGCGCGACAAAGCCAGCGGCCGGGTACTGCTCGACCTTTTCCGCGCGGGCGACAGGCGCGTGCTGCAGCGCGGCGGCAATGGGGGATTTGGCAACATGCACTTCGCCACGCCCACGCGGCAGGCGCCGAACTTCGCCAAGCCCGGCGAAAAGGTCCAGCCGATGGAACTGGAGCTGGAGCTCAAATCCATCGCGGACGTTGGCCTCGTGGGCTTCCCGAATGTGGGCAAATCGACGACGCTGTCCGTGGTGACGGCGGCGCGCCCGAAGATCGCGAACTACCATTTCACGACGCTCACGCCGAACCTGGGCATTGTGCGTCAGGACGGCGACAGCTTCGTCATGGCGGACATTCCCGGTCTGGTCGAAGGCGCGGCTGACGGCGTCGGCCTGGGACATGACTTCCTGCGTCATATCGAGCGCACGCGCCTGCTGATTCATGTGCTGGATATTTCCGGCAGCGAAGGGCGCGATCCGTTGGAAGACTACGATGCGATCATGCGCGAGCTGGAGCGATACGGCGATCTGAAGAATCGCCCCATGATCGTGGAGGCCAACAAGATCGACCTGCCCGGCAGCGAAGAGAACCTCGCGCGCCTGCGGGAGAAACTCGCCGGCACGGGCATCGAAATTTACCCTGTATCCGCCGCCGCCGGAAAGGGCTTTACGCCTCTCATGCGGGCGGTCGCGGCCATGCTGCGCATGCTGCCGCCCATTGAGCCCTTCTTTGAGGAGACGCCCTTCGAGGATATGGCCGAGGAGCAGATCAAAGTCGAGGTGGAGGACGGCGTCTATGTGCTCAGCGGGCCGAGCATGCAGCATTTGGTCGACTCGGTCAACTTCAGCGATGAAGACTCGCTCAACTGGTTCCACCGCACGCTGCGGCGCTGGGGCGTCATCGACCGGCTGCGCGAGGCGGGCGCGGGCGAAGGCGATACGGTGCGCCTGGGAGATATGGAATTCGATTTTGTTGAATAACGGAGGAATAGAGATATGACGACCAAACAGCGGGCCGCGCTGCGGTCCATGGCAAACACGTTGGAGCCCATCCTGCACATAGGCAAGGACGGCATCAACGACAACCTCGTCAAACAGGCCTGGGACGCGCTGGAAGCGCGGGAGCTCATCAAGGCGACCGTGCTGCAGAACGCGCCGCTCTCTGCGCGCGAGGCCTGCGACGAACTGTGCGAGCGCGTTCACGCCGACCCGGTGCAGGTCATCGGGAGCAAATTTGTCATTTACCGCAAAGCGCGCAAGAACTCAAAGATTGATCTGGACGCCCTTTAATCATTCAGGCGTGTGTGTAAGCTGAGCAGCGCCAGCGTGAGCAGGACGCCGAATCCGGCGAGGCGGATCAGGCCGCCGTTCAGCAAATAAAAAAGCAGCATGAATAGCGCGTAGATCCCTGCTTTGGCCGGATGGGCGCGCTTCAGGAGCCGTTCAATCCAATCTGCCGGCGGCGACAGGCGCTTCGCTTCGCTGAACGACGCCGGCACGACGGGGCAAGTCTGAATGAAGCGCTTTTCGAGGCAAGGCCCGTCGATCAGGCTGACCGACGGGTTTTCGAGTTTGTCCGCCCATTGCTTCGCGTCGGCTTGGGCCGGGCAGAGCGCCGCCAGAGTGATATGCGGTTCATTCCGGCTTTTTTTCCACAGGGCGATCACGGCGTCGGCGTTGAATGAGTCGGAAGCGGGGGAAAGGGGAAGCAGCGAAAGCGGCCCTTCATCAATACGCGGAGTCGGGAGACCGGCGAACAGCTTTTTTATCTTTTCTTTCGCCTCGTCTTCCGGCAGGAGCGCCCACTGGGCCAGCACGCTCCGGGCGTACCGCCGGCGCGCCTTACGGCTCCGGCATTTCATATAAGCGCTCAACGCATGGAATAACTTTTTAAAGCCCAGGCATATCGCGGACGCCAGCGCCGCAGCAAGCGGCATATTGTCGCCCGTCGCGGCCATGGCGGCGATAAACAGGACGCCCAGGAGCAGCAGCCAGAAAAGAATCCTGTCTATGCGATGAAAAACGGCCATATGACGCTCCTTTATTCCTGTGTTTTATAAGAGTATGTGCATTTTGAGGCTTTCCTAAACGGGAAAAATAGTGTATAATAAAAATATCAAAAGGTGTGAGGGGTTGCGCATGATCAAACTGGGGCTGATGGGAGGCACGTTCAATCCCATTCACAACGGCCATCTCATGTGCGCTCGCATCGCGCTTGAAGCGCTGGATTTGGACGAGGTCCTCTTCCTGCCGGACGGAGAGCCGCCCCACAAGGCGGGCGATTCGTTGGCTTCCGGCGTCAGCCGCCTCAACATGACGGCCCTGGCCGTTTGGGGACAGCCGCGCTTCGCCTGTTCCGACATGGAAATCACCCGCGCTGGAACGACCTATACGGTCGACACGTTGACTGAACTGAAAAAGGCGCGACCCGACGCGGCGCTCTATTACATCATCGGTTCGGATACGCTGTATCAGATCGTCAACTGGCGGCGCGCGCGGGACGTGGCAAGATTGTGTTCTTTGATCGTGATTCCGAGGCCCCGAAACCAGGAGGATATGGACGCCCTGCGCCGGCAGGCGGAGCGATTGAAGGAAACGCTGGGGTTCGACATTCATCTGGCTCCGGAGAGCGGGCCCGATTTGTCCTCGACGGCCATTCGCGCCCTGGCGGCGGAAGGCGGCGCGACGGGCGACTATACGCCGCAGCCGGTGGCGGATTACATCGCGCAGCACGGCCTTTACGGCGCGCCGCCGCATCAGATGACCTGCCAGTTGAGCCGCACGCTCTCGCCGCATCGCCTGAGCCACACGCTGTCCGTGGCGGAGACGGCCGTGTTTCTGGCGGCTCGCTTCGGAGAGAATCCCTGCCAGGCGCATCTTGCTGGCATGCTGCACGACTGCGCCAAGGGACTGGATGCGCCGACGCTCTTGCAGCTGATCCGCTCAGGCGGCATATCGGCCGATGAAGTGGAATTGAGCATGCCAGCCCTGCTGCACGCGCCGGCTGGCGCCGCGCTGGCCAGGCAGCAATACCATGTGACCGACGCGGCGGTGCTCTCGGCCATTCGCTGGCATACGACAGGCCGCAAAAACATGACACGGCTGGAAAAGATCATCTACCTGGCCGACATGATCGAACCCGAGCGCGCGGACTTTCCGGGCCTTACTGACATCCGCGCGGAGGCCATGGTCGACTTGGACAAAGCCGTAGCGATGGCCGCCGCCCGGAGCGCGGAATACGTGCTGGAGCGCGGCAAAAAGCTGCATCCGCGCACGATGGAACTGGCCCGCGAGGATTCACCGTGCGTTTGAATCCATACGATGCCGTCAACAATCATATTATGAGAGGATGGGATTGTTCAATGAAGGAACCGAAAGAACTGGCCATTGAGATGGCGGAATTCCTCTTCACCAAGAAGGGCGAGAACATTCAGGTGCTCGATGTATCGCATCTGACCTCCATCACGGAGTTTTTCGTGATCGCCAGCGCGCGCAATGCCATACAGTGCCGCACCATGGCGGAGGATCTGGAGGATCATCTGATCGAGACCGAGCAACTCGAGGCGCGACGCAAGGAAGGCTATCGCGAATCCCGCTGGGTCGTGCTGGATTACGGTTCCGTCATCGTGCATGTGTTCCATGAGCAGGAGCGCGAATTCTACAACATTGAGCGCCTCTGGGCGGACGGTACGAACCTGGTCAAGCAGATCATTTGACGCGCCGGGGGACGAGCGGACGGCATGAAGCAAGTCACAATTTATACCGACGGCGCCTGCTCGGGCAATCCCGGCCCGGGCGGGTGGGGCGCTGTGCTGATCTTTATGGGCCATCGCCGGGAAATATCGGGCTTTGATCCCAGCACGACGAACAACCGCATGGAGTTGACCGCGGCGATCGCGGCGCTGAGCGCCCTGAAGGAGCCCTGCGAGGTGCAGCTTTATTCGGACAGCAGTTATCTCGTAAACGCCTTTGAGCAGCGCTGGCTGAGCAACTGGCAGCGGAAAGGCTGGATAAAAAGCGACAAGAAACCCGTCGAAAACAAGGATCTATGGCTGAAACTCCTCGATTTGACCGGCGTGCACAGCGTCACATGGAACAAAGTCAAAGGCCACGCCGATAATAAGGAAAACAACCGGTGCGACGAACTGGCCACACTGGCCATCAAACAAGCGCGCGACGCGGCGAAAATGTAAAGCCGCGTCGCCTGATCGTTTCTATGAGAGATTCTCGCGGTAGATTCATTCCTGTTCGGGCGGCGGAAGCGGAGAAGGCGTTTCGTCGCCTTCTTCGCGCAGCTTGACGTATCGCGCGGCCATGCGGCGGCGGTCGTCCGACATGGCGGCGTAATGACGGCGCGTGGTGTTGACGTCGCTGTGGCCGAGCACGTCGGCGACCAGGTAGATGTCGCCCGTCTCGTGGTAGAGGTTCGTTCCGAAGGTTGAGCGCAGCTTGTGGGGACTGATGCGCTTCTTGAGCGGCGCGGCCAGCAGGGCGTATTTCTTCACAAGGTTTTCCACCGAACGCACGTTCATGCGCTTCTTCTGCATGGAGAGGAAAAACGCCTGTTCGTGGCCCGGCGCGGCGTCGATCGTCTTGCGCAGGGCCATGTACGCCTTGAGCGCGCCGGCAACTTCCTCCGGGAAGTATAGGATGACCTGCGCGCCGCCCTTGCGGGTGACGAGAAAGCTGTTCTGTGAGAAGTCGATGTCGTCGATGTCGATGCCGACGCATTCGCTCACGCGGATGCCTGTACCCAAAAAGAGCGAAATCATCGCCAGGTCGCGCGTCTTCGTGAGCTCATGATATTTTTTCTGGCGGTCGGTCAGCGCGTCGCCGGATTCAACCTGGTCGAGCATGCGCACGATTTCGTCGATTTCCAACCGCAGAATGGGCTTTTCGTGCAGTTTGGGCAGGTCGATCAGCTGCGCCACGTTGCTGTCCACACGATTATTCTTAAATAAGAATTTAAAATAGCTGCGCAAGGTGGCAAGCTTGCGCATGCGGCTGATGTCCGCGTTGGTTTCTACGAGGTCATCGCTGCGGACGTAAAGGGTCAGGTAATCGCTGTAGAGGGCGATGTGGGCGCCTGTGACGCGATTCAAATCCGCATCGGTTATATCGGTCGGCTTCAAATCGGCAAAGAGCGGCACTTCACTGGTCAGGTATTTGAAAAACAGCTTGAGATCGCGCAGGTAGGCCAGCCGCGTGAGCGTGGTGGTGGTTGGCTCGATGGCGCGCATGAAATCGATGCAGTTGGCAGGCAGTTCACGCAGCAATTCCCGTATGAGGAGGAGATTGTTCCGGTCGCGGTTCTGCGTATAGGTCATTGGATTATCAGCCATATCAATCAACAACTCCAAACGATGATACGTCGCCATGCGCGGTCCTGCGAGCCCAAACCGGGCCGCCGCGACGCCTGACGTCGCTTGATACGTCCATTATAGCCGATATGGCCGATTTCGTCAATAACTATTCGTAAAAGTTTTCTTTTGCGAATAGTTTATAGAATAAGGAGGGAGCTCCCCCGATCCGTTTCAGGCATGGATTATGGCCGTTCAACGTCGTCCTCGCTCATCAGTATATCGTCTATTTCAATGGCCAGGTAATCCGCCCCGGTTGTGCCGAGACATTTCATGCAGTTGTCGCACAGCTTGTTTGGGTCGAGGTCGCAACGGTCACATTCGCCGCAGTTGTCGCACAGCTTTGTTTCATCCAGAAGGCACCGACGCGCGTTGGTCATATCCATCCATCCCTTCGCAGTCTGATTGTTAAATCGTGCAAAAAACCGATCATATGTTTGACGGGAACCGCCCGACATGTTATACTCTTAGTATAAACGGAGGTGCCTGTTCACATGAGAATGTCCAAAGAAGAAAGTCAGGCAAAAATCCTCGCCTACATCCGCGATGAAATCCAAAGCAAGGGCTATCCCCCGTCTGTGCGCGAAATTTGCAAGGCTGTCGGATTCAAATCGACCTCCTCTGTGCACGCGCACCTGCAGGAGCTTGAAAAGACGGGCGCGCTCAGGCGCGACGCTACGAAGCCGCGCGCGCTCGAGCTGTGCGATTATCCCAAGGGCCGCGTCGTGCCGCTCGTCGGCAAAGTCACGGCAGGCCAGCCCATCCTGGCCCAGCAGAACATCGAGGACGAGCTCGTGCTGCCCAGCGGCATCGTTGTGGACGAAGATACCTTCGCGCTGCGCGTCGAGGGCGAAAGCATGATCGAGGCCGGCATACTGAACGGCGATATCGTGATCGTGCGCAGGCAGCAGGACGCCGAAAACGGCGAGATCGTGGTGGCGATGATCGACGACGAGGCCACGGTAAAGCGGATTTTCTACGAAACAGACCATGTTCGGCTCCAGCCCGAGAATTCGCATATGGAGCCCATTTACGCCGACGAGGTCACCGTGCTCGGCCGCGTCGTCGCGCTGCTGCGCGAATTTTAGTTAGCCGGCTTATCGACAGAGAGCGGATTTCACTTCCGCTCTTTTCTTTTATCTTTACAGCGCCAGCAGGCCCTTGTCCTTCATGTACTGCAGCGCGCCTTCCAGGCCGCAGCGCCCATGCGCATAGGTCAGCGCCCCCTGCATGTACGCGATGTACGGCTCTCTGATGGGCGCATCCGCGCTCAGTTCGATGGAAGCGCCCGCGACGAAGGTGCCCGCCGCCATGATAACCGGATCCTGATAGCCCGGCATGTCCCAGGGCTCAGGCAGCGCCTCGCTGTCGACGGGTGAATTGAGCTGGATACCCTGGATGAAGGCGATCAGGCTGTCGCTTCGTCCAAAGCGAATGGCCTGGATGATGTCGGCTCGCGGCTCGTCGAAGCGCGGATTGACGGCATAGCCCAGCTTTTCAAACACGCGCGCAGCCAGAATCGCAGTTTTTATCGCCTGCGCAACCACATGCGGCGCCATAAAAAGGCCCTGATAAAAGGGCTGGTAGCTGGCCGCATAGGAGCCGACCTCCGCGCCGATGCCCGGCGACGTGAGCCGGTAAGACACCAAATCGACCAAATCGCGCCGCCCGGCTACGTAGCCGCCCGTCGGGGCCAATCCGCCGCCGGGATTTTTGATCATTGAACCAGCCAGAAGATCGACGCCCACCGCGCCTGGCTCGTCGAAATCGGAAAACTCGCCGTAGCAGTTGTCGAGCATGACCACAACGTCCGGCCTGATCGAGTGGATCAGCCGCGCCGCCTCGCCGATTTGCGCCATGGAAAGCGAGGGCCGCCAGGCGTAGCCGCGCGAGCGCTGCAATTCGACCAATCTGATGGAGGCGTCTTCACGAAGCGCCCGCTCGATGGCCGCAAGATTCAGCCTGCCGTCTTCGAGCACGTCGATTTCACGGTATTTCACGCCGTATTCACTCAGGGACCCGCTGCCGGGCTTGCCGGACAGCCCGATGACCTCTTCCAGCGTGTCGTAAGGCCGTCCGCTGGCGGCGAGCAGCGTGTCGCCCGGACGGAGCGCGCCGTACAGGCACAGCGCCAGCGCATGGGTGCCGGATGCGATCTGCGGACGCACGAGCGCCGCCTCGCAGCCGAGCAGCTCCGCCATAATGGCGGACAGCGTGTCGCGGCCAATGTCGTCGTAGCCGTAGCCCGTTGTCGGAGCGAAATGACGGGCGGAAACGCGATGCTTCTGAAAGGAAGCGAGCACCCGGTGCGTGTTGCTTCGTTCGATTTGTTCGAGCCGATCAAAAAAGGGCCGGCACTCCCCCTCCGCTTCGTCAATCAGCCTGGCGATTGCGGGATCAATCTGCGTCATGTTCTGTCTCCTCTATGATTGTATTCACAATTTCATCCAAATCGCGGTTTTCGGCCGGGATCCAGCGCGCGCGGCCGTCCCGACGCAGCCAGGTCAACTGGCGCTTGGCGTAGTGCCGCGTACCGAGCTTTATGGCCTCCACAGCTTCCTCAATGGTACACAATCCGTTGAGGGCGGCGGCGATTTCCTTGTATCCCAGAGCCTGCATCGCCGTGCTGTCAGGCGGCACACCCTGCCGGAGCAGCCCTTCGACCTCTTTGACGAGTCCCTGAGCCATCATTTGGTCGACGCGGCGGTTGATGCGCGCGTACAACGCCTCCCGCGGCCATTCCAGCGCGAACAGCTGAACGCGGTAATCGCCTTCGCGCGCGCGGTCGAGGGCCATCTGTTCTGTCATCGTGCGCCCGGTCAGGCGATGGATTTCAATCGCCCGAACGACGCGGCGCACGTCGTTTTCATGAAGGCGCTGGGCGGATTCGGGGTCGACGGCGGCCAGCATGGCGTGGAGCCGCGCCTTGCCGCCCGGTTCCAGCGCGATGGCCTTCAATTCCTCGCGGAGCGCCTCGTCGCTCTCCTCGGAAAACGCCATCGGCCGCGTCAGCGCGTCGATGTACAGTCCTGTTCCGCCGCAAAGAACGGGCCTTTTGCCCCTCGCGATGATGTCCTCTATGACGGCGCCTGCCTGCTCGCGAAACGCCGGGACGGAATAGTTCTCCGCCGGAACGACGACGTCGATCATATGATGCGCTATGCCGCCGCGCTCGGCGTCGGCGGGCTTGGCCGTGCCGATGTTCATGCCGCGATAGACCTGCATCGAGTCGCAGGAAACGATTTCGCCGCCGATCCGCTGGCAAAGGCGCACGGCGGCGGCCGTCTTTCCGGAGGCCGTCGCCCCGGCGATGGCGATCAGGCGGGGTTTTGCCATTCGCTTCACCTCATGCCCGGCGGAACATCCGCTCAATTTCAGTCTTTCTGAATGTCTTGATGATCGGCCTGCCGTGCGGGCAGTTCGGCGGGGCGTCCGTTTCCAGCATATCAACAAGCAGCGCCTTGATTTCCAGGTCCGTCAAGCGATCTCCGCCTTTCACGGCGCGTTTGCAGGAGGCTGTGATGATCTCGCTGCGGCGGCGGTCGAGCGTGGCGCTTTTAAGCAGGTCGAGCTGATCTATGAGATCCATGAACAGCGGACGAAGCTCCGTCTGCCCCAGCACATACGGCAGGGCCGTTACCTGGATGTCGCGCTCTCCGAACGGGGCGATTTCATATCCGGCTTCGCTGAGAAGCGCTTCGTTTTCCAGCAGGATGTCCCGCTCCCGTGCCGACATGGAAAGTATGATCGGCGTGAGCAGCGGCTGCATGGCCGCGCCGCGCTCGAGGTCCCGGCGGAACCGCTCGTAGAGAATGCGCTCATGCGCCGCGTGCTGGTCGATGATCACCAGCGCATCGCCCATTTCCACCAGGATGTACGTGTCCGCAAACACGCCGATGACGCGCATTTCGGGCAATTCGAGCGCGGCGGCAGGCACGCTCACCGCGGGTTTTTCCTCAGGAACGGGCTGTGCAGACGGGACTTTGGTCTCTTTCGGAGCGACGACTTTCTGTAAAGGCATTTTCTCGCCTTCGCGGAAGGATAAAACCTGAGTAGAATCGGGCTTTTCATTTCGCAGGACGCTGATGCTGGGCGGCTGGGTGACGCTGCCCGCGAAACCGGTGAAAACCGTGGTCTGTTCTGCGGAAACGGCTTTTATGGGCGGCCGCTCCTCCACGTGGACGGGCTCGCGCAGTACGGCTTCGGGGTCCAGGATCTTCGTCCCGCAGCAGGCGCGCGTGAGCATCGCTTCCGCCTTCTGGCGAACGTCCGCTTCGTCCCGGAAGCGCACCTCCAGTTTGCTGGGATGCACGTTGACATCCACCAGCGCGGCGGGCAGGCGCAGCGACAGCGCGCACATGGGATATTGCCCGATCATGACACGCGTGCGCACGGCGGATTCCAGCGCCTGCGACATCAGCGGCGCGCGCACCGTGCGGCCGTTGATGAAGAAGAACTCCTGCGAACGGCTGGCGCGCGCCAGCTCATCCACGCCGAGAAGGCCGGTGATGCGCAGATTCCCCTCGCATTCGTCGATGGCGATCATTTTTTCGGCCGTTTCCCTGCCGTAAACGGCCAGCGCTGCATGACGCATATCGCCGTCGCCAAAGCTGTGGTAGACTGTCCGCCCATTGTTGATGAATCGGATCGCCGCGCCGGGATTTCCGAGGATCAGCCGCGCGACCATATCCCCCAGCACGCCCGCTTCCGTCGTTGGCTTTTTGAGAAAGCCGCGGCGCACGGGGGTATTGAAGAACAGGTCCTTGACGACGATGGTCGTGCCCTCCGGGCATCCGGCTTCGGCGACGCTCATGATGCGGCCGCCTTCGATCTGGATCTTGACGCCGGATTCGCGGCCTCTGGCACGGGTGGTCATGGTCACGCGCGCGACGGCCGCGATGGAAGGCAGCGCCTCGCCGCGAAAACCCAGCGTCAGGATGTCGGTGAGGCTGTCGCCGGAGGAAATCTTCGAGGTCGCATGGTTTTCGAAGGCGATGCGGGCCTCTTCCGGCGCGATGCCGCAGCCGTTGTCCGTCACGCGCAGGTAATCCGCCCCGCCTTCCCTGATCTCCACGGTGATGGAGGTGGCCCCGGCGTCGAGCGAGTTTTCAATCAGTTCCTTGGCGATGGACGACGGCCTTTCGACCACTTCCCCGGCGGCGATGCGCCCGATGGTCGCCGCGTCCAGCACGCGAATGGGCATACTAAATCCTCCTGACCTTTTCGACAATCTTGAACAGATAATTCATGGCGTCCATGGGCGACATGGCCATCACGTCGACGCCTCGAATTTCCTCGATGATCTCCATGGGCTTGAAATCGGTCAGTTCAAGCTGGCGCGTGCCGCCGTTTTTCCGGTCGTCCAGAATGCTCTGGCCTATGCTGCCTTCCCGTTCGTCTCTGACTTCGAGCCGCGCCATGATCTGGCGTGCGCGCTTGACGAGCGAATCAGGCAGGCCCGCCAGTGCGGCGACGGCTACGCCGTAGCTGTGATCCGCGCCGCCCTTAACGATTTTGCGCAGGAAGATGACCTCGCTCCCCCGCTCCACCGCCGTGATGCGGTAATTTACCACGCCGGGCAAAGAACCCTCCAATTCAGAAAGCTCGTGGTAGTGCGTGGCGAACAGCGTCAGCGCGCCGCATTTATTCGCGTCCGCGATGTGCTCCACAGCGGCCCAGGCGATGGAGAGTCCGTCGAAGGTGCTGGTGCCCCGGCCGATTTCATCCAGGATGATGAGGCTTTGGGCGGTGGCGTATTTGAGGATGGCCGACAGCTCGGTCATCTCCACCATGAAGGTGGACTGCCCGCCGTACAGGTCGTCAGACGCGCCGACTCGCGTAAAGATGCGGTCCGTGATGGGAATATCCGCCGATTCGGCGGGCACGAAGCTGCCGATATGGGCCATGAGCACGATGAGCGCCACCTGGCGCATGTAAGTGCTCTTGCCCGCCATGTTCGGGCCGGTGATGATCATCACGCGGTCATTTTGCGAAAGGGTTGTATCGTTGGCGACGAACGCCTCGTGGCCCAGCGCCTTTTCCACAACGGGATGGCGTCCGCCCACGATCTCGCAGCGTCCCTCGCGGTTTAGCGTTGGACGGACATAGCCGTTTTCCGCCGCGGCTTCCGCCAGGGACAGGAGCGCGTCGATCTCCTTGAGCCCCTGCGATACGCGCGAAAGGCGGTCGAGGGAAGCGTTGAGCTTCTCCCGGATCGCCACGAACAGCTGGTATTCCAGCCGGATGGCGCTGTCCTCCGCGCCGAGGATCTTCTTTTCGAGCTCTTTCAATTCCTCTGTCACGAACCGTTCGCAGGTGGCCAGCGTCTGCTTGCGGGTATAACGGGCGGGAACCTGGTCATAGAACGACTTCGTGACCTCAATGTAGTAGCCGAAGACGTGGTTGTAACCTACCTTGAGGTTCTTGATGCCGGTGGCTTCGCGCTCCCGCGCGCCCAGCTCGGCGAGCCAGTTTTTGCCGTTTTCAGACGCCGCGCGGTAATCATCCAGTTCGGCGTTGTAGCCCTTGCGGATGATGCCCCCTTCCTTCACGGCGAGGGGCGCTTCCGGGTCGATGGCCGATTCGAGGAGCGACACGATGTCGTCCATCGGCTCGAGCAGATCGCACAGCGCGTCCAGCTTGGCGACGCCCGAATGCGCCAGACGTGCCGCCACGGCGGGCGTGGCCTGCAGTGAGGCGAGCAGCGCCAGGCAGTCGCGCGCGTTGACGGTATCGTAGGCAATGCGGCTCAGAAGGCGCTCCACGTCACGAACCGGGCGCAGATCGTCGCGCAGGGCGTCGCGCAGGAACGGATCGCGGGCGAAGTGCTCCACCGCGTCCTGACGCATGATAATTTCCGCCGGATTGATCAGCGGCTGCTCGATCCAGCTCTTGATGAGGCGGCTGCCCATGGCGGTGACCGTCTGGTCCAGCAGCCAGAGCAGCGTTCCGCGGCGGCCGTGGCCGCGCATGGAAGAGGTCAGCTCGAGGCTGCGCCGGGCGACCATATCCAGCATCATGTAGCGGTCCGGCTGATAGCGGCGAATGGCCATGATGTGGTTGAGCGCGTTCTTCTGCGTTTTGACCAGATAATCGAGCAGCGCGCCCGCGGCGCACAGGCCCAGCTTCAGATCGGGCATGTCCAGTTCCGCGACGCTGCGCAGGTTGAAATGCGCGCAAATCGCCTTTCCGGACGCCGTGGCGCTGAAAGCCGACGGCTCCGCCCTGGTCAGCAGAACGCCGTGGCTCTGGGCGTAGGCGACGAGTTCCTCGCTTTCAACGGCGAGGATTTCGCGCGGCTCGATGCGCGAAAGCTCCTCCGCGAGGCGATGACCGGCGTCGGCGATCTGATAGACGAAGAACTCGCCCGTTGACACGTCGCAGAAGGCGATGCCCGCCTGCCGTTTCTGACAGTGCACGGCCAGGATGTAGTTGGCCGAGCGCTCGTCCAGCATGGAGGTCTCGATGAGCGTGCCGGGCGTGATGATGCGCGTGATGGCGCGCTCAACCAGGCCCTTCGATTCGGCTGGGTCTGTCATCTGCTCGCAGATCGCCACCTTGTAGCCCTTTTCGATCAAACGGGCTACATAGGCGTCCACCGCGTGATATGGAACGCCGCACATCGGCGCGCGCTGCGACAGGCCGCAATCCTTGCCGGTGAGCGTCAGTTCGAGTTCGCGGGAGACGAGCTCCGCGTCGTCGAAAAACAGCTCGTAGAAATCGCCCAGCCGGAAAAAGAGCAGCATGTCGGGATTCTGTTCCTTGATTTGCAGGTATTGCTGCATCATGGGAGTGATCGCCATGATGATTCCTCCATTGGCGTTTGTGATTTATGATCCGATCAATGGCAGCCGGGGCAGGTTTCGCACGCGCCGCCGCAGCCGCCGTTTTCCTCCATCTCGCCGGTGATGATAAAGTGCAGCACCTGGTTCACCTGGTCGATGAGGCCGTCGAATTCATCCCGCGTCCGGGTCATCTCGATGATGACGGGCACGCTCTGAAACTGACTCTGCAGGTCCTGCATCGACTCGCCCAGCGCCTGGATTTCGTCACGGTCCGGGTCGCTGTTTTTCAGGAGCTCCTCCAGCTTTGTCTTTGCTTCAAGGTAGCGATCCAGAAGACCCGCCGCCTCCGCGTCGGCCATCGCCGCATCCTCGGCGGCCTTCATGGCCTTGTATTCCTCGCTGGCCATCAGCGCTTCGCCGAGCTCGCGCGTCTTCTCAAAAACCGTATTCATATTCGTTCGCCTCCCGATTTACTGTTTTATCTGTTCCACAGGTTCCCCGCGCAGCGTGTTCTTGCCGGCGGAGGTGATCCTGACGGGCACAATGCGCCCGATCAGCGACGCGCTGCCGCTGAAATTGACCATGTGCCCCCGCGCCGTCTTGCCAGCAACGCACGTATCGTCGCGCGCGCTGACCTCTTCCACCAGGACCGGCTCGATCCGCCCCACCTGCGCCTCGCAGACGGCTGTGGTGATCTTCTGCTGATGGCCGATCAGCAGCTGGATGCGGCGGCTCTTCTCCTCCATGGGCGTATCGTCCGGCATGAGCGCCGCCCGCGTGCCGGGCCGCGGCGAGTAGATGAAGGTATACGCCGCGTCGTAGCGTACCTCGTCCACCAGCGAAACGGTTTCCTCAAACTCGGCCAGCGTCTCGCCGGGAAAGCCTACGATAAGGTCGGTGGTCAGCCCGATGTCAGGGCGGATCTTTCTGATCTTCTTCACCTTCTCGATGTACTGCTCCCGGGTGTAGCGCCGGTTCATCTCCGCCAATACGCGATTGTTTCCCGCCTGAACCGGAAGGTGAAGCTGCGGACACAGGTGCTTGAGCTCGCCGAAGCAGGCGATCAGTTCGTCGGAGATGTCCTTCGGATGCGAGGTCATGAAGCGCACGCGCGGAATATCGAGCCGGTCAATTTGATAGAGCAGTTCGGCAAAGCGCGCGCCGCCGCCCATGTAGGAATTGACGTTCTGCCCCAGCAGCATGATCTCCTGAACGCCGTCGCCGGCCAGCCGTTTCGCTTCCTCGAGGATCTTCGCCTGTTCACGGGAGCGCTCGCGGCCGCGAACATAGGGCACAATGCAGTAGGAGCAGAAGTTGTTGCAGCCGTACATGATGTTGATGTAAGCCGAGAAACCGTTGCGGCGGCGCACAGGCAAGCCTTCGCATATGCCGCCGTCCTCGTTCAGCACCTCGATGGCGCGCTGTTTTTCGCCGATCACGCGCAGCAGCAATTCCGGCAGCCTGTGCATGTTGTGGGTGCCGAAGGCCAGGTCGATGAAGGGATACATCTTCCGCACCTTTTCGGCCATGCCGGGCTCCTGCATCATGCAGCCGCCTACGCCGATGATCAGACTGGGTTTGAGCGCCTTCAGCTCCTTCAGCCAGATGACGTTGCCGAGGGCCTTGTTCTCGGCGTTTTCGCGCACACAGCAGGTGTTGTAGAGAATCAGGTCGGCTTCCTCGCGGGTCGGAACGGGGGTCATGCCCATCTCATCCAGCATGCCCGCGATGGTTTCGGAATCATGGACGTTCATCTGACAGCCAAGCGTCACGATGTGATAGCCCAGCGGTCGCGCCAGCGCGTCGCGCACGGCCTCCATGCAGGCGCGCTGATGGGCCAATTCATGCTCGGATATGACGATATCTTTCTGTTCTCTCATGAACCGAGGGGCTCCTCTCTCATTCAAATGGGGGCAGACGGCGCGCCCTGGCCGGCAAAGCGCCCTCGCCCACCGGCTCGATGGCGTAACGCCTGTCCGGCCAGCCGGCTTCCGGCAGCACGCAGGCGTTCACGTTTGCCGGCGCGCCGATGAGCGTCAGCCGCCCGGCCACGCCTGCGGAGGCTTTCACGAGCCAGCCGGAGGCGCCTTCCGAGCGGGCGCGCAGTTCATGCAGGATGCGCCGGGCGACGGTTTCCTCGCTGTCGATAAAACCGCTGCCGCCGCATTCCGGACAGGCGCGCCCGAGCAGCTGATGAGCGGGTTGATGGATTTTCTTGCGCGTCATTTCAACCAGCCCAAGGCCCGTCAGGCCGACCACGTTGGTCTTCGTGCGGTCGTCCCGGAGAAGCTGGCGAAGCAGCGCCAGCAGGCCCTGTTTATGGTCATCCTCTTCCATGTCTATGAAATCGATCACGATGATGCCGCCCACGTCGCGCAGCCGGAGCTGGCGGGCGATCTCGCGGGCCGCCTCGCAATTCAGTTTATACACCGTGTCGTCCAAATTCTTCGTTCCGACAAATTTGCCCGTATTGACGTCGACGACGGTCAGCGCCTCCGTGTGGTCGATGATGAGAAAGCCGCCGCTCCCCAGCCAAACGCGCCGTTTAAGCGCCTTGTCGAATTGGGCGTCGACACGGTACAAATCGAAAAGCGGCGTCTTGCCGTCGTAGAGCTCGACGCGGTCCATAAGTTCCGGCGAGAGCGTTTCCGCGGCGTCGAGCAGGGCGCGGAAGGCCGTCTCCCCCTCCGCGACCACGCGCGTCACATCAGGCGTGAGCCGGTCGCGCACCGCCCAGTTGATCAGTCCCTCGTCGCGATGAATCAGCGCGGGCGCTTTGCTGTGGGCGGCGCGGGCCTGGATCGATCGCCACAGCCTGAGAAGACTCTCGACGCAGCGGGCAAAGTCCTCCTCGCCCGCGTCAGCAGCCGCCGTGCGCACGATGAGGCCCATGCCTTCGGGACGGTATTTCTCAGCCGCTTCGCGGAGCCGCGCGCGGGTGGCCTCGTCGTCGATGCGGCGCGATATACCGATATAGTTTACGGTCGGCAGCAGCACGGCCAGGCGGCCGGGCAACGTGACATGGCTCGAGATGCGCGGTCCTTTCGCGCCGCCGGGGTCCTTGACCACCTGAACGAGCATTTCCTGCCCCATGCGTACCATCCGGCCGATGGACCGCCCCTTCAGCTCCTTTTCCAGCGTTTCCGCGTCCGCGCCGAAATCGGATATGTTGAGCTTGATGTCGCCCGCGTGCAGGAGGGCGTTTTTCTCCAGTCCGATGTCCACGAAGGCGGCCTGCATGCCGGGCAGTATGTTGGCCACGCGCCCCACGAAGATGCTTCCCGGCAGCTTCTCCTGTCCCGGCCTCTCGGCATAACACTCCATCAGTTCGCCGTCTTCCAGTATGGCGAGCCGCGTCTGTCCCAGCTCGGATTCAATCAGCAATTCCTTTTTCATGATCCATTACAGCTCCATCAGGCCCACGATCCCGCCGCGGTCGTCCCTCGCAAGGAGGGCCGTTCTGAAGATCGCGCTCTCATAATCGGCGGCGTTCGCCCGCTGGGCCAGAACGCCGAGCAGGAGATCGGGCTTGAGCGTGTCCTCGGGCGTCAGCATGAGCCGCATGAGGAGGGCGTTCCCTTCCGCCTTGAGCGAAATCGTGAGAGGCCTTATGTTGACTTCCTTTTCGCCCGATTTCGTCTTTCTCACGGCCATGACGGTGTCCTCCGCCATGTATCCGTCGATCCCGGCGATAATTTTCGCGGCGTCGGGGCCGGCCAGCTCCACGCGGTAGTCGGCCATTTCCAGCCTGGCCATCAGCGCGGGGTGTTTGTCGTCCACGAGACGGCAGCGGTGAACGGGCATTTCGGGCGGCAGCGCGGCGCGCATTTGCTCCAGCGCGTGCGCCGGGTCGACGCTTTCCGTCAGGCGGATGTCCATCAGTTCGGCGTCAGAAGACCAGCCCATGGCCAGCGCAGAGGCGAAGGACATCTGCGGGTGCGGATTGAAACCATGGGAATAAGCCACGGGCAGATCGGTGCGCCGCAGAGCGCGCATCATGAAACGCTGTAAATCGAGATGCGAAATGAAGCGCAGGCGGCCCTTCTTTCCGAATTCATAGATGATCCTCACACGCACGCCCCCTCGTATCGCTTCACGCCGCAGCCCACGCAGCCCTTGCGGCAGTCGTGGGTCAACTCGCCGCGCTGCGCCTTGGCCCATTCGCACAGCAGGAATTCCTTTGAAACGCCCGCGTCCAGATGATCCCAGGGCAGGCGTTCGTCCAGGGCCTTTGCCCGCGTGGCGTAGAAGTCGGGGTCGACGCCTGTCTCTTCAAACGCTTTCAGCCAGAGGTCGAAGCGGAACTGATCGTTCCAACCGTCGAAGCGGCACCCCAGCCGGTAGGCGCGTTCCAGTACGTCGCCCATGCGCCGGTCCCCCAGCGCGAACGTGGCCTCGAGAAAACTCAGATCGGGCGCGTGATACTTGAAATCAACGCCCTTGAGCCTGGAAATGGCCTGACGGATCATCTGCTGGCGGCGGATCACGTCCTCCGCTCCGAGCTGGCCGCACCACTGGAACGGCGTGAAGGGCTTCGGCACGAACACCGACGCGCTGACCGTGACGCGGAAGCCCGGCGCGCGCTGCGTCTTCGGAACGGAGAAATACACCGCGCGCACCTTCTCGGCCAAATCCACGATTCCCATGGCGTCCTCGTCGGTCTCGGTGGGCAGGCCCAGCATGAAATACAGCTTGACGGAGGACCAGCCCTGCTCGAAGGCGTCGCGCACGGAGCGCATGAGGTCTTCCTCCGTAACGCCCTTGTTGATCACATCGCGCAGGCGCTGCGTGCCCGCTTCGGGCGCGAGGGTCAGGCCGGTCTTTTTCACCTTCTGCGTTTCCTTGAGCGTGTCGGCCAGAAAATTGTCGATGCGCTGCGATGGCAGGGATATTGCCACGCGCTTTTCGTAGAAGCGCTGAACCATCTCCCGCGCCAGGTCCGGCAGGCAGGAATAGTCGCCGCTGGAAAGGCTCATGAGGGAGATTTCGTCGTATCCTGTGGCGTTCACAAGGCGCTCGGCCAATTCCAGCAGGCGCTCCATCGAGCGCTCTCGCACGGGCCGGTAGATCATACCGGCCTGGCAGAAGCGGCAGCCGCGGGTGCAGCCGCGGAAAATCTCCAGCATGATGCGGTTGTGAACCACCTCGCCGTAGGGCACGATCAGGCGCTCGGGATAGTCCGCGGCGGTCAGGTCGTTGACCAGCGCCTTCATGACCAGCGCGGGCGCGCCGGTGCCGGGCTTGGGGACGACGGAGCGGATGGTACCGTCGTCGTTGTAGGAAACGTCGTAGAACGAGGGCACGTAGACGCCCTGGATGCCGACGATCATTTTGAGGAAATCCCCGCGCGGGCGGCCGCTGGCCTTCCAGGCCTTGTATACGTCGATATACTGATGCGTCGAGACCTCGCCGTCGCCCAGCACGAAGAAATCGACAAAGGGCGCCAGGGGCTCCGGATTGTAGGCGCAGGGCCCGCCGCACACGACGAACGGCCCCTCTTCCCTGTCGGCGGCGCGCAGGGGCAGGCCCGCCAGATCAAGGGCGGAGAGGATGTTGGTGTAGCTCATCTCGTATTGAAGCGTGATGCCCAGTAGGTCAAACTCGCGCACCGGCGTGCGGGATTCCAGCGTGAACAGCGGGATATCGTTTTCCCGCATCTTCTGTTCCATATCGACCCAGGGCGAGAACACGCGCTCACACCAGGCGTCCTCGCGCTTGTTGATGGTATGGTAGAGGATTTTCATGCCCAGATGCGACATGCCCACCTCGTAGGTATCGGGAAAGAGAAACGCATATCGAACGGAGACGTCCTCCGGTTTTTTCATGATGGAGCCGAATTCGCCGCCCACGTAGCGCACGGGCTTTTCAACCTGCATCATCAGCGAATCGATTTTATCGGAAAGCGTCAAGATGCTTTTCCCCCTTAGACATAATCATACAACGATACTTTAGCACGAAGCATGCGCCCGGTCAACCGGTAATGAGTAAAAAATCACATTGAAAAAGATGAAGGAAAAGCCCATCCCCTTGAAAAACGGAAGCGCGTTTATTATAATAGACTATGATAAAGAAACGACATGGCGGAGGAAAAGCATGCCGATTTTTGAGTGTGTGATTGAGGAAATCACATTTCGCAACGAGACAAACGGATGGACGGTGGCGCAGGTCAGGCTCGATCGGGAGCGGCTGGCCGCCGTGGGCGTCATGCCGTTTGTCGGCGCGGGCGAGCACGTGCGCCTGACCGGCGAGTGGACGGAGCATCCGGAGTATGGGCGGCAGATCAAGGTCTCCCAATGCGAATCCATCCGCCCGGCGACCAAATCCGGCATGGAAAAATACCTCGCTTCCGGGCTCATCAAGGGCGTCGGCCCTTCCACGGCACGGCTGATCATCCAGCATTTCGGCGTGCATGCGCTGGACATTCTGGAGAGCGAACCCGAGCGGCTGATCGAGATCCCCGGCATCGGGCCCAAGCGCGTGGCCATGATCGCGGAGTCGTTTAAGGAGCAGATGGAGATGCGCAACACCATGATGTTCCTGCAGCAGTACGACATCTCCCCCGCCCTCTCCATGAAGATCTACCGCCGCTTCGGCGATCGCACGCAGGAGATCCTCAAGAGCAATCCCTACCGCCTGGTGGACGACGTGCCCGGCGTCGGCTTCAAGACCGCCGACCGCATCGCCCTCTCCATCGGCATCGCGCCGGAGGCGCCGGAGCGGCTCGCCAGCGGTCTCAGGTACGCGCTGGGGAACGCCGCCACGGTTTCGGGCCACGTCTATCTGCCTCGCGAGGCGCTCATCTGGCAGGCAAAGCAGCTCCTCGGCGCGGATGAAGACCTCCTGGACGACGCCCTTCGGACGCTGCTTATCAACCGCAGCCTTGTGAGCGTGCCCATCGACGAGGTTGACGCGATCTATCTGCCCGCGATGTACGAGGCGGAAATCGACGTCGCACGGCGCATGGCCGAACTCATCCGCGCGGCGCAGGGCGAAGTGTTCGACGGCGTGGAGAGCGCCATAGACGAATATGAGCGGGAGGAAGGCGTGACGCTCTGCCTTGAGCAGCGCGAGGGCGTGACGGAGGCCGTGACGGGCGGCGTCACGATCATCACCGGCGGGCCGGGTACCGGCAAGACGACGGGAATCAAGTGCGTGATCCGCCTGATGGCGCGCCAGGGCGAAGTCCTTCTGACCGCGCCGACAGGCCGGGCGGCCAAGCGCATGAGCGAGGCCACAGGCTGTCCCGCCAAGACGATCCATCGCCTGCTGGAGTTCAGCGGCGAGGAAGGCCGGTTCGCCCGCAACGAGGACAACCAGCTCAAGGCGAAGATGGTCATCGTGGACGAAATGTCCATGGTGGATCTTTTCCTCATGCGAAGCCTTTTAAAGGCGCTGAAGCCCGGCACCCGATTGGTCATGGTGGGCGACGCGGACCAGCTTCCCTCCGTGGGCGCGGGAAACGTGCTGGGCGATCTGATCGACAGCGGCGTCGCGCCGGTGGTCCGGCTGACGCAGATCTTCCGCCAGGCGGGCGAAAGCATGATCATCCGTAACGCCCACCGCATCAATCACGGCGAGATGCCCATCATGAACGGCAAGGGCAGCGATTTCTTCATTGAGCGCCGCGATACCCTCCCGGCCGCCGCGGATTCGATGATTCAGCTTGTGTCCCGCCGTCTGCCGGAGTACATGGGCTTCGACCCCCTGCGCGACATCCAGGTGCTCTCGCCCACGAAGAAAGGAGATATCGGCGTTCAATCGCTCAACCGTCTGCTCCAGGACGTGCTCAATCCCGCGCAGCGCGGCAAGAACGAGCGCGTGCGCGGCGAAACGCGCTTCCGCGTCGGCGACAAGGTGATGCAGGTGCGCAACAACTACCAGCTTGAATGGATCCGCGAGGGCGAGAAGGGCGTCGGCGTCTTCAACGGCGATATGGGCTTCATCACGGGCATCGATCCGGAGGAGCATCTCGTCGAGATGACCTTCGACGACGAGCGCGAAGCCGAATACGACGACGAAATCCTCGAGGAGCTGGAGCTGGCCTACTGCGTTTCGGTCCATAAGAGCCAGGGCAGCGAATTCCCCGCCGTGGTCATGCCCGTGTGGAACTGGCCCCCGCTGCTCATGACGCGCAATCTTTTTTACACGGCCGTCACACGGGCCAAGAAGCTGGTGGTGCTGGTGGGCCGGGAGAGCTGCGTGGCGCGCATGGTCTCGAACAACCAGATCATCAGGCGCTACAGCGCGCTGAGCCGCCGCCTGATCGAAGCGAAGGAACTGATCCAATGATGCGGCGGTTTCTTGAACGCGCGGGAGAGTTCCTCTTCCCCACCCGCGCCGTGTGCCTCGGCTGCGGCGATCCCTCCGGCCTGGAGGCGGACTGGCTGTGCGACCGCTGCCGGGCAAAACTGAAACCGGGCGTTCACGCGGTCTCCTCCGTCGAATGGACGGAGGACGGCGTCTCCCAGGCATGGTTCGCGCTGTATTATGAAAACCCCGCCGCGCCGCTCATCCGCCAGTTCAAGTATAACGGCGTCTACCGGCTGGCCCTCTTCTTCCTCGACTGTATGCGGCCCTTGATCCCCGTCCTCCGCGCGGAGCGGTTCGACTGCGTCGCGCCGGTTCCTCTGCACAGGAAGCGGCTGCGCGAACGGGGCTTCAACCAGGCGGAGCTGATCGCGTCGCTCATCGCCCGGGAGTTGGGTATTCCCCTATCGACCGCCGTGAAGAGAACGCGGAATACACGCAGGCAGGCGAAGCTCCCGCCCGGCGAACGAAGGCGGAACGTGGTCGGCGCATTCCTGTGCGAACGGCCCTTTGACGGCCTTCGCGTGCTGCTCGTCGACGACGTGTTCACGACCGGCTCAACCGCCAACAACTGCGCGGCGGCCATCCGCGACGCCGGGGCCGCGGACGTTCAGGCGCTGACCATTGCGGCGTCGCGCCGCTACAGGCGCCAAAATGGTGCGGTTTACCGAAAAAAGCCTGCGCCAGAGCCGCCAAAATCGTAAAACAGGGGTAAATATTGCTTGCTTTTTTCAAAATAACGATGTATAATAAAAAAGGTTGTTGGATCAGGTCTGTGGTTGAAAGTCGATGCCAGTCGCAGGCGAAACGATCCACGTAAGCAGGGCAAAGCCCCTGTGAGCATGGTGCGGCTTAGGAGTAAGTCCGGCCAGTCTAGCGCTGAGAGGGTCAGTAGTGGGAGGGCAGACGCCCCATGAGCGAACGCCCCGGCCGGCGAGTGTGGGGTCAAAGACCAGGTCAGCTGAGCGCCAACAACCAAACTACTATTTCATATTTGGCAGGGGGAAATTCCAATGTACGAAGACAAGACGCTGGTTTGCAAGGATTGTGGCGCCGAGTTCGTGTTCACCGCCGGTGAGCAGGCTTTCTACGCTGAGAAGGGATTCCAGAACGAGCCCACACGCTGCAAGAAGTGCCGCGATGCCCGCAAGGCCAGCCGCGCCAACGGCGACGCCCCGCGCGAGATGTTTGAGACCGTCTGCGCCGAATGTGGCAAGCCCACCCGCGTTCCCTTCATTCCGAAGGATGATCGTCCGATCTACTGCAGCGAGTGCTTCGCCGCGCGCCGTCGTTAATATAACCGCCCAACCAACAAATCAGCAGGCTGGCCCGGAAGGGCTTCGCCGCTCAGCATGAGGCCGCCGTAGGGCGGTCTTTTGCTTTTCCTGAAAGCCCAGGAGCCGGCCGCGCATCGCAGCCGGCCCCTTCTTCGTATCGCGGGAAGGAAGCATGGATTCGCCCATGTATGCGCCCCGGAAAGCCGGGACGCTTCGATTCATTCGCCGCCGACGCGACGGTTGCAGGCGCGGCACATCCAGAGGAAAGCCGATCCGGAGAGCAGGGCCGCCAGCGCGCCGGGAAGGCTCGCCTCCCCCATCACATCGATAAACCCCGCGAGCGCCAGCCCGGCGACGCCGATCAGAACCAGAACAACACCGATGATGCGAATCATGCTCACACTTCCTTCTTCCTTATGCTGCCGCCCTTGCGGTGCGGCTCACTGTCATCATATGTTTCTTGGCCGGATGTGTGCCGCTTCTCATTCGACAGAGCGGAACGTGACCCAGTAGCCTGCGTCCGGGCCGCCCCGCCATTCGTAGCCTTCCAATCCGGCCGGCGGCTCGGCCGCATATTGGCCCCGGACGCCGTAGAGCACGCGGGTCGGCCGCCCGTCCACCGGGTTTACGCCGATCACGCAGTTTTCCGCGCCCGGCAAGGCGAGCGGCGCTTCGATCAGCGTAAAGCCTTCTTCCTCGAAGGGCGTGGCGGCGCGCTGTTTTTCAAAGAGCGCGCGCAGCGGCTCGATGGCGGCGGGCCAGGGACGCGTCATGTCGATGCCAAGCAGCTCCCCCGCCGTTCGCGGCGCTTCAGGCGCAGGCTGGGCCGGCGCGTCAAATTCATCCGGCGCGGCTTCCATCTGCGGCTCCTCGGACGGGGCCGGCGCAGGCTGGTCGAACTCGTCCGGCGCCCCGTCTTGTTCGGACTGCGTGTCGTTCGCTTCCCCTGCGCCTTCCGATTCCGGTTCGGCTGCCGCTTCCGGAACAGCTTCCCTGTCCGCTTTTTCCTCCGCCTCTGACGCCGCGTTGACGTCGGCTTCCCTTGCCTCGTTTACGGATATTGCGGGAATGGGCGGCGCGGGGGTTTGGGGCTCCGCCATCGTCGGCGCGATCGATTCTTCGCGCGGCGCGCTGCCGGCGCGGCTGGCGGCAACCGCCTGGCAGGCGGCCTGCTTCACCTGCTGCCAGTCGGTCAGCACCGTGCCATTGAGATAACCCGCGAGAAGCAGCTCGCACACATCCTCCTTCACGGACGCCACCGCCACAAGCGCGTAGCCTTCCAGCGCGCGGCCGCAAATGTTGCGCGGATCGAACCGGCACACCGCGCCGCACTGGCCGTAGCGCGGCTGGCCCAGCCGGTCCAGCAGGCAGGCGCGCCACAGGCCGCTCTGCTCGTACAGGAGCAGGGCGTAGAGCGCCTCGTCCTGCCCCGCCCCGTTGACGGTAAACTGCATGCTTCCCATGAGCGTCCTGCGTTCGAGCCGGACATAGCCGGATACGCCCTGCCTGAGGCTGCGCAGCATGATCAGCGCGCGCCGATAATCGTTTCTGAGCATAAAAAACCTCCTCCCGTTCACAAGACGATATGAACGGAGGAGGTTTTTTATGAATGTCAGACGCCGTAGTCGCCGAAACGGGGTTGGCTCTCGAAGACGTGGTCTCCGAAAGCGACGCGGACGCACCACAGCGCGGGTTGCGCGGCTTTCCAGCGCCTGTTCGCCGCGCGATCTCCGTATTTGTCGTCACCCAGGAGCGGCAGGCCGACGTGGCTCAGGTGCGCCCGGATCTGATGCGTCCGTCCTGTGATCAGGTTTACTTCCAGCCGCGCCAGGCCGTTGGCCCGGTTCAGGACGCGGTAGCGCGTCTCAATAGGCAGCGCCCGCGGCGCCGGTTGGTCGATCACCCGCACTCGCGCCGCGCCGGCGTCCTTTTCGAGCCAGGCCGTGAGCCGGGCCGAATCCCGGGCGGGCTCGCCGACGACAAGGCACTGATACAGCTTCGTCAGCGCGTGGGTCTCGAAGACTGACCGCATTCTCGCCTCGGCCCCGGCGGTTTTCGCCGCGATCAACACGCCGCCGGTGCCCGTGTCCAGCCGGTGGCACAGCCGGGCGTCCGGGCAGACGGCGCGCAGCCTGGCCAGCATGGTATCCGCGCCGACGCCCCGGCTGTCCGAATCAACCGGAACGCCCGCCGGTTTGTCGACGACGAGCAGATCGCCGTCTTCGTAGATCACGTCCGGCAGCGCCGAAAGAAAACGCGCGTCGACGTAAAGCGTCAGCGTGTCGCCGCCGCGAACGACGGCATCGCCCGACGACCTGACGCCGTTGACGCGCACGTCCTTCTTTTTCAGCGTATCCCGCAAAAGCCAGCCGGGCATGGCCGGAAACGCGCGGGCGAGATACTGCCTGAGGGGCGTCGGCGCGATGCCCTCGTGCACGATGTGCGTGTTCATTGCCTGCCCGCCTCGCCTGGCCTGCGCGCCATGACCGCCTCATGGGCCGCACGCTGCAAAACGACCAGTTCCTCCGGGCTGGGCGTCAGCTCCGGCTGATCTGGAAGGGAGGGCACAAAGGCGTTGCCCACAGCGCTGACGCCGGCCAGCGTTTCCACCCAGACACAGCCGAGCAGGTAGCGGCCCTTCGTCAGGCTGGCGTGGAAGCCGTCGCGGTTGAGCGACTGGCCGCCATGGGCATAGTCGAAGAGCGGATGGCGGCGCGCGATCTGAAAGGCGTCGCCGCTGGGAATGACGCGCGCGCCGCCGATGTCCTGCGCCGCCCTGTCATAGGCCGCGCGAAGAAGTTCATACATCCGCGCCTGATCGCGGCCGTAGTCCGGGAAGGCGGGATGCGCGCTGTCGATTTCATAGGCCCAGGTCTCGTGGATCAGCTGCTCGGCCTGCGAGGCGTATCGTCTGACGTAGGCGGACAGCTCGTTGAGGTACGGCTGATACGTCTCGGGCAGGCCGGAAAAATGGCTGGCCTGCTGCATGGTCACATAGTCCCACGCCTCTTCCTCGAGCGCTTCCCGGATGGAGGCCGGCCGGTTTTCGCAGCCGGTTTTGGAATAATCGTAAGCCTTGGCGTCTTCCCGCGCGTTTTGCCAGTGCCGTTCCAAAGAACACCCGCCGATATACAGGTTGCCGATGGTTATTTCGGCCCCGGCGGCCTTGCCGATCTGATGCACAAAGGTGCGCGCGTCGTCGCTGAAGCTGTTTCCGATGGCGAGAACCCTGATCACGATGCCCTGCCTCCCCTGTTTTTCTCTTTTGCCATGACAGGACAGGCCGCCTGCCGCGCGGCCTGTCCTGTCGCAATTCTGTTTTACTTTTCTAGCGATTTGAGGTATTCGATGCAGATTCTGGCCTCGGTCATGCCATCCGGCTTGCAGGTTTCGCTCTCCACGACCATGGGAATGCCCATTTCGACGGCCTTCTTGTACACGTCGGCCACCGGCGCGGTGCCCATGCCCAGCGGCGTGCCGTTGCCGTCGGCGTCGCCGTCCTTGATGTGGATGACGTGGATGCGATCCTTCAGGCGCTCCATCAGCTCCACCGGATGCTTCATGCCCACATAGGCCCAGTAGGTGTCGATCTCGATGTTCAGGTTGGTGCGGTAGACGATCTGGTCGTGGATCATGGAGCCGTCCTCATTGGGGCGGAACTCGTGCGCGTGGTTGTGGTAGCCGAAGCTGATGCCCTCGTCGGCCAGCCGGGGCTGGAACTCGTTCGCCATTTTGACGAAGGCGTCCAGCTTCTGCTGGTCTCTCAAATCAGCGCCGGGCACGATGATGTTCTTGTTTCCGATGATCTTATGGTAGGCGACGGTTTCCTCAAAATGCTCGGCGACTTCCTGCCAGCCGGTATGCGTGCCGGATACGCGCAGGCCGTATTTGTCAAGCATGTCCCGAACCGCTTCGGCGCTGTGTCCGAAGAAACCCGCGAACTCGACGAACTTGTAGCCCAGCTGACTGACCTGGCGCAGCGCGCCGTCCAGATCGTCCTTTGTAAAATCGCGAACGCTGTACATCTGAATGCCGTATTCCATAAAAGGTGCCGCTCCTTTCCCTGTCCCCTGGTAATAAAACTTCCATTTCCATCTTATATCACAGGGCTTGTTTTGTCAATGCCATTTCTGGTTTTCGCCAAACGCCCGTCATTGGCACGGCATACGTCGAAAAACGGACGTTTTGGGAGAGATCGAAGTGGTCGATGGATTTGATCAGGCCGATGCAGCCGATTTGGAAGAGATCGTCCACGCTGTCGCCCCGCCCCTGGAAGCGCTGAATGATGCTCAGGACCAGGCGGAGGTTTCCATAGATGAAATCCTGGCGGGCCTGCCTGTCCCCCTGCTTGATTTTTTCGAGCATCGACCGCATTTCCTCGTTTTTCAGCGTGGGCAGCGCGCTGGTATTGATTCCGCACAGCTCTACTTTATTGAGCGCCATGGGCGGCATCACCTCCTGTTTCAGAAGTATTGCCCCGCCCGAAAAGCCCTATACCCCGCATCAGGCCATTTTTTCCATGTCGGCGTGGAGCTGGCTGATGATGCGTTTCTCCAGGCGCGATATATACGACTGCGAAATGCCCATCATATCGGCGACCTCTTTCTGCGTGTACTCCCGGCCGTCAACCAGGCCGTATCTCAGGCTGATGATGTGCTTCTCCCGTTCGCCCAGATGGGAAATGGCCAGGTGCAGCATCTGCTTTTCCACGTCGGCGTCCAGCTGCTTGGACACAAGGTCGGGCTCCGTGCCGAGGATGTCGGAGAGCAGGAGCTCGTTCCCGTCCCAGTCCGTGTTGAGCGGCTCGTCCAGCGACACCTCCAGGCGAAGGCGGCTGTTGCGCCGGAGCACCATGAGGATTTCATTTTCGATACAGCGGGAGGCGTAGGTCGCCAGCTTGATTTTCTTGGCGGGATCGAAGGAGTTGACCGCTTTGATGAGGCCGATCGTTCCGATGGAGATCAGATCCTCTATGCCGATTCCCGTGTTTTCAAATTTCCGCGCGATATAAACCACGAGGCGCAGATTCCTTTCGATCAAGGTGTTTCTCACGGCGTTTTCATTGGTCTTCATCTGTTCCATCAGCTCGATCTCCTCTTGTTTGCTGAGCGGAGGCGGCAATGTGTCGCTCCCGCCGATGTACAGTACGCTCCGCTTTTTGACCCGCGCCAGCATGTCGATGACAGTTTGGCGCACCTTTCCCCTGGCCCCTCTCAACCGGCTTCGCCTCCCCTTCCCCGTTATATGTCGGCCGTTTCCTCCGCCGCGCAGCAGGCCGGAGCCAGCGCCTGGGAGCCGCCGGGCAGGCGGCCGCAGTATACGCCGACCCACATGGCCGGCGCGTCGACCCAGCGGCCCCGTCGGAGGCGCTTCACCGCTTTCGGCCTGAAACAGCGCATCCGCCCGCCGCCGCCCAACGCGTGATAGCACACGATCCGGAAACCCGGCGGCAGAGGCGTCCTTTCGTTCTCAGAGAGCTGTGCGGCGTCCAGCGCGCCCCGTAGGCTGTCGGCGCACACGATCAGCACCGGCTGGCCGCTGAAAGGCTCCCGGAGCTGATTGCCCGTGTCGATAAGGGCCGGGAATTCCGCCGTGCCCATGCCGGTGGCGACGCGCATCCGCACGGTCGGCTCAGGCACGCGCAAGACGGGCCGCATGAACCACAGCGCCGCGAAGAAAGGCGTCATCAAAAGCGGCGCGCGCGCCATGCCCCGAACCGGCAGGCGCGGCTGCAGGAGCGTCATGCAGCCTGCGAAGGCCGCGCTGAGCAGCGCGCACCAGCCGACGCCCTTCAGCCAGACGGCGCGACCGGACCAGCCGAGCGCGACGAAGACGGAAAGCGGCAGGACCGCCAGCGCGAGATCGCGGCTGTAGCCCTTCGCCTGAATCAGCGCCGAAGCGAAGGCGCTCATCAGCGCTGCCACCGCCACGCGCCACGGACGCCAGCCGCCGACCACACGGGCTGTCAGCGCCAGCAGCGCGGCCGATACGGTGAAATCGATAAGGAGATAGACTTCCAGGTTGAGTCGCATCGGCCACCTCCGTTTCACGCAAACGATTATACGCCGGCCGCCGGCAAGGATGTGTCGTATTTTCCTGTGGAGTTTGTTGACAATTGTCATATCGAAATGCCGAATATACACGCATTATGTCCATTATATTCCCGGTGTTTTTTATAAACAGCGACAAAAAGCGACAAATCCTGTCCCCTGCAAAATTAGCACGCCTTTAGCCAATATGGGGTTGACACATTTAAATAGGTAGAGTACAATACATTCCCGAAATTGGAGGGAAGCGGATCATGCTGATCGTATATCTGATTCTGTGGTTTATTTTCAATGAGCGCGTCACCGCCGAACTGGCCGTCGTCGGCCTGATCGTGTGCCTGCTTGTGGATCTGTTCTCATGGAAAATCCTGGGCAGGGCGCGCAAAAAGCCAATGAAAACGTATCTGCGCCTGCTCGCCGGCGGCGCGCACTACGGCTGGATCCTGCTTTTGGAGATTTTCCGCTGCAACCTGGCGGTCATCCGGCTCATCCTTTCCCCGAGCCTCGAGGTCGAGCCGGAGCTTCACACTTTTCAGACGAAGCTCAGGACGGATACCGCCCGCGTGGCGCTGGCCAACTCCATCACGCTCACGCCGGGCACCATCACATGCGGCCTTGAGGGCGACAAATTCGTGGTCCACGCGCTGGACTCCACGCTGGGGGCCGGCGTGAACGACAGCGACTTTGAAAAGCGACTGCTTGAACTGGAGGAAATCGCCGATGACGCTTGACAGAGCCTATGAGCTATTCTTCGACGTTGTGCTCGGCATCCAGGGAATCGTGCTCTTTCTCTGCCTGATTCGCAGCATCATCGGGCCGAGCGTGCCGGACCGCATCGTGGCGGTCAACATGGTCGGCACGAACACCATCGCCATCATCGCGGTGCTGGCCGTCCGGCTGGGAGAGAGCTACCTGGCCGACATCGGCCTGATTTACGCCATGGTCAGCTTCCTGGCCGTCGTCCTGCTGACGAAGGTCTTCATGGGCGCGTATATCGAAAAGAAAATACGCGAGCGGGAAAAGGAGGCGGAAAAAACGTGATCGCATGGATTCAGTTTATCGTAGGCGCGCTCCTCATTTCAGTGGGTGTGGTCGTCCTGGCGCTGTCCGTGTTCGGCGTCTACCGCTTCAACTACGTTCTCAACCGCATGCACGCCGCCGCCATGGGCGACACGCTGGGTATCCTGATGGTGCTGGGCGGGCTGATCGTGATGAGCGGATTTACCGCCGTCTCCTTCAAGCTCCTGCTCACCATCGTCATGCTCTGGCTTACCAGCCCGGTCTCCAGCCACCTGATCGGACGGCTGGAGATTCATACCAACGAGAAGCTCGACAGGCATCTCAAAGAGGTGAAGCACTGATATGAGTTTTTTAAGCATCGCGCTGCTCGTGTTTATCCTGGTCTGCGCGCTGGCCGTGTGCCTCACGCGGAACCTGCTCGTGTCCATCATCATCCTCATGTCTCAGGGACTGGCCATGTCCGTGATATGGATCCTGCTGGAATCGCCGGATCTGGCGATCACGGAGGCGGCTGTCGGCGCGGGTGTCACGAGCCTTTTGTTCTTCGTGACGCTCAAGAAAATCCACGCGATAGAAGGAGATGCGCCCGATGGCAAGACTGAAGAGTAATTACGAATCCAGCGCCTGGGCGCGCTTCCTCAGGTGGATGAAAAACGGCAGCGGCCGCATGGAGCGCGATATGGTTCGTTCTCTTGAGGCGGAGGCGCTGCCCAACGGACGCAGCGAAGAACGGCAGCAGGCCATTGACAGCGCGCGCGAGGAAAGAGAAAAGCGCGACCGCGACAACGAACGCGCCATACTGGATAAACTGCAGTCCTGGTCGGCCCGCCGCGGCTCGCGCCTCGTGCGCTATGCCTATCGCTTCGCCGCCGTGGCGATCTGCCTGGCGGTCATCTACGTTTTGCTCATCGCGGTGAGCGAGGAGCCGATGTTCGGCCAGGCGGACAATCCCGTCAACAACGAAGTTTCCGCGCGCTATATCGAAAAGGGCGTCCAGGAGACCGGCGCGGTCAACATCGTCGGCGGCATGATCCTCGATTACCGCGCCTTCGACACGCTCGGCGAGAGCCATGTGCTGTTTATCGCGGCCTGCTCGGTGCTGCTGCTGCTGCGCATGAACCTGGATAAAAACGGCCGCCCCACCCGCGAAAAGCTGGACGCCGAGGCGGACGACCGCAAATACGAGCCGCATAACGACGTGATCCTGCAGAAGGTCTCCAACCTGATTGTGCCGTGCCTGCTGCTGTTCGGCATCTATGTGGTGCTCAACGGCCACCTCTCGGCGGGCGGCGGCTTTTCCGGCGGCGCAATCATGGGTGCGGCGCTCATCCTCTACGTCAACGCCCACGGCCTCACCAAAGCCGGAAAGCACAAGCTGTTCGGGGCGACGGTGTTCAAATACGTCACCTTCTGCGCGCTGGCGTTCTACGCGCTGGCGAAGAGCTATTCCTTCTTCATGGGGGCCAATCACCTGGACAGCCACATTCCCCTCGGCACGCCCGGCAACCTCCTCTCCGCGGGCCTCATCCTGCCGCTGAACATCGCGGTGGGCGCGGTCGTGGCCTGGACGATGTACAGCTTCTACACGCTCTTCCGGAAAGGAGATTTTTAAAGCGATGCTTGAAAAACTGCTTCAGTCGCCCTTTGAAGCGGCTGCGATCATTCTCTTCGGCATCGGCTTTACGTCCCTGATGCTCCAGAAGAACATGATCAAGAAGATTATCGGCTTCAACATGATGGACTCGGCCATCTACCTGTTCCTCGCCGCGAAGGGTTACATCGAGGGACGAAAAGCCCCGATCGTCGTAAACGGCGTGACGAGCGTCGAAGCCTATATCAATCCCATCCCCAGCGGCCTCGTGCTCACGGGCATCGTGGTGTCGGTCAGCGTGACGTCGCTCATGCTGGCGCTGACCGTGCGCCTGTACCGTCGCTATCACACGCTGGACATCGACGAGATCATTGCGTTGGTTCGGAAGGAGGAAAGCTGACTTGGAGTCTTTCTGGCAGAACATCCCCTTCTTCTGCATCCTGCTTTGCATCGCGTCCGCGTCTTTTACCTCCGTCCTGCCGCGGCGCGCGGCCCGCGCCCTGTGCGTCGCGGTGATCCTGGCCGTCATCGTCATGGGCGTGGCGCTGATCGGACCGATCGTCCGGTTGGGCCATCCTTACACCTTCATGATGGGCCACTTTCCCGCGCCCTGGGGCAACGAGATTCGCGTCGGGCTCCTCGAGGCGGTCATGGCGGTGGTCTTCCCGTCGATCATGCTGCTGTCGCTGCTGGGCGGGTTGAACCGCTTTGACGAGCACATCTTTGAGGACAAGCAGCGCTTCTACTACGTGATGCTGGAGCTGCTGCTGGCGGCGCTGCTGGCGCAGGTATACACGAACGATCTTTTCACGGCCTATGTGTTTGTGGAAATCATGACGCTCTCCGCCTGTTCGCTCATCACGGCGCGGTCAAAGGGACGCACGCTGAGCGCCGCCACGCGATACATGATCATGAACCTGATGGGCAGCGGCCTGTTCCTGCTGGGCCTGGTCTTCCTCTACGGCATGACGGGCCACTTGCTTATGAGCAACATCCGCGAACAGGTGGCGCAGCTTGCCAGCGGCGGCGCTTATCGCGACACCCTCACCGTCACCGTGGCGCTGATGAGCGTCGCCCTGGCGATCAAGAGCGCGCTGTTTCCCTTTCACACCTGGCTGCCGGACGCCTACGGCTATTCCACGCCGACTTCCTCCGCGGTGCTCTCCAGCCTCGTCTCGAAGGGCTATATCTTCCTGCTCATCAAGATTTTCTACCGCGTCATCGGCATGGATGTCATCGCCGAAACGCGCATCACGGACATCCTCTTTGTGTTCGGCCTGGTGGGCATCATCATGGGCTCCCTGAGCGCCATCCGCGAAAAGGACATTCGCCGCATGGTCTCCTTCTCCTCCGTGTCGCAGATCGGATATATCTACATGGGCATCGGCATGGGCAGCGAGGCCGGAATGGTGGCCGCGGTGTTTCACATCCTGGTGCACGGCATGGCAAAATCCATGCTGTTCCTCGCTTCGAGCGGGCTTGTCCAGGTTTCGGGCGACAGCAAATTCTTCCGCGATTTGCGCGGCAGCGGCTTCCGCAACCCCATCGCAGGCCTGGCGTTCGCCGTTGGCTCCTTTTCCATGGTCGGCATTCCTTTCCTGGGCGGGTTTATCTCAAAGGTGTACTTCGCGAAGGCGGCCATG
This sequence comes from Clostridia bacterium, assembly GCA_017527065.1. GTDB lineage: Bacteria > Bacillota > Clostridia > Christensenellales > Aristaeellaceae > Firm-10. The sequence goes on from JAFXQO010000006.1 coordinate 40,792, forward strand.
CTCATGCCGCCGACGGCCATGCTGATCGTGTTGCTCGTGCTCGCGGCAAGCACCATCCTCAACACGATCTACTTTCTCAGGACGGTCATCACGCTCTACCGGCCCGCGGTGTCCGAAATGCCTTATGAAAAGCCCCGGCTTTCGCCGGCGTTCGCGCTGTCGATGCTGTGCCTTATCGCCGTAAATTTTGGGCTGGGCACCTTCTCCCAGCCCCTGATCGAAGCCATCCGCGCGGGATTGCGGATGTTCGCATAGCGATTCTGAAAGGAGACACATCTCATGTGGCAACATATCGTTCTGCTGCTTCCCGTGATTCTGCCCATTCTGGAAGGCCTGCTGGCCTGGAAGATCGAACGTCGTGAGACGAGAAACCGGCTCGTCGGCGCGTCGCTGGTTCTGAACGCGCTGCTTGTCCTGCTGGCCGTGGTTCGGGGCGGGGAAGAATTTGTCCTCTGGCAGATCACCGAAACCGTGCCGGTCTATTTTCACGTGGACGGCGTCGCGAAGCTGTTCGCGCTGCTGATTTCCTGCATGTGGGCGCTGGTGGGCATCTATTCGTTTGAATACATGCGGCATGAGGAAAACGAAAACCGTTTCTACCTCTTCTACATGATTTCCCTCGGCGTGCTCATTGGGCTGAGCTTCAGCGGCAACCTCGTGACCATGTATATGTTCTACGAGCTGATGACGCTCATGACCCTCCCCCTCGTGCTGCACGAAATGACCAAGGAGGCCGTCGCGGCGGGCATCAAGTACCTTTTGTACTCCGTATTTGGCGCGTCGATGGCGCTGTTCGGCATCTTCTTTTTCTTCCGCTACGGCGCGGGCATCGCCTTCACGCCCGGCGGCGTGCTGACGGCCGAATCCATGGCCGGCCACGAAAAGCTCATGCAGTGGGCTGTGTTCGCCATGATCGTGGGCTTCGGCGTCAAGGCGGGCATGTTCCCCCTGCACGGCTGGCTGCCGACGGCGCATCCGGTGGCTCCGGCTCCGGCCAGCGCCGTGCTCTCCGGCGTGATCACCAAGGCGGGTGTGCTGGGCGTCATACGCACGGTCTATTACCTGGCCGGCGCGGATTTTATCCGCGGCACGTGGATCCAGACCGCTTGGATGGCGCTCGCGCTGTGCACCGTTTTCATGGGCTCCATGCTGGCCTACCGCGAAGGGCTTCTGAAAAAGCGGCTGGCCTATTCCACCGTCAGCCAGGTATCCTACATCATGACAGGCCTGGCGACGCTCAATCCCATGGGCTTCGTAGGTGCGCTTTTGCACATCGTGTGCCACTCGGTCATCAAGAACACGCTGTTCATGTCTGCCGGTTCCATCATCTGCAAGACCGGCAAGACGCGCGTGGACGAGCTGCGCGGCATCGGCAAACAAATGCCCGTGGTGATCTGGTGCTTCACCATCGTATCAGCCGCGCTCATCGGCATACCGCCCACCTGCGGTTTCGTGAGCAAGTGGTATCTGGCGGGCGGCGCGCTGAATCTGGGCGAAACGGCCTTCAGCTGGCTCGCGCCCTGCGTGCTGCTGGTCAGCGCGATCCTGACGGCCGGATACCTTCTGCCCGTCACCATCCGCGGCTTCTTCCCCGGCCATGATTTTGATTACGCCGCGCTTGAGAAGAAAGAGCCCGGTTGGGTTATGCTCGCGCCGCTCATCCTGCTGGCGGCGGCGGCGGTGCTGATCGGCGTTTTCCCCGGCTTCTTCATCAGCTTCGGAGAGCGCGTCGCCTCTCTGCTGATGTGACGGGCCGAGAAAGGACAAGACCATGATATTGCTTCTTCCTGTATTGCTGCCGATCGCCGGCGGGCTGATCGTAGGGCTGGGCGCTTTCCGGGCGCGGCTGCCCCGGTCGGTTTTCGTCGAGGCGGTGACGCTCGCCACATCGGCGCTGCTGGCCTGGCTGATCGTGAACGGCCAGGGCATGATGCTGCAAGCCCTGCGCCTCACCGAGAACCTGACCATCGTGTTCCGCGTCGACGGCCTGACGCGCGTTTTCAGCGGCCTGATCGCCTTTCTCTGGCCGCTGGCGACGCTGTACGCCTTTGAATACATGGAGCATGAGTCGCGGGAGAGCACGTTCTTCGCGTACTATCTGATGAGCTACGGCGTGACCGCCGGCATCGCCCTGAGCGGAAACCTGTTTACGCTGTACGCTTTCTATGAGCTGCTGACCCTCGTCACCCTGCCGCTGGTGCTCCACAAGATGGACGCTGTTTCAAACCGCGCGGGCCGCATGTATCTCTATTATTCCATCAGCGGCGCGGCGTTGGCGTTTATCGGCATGATCTTCATCCTGACCTACGCCACCAACCCGTCCACGATGTTCATCTACGGCGGCGTGATCAACTCGGCGCTCGTGGGCGGAAACAAGGACCTGCTGCTCGTCGTGTTTCTGATGAGCTTCGTTGGTTTCGGCGTGAAGGCGGCCATCTTCCCCGTGCATCACTGGCTACCGACGGTGTCGGTAGCCCCGACGCCCGTCACGGCGCTCCTGCATGCCGTGGCTGTGGTCAAAGCCGGCGCGTTCGCCATCATCCGGCTCATCTACTACAGCTTCGGAACCAGTTTCCTGCGGGGCACCTGGGCGCAATATGCCGCCATGGGCCTGGCCATGTTCACCATCGTGTACGGCTCGGCCATGGCCGTAAAAGAGCAGCACTTCAAGCGCCGCCTCGCTTACTCGACCGTGAGCAACCTGAGCTACATCATCTTCGGCGCGACGCTCATGACGCCCACGGGCCTGAGCGGCGCGCTGACGCACATGCTGTTTCACGGCGTCATGAAGATCACGCTTTTCTTCTGCGCCGGCGCGGTGCTGGTGCAGACCGAAAGGGAATATGTTCAGGACCTGCGGGGCTTCGGGCGCGTCATGCCCTTCACATTCGGCGTGTTCACCGTCGCCTCCATGGCGCTGGTGGGCGTTCCGCCGCTGGCGGGTTTCATCAGCAAATGGAACCTTGCCACCGCAGCGGCCGCCAGCGGACAGGCGGCGGCTTATATCGGCGTCGGCGCGCTGATCATCTCGGCTGTCCTGACGGCCGTGTATCTTTTCACCGTCGTCGTGACGGCGCTGTTCATGCCGCTCAACGCCTCCTGCGCCGATCTGGCCGGGCAGAACCGCGATCCGGGCTGGCGCATGAAGCTGCCGCTCATCGTGCTGGCCGCCGCCGTCGTGGGCCTGGGCTTCTCTTCCGTGCCGCTGGTCCGGTTCCTGTTCGCTACGGCGAGCGGGCTGTACTGAGGAGGGATTCTGATGCGTGGAAATACGATCCTGCCGCTCATGGCCTTCCTGCCCATGCTGGGCGCGATCGTCTGCTACCTGATCGGCCGCGTCAGCAAACCGGCGCGCAACATGGCGGTGTTCGCCGTGTGCGCTGTCGACCTGGCCATGGCCGCCGGGCTGTTCGCCGCGGTTCTGGCCGGGCGTTCCGCCGAATTTTACTGGGACGGCTTCTGCGGCCTGGGCCTTCACCTGAAGCTGGACGGCTTCCGGGCGGTTTACGCGCTGATCGCGGGCCTCATGTGGTTCATGACTAGCGGCCTGTTCGCCCCGGTCTATTTTGAAACGCACTATCGCAACCGGAACCGCTACTACCTCTTTACGCTGTTGACGCTGGGCGCGACAAACGGCGTGTTCCTCTCGGCGAGCCTGTATACCACGTTCATCTTCTTTGAGATCATGTCGCTGACCAGCTACGCCTGGGTGGCGCACGACGAAAAGGACGCCGCCATGCGCGCCGCCCAGACTTACCTGGCGGTGGCGATCATCGGCGGCATGGTGACGCTGATGGGCCTTTTCATGCTCTATCACCGCATCGGCACGCTTGAAATCGACGAAATCTACGCCCTTTGCGCCCAGGCCGCCGACAAGCGGCCTCTCCGGCTCATCGGCGCGCTGATCGCCGTCGGCTTCGCCGCGAAGGCGGGCGCGTTCCCCCTGCATATCTGGCTGCCCAAGGCGCATCCCGTCGCCCCGGCTCCGGCCAGCGCATTGCTCTCCGGTATCCTGACGAAGACCGGCGTGTTCGGCGTGTTGGCGGTCTCGGCCGACATACTGCCCCGCGACGCCGCCTGGGGAAACGCCGTGCTCGTCTTCGGCGTGATCACGATGTTCGTCGGCGCGCTGCTGGCGCTGTTTTCGATCGACCTCAAGCGCACGCTGGCCTGTTCGTCGATGTCCCAGATCGGCTTCATCCTGGTGGGCGTCGGCATGGCGAATCTCCTGGGCCATCACGATGGCCTGGCCGCCCACGGCGCGCTGCTGCACATGGTCAACCACTCGCTCATCAAGCTGGTTTTGTTCATGGCGGCGGGCGCGGTATACATGCGCCTTCACAAGCTGGACCTGAACGACATCCGCGGCTTCGGCCGGGGAAAGCCGGCGCTGCACTTCGCCTTCCTGATGGGCTACCTGGGCATCATCGGCATGCCGCTGTGGAACGGCTTCGTGAGCAAATCGCTGATCCACGAGTCGATCCTGGAATATGTCGAGCTGCTACGGGAAAGCGGCGGCGCGTGGGTCCCGTACAAGACCATCGAGATCCTGTTCCTCTTCACGGGCGGCATGACCGCGGCCTACATGACAAAGCTGTACGTCGCCATCTTCTGGGAGAAAAACGACGCCGAAACGCAAAAGCGATACGACGGCATGGGACGCTTTCCCCTGCCCGCGGCGCTGGCGCTGGGCCTGAGCGCTCTCATACTGCCCGTGCTGGGAATCTTCTCGAACCGGCTGATGCAGGGCATTGCCGCTCTGATGCAGGGCTTTATGCGAAGCGACGGCCCGCATGAGGCGCTGAACTATTTCTCCCGCGCGAATCTCGTCGGCGCGGTGGAATCGCTGCTGATCGGCGCGGCGCTGTACGCGTTCGTGGTGCGCGGCTGGCTGATGAAGCGGCAGGAGGACGGCAGAAAGGCATACGTGAACCGCTGGCCGGCCCGTCTCGATCTGGAGGAGCTTCTCTACCGGCCTCTTCTTGAGCGGATGCTACCTGCCGTTTTGGGCTCCGTCTGCTACGCGCTCGATCACCTGGCAGACTGGGCGACGGCGCTTCTCGGCCGCGTCGGAACGCTGGCCGCGCGCGCGATGGACAGCCTGTTCAACGCGAAGGCGCTGAACGCCGTGGGCACGTTCTTCGCCCGCATCATGGACGAGGGCGTCGACACGCTCGCTCTCGGCCTGTGGCACATGCTGTTCAGCCGCCCCCGCCGGCGCGAAGCCGCCACGGTGGGCAATCGCTTCACCTATACCATGGGACGGCTCTTCGACCAGGCCGCCCTGCTGCTCAACAGGACGGTGCGGCGCAAGCGCCCGATCAAGACCAGCTTCGTGGCCGTCTTCGCGGCCGGCTGGGAGGATCTGCGCGCGAACATGCGGCGCATATCCTGGAGCGTTTCCTTCGGCCTGCTGCTCATGTGCGTCGGACTGTATATTGTGTTTGCCTACCTGCTGATGTAGCGCGAA
>JAFXQO010000062.1 GCA_017527065.1 Clostridia bacterium
ACCTTTTGCGCATCTCCGTTTCCAGCGCGGCGAACGACCACCGCCTCGGCGCGAACGAGGCCCCGCCGGCCATCATCTCCATCTTCCTGGGCGAGGAGCTGACGGAGATCCTGGAGGCGCTGGCCAGCAAGTCGGACTATGAAAAGCGCGAGAAGACCGTGATGGACATCGGCGTGGACATACTGCCCAAGTTCCCCCGCGACACCACCGACCGCAACCGCACCTCTCCCTTCGCCTTCACGGGCAACAAGTTCGAGTTCCGCTCGCCGGGCAGCGCGTTTTCCGTCTCGGGGCCGAACATCATACTGAACACCATCGTGGCGGACGTGCTGGAGCAGTTCGCCGACGAACTGGAAAAGGCCGAGGATTTCACGCTCACCCTGAACCGGCTCATCCGCCACACCATCCGCGACCACAAGCGCATCATCTTCAACGGCAACGGCTACTCCCCCGAGTGGATCGATGAAGCAGAACGCCGGGGGCTCCTGAATTACAAGTGCACCGCCGACGCCCTGCCGCACCTCACCGATCCGAAGAACGTGGCGCTGTTCAGAAAACACGGCGTGTTCACCGAAAACGAGCTGAGATCCCGCACGGCCATCATGCAGGAAAACTACAACAAGACCATCCACATCGAGGCCCTCACCATGATCGACATGGTGAACCGCGACATACTGCCGGCCGTGATGAGTTATGTCTCCTTCCTCACGGACGCCGCGCTCAGGAAGGATCAGCTGGGCATCGCCGTGTGTCCGGAAAAGATGATGGCGCGCACGCTGTCCGGCAAGACGCAGCTCATCGTGGAGCGCGTGGCGCAGCTCAACGCGGCGGTGGACGCCGTGCCCGCCTGCCAGGGCTGCGAGGCAGAAAGCCACTACTACCACGACGTGGTGGTCCAGACCATGGAATCGCTGCGCGCGGTGGTGGACGAGACCGAGCTGATGGTCTCCTCAAAATACTGGCCCTATCCCAGCTACGGCGAAATGCTGTTCGGGGTAAGATAATAATTCAGAGGGATTGTCTCAACATGACAAATGAAAGCGTCATGAGGGGCAGTCCTTCTTTTTTCACTTGGCCCGCGGCGTCGTTCCGCATGACGATATAAAAAACAGGATCGAAGCAAAAGGATTGACACGGCCAGCGCGTCTATCTATAATGAAGGTATTCAACGAAGGCATGCCGGCCCCGGCCCGCGCGGGCGGCGGACGGCGCGAGGAGGAAGGACAATGGCGACACTGGAACCCCGGGTGTGGAAGCACATCGACGCTCTGATGAAACGCTATCCCCCACTGGAAACAATCCGGGAGCAGATCACAGACGCGTATCTCATCATGCAGGAGAGCTTCGCCCAGGGCGGGAAGCTGCTGGTCGCGGGCAACGGCGGATCGGCGGCGGACAGCGAGCACATCGTGGGCGAGCTGATGAAGCGCTTCGTCAAACCCCGGCCCGTCCAGGCGGCGTTCGCCGAAAAGCTGATCGCCGTCGATCCGGCGCGCGGCGCCGCCCTCGCCCAATCCCTGGAGCGGACGCTGACGGCCATCCCCCTGGTGGGACACGAAGCCCTGTCCACCGCGTTCATGAACGACGTGGGCGGCGCGGACGTGTACGCGCAGCAGCTGCTGGGTTACGGCCGCCCCGGCGACGTGTTCCTTGGCATTTCCACCTCCGGCCGCAGCGAAAACATCCTGCGGGCAATCGTGACGGCCAAGGCCCTGGACCTGCGGGTGATCGGCCTCACCGGCCGGACCGGCGGCCAGATGAAGGACCTGTGCGACGTGACCGTGCAGGCGCCGGAAACGGAGACATACCTGATCCAGGAATACCATCTGCCCATTTACCATTGCTGGTGCCTGATGCTGGAGGAATACTTCTTTGGAGCCTGACGCGGGAAAGGAGCGATTGCCATGATGCTGACACAGGAGGAAAAGACGCGGCTGAGGACATTGGCGCAGCGCTACGCGGCGGCGGCCGCCCTGCCCGAGCAGGACGCTCGCCGAGCCGGGTGGGAGCGCTTCAACACGCTCGAGCCCGAACGCCCGCGGGTGCTTATCGACCAGATGCCGTGGAACGAGCTGAACGTCGACGGATGCCTTAACAACCGGGTGGACGAGCCCTATTGGCGACGCGTCGAGACCTGGATGCTGCGGGAACTGTACAAGTGGGACCACATGCGGGCCGACATGGTGCTCGACCCCTACATAAAGCTCGAGCGGCCCATCCATAACAGCGGCTGGGGCCTGGACGCCAAGGTCACGCGCCTTCTGACCGACCAGACCAGCGACGTGGCCTCCCAGTCCATGGAGTGCCTCATCAACGAGCCGGAAGACCTGGAAAAAATCCACACGCCGACGCTGACCCTCGACGAGGCGCGGCAGGCGGAAATCGCCGAAGCGGCGGAGGAGCTGTTCGACGGCGTCATCGGCTGGCGCTTCACCGGCATCGTGCTGCACCTGGGCGCGTGGGACACCATCGCCTACTGGATGGGCGTGGAGAACTGCTACATCGAGCTGATGGACAGGCCGGAAATGATGCACGCGCTGATGGAGAAGATGACAAAGGGATACCTGGGCATGATCGAACAGGCCAACCGGATGCGCCTGTTTGACACGCAGACCCACTACTGCCACTGCTCCCACACCTACCGCCCGGACGACCCCGCCTCGCCGGACGGCGTTTCCGGCGACGCCTGGGCCTTCGGCCTGGCGCAGCTGTTCACCGCCGTCTCGCCCCAGATCACCGCGGACTTCGAGTGCGCCTATATGAAGCGCATCTTCCCGCATTTCAGGCACATCTATTACGGCTGCTGCGACCGGCTGGACGACCGGATGGAGATCGTGAGCCAACTCCCCAACGTGCGCAAGATCTCCTGCAGCCCCTGGAGCCACCGGGAGGCGTTCGCCGAGAAGCTGCCCAGGCATATCATCATGAGCAACAAGCCCTCCCCCGCGCTGCTGGCCACCGATTCCTTCGACGAGGACGCCGTGCGCGCCGACCTGCGCCGCACCATCGACGCCGCGAAGAAGAACGGCGTGCAGCTGGAGATGATCCTGAAGGATATCTCCACCGTGCGCTACGATCCCCGGCGGCTGTGGCGCTTCAGCGAGATCGCGCTGGAGGAATGCGGCCGATAGACGGGTTTTTCCCCCGTCCCGCTGTACTTTTATCATAAAAGCGGTCAATGGATCATAAAGTTCGTGTACTTTTTGGCGTTGACACCCGGGCCATTCTACGCTATAATAATGTAAAGATTGTGATGGAAAGGTTATTTTTTACTGTCGGGAAAGGGAGGTATGCCGCTTGACCACGCAGACTGCCGGGGGCGGCAAGCGGAACGGCTTTCTGGCCGGCTTCGCGGGGTATAAGAAGCAGTACGCCCTGTGCCTGATGCTGCTGCCCACCATCGTCTATTTCATCATATTCAAATACGTGCCCATGGCGGGCCTGATGATGGCTTTCAAGGATTTCAAGATCAACGCCGGCATCTGGGGCAGCCCGTGGGTGGGCCTGAAACACTTCGAGAAGGCCTTCGCCAGCCGCACCTTCCTGCGCGCGCTGGAAAACACCATCGTCATCAGCGGTCTGAAGATCCTGGTGGGCTTTCCCATGCCGATCATCTTCGCGCTGCTTCTGAACGAAGTGCGCAGCCTGAAATACAAAAAGATCGTGCAGACGGTGAGCTACCTGCCGCATTTCCTCTCCTGGGTCGTGGTGGCGGGCCTGTTAAACCAGCTGCTCTCGCCGAACAACGGCGCGGTGAACTACATCCTCACCAAGTGGCTGGGCTTTGAAAAAGCGCTGTTCTTCCTGGGCGACAACGCCTACTTCCGCGGCACGCTGATCGTGTCCGACATCTGGAAGGAGGTCGGCTGGGGCTCGGTGCTGTACATCGCCACCATTTCCGGCATCTCCCCCGAGCTGTACGAGGCGGCGGTGTGCGACGGCGCGACGCGGTTCCAGCGGCTGCTGCACGTGACGCTGCCGGCGCTTCTGCCCACCATCACGGTCATGCTGATCCTGCGCGTGGGCTCGGTGATGGACGCGGGCTTCGACCAGGTGTTCAACCTGTATAACTCCGCGGTGTACAAGACGGGCGACATCATCGACACCTACGTCTACCGCGAGGGCCTGGGCGACATGAAGTATTCTTTCTCCACCGCCGTGGGCCTGTTCAAGAACGCCATCGGCTTCGTGCTGGTCGTCGCCACCAACGCCATCACGAAGAAGATCAACGGCAGCGGCATCTGGTGAGGAGGGGTGAGCCGTGAGAGAAAAAGTCAGCTGGGCCGACGTGCTCGTTCACATCATCCTGACCCTCTTCATCTTCAGCGTGGTGCTGACCTTCGTCCACATGCTGGTTTTGTCCTTTTCGCCGGGTTACGTGGCCACGAAGGGCGGCCTTCACCTCTGGCCCGAAGACCCCACGCTGGACAACTACGCCAAGGTGCTCAAGAGCAAGTATATCTGGCTGGGGTATAAAAACACCATCCTGCGCACGCTGGTGGGCACCAGCCTGTCGCTGTTCATCACGGCCATGGGCGCCTACGCCCTGTCCAAAGCCTATTTCCCGCACCGCGCTTACTGGACGCTCCTGATCGTTTTCACCATGTTCTTCTCCGGCGGCCTGATCCCCAACTACCTGCTGGTGCGCGACCTGGGTCTCCTGGACACCTTCGCTTCCATGATCCTGCCGGGCATGGTGAGCGCCTACAACCTGGTCATCATGCGCAACTACTTCCAGTCCCTCCCGGAGGAAATCGAGGAGAGCTGCATGATCGACGGCGCGGGCCGGTTCCGCACCTTCATCTCGGTGGTGCTGCCTCTCTCGAAACCCATCCTCGCCACGGTGGCGCTGTGGCTGGCCGTGGGACACTGGAACGCCTGGTTCGACGTGCTGATCTACATCACCGACGAGACGCGCTTCACCCTGCAGGTGGTGCTGCGGCGCATCCTGATCACCGGCACCCAGCAAATGCTGGAATCCACGCAGGTGCAGGAGATGAACGACTACCTGCAGGCCAGCCCCGAGGGACTGAAGGGCGCGGCCATCTTCGTGGCCACGCTGCCCATCCTGTGCGTGTATCCCTTCGTGCAGCGCTACTTCGTGAAGGGCATCATGGTCGGCTCGCTGAAAGGCTGAATTTTACAGGCGACGCCTGTGAAATAATATGAAAAGGAGGATCTTACCCATGAAGAAACTGTTGGTTATCGCGCTGTGCCTGATGCTGGCGCTGCCGGCCTTCGCCATGGCGGACGCGACACCCATCACCTGGTCGGGCACCATCTCCGTGGCGCCTTACCTGTTCGGCCCCTGGGACGAGGCCAAGGACATCGTGGTGCATCCCACCGAGCAGCTCATGAAGGAGCGCTACGGCCTGGATGTGACCTTCGACGTGGTGTTCGTTGAGAACGCGAACTACCGCGAGATCATCAACACCCGCATCGCCGGCGGCACCGCCCCGGACGTGTTCATCGGCGGCGACGCCGTGGTGCTGAGCCAGTACTACGATCAGGGCGCCATCGCCTCCTGGGAAGTGGACTTCTTCAAGGAGAACGCCCCGGCGACCTATGAGTTCCTGAACAACGGCGGCTATCAGGGCCGTCTGAAGGACTATGTGGACATGTTCTGGAAGCTGGCCTGCGCGGATGACGGCAAGATGACCACCGTGCCGTATTTCGACGAGCAGAGCGCCATGCCCAGCAAGACCCTCATGTATCGCGAAGACTGGCTGGACGCCCTGGGCGTCGCCCATGACAGCCCCGACGTTCTGCCCAAGACCCTGGACGACTTCGTGGCGCTGCTCTATCGCTTCGCCAACGAAGACCCGGACGGCAACGGCGTGAAGGACACCTACGGCTGCTCTGAGTCCGTGGTGCGCGCCATCTTCGGCGCCTATGGCTCTTCCTACAACTCCCGCCTGTGGCTGGAGGACGGCGAAGGCGGCCTGATCGCCTCCGACGTGAAGGAGAGCAACAAGGACGCCTTGGCTCTGCTGAAGAAGCTGTATGACGACGGCGTGCTCGATCCCGAGTTCGTGACCGGCGAGAACAACGGCGGCTACTGGGCCGTGAACCACGCCTTCATCAACGGCGTGATCGGCGCGTCCTGCCATGCCTCCATCGACCACTATCGCCGCCCGGACGTCATGGGCGACAACGGCGGCCCCGTGGCCATCGAGTGGTACGCCATCAACGGCGCTGATTCCGACTTCGTGTACGCGCCCTGGCCGGCCGGCCCCGACGGCGAGTACGGCCTGGAAGTGGGCTATCCCGTCAGCCTGGGCACGGGCTACGCCTATGACGCCCGCCTGAACGACGATCCCGATAAGCTGGCCGCGATCTTCAAGATCATGGACATCTTCGGCACCGACGACGAGATCATGCTGCTGAACTGCTGGGGCATCGAGGGCGAGGACTACGCTGTCAACGAGGACGGCAGCCTCACCAACTTCCTCAACACCACCGACCGCAACGAGAAGGGCATCCGCGTGCTGCGCGGCCTGTTCGGACCTGAGAAGGTCAACTCCGAGCGCGGCATGTTCCTGGACTTCTACGGCGACAAGACCATCAAGAACCGCCTGGACTTCTTCGAGAACGACCAGTGCGGCATGTACCGCAAGAACGTGGTTCGCGGCCTGCTGCCCTCCGCCAGCGAGTACAACTCCGAGCTGGATACCCTGCGCAACGAGACCTTCGTGGCCATCATCACCGGCACTCAGCCGCTTGAGAGCTACGAGGACTACGTGCAGGAGTGGATGGATCGCGGCGGCGACATCCTCACCGAGGAAGCCAACGAGTGGTACGCGGAAAACAAGTAATCATTCCTGAATCGGCATAAAGGCAGTCCGCGGCTGCCGCGGCAGCTTTCCCGCTGCCGCGGCGGCCGCTTTCATATCGAAAAGGCGGAGGTAGGTTTCATGTATTTCACGCCGGAGGACTGGGCGCGGACCATCGAGGTCTATGAAGCCTGGTGGGCAGGCCGCCTGAAGAGGCCGCTCATCACAGCCAGGCGGAGCTTTGACCAGCGCCCGCAAATCAGCAAGAGCACTTGCGGCGATTTTTCAAAGAGCCCTGACGAGGTGATTGCGGAAATCGACCACAACATCGCGCACACCGACTGCTATGGCGACGCCTTCCCCTTCGCGTACTGGGCTTTTTTCGGCCCCGGCGCGCTGGCCTCGTACCTGGGTTCCCCCGTCCAGACCGATCAGAACACGGTCTGGTTCCACCCGCTGCCAGGAGAGCCCGCGCTGAGCGACATCCATCTTGAACTGGACAGGGACAATCCCTGGTTTAACCGCTGCAAGGACCTTTACTGGGCAGGCGTCAAAAAATGGCGGGGCCGCGTCGTCATGGGCATGAACGACATCGGCGGCGAGCTGGACGTGGTCGCCTCCCTGGTCGGCACGGAGCGCCTGCTTTACGCGATGCTGGACGAGCCGGCAGAAGTGAAGCGGCTGTGCGAAGAAGCGCACGCGGTCTGGCAGCAGGCCTATTGGGCCTTCATGGAGATTCTGTCCGAAAACAATCCGGCCTTTGCCGATTGGGCCGGATTGCTTTCAGAGAAGCCCTATTACACGCAGCAATGCGATTTTTCATACATGATCAGCCCGGATATGTTCGACGAATTCGTCGATCCCTATCTGAGGCAGACCAGCGATACCCTCGGCCATTCCCTGTATCATCTGGATGGGAAAGGCGCTCTTGTACATCTCGACAAAATACTGGCGATCGACCGGATCGAGGCTGTCCAATGGCAGCCCGGAGACGGCGCCGGTTTTGGATATAAATGGATCGACGTTTACCGGAAAATACGGAACGCGGGAAGGAGAATGCACTTCATCGGAAGCCAGGACGATTTCCGCGCCGTGACGGATGATGTCGGCGCGGAGGGCATGTACTTTGCCACCGGGTTCGGCGACGAACGGCAGATGAACGCGTTCTTCGACCGATTTGAGGAAACGGGCGAAACGCCATACAGAAGGGGCTGAGGGAAAGGATGTGTGTTCAATGACAAAGGCTTACCTGGTTCCCACCTTCCACCACGACATCGCCTACCTGCGCCCGGAGGCGGAATACACCGCGCGCTGCCTCGAAATACTCGACGAGGCGCTGAACATCCTTAAGGAAAACCCGGAGTACCGCTACTTCCTGGAGCAGGCGTGGCTGCTGGAGGCGTACTGGGACGCGCGGCCCGAAAAGCGCGATCTCATGCGCGCGCTGGCGCAGGAAGGCCGGCTGCGCTGCGAGCCGGGCCTGTACGCCGTGCCGGACATGAACCTGCCCGACGGCGAAAGCCTTTACATGCACGCGGCCGTCGGCGGAAAGATCGTGCGCGACACGCTGGGCCTGAAGCCGCGCGTGTGCATGATCGCGGACTGCTGGGGACACCACGCCCAGATCCCGCAGATCATGTCCCAGTGCGGTTATGAGTACTACGCCTTCAGCCGCTGCATGCGCTACGACGCGGCCCGGCAGAACTTCGTCTGGCGCGGGGCGGACGGCAGCCTCCTCAAGAGCCACTGGATGAGCACCCACTACGACGGCGTCGGCTTCCCGGCCGCCGCGGAGAACGAGAACGCGGCCGAGCTGGAATGGGCCGAGGGCGAGCAGGGCATCGCCCGCCTGATGGACAAAAACCGCCAGGCCTGCGGCGACGACCCTCAGTACCTGCCCGTGGGCGGCGACATGCGCTTCCCCTCCCGCCTCGCGCCGAAAATCGTGAAGGGCCTGAACGCGCGCGGCGCGCTGCCCGAACTCGTCTTCGCCGCGCCCGGCGACGCGCTGGACGCCGTGGACTGGGATAACGCGCCGGTGTTCGGCGGCGAGTTCGTGAGCTCCATGCAGGGCACCTTCGCCACCAACATCTGGATCAAGCAGAAGGACCGCGCGTATTCCGGCGAGCTCTACGCGCTGGAGGCCCTCAGCGCGGCGCTGCGGGCGAAGAAGGACTTCACGCTGGCCTGGAAGCTGCACCTCAAAAACCAGTTCCACGACATCATCTGCGGCACCATCTGCAACCGCGCCGTGCGGGACGTGGAGGCCGACTTCCGGGCGCTGGGGCACCTGCTCGACGAAACGCGCCGGGAACTGACCGGCGGCGCGGGCGAGACCGCCTGGTTCAACGCGCTGCCCTTCCCCCGGCGTATCCGCACGGAGGCGGGGCTCATCGACCTGCCCGCCCTGGGTTTCGCCCCGGCGCGCGAGGCGGAAAAGCCCGCGCCGTGCGAAGCGCCCGCGCTCCCGCTGGCGTTTGAAAACGCATGGTACGCCGCGCGGGTGAACGAACAGGGCTGCGTCGTCTCCCTCGTGGAAAGGCAAACCGGCCGCGAACTGGTCGCCTCCGGCGACAGCGCGGGAAATCCCGTGCCCTTCGGCGCGCTGACCATGCAGCAGGACAATGGCGACAGCTGGTGGGCGCTCTCCGTGCCGCGTCTCACCCGGGAAAACCAGCCCTTCACGCACAACCGCCCCGACCCGCTGTTCCGGGAGGACAGCGCCACATTCCTGCCCCGCATCCTGGAGGCGAAGGTCGTCGGGGCGGACGCCGACCGCGTCGTCATCCGCCAGGCGGGCGAGCTGCGCTTCTGGATCACGCAGGTGCGCTTCACCACCACGGTTACCCTGTCCAGGTCCGCGCCGGAGATCGACTATCACACGGAGTTTGCCTGCGAGAGCAAGGCCATCCGCCTGCGCGCGGCCTTCCCGGTGGCGGATCTCGGCGAGGCGCGCCGTCAGATCCCCTACGCCCTCTCCGCCCTCGAAGGCGAGCAGGCCGCGCAGATGTTCATGGACGCCCGCGACAAGGCGGCGGGCCTGGCCGTCCTCAACCGCGGCACGCCGGCCGGCAACATGGAGGCGGGCGTGATGCTCCTCACCCTGTTCCGCTCCGCCGCCATGGAATACAAGTGCGACAGCGACCTGTCCTACAACCTGGGCCGCGCCTTCGCCTTCGATTACGCGGTATGCCCCCATCCCGCGGACGACGACGAACGGCTCTGGCGCGTCGCCCTGGCCATGAACACCCCCGCGATCCGCTGCCCCCTGCCCCTGGTGAACGCGCTGCCGCGGGTGGAAGGCGCGCTGCTGAGCTGCGTCCGGGAAACGGAGGACGGGCTGTTCCTCCGGCTGTACAATCCGTCCGAAGAGGCGGCGGCCTGCCGCGTGACGCTGTGCGCGCCCTACGCCTCGATTCTGCCGGCAAACGGCCTCGCCGAACCCCAGCCGGGCGCGCGGCCCCTGCCCGGCCCGGCCGTCGAGCTGACGCTGGGCCCGCGCAAGGTGCAGGGCATACTGTGCCGCTGAAAGGCAAGGAGGAAAGACGATGGATGCACATTCCGGCTGGACGCACGATCTCGACCTGCCCCAATACGGCCCCTACAACAAGCGCTACGTCGGCTTTTCCCATATCGCCGATCCCGAACGCGGGCTGCGGCTGGATATCGACGTGCTGCCCGGCTTCTACCGGCGCAGCGTGATGGACACCCGCGCCATCGCCGACGGCGGCGCGCGCATGCTCTCGGCGCGGCCCGACCTTCTGGGCTTCGCCTTCCGCTACGACATGATCCCCGGCGGACGGCTGTACTGCGACGCCCGCCTCGCGCAGGAGGGCGCGGCGGCGCAGCTGAAGCTCACCTTTGTGAACAACACCCGGCGGCCGGAATCGGTCATGGCCGACCTGTGCTTCTCGCTGCGTGGGCAGACCTACTACCACCGGGCGGTGCGCGGCGCGGAAATCTCTCTGCCCGAGGGCGTCCTGTGGATCGACGCGGCGGATTACGCCCGCCAGGAAGGCTTCTCCGGCATCGCGGCGGACGGCTTCCGGCTGGGCGAGCGCTTTGAGGACGGCGCCGTGAAGGGCGCGGCGCTGGATACCGGAAAGGACGGGCAAACCGTCTCGCTGATATATCGGTTCGCGCCCGTGCGCGCCGACCGGCTGCTGCTGCGCTGCCGCGCCGAGCCAGGCGCAACGGTGACGGTGTGCGGCAAGGCCCACGCGCTGCCGGCCTGCGAGGCGCTGACAGTCCTCGAGCTGCCGCTGGAGCCTGGCGAATACAGCGAACTGATACTGGACTTCTCCGGCGGGCAGACGGTCATAGACGGCTTCGCCATCGGCCCCGGCGCGCAGGATTCGGCCTTCTCGCCCTGGCCCAAGGCGTTCGCGCCGGAAATCGAAGAAGGGCAGGGCGAAATGACGCTCCGCTATCCCCTGCTGAAAAAGCCCTATACCGTCCGCTGGGACGCGCCGGACTATGTGGTGCGCCAGCTGGAAGGCGAGAGCGACGGCGAGATACTGACCCGCAGCATACACAACCACGTCAGCCGGACGCTGAAGGGCGGCGGGGACGGCCACTTCGCCGACCTGTTCATCCGGCCCCTCTTCATTCCGCCCCGCGGTTCGGTGTGCGTCAACGTGCAGATCGCCTTCGGCAAAGCGCCGCGTCCTGTCGAAGCGCCGATCGCGCCGCTGCTGGCGGGAAACCCCGCCGGCGGCCCGCTGAGCCCCTCCATGGAGCGCCTGGCGGCGACCACGGCGATGAACGTGGTGTATCCCATGTACTTCCGCGGGCGGTTCATCAAGAGCTACTCCCCGGGCCGCAACTGGGACAGCTTCTACACCTGGGACCTGGGCATGAACGCCGTGGGCCTGCTGACGTTGGATCGAGGACTGGGCGCGCAGCTCATCCGCGCCTATCTCATGCCGGAGGGAGACCCGCATTCGCCCTACCTCAACCACGGAACGCCCATCCTCACGCAGATGTTCGGCTTCAAGGCGCTGCTGGACGCCGGCGATTACGACGCCTGCCGGGCGCTCTATCCTTCGCTGCGGGGCGCGTACCGGTTCTTCGCCGCGCTGCCGCGCCGGGGCGGGCTGCCCGTCGCCTGGCATATCTTCTATAATTCCGGCGGCTGGGACGATTACCCCGCCCAGAAGTACACCCACGATCACGGCCTGGCTCCGAAAACCGCGCCGGTCATACAGGCCTCCATGCTGCTGCTCTACGGCGTCATACTGAAAAACGCCGCCCGCCTGCTGGGCTTCGAGGCGGACGCGGTCCAGTACGACGCCCTGCGCCAGCCCCTCATCCGGGCGCTGGAGGCCTGCTGGGACGAGGAAACCGGCTACTACGGCTACGCGCGGGACGACGGGGCCGGCGGCTTTGCCGGCATCCTGCGGGACGAGCGGGGAAACAACATGAACCAGGGCCTGGACGGCCTGTATCCCGCGCTGGTGGGCGCGGTCGAGCCCGATCGCGCCAAACGCATGCTGAAAAACCTGCGCGAGGGCCTGATGACGCGCTACGGCGTCAGCGTGGTGGACACGCGCGCGCCTTATTTCAGCCTGTCAGGCTACTGGAACGGCTCCGTGTGGGTGCCGCACCAGTGGATCCTGTGGAAGGCGCTGCTCGACCTGGGCGAAACGCGCCTGGCGCACCGGATCGCGATGACGGCCATGCGCCTGTGGCGGCGGGAGACGGACGTGGACGGGAACTGCTACGAGCACTTCATGCTGGCGAACGGCCGCGGCGCGGGATTCCACCATTTCTCCGGCCTTTCCGCGCCGATGCTGGCTTTCTACCAGAGCTACTACACGCCGGGAACCGCCACCGTCGGCTTCGACACATCCATCCTCTCCCAGCGCTGGAACGGGGAGAAAACCGCGCTGGACATCACGGTGGAGACTCATCGCGACGGCTCGGCGCTGCTGGCGACCCTCCGGCAAGGCCCTGACTACCACTTCGAGGGCCTCTCGGAAGGATCGTCCGTGCGGCAGGTGCATCCGGGCACATACTGCCTCCGGTGGAAGCGGCCGGGAAAATACAGTGTGTCCATCCGCGCCGGCGCACCGGCGGAATGATAAAAAGCCATTGGCAACGACCCGGCGCCATGGTATAATGACAGGGCAAAACACCGACATCAACAGGGAGGGAAAAAAGAAATGCAGACGGAAAAGAAAGTCCTGATCTTCCAGGGCGGCTGGGACGGCCATGAACCCAAACTCGTCTCCGCGCGCTACAAGCGCATGCTCGAAAAGCACGGCTACGACGTGACCATCACCGACACGCTGGAAACCCTGGACGACGCCGACATGCTCAAGGGCCTCGACCTGATCGTGGCCAGCTGGACGATGGGCCAGATCGAACACCAGCGCGTGGTCAACATCTCCAAGGCCGTCGCGGCGGGCACCGGCCTGGCCGGATGCCACGGCGGCATGTGCGATTCCTTCCGCCAGGATACCGAGTGGCAGTTCATGACCGGCGGCCAGTGGGTGAGCCATCCCGGCGGCGACGGCATCCACTACCGCGTGAACGTGCGCCGCGGCTCCAGCCCCATCGTGGAGGGCGTGGAGGATTTCGACGTGTGCAGCGAACACTACTACCTGCACGTGGATCCCGCCATCGAAGTGCTGGCCACCACCCGCTTCCCCGTGGTGCACTACTACCACATCTCCAACAAGCCCGTGGACATGCCTGTCGTCTGGACGAAATACTGGGGCAACGGCCGCGTGTTCTACAACTCCCTCGGCCACCATGACGACGTGTTCGACAAATCCCCCGAAGCCGGCGTGCTGATGGAGCGCGGTCTCGTGTGGGCCGCCGAAGGCAAGCAGTACGCCATCGACCACAACCTCACCACCGACCGCTTCGAAAACACCGCAAAGATGTACTGACGCCGCGCCTCCAATTCCCAATTACCCATTCCCCATTAAAAAACCGGAGGTTTTTTCTTATGTCTGTGAATATTGCCATGATCGGCGTGGGGTCGATCAGCGGGATCTATCTGAAGAACATCACCGGCACGTTCAAGGAGATCAATTTGATCGGCGTGTGCGATCTGATCCGCGAGCGGGCGGAGAAGGCGCAGGCGGCCTACAATGTGCCCAAGCTGTACGAGACCATGTACGACGCCTTCGCCGACCCGGAGGTGGACATCGTTCTCAACCTCACCCGGCCCTACGAACACTACGGCGTGACCAAGGCCGCGCTGGAAGCGGGCAAGCACGTCTACTCCGAAAAGCCGCTGGCCGCGGACTGGGACGAGGGCCGCGAACTGGTGGCGCTGGCCGAGGCGAAGGGCCTCATGCTGGGCGGCGCGCCGGACACCTTCATGGGCGCGGGCATACAGACCTGCCGCCAGCTCATCGACTCCGGAGAAATCGGCCGGGTGATCGGCGCGGCGGCGTTCATGATCTGCCGGGGCCATGAAACCTGGCATCCCGACCCGGAATTCTACTACAAGCGCGGCGGCGGCCCCATGATGGACATGGGCCCCTATTACCTCACCGCGCTGATCAACCTGGCGGGCGGCGTGAAGGCCGTGACCGGCGTCACGAAAACCTCCTTCCCCACGCGCACCATCACCAGCCAGCCCCACAACGGCGAAGTCGTCACCGTGGACGTGCCCACCTACGTGACCGGCACGCTGCACTTTGACAGCGGCGCGATCGGCACCATCTTCACCACGTTCGACGTGTACTATCCCTCCCAGGCGAGGCTGGAAATCTACGGCGAGAAGGGCACTCTCTTCGCGCCCGACCCGAACAGCTTCGGCGGTCCGGTGAAGCTTTTCAGGCCCGGCGACAAGGAGCCGGTCGAAATACCGCTCGCCTTCGACTACGCCGAGAACAGCCGCGCGCTGGGCCTGGCCGACATGGCGAAGGCCCTGGAGACCGGCCGCTTCTGCCGCACCGACTACAAGCAGACCCAGCACGTGCTGGAGATCCTCACCGCCTTCGAGAAGAGCAGCGACGCCGGCGCGATCTGGCCCATCGAAACGCGCTACGAGCGCAGGCCGGCCATGATGAACAATCCAGAGCACGGCGTCCTGGATTGAGCCGCTTTTCCCTTAAGCGAACGGGTCCCGACAAAAAAAGTTGACAGGCCGCACGTCAATGTGTATAATAAAAAAGCTATTCACCGCGTATAAGAAAGGACGGTATGTACCATGAAGCTTCCGCTGAATGTCGATCTGTCCGGCAAGGTTGCCGTTATCACCGGCGCGGGCGGCGTGCTCTGCTCCGCGTTCTCCGTGGCCCTGGCCCAGTGCGGCGCGAAGGTCGCCGTGCTCGACCTGAACATTGACGCCGCCCAGAAGGTGGCCGATGAGATCACCGCCGCGGGCGGCTGCGCCGTGGCCGTGAAGGTGAACTGCCTGGAGGCCGAGAGCCTGAAGGCCGCGCACGACGTGGTGCTCGAGAAGCTCGGCCCGTGCGACATCCTCATCAACGGCGCGGGCGGCAACAACCCCCGCGGCACCACCGACGACGAGCAGTTTGACGCCAAGATCGAAGGCATCAAGACCTTCTTCGACCTCGATCCCGCGGGCGTGCGCTTCGTGTTTGACCTGAACGTGATCGCGGCGCTGATGACCACCCAGGTGTTCGCCAAGGACATGATCGGCCGCGGCGGCAACATCATGAACGTGTCCTCCATGAACGCCTTCCGCCCGCTCACCAAGATCCCCGCCTACTCCGGCGCGAAGTCCGCCGTGAGCAACTTCACCCAGTGGCTGGCCACCTACCTGGCCAAGTCGAATATCCGCGTGAACGCCGTGGCGCCCGGGTTCTTCGTGACCAACCAGAACAGGGGCCTGCTCTTCACGGAGGACGGCAAGCCCACCGCGCGCACCGGCAAGATCCTGGCCGCCACGCCCATGGGCCGCTTCGGCGAGGCCGACGAGCTGCTCGGCGCGGTGCTGTTCCTGCTGTGCGACGAGGCCGCCAGCTTCATCACCGGCGTGGTGCTGCCCATCGACGGCGGCTTCTCCGCCTACAGCGGCGTCTGATGTAATTCTGCCGCCCGCGCGGCAACTTGGAGGAAATACCATTCATGAGCAGGGGCTATGGAAAAAAGAAGCGCCGGTCTGTCGTCAGGCCGGGCGCCGGCGGGGCGATTCTCCGCTTCCTGATCGGCGTCGTGCTGTTGATCGGCCTTTGCGGCGCCTTCTACCTGTTTGTGCTGCAGGGGACGGTGCCCCTCTCGCCGATCGTTCCGGGCACGTCGTCCCCGGCTGAGCCGACAGGCGCGACAAACGCCCCCACGTCCGTGCCGACCATCGAGCCGACGGCCGCCGCCACCGCAACGCCCACGCCCGAACCCACCGCGACGCCGGTTCCCCAGGAGGTCCTCGCCGGAGCGGTCGCGCTGCCCGCTGCGCTGCCCGCGCAGCCCGATCCGCAGGTAAAGCTGGGGCTGAAGGAACTGAACCTGTTCGACGCGGCGGGGCAGAGCGTGATCATCGTGCGCGGCTTCGCCTTCCTCGAAGGGTTGGACGCGGCCGCGAGCCGCGGCTACATCCTGCTGACCGACCCCACCAGCGGCGAGACGCTGGGCGTTTATCCCATCTCCCCCTACGCGGAGGACGCCGACCTCTCCTTCGACGAGACGGCCGGCGCGCATCTCGACCAGGCCTTCTTCCGCATGAACATCGACGTGTCCGGCCTGCCGGACGGCTACTACCTGGTCTGCATCGCTGTGGAAAACGGCGGCAGGATCGCCTGGAACTACTTTGACAACAGCATGTATCACTTCCGCATCGATCACGGCGCGGCCATGCTGAACGAATAGACGTATTGGCAGGCCATGCCATACCGCGTCCCTTCATTCTCCCTTCCCCGCTCACGCGAGGAAGGGGGATCGTTTGTTGCGGGCTTCGTCCACACTGAACGGGGCCGCCGCCCGCGCCACACTTTGATAAAAGCAAACGGAAAGGCCGCCCTCGCGAGCGGCCTTAAATCATGTATCCGAAGCGTCTGATTGCGGGATCTGTTTTTTTACCCAGTCCAATACTTCTTTGGCTTGTTCAAGCGCGTTTTTTGTCAGGAACTCATCCACCCGATCGTCACCCGGATAACGGACAATGATTGCATACGGGTCAAGGCGCATCGCCGCGTTTTCAATACGCTGAGGAACGACAACCATCGCCGATAACTGCTGCAGGAGAAACGCCAGGTCATGCTTTCTTGGTATTCCGCCAGGAATACCCAATGCCAGATACAGTGCCTTGATCGCCTTTTCCGCAGCCTGCTGGCAATGGTAGCAGATGATTTCCAGCTGGCGGGGATGCTGCTTCTCATAGAGAAAGGCCGCGGTCATATAATCCGCGTCAGCATACGCCAGCCAAGCGGCAATGATTTCATCCATAGAGCAGCACCCCTTTCCGGAAGACCTCCTGCTCGATCGTGGGCAGGGCCTTCCGCTTTTCAAACTTGCTCTCGGTTCCCACCAGGATGTCCACAGGGCGGGTCCTGTCATGGCCGATCGCACGGTATGCCTTTACGGTTTCTTCATGCCAGTTCGTTCTGCTGTCGTCGACCACGATATAAAAGTCGTAGTCGCTGTCCTCGTCGGGGGTTCCGTAAGCGTATGAACCAAAAAGGTATATCTTCAGGGGGGAAAGCTGTTCCACCAAACGATCCTTCAGCGCGTAGATTTCTTCGTTAGGCATACGATCATCCCCTTTCCCTGATCTCCACGCCCATTATACCCCATCGCTTCCGAATTATCAAGCCGGATGGGCTTGTATTATTGCGCTTCGTCCTCTATCTCCGCGCGGTAAGCCGCTGGGCCGGTCTCGTAGAGGTTGCCTCCCTCGCTGTCGATCAGCACGATGGCGGGGAAATCCTCGATCTCGAAGCGGTGAATGGCCTCGCTGCCCAGGTCTTCGTAGCAGACCACCTCGCTCTTCTTGATGCGCCGGGCGATCAGCGCCGCCGCGCCGCCCACCGCGCCGAAATACACCGCGCCGTATCTCTTCATGGCGTCGATCACGGCCTGGTTCCGCTTGCCCTTGCCGATCATGCCGGTCAGGCCCAGTTCGATGAGCCGGGGCGCGTAGGAATCCATGCGGTAGCTGGTTGTGGGCCCGGCGGAACCCACGGCGTGGCCGGGGCTGGCCGGGGCCGGGCCGACGTAGTAGATGACCTGATCCTTCACGTCGATGGGCAGGGGCTTGCCTTCGTCCAGCAGCTGAATGAGCCGCTTGTGGGCGGCGTCGCGGCCGGTGTAAATGGAGCCTGTGAGCAGCACGGTCTCCCCCGCCCGCAGCGTGCGGGCCGTTTCCCGGGTCAGCGGCAGTCGAATTCTCTTTTCGTTCATGCCCTCGCCTCCTACAGGGTGGTTTCGGCGTGCCGCGCGCAGTGGCAGCACATGTTCACCGCCACCGGCATGCCGGCGATGTGGGTGGGCCGGTAGTCGATGTTCACGGCCAGCGCCGTGGTCGCGCCGCCGATGCCAGCCGGACCGACACCCAGGCGATTGATCGCGGCGAGCAGCTCGTCCTCCAGCGCCGCGTAGCGCGGGTCGGCGTTGTGGCTGCCAACGGGGCGGGCCGTCATGCGCTTGGCCGTCAGCGCGGCCTGCTCGAAGGTGCCCCCCACGCCCACGCCCACGATCACCGGCGGGCAGGGGTTCGGCCCGGCCTCGGCGACCGTTTCGATCACGAACCGCTTCATGCCCTCCACCCCGGCGGCGGGCGGAAACATGCGGATGCGGCTCATGTTCTCGCTGCCGAAGCCCTTGGGCGTGAAAAGGATATGGATCCTGTCGCCCGGCACCAGCCTCATGTGGATCACGGCGGGTGTATTGTCGCCGGTGTTCACGCGCTCAAACATGGGCTCGGCCACCACCGACTTGCGCAGATACCCGTCCCGGTAGGCCTCCCGCACGGCGTCGTTCACGGCTTCCTCGAAGGGGCCGATGATGTGAACCTCCTGCCCGATCTCGAAGAAAAACACCGCCATGCCCGTGTCCTGGCAGATGGCGACGGATTCCGCCCGCGCGATCTCATAGCTTTCGGCGATCTGTTCGAGTACGCCGCGGGCGGCGGCGCTCCTCTCCCGGCCGATGCCGGCGCGGATCGCCGCCTCAATGTCCGGCCCGATCCGGTAGCTGGCCTCGTAAATCAGGCGCACGGCGGCTTCCCTGATGACGGACGACGGTATTTCCCTCATGGCTTTTCTCCTCCGAATGTCGCAGAAAAGGGGCGGCGCGCGCACGCCGCCCCGAAGCGGATCAAGCGCAGCGAGCCCTTACTTCAAATTGTGCGCCTTCATGTAGTCCACCAGCTCGTCCGCCGTGGTGAAGGCCAGGCCGGTCACGGTGTCGGCGCAGCCGTAGTAGATGGCGATGCGGCCGGTCGCCGCGTCGGCCAGCGCCGCGCAGGGGAAGGTGACGTTGGGCACGTCGCCCACGCACTCATACAGCTCCCACGGGGCGAGGATGTAGTCCTTCGTGCGGTACTTCACCTTCCAGGGCTCGTCCAGGTCGAGCAAGGCGCAGCCCATGCGGTAAACGAAGCCGTTGCAGGTGGTCAGCACGCCATGGTAGATGAGCAGCCAGCCCTCGTCCGTCTCGATGGGCGCGGGGCCGGGGCCCACCTTGGTGGACTGCCAGGCGGACTCGTTGCCGCCGTAGGTGCCGAACACATAGCGATGGCGTCCCCAGAATTCCAGGTCCTTCGACTGGCTCAGGTAGATGTCGCCGAAGGGGGTGTGGCCGGTGTCGGAGGGGCGGGACAGCATCATGTACATGCCGTTCACCTTGCGGGGGAACAGCACGCCGTTGCGGTTGTAGGGCAGGAAGGCGTTCTCCAGCTGGTGGAAGGTCCTGAAATCCTCCGTCCAGGCCACGCCGATGGTGGGTCCATGGTAGCCGTTGCACCAGGTCACGTAGTACTTGCCTTCCAGGGGGATGATGCGGGCGTCGTAGCGGTACTGGTTGGGGGCGATCTCCGGATCGGCGCCCACCAGGTTCAGCGATTCGTCATCGATCTGCCAATGGATGCCGTCCTTCGAGCGGCCGGCGAAAAGATCCATGGAGATGGAGCGGCTGTCGCAGCGGAACACGCCGGCGAAGCCGTCCTCAAAGGGCACCACGGCGCTGTTGAACACGCTGTTGGAGCGCTTGTTGCCGTTGCGGCCGATGATGGGGTTGTCCGTATAGCGCCAGACCGGGTCGGTATAGCCGGCGGGCTTGTCCTGCCAGGGCAGGTTGGGAATCGCGTTGCCGATGATCTTGGCCATGGATGTATTCCTCGCTTTCGAAGTGATGGGGACGCGGCCCTTTTCCGTTGCTTTTTTCTACGCAGCCGCGCCGCTTTCCTTCACAAAAGCCGCCCATGCGGTAAATTTTACCGCATGGGCGGATGCGTCTGTCATTACTCTGTCTCTTGTTCCGTTTCCGGCTCAGCTCCGCCGATCAGCTTCAGCAGCAGGGCGCGCAGGGTGTCCTGCTCCTCCTGGGTGAGCGCGGCGAAGCGGCTGTCGCGCGTTCCGGGCTCGGGAAGGGCTTCGGCCGCCTCACGGCCCGCCTCGGTCAGGTGCAGCACCACGCGCCGCCTGTCCTCTCCGTCCGGCTGGCGGGTGAGCAGGCCCTTGGCCTCCAGTTTGGAAATCAGCTCGCTCAGGCTGCCCGGCTGGACGCCCAGTTCCGCCTGCAGCGCCCGCTGGGAAAGGCCGTCCCACCGCGCCAGGATGCGCAGCACCCGCTCCTGGCTCCCGCCGGAGCCATCCGAGTGGCGCATGGCGTGCGCGCAGCGGAAGAGCAAACCTGTCAGCGAATCGTCCTCCCCAAAGGGCGGCATGGGGCCATGAGGGCCGCGCGGGCCGAAACCGCCGCGGAGACCGTGAGAGCCGCGGGGGCCGAAGCCTTCGCGGGGACCGCGCGGGCCATGCGGGCCGAAACCGTCGCGGGGACCGCACGGGCCAAATTCATCGCCAGGGCCGTGAGGGCCGAACTCGCCGCGCGGGGCAAACCCATCGCGGAAACCGTGCGGGCCTCGCGGGCCACATCCCCGCCCGCCGCGCACCGGCGGAACAAAGCCGCCGCGCCTTTCAGCCGCGAACGCCATGCCGCGGGGGCAGCGCAGTTCATCGATCGCACAATGTCTGCCGCAGTTCGGGCAGACGATCCCATTTTTTTCCTGCATAAACATATGTTTCATTCATCCTTTCATTCGCTCATTTTGTTCTGTACCTAACGATTATGAGTATAGCGCCTTTTCCTGAATATGTCAAGGTGCCTAAGTATATATTTACCTATTATTTACTTTTCATCCGGCGCATTTGGGCTGAAAATAGAAAAAGCTGAAACAAAGCAGGAGGATATGCTATGCGACTGACGACACGGGGCAGGTATTTCTATCTGGACGGAGAGCCGTTCTTCTGGCTGGGGGACACGGCCTGGCTGCTGTTCTCCCGCCTGACCATGGACGAGGCGAAGGCTTACCTGCGCAACCGCGCGGAGAAGGGCTTCACCGTGATCCAGGCGACGCTGGTCCACGCGCCGGGTTACGCCACAATAGACGGCAAGCGCGCGCTGCGGGACGACGACTTCGCCGCGCCCGCGGGCGAGGGCTATTGGGAACACGCGCTGGCGGTGGTGCGCCGCGCAAGGGAACTGGGGCTGTTTATGGCGCTTCTGCCGTCGTGGGGCGGCTTCGTGAAGGACGGCGCGCTGAATGAAAAAAACATTCCCGCCTACGCCGCTTTTCTGGCGGAGACGTTCGGGCGGGAGGACAACGTGATCTGGCTTGTGGGCGGCGACGTGCGGGGCAGCGCCGCGCCGGAGTCTTTCCGGCTGATCGGGCGCACGCTCAAGCGCCTCTGTCCGGGACATCTCGCGGGCTTCCATCCCTTCGGGCGCTGCTCCTCGTCGTTCTGGTTCGGCCGCGACGACTGGCTGGACTTCAACATGTTCCAGAGCGGCCATCGGGACTACGGCCAGAAGTCCATGAGCGCCTGGGACGACAACGATGTTTTCTACGGCGAGGATAATTACCGCTACGTGCAGGAGGACCACAGAGCCTGCCCGGATAAACCCACATTGGACGGAGAGCCCAGCTACGAGCTCATCCCCCACGGGCTGCACGACGGCTCCCAGCCCTATTGGCAGGCGGCGGACGTGCGCCGCTACGCCTGGTGGTCGCTGCTCACCGGCGCGGCCGGGCACACCTACGGCGACAACGCGATCATGCAGTTTTTAAAGCCCGGCTTTACTCCCTCTTACAGCGCGCTGGAAACCTGGGACGAGGCCCTGCATGACCCCGGCAGCGGCCAGATGCGCCACGCCAGGCGGCTGCTCGAACAGTATGACTTCACCACCGGCCGCAGCGCGCAGGAATTCATCGCCGGGGAAAACGGCGCGCGCCACGGCTACCGCGCCGCCCTGCTCACGCGGAAGGCGCTCCTGGTATACAGTTATGAGGGAGACGTGATCAGTCTGAATACGGCGCTTTTGCCCTTCGAGCGGCTGGCGTACAGCTGGTTCGACCCGGTCTCCGGCGCGCTCAGCTTTGCCGGAAGCGCGCCGAAGCGGGAAAAGGCCGATTTCGCCGTGCCGGACCGCCGGGAGGGCGTCAACGACTGGGCGCTGGTGGTGGAGGAAGGATAAGTCTTATTTGCAGAAGAAGCTCTTGATCTTGGCGAGCAGTCCGGTCGCCTTGTTCAGGTCGACCTTGCTCAGGTCGATCTTGCCTTTGACGCCTTCGATGACCTGGTTGATCTGCTCGTCCGGCAGGTCGATGCCGAGGGTCTTTTCCAGCGTCTCGACGGGATTGGTGGCGAACTTCTTCAGCAGGTTCGGGTCGGCCTTCAGCTTGGCGATGACGTCGTTGATGATCTTCTGAATATCCATGAGAACATCTCCTTTCGATTATGAACGGCACGGGCCGCCGTCCCTCTGCGCCATATTATACACGCGTATGAAAGAAAATTCAAGGCGGGAATAACGCCCCGCGGCCGCTTGTGTTAATCCTTTCGCAAACCGCGGCCAACGCGCGCCGCCCCGCTTGCCCCGCCGGGAAAACTGTGCTATAATCGAACCGTTCGAATGAGGGAGTAACAGCCGCGCCTGCGCGCGGAGCCTCGCCGTCAGCACGGATTTTCCCGGCGGGCTTTAATTTGTGAGACTCATGTCCGGCTTTGCTGTGCATGGGAATCGAAGCGTTTTCAGGTACAGCATGGCTGTGCCTGTTTTTTATAGGGAGGTTGGTTTTCGTGAATCAGATGACGTTGGCGCTGGCGCTTTTCGGCGTCATGTACGTGCTGCTGCTGGTGTTTTCCGAGAAGCGCTGGATCATCGCGCTGGCCGCGGCGGCGGTGTTCGTGGCGCTGGGCATACTGCCCCTCTCCGGCGCGCCGGGCGCGATCAACTGGAACGTGCTCATGATGCTCGCCGGCACCATGGCCACGGTGGAGCTGTTCATCCAGAGCAAAATGCCCTCGCGCATGGCCGAGGGACTGCTGCGCGTCGTGCCGAACGTGCAATGGGCGGTGGTGGCGCTGAGCGTGTTCTCGGGCGTGGTGTCCGCGTTTGTGGACAACGTGGCCACCGTGCTGATGGTGGCGCCCGTCGGCCTCGCCGTGGCGAAGCAGATCAAGACGAACCCCATTCCCGTGATCATCGCCATCGCCGTTTCCAGCAACCTGCAGGGCGCGGCCACGCTGGTGGGTGACACCACCTCCATATTGCTGGGCAATTACGCGAACATGGGCTTCAACGACTTCTTCTGGTTCCATGGCCGGCCCGGCATCGCCTTCGCCGTGGAGGCGGGCGCGCTGATGACCATCCCGGTGCTCCTGTGGCTGTTCCGGCGCGACCGAGAGCCCGTCGCCCCCGGCCCCTCCACCCCGGTGACGGACTACGTGCCCACCGCGCTGATGTTCGGCACCATCGCGCTGCTGATCGTCGCCTCCCAGTTCCCGAACAAGCCCGAGATGACCAACGGCTTCATCTGCTGCGGCGTGGCGCTCTTGGGCATCCTGTATGAGACGCTGCGCGGCCGGTCCGCGGAGACCGCCGTGAGCGTGCTCAAATCCATCGATTATAAGACGCTGCTGCTGCTGGCCGGGCTGTTCATGGTCATCGAGGGGCTCACGGAGGCGGGCGTGATCGACGCCATCGCCGCGCTGTTCGTGAAGCTGGGCAGCGGCTCCGTGCCGCTCATGTACGTGATGATCGTGGCCGTCTCCGTGCTGCTCTCCGCCTTCATCGACAACATCCCCTACGTGGCGACGATGCTGCCCGTCGTCACCTCCATCGCCGCCATGCTGGGGATCGAGCCGTATCTGTTCTGCTTCGGCCTGCTCATCGGCGCGACGCTGGGCGGCAACATCACGCCCGTGGGCGCGTCGGCCAACATCGCGGGCATCGGCATACTGCAGAAGGAGGGCTATAAGGTCGCCACGAAGGACTTCCTGCGCATCGGCATTCCCTTCACGCTGATCGCCGCCGCGGTCGGCGCGCTGGTGGTGTGGCTCGTGTGGGCGTGAGTTTGCCCTTGTGCGCGCCGCGCAGGCGTTGTATAATGAGGTCAGTGAAAAAACGATAAGGAGTGAACGTCCAATGGATATGATCCAGAAATTCGCCTCCCTGGGCATCGTGCCCGTCATCAAGCTGAACGACCCCGCCGACGCCGTGCCGCTGTGCCGCGCGTTGGCCAAGGGCGGCCTGCCCGTGGCGGAAATCACCTTCCGCACCGCCGCGGCCGAGGAATCCATCCGCCGCGTGGCGGCCGAGCTTCCCGACGTGCTCGTGGGCGCGGGCACCGTGCTCACTGTGGAGCAGGCCGACAAGGCCATGAACGCCGGCGCGCAGTTCATCGTCACCCCCGGCTTCAACCCCGAGGTCGTGGGCCACTGCGTGGAGAAGGGCTATCCCGTCTTCCCCGGCTGCCCCACCACCAGCGACATCGAGCAGGCCATCCGCTTCGGGCTGAAGGTGGTCAAATTCTTCCCCGCCGAAGCCATGGGCGGCCTCGCCACCATCAAGGCTGTCAGCGCCCCCTACGGCGACATGCTCTTCATGCCCACCGGCGGCGTGAACGAGGACAACCTGAACACCTACCTCTCCTTCCCGAAGATCGTGGCCTGCGGCGGCAGCTGGATGGCCAAGAGCGACCTCATCGAGGCGGGCGAGTTCGACAGGATCGAGGAAATCACCCGCAGCGCCGTCCGCAAGATGCTGGGCTTCGAGCTGGTTCACGTGGGCGTCAACTGCGAGAGCGCCGAGGAAGCCAGCGCCGTGGCGAAGAAGTTCTCCGCGCTGTTCGGCTGGCCGGTGAAGGAGGGCAATTCCTCCGACTTCGCGGGCAAGGCCATCGAGGCCATGAAAAAGCCCGGCCGCGGCAAAAACGGCCACATCGCCGTCGCCACGAATTCCGTGACCCGCGCCCGCGCCTATCTCGAAGGACAGGGCTTCGCCTTCGACGAGAGCAGCCTGAGCCTGAAAAACGGTCGTCCCAACGCCATCTACTTTGCCGAAGAGATCGGCGGCTTCGCCATTCACCTGCTTCAGAAGTGATCCTTTCCGTTTTCCCATCGGGGCCTCCGCGCGGAGGCCCTTTATTACGCGCCCGTCAACCTGGAAATTACATAACTAGAACAATTCCGCTCTGCCAAACAAATGCCTCAATCCGCATGTTTTGGAAGGATTCCCCGCACGTTTGTCTGAATCCGTCCTCAACCTGTGCGGAAATGTAAAAACTGATTGCATATTCGTGTTACAGGGGGTATAATAATCGCAGAATGGGCCCGGCAGGGCAACAAACGAAACAGAATAACGGCACGGGAGGAATGCAGCTTATGAAACTGGGCGTGAATACCGTTCTTTTCAAGGGCACCGGCGTGAAAAACGCCATGAAGGCCATCAAGGCCGCGGGCTACGACGGCGTGGAGCTCTCCGCCATCCAGGGCATGTGCGAACACCTGGTGCTGGACGCCTGGGAGACCCAGGCCCCGCTGGTCAAAGCCGCCGCGATGGAGGCGCGGGTGGAGCTTCTCTCCATGGAGGTCGCCTCGCTGGACGAGGAGCGCCTCACCAAAGCCTTCAAGGCCGCGCAGTACCTGGGCATCCCGGTGGTCAACGTGGGCCCCGGCGGCAAGATGGACGTGGAGGAGGACGTGGTAAAGTCCATCGAGACGCTCACCGCCCGGGCGAAGCTGGCCGCCGAGTACGGCGTCAAGCTGTGCTGCAAGGCGCACGTGGGCTGCGCCATCCACGATACGCCCACCACGAAGCGCGCCATGGAAGCCATCCAGCTGGATTCCTTCGGCATCGACATGGACCCCAGCCACATCCATCGGGCGGGCGAGAAGCCCGAGGAAGCGCTGGCGCAGGTCGTCTCCCGGATGGGACACGTGCACATCCGCGACTGCAAGGGCCCCGGCCCGAACCCCGGCGCGCCCGCCGACCAGGCCTGCGGCCGCGGCGACATCAACCTGTACGGCTACTTCAAGGCGCTGGTGGACGCGGGCTACGAGGGCCCGGTGTGCCTGGAGGTCATCGGCCCCGAGCTGACCATGCAGGCTGCCCAGGCCATCGCCAGCGAGAGCTTCGGCTACATGAACGCCATTTTGAAGATGCTGGGAAACAGGTAAGCCGTGTAATATTTAATTAGGAATTAGGAATTGGGAATTAGGAATTTGAGTTACCTTGGAAGGGGAGGACGATGGGATATGGGAAAGAAACCGAATCTTCTGTTCTTTGGCATTGACAGCTTGAGGCGCAACCACATGAGCCACTACGGCTACGGGCGGCTCACCACGCCCCACATCAGCAAGTACGCCGAGGGCGGCATCACCTTCGACAACTGCTTCTCCGCGCACATCCCGACCACGCCGGGCTACGCCAACATGCTCACCGGCCGCGACTGCTTCGGCACCGACGTGGTGGCGCTGGCGCAGAAGGCGATCATCGACGGCGTGCCGGTGCTGGCGGAGATTCTGCGGGACAACGGCTACAACACCACCTGCGTGGGCTTCCAGGGCAACGCGGGCGGCCGCGGCTACGACACCTACCTCTCCTTCCCCGGCTGGGGCCCCGATCACGACGACGGCCGCGCCCACAAGGCGGAGAACCTGAACGACGTGGCCATTCCCGAGCTGGAGCGGCTGGCGAAGGAGGACAAGCCCTTCATGCTGTTCCTGCGCCATATGGACCCGCACTCGCCGTATCTCGCGCCGGCCCCCTTCGACAACATGTTCTTCCAGGGCGACGCCTTCGATCCCAACGACAAGCGCATGCAGAAGGTGTACGACTTCAAGCCCTTCGGCGACTACATCGGCAGCTGGGTGCCCAAGGGCTGCACCAATCCGGACTACGTGATCGCCCAGTACGACGGCGCGGTGGCCTACATGGACAGCTGCATCCAGCAGATCCTGACCAAGCTGCACGACCTGGGCCTGGAGGAAGACACCGTGGTCATCTTCGTCTCCGACCACGGCGAGACGCTCTATGACCACGACTGCTACTTCGACCATCACGGCATGTACGAGTGCACGCTGGTGGTGCCGCTGATCATCCGCTGGAAGGGACACCTGCCCGAGGGCAAGCGCTACGCCGACATCTGCCAGCTCAAGGACGTGACCCCCACCCTGCTGGAGCTCATGGGCATCGAGAACAACCTGCCCATGGAGGGCCGCAGCCTCATGCCGCTGGTGCGCGGCGAATACCGCGAGCCGGAGCCGGAGTTCTACATCACCGAGTGCACCTGGATGCGCAAGCACGGCTGGCGCACGCCGGAATGGAAGCTCATCGTGGCCCTGGAGCCGGACTTCCACTTCAAGCCCGAGATCGAGCTGTACAACCTCATCAAGGACCCGGAGGAGAACCACAACGTGGCGGATGAAAACCCCGAGGTGGTCGAGGCGCTCAAGACCCGCATGTACGCCTGGATCGCCAAGCGCGAGAAGGAAACCGGCCGCCCCGCGCCCATCTATACCAACTTCCTGATGAACGGCCGGCCGTTCAAATCATCCCAGGAGGCCTACGACAGCAAGTACATCGGCGGCATCGAGGACGCGGTGAAGCTGCAGCAGAAGAAGTGACGCCGGAAGGAGAAAAACATGCTTAGAGTCTGTGTCATCGGCCTTGGACACATCGGCAACCTGCACGCGCGCATCTACCAGGAGGACGAGCTGGTCGACCTGGTGGGCGTGTGCGACATCAACGAGGAGCGCGCCGTCGCGGCCTCGAAGAAGCTTGGCGTCCCCTACTGGCTGGACGCCCCCACCATGCTGAAGGAGCTCAAGCCCGACCTGGTCTCCGTCGCCACCGGCGGCTATGAGTATTCCTCCGACCATTACCTGCCCACCATTCAGGCGCTGGAAGCGGGCTGCCACGTGCTGTGCGAGAAGCCCATCAGCAACCTGATCGAGAACGGCCGGAAGATGGTGGACACCGCCGCGGCGCTGAACCGCTGCTTCGCCATCGACTTCAACCACCGCTTCACGCCGGCGGCGCGCGCCGCCAAGAAATGGCAGGAGGAGGGCCTCATCGGCGACCTGCTGTTCTGCAACATGGCGCTGTGGATCGGCAAGCCCCAGGATTTCGAGTCGCCCTACTACCACCTCAAGGCGCTGAACCCCCACTCCTGCGAGATCATCCGCTATTTCATGGGCGACGTGGAAGCCGTTCAGTGCTTCGCCATGAAGGCCCCCGGCCGCACCATCTGGTCCACCGCCAGCATCAACATGAAGTTTAAGTGCGGCGCGGTGGGGCACCTGACCTCCAGCTACGACATCGCCCGCGGCCATCCCATGGAGCGGTGCGAGGTGGCGGGCCTCAAGGGCCGCCTGGTGTTCGAGGACATGTGGCGCGAAGCCACGCTCTATCCCGCCGGCAACCCCGAGAAGCGCGTCTACACCAACCCCGTCTTCGGCGGCTACTCGGGCTTCGACGACACCTTCCGCGAGCGCATCCGCTGCTTCGTCCGGCAGGTGGACGCCGGCGTGAAGCCGGAGGATATCGACGGCAGCGGCCTGCAGGGCCTCAAGGCGCAGCAGGTGATCCACGCCGCCATCGAATCCCTGGATACGGGGCGCGTCGTCTACCTCGACGAGATGTTCCCCGATAAATAAAGGGGAGAAGTCTATGTCCAACACGCTGCATCTGGATTCGCTGATCGCGCCGGGCGAGCCGGCCGTGCGCGTCATGCCCTCCTATCACACCACGGGCGAACGCCACGACCACGACTTCTACGAGCTGGTCTACGTGACCGAGGGCTTCTGCCTGCACGATACCGGCAGTTCGGTGACGCTGCTCATGGAGGGCGACATCTTCATCCTCAAGCCCTGGATGAGCCACAAGTACAGCGGAAACCGCGTCACGCGCATCTACAACTGCGTGTTCGGCCTGGACGCCGTGAAGGACAGCCTGGAGGAGTTGCGCCAGATGCCCGGCCTGGACCGCCTGTTCAGCCCGGATCCCGACGTGGGCACGCCCCGGCTGCGCCTCACCCTCAGCGAACGCAAATCCTTCCTCCGTCTGATCACCTGGATGCACGAGGAATGCGAGGCGCATCCGCCGCTGTGGCGCATCCGGCTGAAGAGCCTGCTGAACTGCCTCCTGGTGGAGTACGCCCGGGCGTATCAGGCGCACGTGGGCAGCGAGACGGAAAACGGCGCTTACTCCGCCTACGTGGCGCTGGCGCTCTCCTACATCGACGCCCACTACGGCGACTGCGGCCTCACCGTGCACGGCATCGCCGGGCAGGTGGGCGTCTCGGGCGACTACCTGTCGCGCCAGTTCCGCCGGGTGGTGGGCATCGCCGCCCAGGAATACCTCAGGCGCTACCGCTTCGCCCGCTCCATGGAGCTGCTGCAGGCGGGCGCCCCGGTGGGCGAGGTGGCCGGGCAGGTGGGCTTCCGCAGCCTGTGCCACTTCTCCCGTGAGTTCAAGCGCGAGATGGGCATCACGCCCTCCCAGTACAAGACCCAGAGCGACTGATTGCCCGGAGATGATGTCCCTTGATGACATGCCGCGAGAATTACATCTCCATAGCCCGCCGGACAGGCTATGACGCCGTACCGGTCAGTTTCTCCATGTGCCCGAACCTGAAGGAGCGCTTCGACGCCTACCGCCGCGAACATGATCTCATCCTGCCCGACGGAGAGGGCTTCCTCAGCGACCTGCCCATGGAACGCGCCTCAGACGACGCGTTCATAAGGGCATATTATACGGACAAACCCCTCAAGCCCGGCGCGACCATCGACGGCTGGGGCGTGGCCCACGAGCCGGGCTCGGCCTTCGCCTACCACATGACCTACATGCGTCACCCCATGGAGGTTTTCGACTCGGTGGAGCAGATCGAGGCCTACCCCCTGCCCATGTTCCGGTCGGAGGGCCTGGCCCGGCAGAAGGCCCAGGCCGACGCGCTGCACGCCGCGGGCCGCCCCGCCATCGGCAGCATGCAGTGCACCATCTGGGAAACGGCCTGGTATATGCGCGGCATGGAAAACCTGATGTGCGACATGATGTCCGAAGACCCCATGGCCACGGCGCTGCTGGATCGCGTGACAGAGCTGGCCGCGCAGCGGGCGGTGAGCTTCGCCCGGGCCGGGGCGGACGGCCTGTTCCTGGGCGACGACATCGGCATGCAGCGCACCATCATGATGAGCGAGAGCCTCTACGGCGAGTGGATCCAGCCGCGCCTCAAGCGGGTGATCGACGCCGCGCGGGCCGTCAATCCGCAGGTGCTCATCTTCTATCATTCCTGCGGCCACGTGACCGAACTGATCCCCCGTCTGATCGAGGCCGGCATCGACGTGCTGAACCCGGTGCAGCCGGAATGTATGGATTTCAGGGAAATCCACGACATGTTCGGCGACCGGCTCTCCTTCCACGGCACCATCGGCACCCAGAGCGTGATGCCCTTCGGCACGCCGGAGGACGTCCGGCGGACGGTGTTTGAAAACCTGGACATCGCCGGAAAGCACGGCGGCCTGTTCGTCTGCCCCACGCATCTTTTAGAGCCGGAAGTCCCCGTGGAAAACGTCGTCGCCTATATCCGCGCCTGCGCGGATTACTGTAGCTAAAATATCCCATTCCCAATTCCCCATTTTGACCGACCTGTCCCGAATCAGAAACGAAAGGAAGGAAAAAAACATGGCATTGAAATGCGCCGTCGTCGGTATGGGCGGCATCGGCAACACCCACGCCACCTGCTACAAGGAGAATCCCCTGGCCGAGCTGGTCGCCGTGTGCGACCTGGTGAAGGAAAAGGCGGACGAGGCCGCCGCCAAGTACGGCTGTCGCGCGTTCTACGACGAAGAAGAGATGCTCAAGGCCATGCCGGAGATCGACGTGGTGTCCATCACCACCTCCGGCTACGAGAACGGCTCCATGCACTTCGAGCCGGCCATGATCGCGCTCTCCTACAAGAAGGCCGTGCTGGTTGAGAAGCCCATCTGCGCCGACATCCGCGACGCCCGCGAGCTGGTGGGCTACGCCGCGAAGAACAAGCTGTACCTCGGCTGCGACCTGAACCACTACTTCACCCAGCCCGCCGACGACGCCAAGAAGCGCCAGCTGGAGGGCAAGGTGGGCGAGCTGATCTACTGCATCCACAAGGTGGGCTTCAACGGCACGCAGGACGCCTACAGCAAGATGATGCCCCAGCAGTGGCAGATGCCCTACTCCCATTTGAAGGCCTTCTGCGCGCATCCCTTCTCCGTGATGCGCTACTTCTGCGGCGACATCATCGCCCTGCAGGCCTTCCTGGACAAGCCCGGCGTGCGCCGCACCGCGGAGGACGCCATGCTCTCCATCAACTCCATCCATGTGAAATTCGCCAACGGCGGCGTGGGCTACCTCATCACCCAGCGCGGCGACGCCATGTTCGGCTACGGCGGCTGGTGGAGCTATGAGCACTGCGGCTCCAAGAGCACCTTCGCCATCGAGAACTGCGTGGAGAAGCTGCACATCTGGGATCCCAAGGAATTCGACACCAGCCGGGGCACCATGAACCAGGCCACGCCCGAGCCCGCCACCACCGACTACGGCGTGAGCAGCTTCAGCGCCACCTTCCCCCGCCGCATTAACGCCTTCCTGGAGGATGTGACGAACAAGGTGCCCTACGAGTACATCCGCGCCTCGGGCCGCGACGCCCTCGCCACCCTGGAATACACCTTCGCCGCCATCAAGTCCTACGAGAACGGCGGCGTGCTGGTCGTGCCGGAGATGCTCCCGCCGATGCACGGCGACATCTCCCGCATCAAGCTGCCCTGGGACAAATAATTGATTCATCGCGGAAAATTGTGGGATGCCGACTCCCTTCGTCTCGGCTGCGCCGAGCCACCTCCCTCAGGGAGGGAGGCAATGGCGTTCCCCTTCGCAGCTGTGAGGCTCCCTCTTTGAGGGAGCTGGCACGCGAAGCGTGACTGAGGGAGTTATAATCCCACAGAAAAACATGAAGAATCAAATAATTCGAGGGAAAATGCGGGGGGAACCTTTCCTCCTTCAAGGAAATAGTTATAGTTCAGCCCCCGGCGCGCAGGCGCCGGGGGCTGAATGATGCTATTCGTGGGTTTTCGGGGCGACAGCGTCCGCGACCTCTTCCATGATGGGAATGCTGGCGCGCACCAGCGCGTCGGCGGGGAGCGGACCCTCGTTCACCATCAGTACCGGCGGCACCGTGGCGGAGAGGATCAGCTTTTTCGGGTACTTGCCCAGTACCCCAAGCAGTTTTTCCGGGTCGGGCTTGGCCGTCGGCGCGAAGCGCATGGCCAAAAACCCGCGCTTGATGGACACGTTGTCCACGCCGATGCGGCCGCACAGCCCCTTCAAATGCGCGATGTCCACCAGATTGACCACCGGCCGCGGCGGGTCGCCGTAGCGGTCGATCAGCTCCTCCAGGAGGTCCGCCCGGCTGGCAGCGCTGTCGATGAGGGCGATCTTCTTGTAGACCTCCACGCGCTGCTTGTCGGTGGGCACGTAGTCGCCGGGCAGGAAGGCGTCGACGCGGATCTCCATCTTGGTCTGGATGTCGCCCAGCTTCACCTCGCCGCGCAGCTTCTGCACGCTCTCCTCGATCATCTTCACGTACAGGTCGTAGCCCACGGCCGCCATGTGGCCGCTCTGCTGGCTGCCCAACAGGTTTCCCATGCCGCGAATCTCCAGGTCGCGCATGGCCACGCGGAAGCCCGCGCCGAACTCGGTGAACTCGCGTATGGCCGCCAGGCGCTTGTCCGCGTTCTCGGTGAGCACCTTGCCCGGCTGCACGGTGAGGTAGGCGTAGGCCAGGCGGTTGCTGCGGCCCACGCGCCCGCGAATCTGATACAGCTGCGCCAGGCCGAAGCGGTCGGCGTCGATCACGATCAGCGTGTTGGCGCGGGGCACGTCCAGCCCTGCCTCGATGATGGTGGTGCACAGCAGCACGTCGTACTTGCCGTCGTAGAAATCCAGCATCACGTCCTCCAGCTGGTGCTCGCGCATCTGGCCGTGGCCGATGGCGATGCGCGCCTCCGGCACGAGCCGCCGCAGCCGCTCGTAGAACCGCTCGATGGACTGCACGCGGTTGTACAGCACGTACACCTGCCCGTCGCGGCCGATCTCCCGCAGGATCGCGTCGCGCACCAGACCGTCGGAATACTCCACCACGTAATTCTGAACGGGATAGCGCTCCTCCGGCGGCGTGCGCAGCAGCGACATGTCGCGGATGCCCACCATGGACATGTGCAGCGTGCGCGGGATGGGCGTGGCCGAGAGGGTGAGCACATCCACGTTCTTCTTGAGCTGCTTGATGGCCTCCTTGTGCTTCACGCCGAAGCGCTGCTCCTCGTCAACCACCAGCAGGCCCAGGTCGTGGAAGGTCACGTCCTTGCCCAGCAGGCGGTGCGTGCCCACGATGATGTCCGTCTGCCCCTGGGCCACCGATTCGACGACCGCCTTCTGTTCCGCGGGCGTGCGGAAGCGGCTGAGGACATCCACATGGATGGGATAGCCTTCGATGCGGTTCAGGATGGTCTGGAAGTGCTGCTGCACCAATATGGTGGTGGGAGCCAGCAGCGCCGCCTGCTTGCCGTCCATCACGCACTTGAATATCGCCCTGAGCGCCACCTCGGTCTTTCCGTAGCCCACGTCGCCGCAGAGCAGGCGGTCCATGGCCCGCGGGGCCTCCATGTCGCGCTTGATCTCCTCGATGGCGCGCAGCTGGTCCTCCGTCTCGTCGTAGGGGAACTTGTCCTCGAACTCCCGCTGCCAGGGCGTGTCCGGCGCGAAGGCGTGGCCCTCGCTGTCGTGGCGCTCGGCGTAGAGCTTCACCAGGTCTTCGGCGATCTCGTCGATGCTGGCCTTCACCCGGGCCTTCTGCTTGTTCCACTCGCCGCCGGAGAGCCTGTTCAGCTTCGGCGGGGCGTCCTCCGAGCCGATGTACTTC
Organism: Clostridia bacterium; assembly: GCA_017527065.1. Classification (GTDB taxonomy): domain Bacteria; phylum Bacillota; class Clostridia; order Christensenellales; family Aristaeellaceae; genus Firm-10. The sequence continues at coordinate 34,153 of JAFXQO010000062.1, forward strand.
TGCACCCGGTCCAGCTGGTCGGTGGGCACGTACAGCTTGTCGGTGCCCTGGTAGCAGATGAGCAGGTAATCGCCCCAGGCGCCCTCCGTCTGCACGCGCTCGGTGCCCATGTAGCGGCCGATGCCGTAGCTCTCGTGCACCACGTAGTCGCCCACGGCCAGGTCTGTGAAGGCGCTGATCTTCTCGCCCGCGTGCCAGCTCGTGCGGCTTTTCTGCCGCTGCGCGCCGTAAATGTCCGTTTCGGACACCACGCAGAACTTCTGCGCCACATACTGGAACCCGCGCGAGAGGCCCATCGGCAATATGACCGGCACGCCCGGCTGGAGCGCCTGCACGCTCTCCGCGAAGGGCACGGGGCTGCCCAGCTCCTCCAGCGTGCGCGAAAGCCGCTGCCCGCGCGCCACGCCGCCCGCCAGCAGCGCCACGCGCCATTTCTCCTTCTTCCACACCTTCACCTCGCGGGCCAGCTCGCGCAGGTTGCTCTGGTAGCCGCCGCCGTTCAACCCCTCGAAGCGGAAAACGCCCTTGAAGCGCAGGTCGGGCTGGCTCACGGCCAGGGGCATGGTGGCCACGGCCGTGCCGGAAACCAGGCGGGTGAGCAGTTCGTCGTAGCCGATGAGCAGCTCGCCCTGGCCCGGCAGCGCCATGTCCCGCTCCAGCGCCACCTTGAACTGCTCCTCGAATTCCAGCAGCCGGTTTTCGCAGCGGGTGCGCAGCCGGTCGGGCTGGTCGAGCACCACGATGGGGTCTTTGAGGTAATCCATCGCGCACGCGGTTTCCTCATACAGATACGGCATGAGCGACTCCGCGGCGGGGCAGGCGCGCGTCTCCCGAAGCGCCTCCACCCGCGGCAAAAACTGCTTCTCCAGCTCGCTGAGGGCGGCGTATGTCTTCTTCGGGGCTTCGCCCTTCTTTTTGGCCTCGTCCCTGGCCCGGTCGAGCCCCGCGCTCATCTCGTCCAGCGAGGGCAGTTCGTCCAGATCGTCGGAAATCTCCTTGGCGAACTCGTCCCAGGGGGTGAGGTCGAACTCGGCCTCGATCTCCTTCTGCCGGTTTTCCGCGCCGCCGCCCGCGCCGGCCCGCGCGCTGAGGGCCGCCTCGATGCGCTCCGCCGCCCGCCGGGCCTCTTCGTCGGTGAGCAGCGTCTCGTGGGCCGGCAGTATCCAGGCCCTTTCCACGCGGCCCGTGGAACGCTGGCTCATGGGGTCGAAATCCCGCAGCGAATCCAGCTCGTCGTCGAAGAACTCCAGCCGCAGCGCGGAAGCCCGGCCCACGGGGAAGATATCCACGATGCCGCCGCGCAGCGCGCACTGGCCCCGGTTCTCCACCACGTCGGCGCGCTCGTAGCCCGCCTCGGCCAGACGCTTCATGAGCGCCTGCGGCTCGATGGTCATGCCCGCCTCCACCTTCACGACGCCGCGCCGGAAGGTCCCGGCGGGCATCAGCCGGTACATGAGCGCGTCCACCGGCGCGACGAGGGCGCGCAGCCCGCCCGCCATGGCCGCCCCGAGGGCCTCGATGCGCCGCGCGGCCAATTCGTTGGAGGCCGCCGCCACGCGCAGGAAGTTGACCTCGCGCGCGGGCAAAAGCTGAACCCGGCCGTGGAACAGGGCCAGCAGGTCGTCCGTGGCCTTCTGGGCGAGCTGGTCCGTGGCGGTGACGAAGAGCAGCATGCGGCCCGTCTCCCGCGCCAGGCCCGCCAGCATGTGCAGCCGCTGGCTGTCGTCCAGCCCCGTGGCGCAGAACACGCCGGGCCGCTTCACGGCCTCGCGAAGCTGCCTGTATGAGTCGATTTCTTCGAGCGGCGCGAACAGCCAGTCATGGCGATCCCCGCGTTTTACCTGTTCTGCCATCTATACCTCCGCCGTCTGATTCTGAATGACGGCCTGGAACTGTTCCAGCGCCCAGCGCTGCATCGGAAAGTACATTGTTCCTTTCGCCTCGTCGAGGCTCAGCCACACAAGCGCGTGATCCGGTTCCGCAGGCTCACGCATGATTTCGGTCAATTCACCCATGTAATAGGCCTGTATCGGATGAAACCAGCCGATCGTCGGGTGCAGCATATAGGACTCCGCCGAACCGACAAGGCCGCGAATCACCGCGCCGCAGCCCGTTTCCTCCAGGCATTCGCGGCGAATGCACGCTTCGTCCGTCTCCCCCGCCTCTATCCCGCCGCCCGGCAGGAAAAGGCCCTTCGGCGTTTTCACCACGCCGACCAGCCCGCCCCGCTGGGCGATGAGATACGCGCCCTTCCGGTCGCAATAGGCGGCGTTTTCCCTCTCGCCGAACACCTTGTGCATCGCCGTCTTACGCCCCCGTCTTCACGTTCGCCAGCGGCGACACATGATTGATGATATAATCCCTCACGAACTCGAAATCTTCCTCCGGTGCGAACACCTGAATCAAGGTCATCGCCGCCGTGCGCAGCTCGATCATGTTCTGAGCAGGCTGCGCCGACACGCCGAGAATCGACGGGAACGCCGTGTCCTCGCTCTTGTACAGCCCCGGTATGTGGATTTTCTCCTCGTTCATCGCGTAGCGCATTCTCTGCCGCGCGGCCTTGCCCCGATAGAACACCAGCCAGAACAGCGCGGGCACGATCATCATGCCCCCGGCCGGCAGCGCCACGATCCAGCGCGCCTCCGACGGCATGAGGAAGGCCGACGCCGCCACGCAAATGGCGATGATGCCCAGCACCTTCATCACGCTCTCGTACACCGCGCCCTTGGCCGACATATCCACTTCATATGACCATCGGTAAAACCCATCCTCCCCCAGCGTCACGCGCGAAGGATACTCATATGCCTCAGACATAGCCTCATCCCCCTCTCGCCAACCTCCGTGCGGCCTCAGCCGCGCTTAATTCCCCATTCCCCATTCCCCATTTATAATAACCCCAGTTCCGCGCGGATCCGCCTGATTCGCGCGGCCTCGTTTTCCTTTACCGCCCTCGCCGGATGGCTCAGGGCGTTGTCGATCAGGTCGGCGTCCTTGAGAAGCTCGTCCATCGGGCCGTCGATCAGCGTCAGGTCGTCGTGATGGTAAATGGCCGAGGCGATGAATTCGTTTTCATCCGGCGTCGTCAGATCGAGGGATTTCAGAACCTCCCTCGCCCGGGCCGCGCCCTTGTGGGCGTGATCCGCGTAGTCCCGCCGCTCGTAGGCGTACAGGTCGTGCAAAAGCCCCGCGATGGCGGCGGTTTCCGGGTCGAGTCCGCGCTTTTTCCCCAGCAGCGCGCACAGAAGCGACACCGCGTGGGAGTGATACACCGCCCGCGTGCGCCATTTGGCGTCGTCGATATCGTTGAAGCGCGAGAACACGAACGCCTCCACCACGCTCACGCGCTCGGGCCTGTCCGCAGCGGTACGGCGGCGCGTCCTGTTGAGCAGGTCCGGCTCGGGCAGCGGCAGGAAGCGCGTGGGCAGGATCTCGTCCTCCCTGTGGGAATGATCGATGATGGCCCTGCTCGCGAAATGCTCCCCGTCGTCCAGGCCGTACCATGGGATCTCAAAATGAAAGTAGGTATATGTCGCGCCGTCGGTGTAATTGTAGTAGCGCCCTTCCTCCAGAAAACGGAAAAGGCTGATGTTCCAATCCCGGCAGGCGATCAGCAGCTCCGGCCGCTGGGCAAGCAGCGAGACGGCCGCTCCCTTGCTCCTGTTCCGGCCGTCTACGCGTTCGTATTCCTCGATGTCGATCGCGCGGCTGCGGTATGAGCGCGCCTGCTTTCCGAACAGGGCCTCCTCGATGCCTTCGATGAGCGAATGTCCCGGCTTGACCACGCTGTGGCTTTGCGGCGAATGGTCGCTGAGCTTCACGCCTTCCCCGCCGAAGGGCAGTTCCCTGCTGCTGACACCGTAGGTCAGCAGGACTTCGCCGGCCGGCGCTTCGCCTTTCAGGGCCCCGTAAGCGCTGTGCTTGGCGGGATACCAGCGGACGCAGGCCTTGTCGCCCAGCTTTCCCACGGTCAGCCGCTCGTAACAGCCGGTGACATGGTCGAAGTATTCGTCCGCCGCGATTTGGGAGAGGAGCCGTATTTTTTCCCGGGCGCACAGCGCGCACAATTCCCGCTGCAGCGGGCCGTCCAGCCCGTCGAGGACGTCGCCAGCGGGCAAAACGAGTATCTTCCGGCCCTCGCCGGCCGTCCTCGTCGCGGCGCGCACCGCTCCGGCGACGTCTTCGCCCTCCGAAAGCGCGTACCACGCCGCTCCGGTCGCGTCCTGAAACGTGCCGCCGCGGCCCGACGCGGCCCAATACAGCCCCGCCGCGTCGTATCGCCTGAGTTCGCATTCCGCCATAAGCATCCTCCCATCGTCCCGTCGGGTCCACCTCACCGACGCCCGTCGCGCCTGTCCAGGAAAAACCCCATGTTGAAGCGCACCTCGCGGCGCTCGATGTCCCGGTTGGTGTAGCAGCAGGTATCCAGGCCGATCAGCTCAAACCCCTCCCGGCGGTAAAAGCCGATGGCGTTCACGTTGCAGGACTGCGTCTCAAGGATGATGGCCCGGCGGTTTTCGCGCCGCGCCTGATCCTTGGCGATCTCCATCAGCCGGTGGCCGAGGCCCTGCCGGCGCAGCGCCTCGCACACCCACAGCTCCGTCACCAACAGCCGGTTGCTCCATTCTTCCGGGCAGGTCTCGATGCAGGCCAGCAGCGCGCCGTTCTCCACCACGCCCCAGGCCTGCGCGCCTTCCCAGTGATCCTGATAGAGGCTGTCCGGGAAGTCGTAGTCCTCCGCCCTGTGCGTCACCGGCGCATCCATGGGCTTTCTGACCATATCGACGGAAAATCGGTCGTCCTGTTCCGATATGACCACATCGTAGTATTCATTCGTCGTGTAGCTCAGGGGAACCGGCGCGCCCTTCCACCGCTCCTTCGGCAGGGGCACGATCCCGCATGTCCGCGCGTCCATCAGGCCTCCTCCTTCCCCTTTTCCAGCGCCTCCGTCACGGCCCTCTCCACCTCCCGGGAGAGCGGGCTCGACGCGCCGCCCACGTTGCCCGCGACCATCAGCACCACGGCGGCGTTGTGGCCCGGGTCGATCCAGAAGTGCGTGCCGTAGGCCCCGCTCCAGCCGAAGCACCCTGCGGGTAGCGGCTGCGCGTCCGTTTTTTTCGTGGTCACGCGCATCGAAAGGCCCCAGTTCTGCCCCTCCATGAGGCCGTTTAGATCGTCCGGCAGCTGGGGCGTCGCCATGGCCTTCACCGTTTCCGGCCGCAGGATGCGCGCGCCGTTCAGCTCGCCGCCGTTCGCCAGCATCAGCGCGAAGCGCAGGTAGTCCGGCATGGTGCCCACCAGCGCGGCCGAGCCGCAGTCATAGGGGCGGCGGAAGCCCTCGTGGCCCGCGCGGCCGATGGGCCGCATCTCCAGCGTGCCGGGCTCGTACACCTCGGCAATGCGGTTCCACTGGTGATTGTTCGGCTCATAGGCGGTGTCGCCCATGCCCAGGGGATTGAATATCTCCGTGGCGATGAAGGAGGCGAACCGCATGCCGGACACCGCCTCCACCACCCGCGCCAGCACGTTCATGCCCGCCATGGCGCTGTAGCCCGTCCTCGTGCCGGGCTGGAAGTCCAGCGGCACCCCGGCGTACATGCGCACGACGTTTTCCAGGCTGATCATGTCCTCCGGCAGCCGCGCCTCGGCCTCGGCGCACAGCGGCGTCTCCTGGCCCAGGCCGCTGGAATGGGTCATCAGGTCCCGGAGGGTCACGGGCCGCCTGAGCGCCTCGCCCCCGGCCACGCGCCACTGGCCCAGCTCCGGCAGGTATTTGTCCACCGGATCGTCCAGCTCCACAAGGCCGCGCTCGGCGAGGATCATCACGGCGACGCCGGTGACGGGCTTCGTCATGGAGGCCAGGCGGAATGTGGTGTCGCGGGTCATTTTGCGGCCGGCCTCGATGTTCGCGAAGCCCTGGATACACTGGTAGGCCATCCGCCCGTCCACCGCCACGGCGCACACCGCGCCCGCCACGTATTTTTCCTCCACCCGCGCCGAAATGGCCTTCGCCACGCCGGAAAAGTCGTATTTCGAGCGCTTGCCGCCTTTGGCCGCCTTTTCCGGCGGGTCGAATTTTTTGCACTTCTCGTTCGCCAGCCGGTTGGCGGCCTCCGCGCCCCGCTTCACGTATTCTTCGATCACGTCGCAGGCGTCCAGGAAGCTGTCGTAGGCCATCCGCCGCTCCTCGGGCGTGCGGTAGCCCGCCAGCACCCAGTCGACCAGATCCCAGCCCTGGGGCGCGCGGCCCACGCCCACCCGCACGCGGGGAAAATCGTCGCGGCCCAGCAGGTAGATGATGGAGCGCATGCCGTTGTGGGTGCCCGCGCTGCCCTTGGCGCGGAAGCGGACGCGGCCGGGGTCCAGGTCGATGTCGTCGTAGACCACGAGGAGGTGGTCCAGGTCGGCCTTATACCAGTTCATCAGCTCCACAACGCTCTCGCCGGAGAGGTTCATGAAGGTCTGCGGCTGGGCCAGCACCACGCGCTCGCCGCCGATGTGTCCTTCCCCCAGCTTCGCCTTGCATTTCATCTTATTGAGACTCACGCCCAGCCGATCGGCCAGCAGCGTCAAGGTGTCGAAGCCCGCATTGTGATGCGTATGGGCGTATTTGTCGCCCGGGTTGCCCAGGCCTACGATGATGTACATACTTCAAAACCCTTTCAGCGCAAAAGGAGGAATCGGGCTTTTCCCAATTCCTCAAGCGATACATGATTCCCGGCGGCTAATTCAGATGATATATCCACTCCGAGGGCTTTACCACGGCGCTGCCCGCCTCGCGGTTCACCTGGCTGAGGACCATCAGCGCGGTCACCCCGTCCACGCGCTTCTTGCGCGGCTCGGCCGTGGCAATGATCACGCCCGTGCCCACGACTTCCACGTCGAATTCTTTCATCAGGTCGTGCATGCCGCGCAGCGTGCCGCCGCCCTTCATGAAGTCGTCTATGATGAGCGCCTTCTGGCCGGGCGTCACAGCCCGCCGCGCCAGCGCCATGGTCTCGATGCGGTCTCCCGTTTCGCCGGAGATGTAGTTGATCTTCACGGCGCTGCCCTCGTAGGCCTTGGTGTCGCGCCGGGCGATCACCAGCGGCGCGTTCAGCATGCGCGCCGTCATCATGGCCACCGGGATGCCCTTCGTCTCCATGGTGAGCACAAAGTCCGGAGCCTTGTCGTAATAGCGGCAGGCCAGGATCTCGCCCATCATCTCGCACAGGTCGGAATCGCAGGTGATGTCGTTCGTGTAGAGGAAATCCCCCGGCAGCAGCCGCCCCGGCATGGACAGCTTGTCCGAGAGCGCCTCCAGCGCGGCGACGGCCCTCTGCTTCGAGGGAATGGCGCGGTAAATCACGCCGCCCGCCGCGCCGGCCACCGTGGTCAGCCGGCCCAGGTCGAACTGGGCGAAGGTATCCGCCAGGATGCTCAGATCCTCGCTGACCGTCGACTTGGCCGCGCCAAACATCTCCGTAAAATGCGACAGCGTGAAGATCCTGTTCGGCGAGGCTGTCAGGATCCGCGATATGGCCGCCAGCCGTTCATTGCGCTTGATGCGATCCATGGCTTATTCCATTCCCTTCCATATTATGGGCTCGCGCCGAAATCCGTATGGTAAACCGAATTTATTATACGGTAATCTCCTCCGCTTTTCTAGTATTCCCGAATATTTTTATGATTTTTTAACAGATCGTTAGCGTTTCTGCGCCGCCTGCCCCTTCATTTCCGGTTGCCGAAAAGGGAAGCCTGGCGTATAATAGGTTAAATTGGGAGTTCCAGTATGATTAGAGGGATGAACGGTATGTCCGAAGCCATTCGCGCCGCGGGAAAGCGGCTCCACTTTATCGGGATCGGCGGCAGCTCCATGAGCGGGCTGGCGCGTTTCATGCTGCATGAGGGCTGCGTCGTCACCGGCTCCGACCGGGACCGCTCCCACAAGACCGAGGCCCTCGAGGCGCTGGGCATCGCCGTGTCCATCGGCCACCGGGCGGAAAACGTGCGCGGGGCCGATTTGGTGATCTACTCGGCCGCCATCCCGGAGAACAATCCGGAGCGCGCCGAGGCCGCGCGGCTGGGCATTCCCCAGATCGAGCGCGCGGTGCTGCTGGGCCGGCTCATGACCACCTTCGAGAACGCGGTGTGCGTCAGCGGCACCCACGGCAAGACCACCACCACCTCCATGCTCGCCCAGGTGTTCGTGGAGGCGGGGGAAGATCCCGGCGTGCACATCGGCGGCGAGCTGGACGCCATCGGCGGCGGCACCCGCGTGGGCCGCGGCTCGACCTTCATCGCCGAAGCCTGCGAATACAGCGGCAGCTTCTGGCATTTCTTCCCCACCGTCGCCGTGATCCTGAACATCGACGAGGACCATCTCGACTTCTACAAGGACCTGGACGACATCGAGGCGTCCTTCCGCCGTTTCGCCGGCCTGGTGCCCGAGACGGGCTGGGTCGTGGGCTGGGGCGGCGACAGCCGCGTGCGTCGCGTGCTCTCCGGCCTCAGATGTCACACCCGCACCTACGGTCTCGAACCTCACAACGAGCTGCGCGCCGAGGAAATCTCCTATGACGAGCTGGGCCGGCCGCACTTCACGGCCACGCTGTTCGGGCACCCGCTGGCGGAGGTCGAGCTGGCCGTGGCGGGCGAGAAGAACCTGCTGGACGCCCTGGCCTGCATCGCCGTGGCGGACATCTGCCAGCTTCCCATGGGCAGCGTTTCGGCCACCCTCGGCCGCTTCACCGGCGCGCACCGGCGCTTCGAGCTGACCAGCGTCACCGACGGCGTGCGGCTGTATACCGACTACGCCCACAACCCCGCCGAAATGCAGACCGCCATACACATCGCCTCCATGCAGCCCCACAACGCCCTCTGGGCCGTGTGGCAGCCCCACACCTATTCCCGCACCAAGACGCTGTTCGACGGCTTCATGAACACCTTCAGCGAAGCCGATTTCGTGCTGGTGACCGACATCATGGGCGCGCGGGAAGCCGACCCCGGCGATATCAACACGCCGATGCTCATCGACGGGCTGACAAAGCGCGGTGTGAAGGCCGTATACACGCCCACCTTCAACGACGCGGAACGCTATCTGCGCGAACACTGGCACCCGGACGACCTTGTCATCACCCTGGGCTGCGGCAACATCGACCTCCTGAACGAGCAGATCGCGCTGCACGGCGACACGGAAAAACCGGCGCCGTCTCCCGCGGAGGAGGACTGAGCCATGGCCGAGGTCAAGACGAACGCGGTGCGCATCGTTGAAACGCACGGAGCGGCGTATGCGCTGCACACCTATCCATGCAAGGAACCGCTGGACGGCGTGACCGTGGCCGGCAAGCTCGGCGCGGATGTGGCGCGCGTGTTCAAGACGCTGGTCACGCAGGGAAAGAGCGGCGCGTATTTCGTGTTCGTGATCCCCGCGGCGAAGGAGCTGGACCTGAAGAAAGCGGCCCGCTCCGTGGGCGAAAAGGCCGTGGCGATGATCCCCGTGAAGGACATCAACAGGGTCACGGGCTACGTGCGCGGCGGCTGCAGCCCCGTCGGGATGAAGAAGCCCTACGTCACGCGCATCGACCGATCCGCGCTGGCGCAGGAGAGGGTCTTCGTGAGCGCCGGACGGCTGGGCCAGCAAATGGAGCTGAGCCCCGAAAAGCTGGCCGAAATCGCCGGCGCCGCCTTCGACGATCTCACCATGGCATAGAGGCCGCGTGAACCTGTTCAGACGCGACAGAGAAAAAAGTACCAACCCTGACTTTGCATAAAAACATAGTTCAGGCCACTGACAAAGCCCTGCATTTCAACCGAGATGCAGGGCTTTGTCACTGGTCCGAAAGAAGACCTCATATTGACTTTTTTATATCAGCTGTTGTGCCCGGCGGCGCGGCGGAGGGCCAGGATCGCCGCCAGCAGGACGGCACTCCATATCGCGAGCTGCACCCACTGGCCGCTCCGGTCGGCCTGCGCCGTGGAGAACGGGAAATCCCCGCCGCCTGAGAATCCTTCCGGTCTGCCCGATCTTTCGCTCGATCTATCCGGCGCGGCCGAAGACTGAGGCGCTTGCGCGCCGCCGTCATCACTGCCACTCCGCGTGTCGGAAGGGGGCGTGAAGCCCGAGAAGTCCTGCCCGCCGCTCGGCGAGCCGGAAGGGGGCGTGAAGCTGCCTTCTCCGCCGGAGAAACCGGACATGCCGCCAGAGAAACCGGAAGGCATCCTGGCGCTTCCGCCGCCTGTGTCTCCGCCGAAGCCACCGCCGCCGCCGAAGCCGCCGCCGCTGCTCATGCTGCCCATATCCCCGGTGGATATATCGCTGGCGTCCACAAGGGCGGCGCTGTTCGCGCGCTGTTCCTGCGTGGTGGAGGGAATCGTGCCGTCAAGCTGGCCGCGGACGCTTTCGCCGCGCTTCCGGCAGAAGGTCTGCAGCGTGTCGACCGCTTTTTCAAAGGCGTCCATGTCATAGAAAGCGGATTCGTCCTTTTCCAGATGGGGCGTTATCATTTCCTTCACACGGTCGATCTCTTCCGCCAGCCAGCCGCTCTCGATGTTTTCCGAGATGAACCGGTCATAGGCCTCGTGATAGGCGGCCAGGGCGTCTTCATCGTTGAAGATCCAGGCGATCAGCGGGCGGGAATCCGTCGTGCCGCTGCTCACGGGCGAGTCGATGGGCGAATTGACCGTCGAGGTGGCGTTCGAGCCGGCGGAGAAGCCGCCGAAGGCCAGGTTGTAATCCCAGGGAATGATGGACAGCTGGCCCTTTTCCTCGTAGAGGTAGTAGTTGTGCACCATCATGCCGGTGTAGCTGTCGTCGTTGCACAGGAAGTTGTGTACGGCCAGGTAATTGATCACCTCGTCCGTGTTGACGACGGATTGGATGTCCTCCCCGGCGTTCAGCTTGCGCAGCGACTCGATCAGGCGGGTCTTGTCATTCGTCTTGATCTCCGTCTTGGCGTTGTTGAAGATGTTCGAGTAGCTGTCCGGGTCGTCGTCGGAATAGATCAGCTTCACGTCGTCGTTGCCCATGCCAAAGTTGAAGCCGCCGAATCCCCCGAAATCACTGATGTCGAAATCGCCGCCTTCCGGCCTGGCGCCGAAGCTGAAGCCCTCGCCGTCCGCGTCTGTGGAGAAGGTGAATCCCTCCGGCATCTGGGGCATATTCTGCGCGCCGCCGCCGCTGAACGGATTGAAATCGCCCTGGGGCATCTGCGGCATTGCGCCGCCTGCCATCTGCGGCATTTCACCCTGCGGGAAGGCCGTCTGCCCCTCCGCGGGCGCTTCGCCGTCGGAAGAGGCGCTTTCGCCCTCCGCTCCGTCGTCCTCGCTCACGCGGAACTTCTCAAAGTCGAAGTCGCGTCCGTTGCCTCGGCCGCCGCCGAAGGAGAGGCTGTCCGGCTTGTAGAGCTCGCCCTTCGTCATGCCGTTGCGGTCCATGAAGGCGTCCTCAACGCCCTCCACCGCCAGATACAGGCCCCAGGGCTCGCCGTTGACGTTGATCTGCACATAGCTGCACAGCGGCGAGGCCACGCCCATGCGGTTCATGAGGGTGTAGGCGAGGTAGTCCTTCATCATGGTGGCGTCCTGGATGAGGTTGTTCAGGCTCAGCTTGTCCAGGCCGTGATAGGTCATGCCGTCCGCGAAGTGGTCGAATTCCAGTTTAAAGGAGTAGCGGGTGGAGCCCAGCGTCGCCACGGAGGACAGCGACGTATTGCCCTTGGCCCGGATGGCCACGTTGTTGTACTTCTCGCCGTCGATGACGACGTTGCACGCTCTGTATTCCTCGACGGTGGCGTTGGCGATCAAATCGTCCCAGTCATCCATGGTGATGTCTATGGTGTGCACCACGCTCTGGTCGAACAGAAGGCTCTCGTAGCCCACGGTATGGCTTCCGTCGCCCCGCACGGGCTCCACGATGCCCCACAGCAGGATCGCCAGCGCCAGCATGATGGCCGTGCCCGCGCAGCACACCCGATCAATACGCTTGTTTCTCAGCATGGGATCACCCCATATAATCGCCGTTGTAGCTCACCAGCACCGCGCTGCTCACGCCGTTCATCTCGGACAGTTTCGTGATGAAATCCGTACTGTTGTTTTTCAGGGTCACCTCGTAGGTCAGCTCGATGCTGCCCTTCTGGGCGCTCTTGCTCTTCACGACCGCTTTGTCGGCGTTCTGCTTGAGGTAGGAAACGACCTGGTCCTCAGTCTGGCCGTTGTCGCAGGAGATGACGGCGATGAAGGGCTTCTGGGCGGATTTTCGATTGCAGAACACGATCATGATGAGGCCGATGATGACGCTGCCGAAGACAGCCAGCGGGATAAAGCCCGCGGCCAGCACGATGCCGCCCGCGATGGCCCAGAACAGGAACGCGATGTCCATGGGCTCCTTGATGGCCGTGCGGAAGCGCACGATGGACAGCGCGCCAACCATACCCAGGGACAGCACGACGTTGGAGGTGACGGCCAGTATCACCATGGTGGTGATCATCGTCATGGCGACCAGCGAGCCGCCGAAAGCCTGGGAAAACATGACGCCCGAATAGGTCTTCTTATACACGAAGTAGATGAACAGGCCGAGGAAGAAGGAAAGCACCAGGGCGATGGCCATGTCGGTGAGGGATACGGCGGTCACATTCTCCAGATACGAGGATTTGAAAATGTCGTTGAATGTCATGGGATGCACGCTCCTATTCTGTTGTTTTTTGGGTTATCGGTAAACGCGGCAGGCGGCGTATTTGGAGAAGGCCGTGGGCGCGCGGCTCTTGAGCGCCGCGGCCCGGCGGATCACGCTGGGAAGGTAGCCGTCCCACTTGACCTCCAGCAGCGTCACGTCGTCCTCCACCGGCAGGGTCAGTCCCTCCGGGTTCAGGAAGTCCCGCGGCGCGCCGGTGCGGATGGCCCAGTCTATGGTCACGCGCACGTTGCCCGGCCCGTACACAAAGGGCACGCGCTTGTACTCCACCACGGTCTTCGGCGCGAGGCGCCGCGTCTTCATATCCACATACAGCGCCGCCAGCAGGGGCCGGTCGCTGGTCACGAGCCAGGCGATGTCGCCCATGAGGATCCGCTGCGTCTCCTCCAGGGTCAGCCGGGCCTGGGGCTTGCAACCTACGCCATCCCGCTTCATCTTGCATTCGAGCATGATGTAGGAGAGATCGTCGTTGTAGTATCTGATGCGGAATTTCCGGCGCTCGTTCACGCCGTCCAGCTTCTCATGCAGCGCCGTGTCCATCGGGTCGTCGAAATACAGGCTGCGGATGCGGTAATAGCCCTTTTCGGCGGCGTGCGGGTCGATCTTCGCCACGGCGCTCAGGTTGGTGCGAATCGCGGCGGCGTCGCCCGCGGAGATGATGTGCTTGATTTCATGCCGGTAATCCATTCCGCTTTCCTCCCTTCCGCTGAAGAATGGTTTTCCGACTCAGCAAAGCCATTCTATCAGGAAAAACCAAACAGGAAATGATGAAATTGAAAACAAACCATGGAAAAGGCGGCCTCTGACATGAAGAATCTGTAAATAAAAAGGGAACGGACGCCCGGCCGTCCCAGGCGGACACGGCCTGTTGAAAAATAAATACACAAGACGTCCTTTTTCTGGTATAATAGGGGGCGGGCAAAGGAAACGCGGTCGGAATATGCGGAGGGAACGAATGCTCATTCAGAAAAAGAAACCCGGCTTTCAAACCATTCTCCTGTCCCTGTGCGGCTTTGTGCTCTTGTGGGCCGTCGTGACGGACGCGTGGGGGTATTCATCCCATTTGGCATTCGGCCATGGCGACTATATCTACGCCTATCTCAGCCGCCTGATTTGGGTGGCTCCCGCCCTATGGCTCATCCTGCGGCATGGTTCATTCCTGCGCCTTGGCAGGGAAACACTCTTTTCCTGGCCGGTCTTTAACAGGTCCTTCGCCATTGTTCTGGCTGTATCGGTTCTTTTTCCCTTGATCGAGATGTTTGTGGTCCACGGCGGTTTCTGGCTGAATCCCTCCGTCAATCTTCCGCTGGAGATCGTCAAGTTTATCCTGGTCGGTTTTGTGGAAGAGACGGTTTTCCGGGGCTGGGGGTACAACGCCCTGTCTTCCCTGGGGGAAACCGCCGCGGACCGGAAGGCGGTCATTTGCTCCACCGCGTTTTTCATATTACTGCATTGGCCCGCCTATTTCATCAGGCTCTGCCGCCTGGGAACGATGGACTATCAGGCCTGGCTGGGGCAGTGCCTCGCGGCGGCCATATGGGGCGTCATAGGCTGCCTTCTCCTGAAAAAGGGAAAGACGCTGTGGAACCCGATCATCGCCCATACGGTTTATGATATTCTCATCATACTGTTTGTCGGCTGACACGGCGAACGCACTGGCGCATGTTCCCGCTGCGCCGCGGGATACGGCCTGATAAACCAACGGCCTTCCGCGTCAACAATAGTGCAATCCTTCCCGGAATGTGTTATAATACCATCGGAAGGTCATCGGCCGCCCCCGCACGGCACGCGGCGGCTCATCGTATTTCAGCTTCATATCTCACAGCGAAGGAGGCCATGTCATGTATCACGTTTGGGAAGACCCGTCCGCACAGCACCAGAATCGCCTGCCGGCCCGCGCAGGATTCTACTACTACGATTCCGAAGAAAAAGCCTTGCAATACAAGGAGGAAAAGTCCGCGTATTACAAGCTCCTGAACGGCATCTGGGACTTTAAGCTGGTGGACACGCCCCTGCGCGTCGATCCGGACTACGTGAAGGAAGATTACGCGCCAGACGAGACCTGGTCCGGGATCACCGTGCCGGGCTGCTGGCAGATGCAGGGGTTCGGCGGAACGCCGACCTATTCCGGCTCGCCGTACCTCTTCGCGGTCGAGCCGCCGTACGTGGCGGAGGACAACGACACCGGCCTGTACCGCTGCGCCTTCAACCTGCCGAAGGCCATGGAGGGCAAGCGCGTCGTCATCAGCTTCGAGGGCGTCGGCTCCATGTTTTTCGTCTATGTGAACGGGCAGGCGATCGGCTTCTCCAAAGGCCCGCACATGACGGCTGAGTTCGACATCACCGACGCGGTGCGGCCGGGCCGGAACCTTTTGGCCGTCAGCGTGCTGCGCTTCTGCGACGGCAGCTATCTGGAGATTCAGGACATGTATCACATGTCCGGCATTTTCCGCAACGTCAGCCTGCAGGCCACGCCGAAGGAAGACTACATTGAAGACGTCTACGTCAAGGCCGATATGCGCGGCCATCTGCACGCCGAAATAAAGGGCGCGTCCGTCAGGGCCAGGCTCTACGACGGCAAAACCGTCGTCGGCGAGGCTTCGGGCAGGAGCTTCGACATGACGGTCGAAAACGCGCATCTGTGGAGCGCCGAGGACCCCTATCTCTACACGCTGATCCTGGAAGCGAACGGCGTTTTCGTGCCGGTGCGCGTCGGCTTCCGCACGGTGGAGCGGCGCGGCGTCGAGGTGCTGGTCAACGGCATGGTCATCAAGGCGCGCGGCGTCAACCATCACGACACCAACACCGACGCCGGCTGGGCCGTCGGCCGCAAGGCGCTCCTGGAAGACGTACTGCTGATGAAGCGGCACAACGTGAACTTCGTGCGCACCAGCCACTATCCGAGCGACGCCTACTTCTACGATCTGGCGGACGAGTACGGCCTGTATGTGCTGGATGAAGCCGACATCGAGTGCCACGGCATGACGGCTCTGGATCACGGCCTGCTCTCGAGGAGCCCGGATTGGCGGTACGCCTACGTGGACCGCACGGAGCGCATGGTCTACCGCGACCGCAACCACGCCTGCGTCCTCGCCTGGTCGCTGGGCAACGAGTCCAACTTCGGCGACAACCACCGCGCCGCCTCCCAGGCCGTCAAGGCCCTGGACGACCGCCTTATCCACTATGAAGCGGCCCGCGAGATGCCGCCCTTCAACATGGAAGAGATCATCAGGGATCCGGCCAAGATGTACGCCATGCGGGAAGCCCGGGAGAAGACCCCGTGGGATCCCTGCGTGGACTTTGAGTCCGTCATGTACCCGGATATCGCTTCGCTGGAGCGCTACGCCAACCGCGACGACGACCGCCCGTTCTTCGTCTGCGAATACGCCCACAGCATGGGCAACAGCCCCGGAAACCTGAAGGAGTATTGGGAGCTGTTCTACAAGTATCCCAAGCTGTTGGGCGGCTGCGTCTGGGAGTGGCAGGATCACGGCCTGCGGGCGTACACGGAAGACGGCGAAATGTACTGGGCCGGCGGCAACGACTACGGCATGCCCTATGAAGTGCAGGGCGCGAACGGCAACTTCTGCAACGACGGCCTGCTCGCCTCCGACAAGACCCCGCATCCGGCGATGGTCGAGCTCAAAAAGGCTTATCAGCCGCTGTATTTCGCGCTGAACAGCGCGCAGCCGCTGAAGGTCGACGTCATCAGCCATTACCAGTTCCTGTCCGACGAACTGATTGGCCGCTGGGAGCTGGTGCAGGACAACAAGGTGCTGGCCGGCGGCGCGCTGAATATCGACGCGCAGAAGCCGGGCACCACCGCGACCTATGATATTCCGGCCGAAGTCCCGGAGGGCGAGGCGTTCCTGAACCTGTCCTTCACCCTGAAAAAGGGCACGCTTTGGGCCGACGCCGGCTTTGAAGTGGCCGCCGAGCAGTTCGTGCTGAACGAGGGCCTGAGCGCGGCGCAGCCCGATACCTCCGCGGCGCTGACCGGGCGCAAAGAGGGCCTTGAATACACCGTCGAAGGGCCGGACTTCTCCCTGAAATTCGACCTGCTGCACGGAGAGCTCACGGACTGGAACCAGAACGGCTGCGAATATCTGGACATGCCGGTGCGCCAGAACTTCTGGAGAGCGCCGATCGACAACGACACGGGCTTCGGCTTCGGCGCGACCCGCAAGTGGATGAGCCGCGGCATCGACCGCCTGGCCCCGCGCAACATCGACGAGCCGGTCATCACCGAAGGGGCCGGAAAGATCACGCTCACCTTCCACCAGCGCTGGGGCGCGAACCCGAACCCGGTGGTGCTGGACACCGTGCAGACCTACACCGTGTACGGCGACGGCAAGGTGGATGTGGAAATCACCTACGAAGAGCTGCCTTACCCGAATGTGAAGGATCCGTTCTGGTGGCCCCGCCTGGGCGTGACGCTGGGCGTCAATCCGGCCTGCGATACCGTTTCCTGGTTTGGCCGCGGCCCGGGGGAGAACTACATCGACCGCAACTGGGGCTCGAACATCGGCTGGTATGAAGCCCGCGTGGAAGACATGCACACCAGCTACGCCCGCATGCAGGAGAACGGCGCGCGCACCGATACGCGGGAATTGACCGTGACCAACCAGCGCGGCGCCGGCCTGAAGTTCACCGCCCTCAGCAGCCCCTTCACCTTCACCGCCCACGATTACACCGACGCCCAGCTCACCGCCGCGTGGCATGAGTATCAGCTGGAGCATGTGGACAGCACGGTCGTGGACATCGACCTGGCGCAGACCGGCCTGGGCTCCTCCTCCTGCGGCCCGGAGGCGCTGGACAAGTACAAGCTGTGGCTGAAGGAGCCGAAGACCTTCAAATTCCGCATGGAGGCGGTCATGAAGTAAAAGGCGCCGGTGAACCAGCCCAACCTTTCAAGAATAATCCATAGCGAGGTGTTACCTATGACCGACGAAATGAAAATGACCCGGGCGTTCATCGACGCGCTGACCGTCGACGCGCCGGACGCCGACCCGAAGGCCATCGTGGAAGACGAAGACCGCTTCTTCGCCTGGGACAACGAGCACCGCAGCCGCAAAAACGGCAAGGCGTTCCTCTACGACTGGAGCTACTACATCGGCGTGGTCATGGAGGGCCTCTACTACATGTACGAGGCCGGCGAGGGCGAGCGCTACAAGCAGTACGTGAAGCGTTACCTGCACGCCGTGGAAACCGACGGCACGCTGAACGAGTACGCGGGCTACGTGATCGGCCACGGCCTTGACTGCTACAAGACCGCCAGCCTCCTGCCCTATTTCTACAACGAGGACGAGGAGCTCCGGCGGCTCGCCGACAGCCTCTGGCGCGACCTCTACGAGGTGAACGCGCAGTACGCCCCCGCCGAGCTGGGCGGCAATTACTGGCACGTGTGGGACAATGGCAAGCCCCCGCGCTACAGGGTATGGCTGGACGGCCTGTACATGGGCCAGGTGTTTTTGGCGCGCTACGCCGCGCTCACGGGCAATAAGGAGGCGCTCCGCCAGATCGCGGACCGCTTCCGCTGGGTGAACGCGGAACTGGTCAACCCGGCCACCGGGCTCCTCTACCACGCCGGCAACGGGCGCGGCGACGTGTGCCCCTTCCACTGGCTGCGGGCCTGCGGCTGGTACGCCATGGCGCAGGCGGACGTGTTGGAATGTCTGGAGGGTGGGGACCGCGCGGAGCTCGCCGCGGCGTTCGAGGGCTTCTGCGAGGCTATGCTCAAATACCGCGACGGGGCAACCGGCCTGTGGCTGAACCTGATCGACCAGCCGAAGGGCGACGGCAACCTGCCCGAGGCCAGCGGCACGGCCATGATGAGCTACGCCATGCTCAAGGGCGCGCGGCTGGGCCTGATCGACGGGAAATTCTCGGAGGTCGGCGCGGCGGTGTACGCGGCCCTCACCCGCGAAAAGCTGACCGACCGCGCGCTGACCGACGTGTACCTCGTGGCCACCGCCAACGGGCAGGACAACTACCGCCGCCTGGACTACTACATGCCCCAGGAGGGCAAGGGCGTGGGGCCGTATATCATGGCCTATGCGGAAATGCTGAAGAGGGCGAAATAAGGCCCGAAAAGTGAATGTTTTCCCTGCAAGAACCCGCTTCCTCGCGGGTTCTTGAATTATTTATGCTTTTCGAGGCCGCAAACTTAACAGGCTGTGTGGTAAAATAAAAAATATTGTGCCGCATTATCTGCATTTATGATATTTCGGAGGAAACATGGCAAACAGCAAATACCAGGCCAGCGACATACAGGTGCTCGAGGGGCTTGACGCCGTGCGCATGCGGCCCGGCATGTACATCGGCTCCACCGGCGCGCGGGGCCTGCATCATCTCATCTGGGAAATCGTGGATAACGCCATCGACGAGGCAGCCAACGGCTACGCCGACGAGGTCACCGTGACCCTCGGAAAGGACGGCGCCTGCACCGTGACCGACAACGGCCGCGGCGTGCCGGTAGACATCCACCCCCAGTTCGGCGTGTCCGCCGTGGAAGTGGTCTACACCCAGCTCCACGCGGGCGGCAAATTCAACAACAAAAACTACGCCTATTCCGGCGGCCTGCACGGCGTGGGCGCGTCGGTGGTCAACGCGCTGTCCGAGTGGATGGTGGTGGACGTCTTCCAGGACTTCGCCCACTACCAGCAGCGCTTCGAGAGCGTGGCGGATAAAAAGACCGGCAAGATCATCTCCGGCCGGCCCGTGGCCCCTCTAGCCAAGATCGGCAACACGAGAAAGCACGGCACGCAGGTGTGCTTCAAGCCGGACGCGCGGGTGTTTGAAACCACCGTGTTCTCCGGCGACACCGTGCGCCGCCGCCTGCGCGAGCTGGCCTACCTCAACAAGGGCGTGCGCTTCGTGTTCACCGACGAGCGCGCGAAGGATCCGGAGGAGCGCCGCGTGGAATACCGCTACGACGGCGGCCTCAGCGACTTCGTCAGGTACCTCAACGAGGACAAGACGGCCGCCTCCGAGATGATCGCCTTCGAGGGCGAGCGGGACGGCACGCGGCTGCGCGTCGCCATCCAGTATACCGATTCATACAACGAAAACCTCTTCTCCTTCGTCAACAACATCCCCACCCCCGAGGGCGGCACCCACGAGACCGGCTTCAAGGCCGCCGTCACCAAGGCGTTCAACGACTACGCCCGCCGCGCCGGCTTCCTCAAGGAGAAGGACAACAACCTCTCCGGCGACGACTTCCGCGAGGGCATGACCGCCGTCGTGGCCGTCAACGTGCGCAATCCCCAGTTCGAGGGGCAGACCAAGGGCCGCCTGGGCAACACCGAGGTGCGCCCCGTGGTGGAAGCCCTCGCCAGCGAAAACCTCTCCCTGTTCGTGGACGATCTAAAGCACCAGGAAACGGCGAACAAGATCATCGAGAAGGCCGTCCAGGCGGCGCGGGTGCGGGAGGCCGCCCGCAAGGCCCGGGACGTGGCGCGCCAGAAAAACCAGCTCGAGGCCGCGCCGCTGGTGGGCAAGCTCAGCGCCTGCACCGGGCGGGACTATTCCAAAAACGAGCTGTACATCGTGGAGGGCGACTCCGCCGGCGGCAGCGCCAAGCAGGGCCGCGACCGGCGCTTCCAGGCGATCCTTCCCCTGCGCGGCAAGCCCCTCAATGCGGAAAAGAAGCGCCTCGACCAGGTGCTCGGCAACGAGGAGTTCCGCTCCATCATCACCGCGCTTGGCACCGGCATCGGCGAGGATTTCGACATAAAGAGCCTGCGCTACAACCGCGTGGTCATCCTCTCGGACGCCGACCAGGACGGCGCGCACATCCGCGCGATTCTGCTCACCTTCTTCTTCCGCTACATGCGCGAGCTCGTCACCGGCGGCCATATCTACATCGGCATGCCGCCCCTCTACCGCGCCGCCAAGGGCAGCCAGACCATCTATTGCTACGACGACAGGGAGCTCGCCGCCGCCACGAAGAAGCTCGGCCGCGGCTACACGCTGCAGCGCTACAAGGGTCTGGGCGAGATGAACCCCGAACAGCTGTGGGAAACCACCATGAACCCCGCGCAGCGTAAGATGCTGCAGGTCACCATCGAGGACGCCGCCGAAGTCGACCGCCGCGTGAGCGTGCTCATGGGCGACAAGGTGGAGCCCCGCCGCGAATACATACAGGCCTACGCCGACTTCAACCGGCGCGATACCTTCACGGGCCGCATCGAAACGGAGGGAAAGGACTAAATGGCACGCAGAAAAGAGCCCCCCATGCCTCCCGTCAACGAGGAGGTCATCCAGCGCCCCATGGAGGACATACTGCACGACTCCATGATCCCCTACTCCGAGCACGTCATCCTGGAGCGCGCGCTGCCCCGGGTGGAGGACGGCCTGAAGCCCGTCCAGCGGCGCATCCTTTATACCATGAACGAGCTGGGCCTTACGCCCGACAAGCCGCACCGCAAGTGCGCCCGCATCGTGGGCGACTGCCTGGGCAAATACCACCCCCACGGCGACACCTCCGTCTACGACGCGCTGGCCCGCATGGCGCAGGATTTCTCCCTGCGCGCCATGCTGGTGGACGGCCACGGCAATTTCGGCTCGATCGACGGCGACGGCCCCGCCGCCATGCGCTACACCGAGGCGCGCATGCGGCCACTGGCCGTGGATATGCTGCGCGACATCGAAAAGGACACCGTCCCTTTCAGCCTGAATTTCGACGACACCCAGAAGGAGCCCGACATCCTGCCCGCCCGGTTTCCGAACCTGCTGGTTAACGGCGCCAGCGGCATCGCCGTGGGCCTGGCCACGAACATCCCGCCCCACAATCCCGGCGAGGTGATCAGCGGCGTCATCGCGCAGATCGACAACCCGGCCATCACCACGGGCGAGCTGATGAAATACATCCCCGCGCCGGACTTCCCCACCGGCGGCGTGCTGCTGCGGGACGATGAACTCAAAACGGCCTACGAGACCGGCCGCGCCAAGCTCCAGCTGCGCGCGCGGGTGAACGTGGAGGACGGCCCGGCGGGCCGCAAGCTCCTGGCCATCACCGAGGTCCCCTACCAGGTACCCAAGGCGGCCATGCTGGAAAAGATCCTGCGCCTCAGCGAGGAGAAAAAGGGCATTCTCACCGGCATATACGACATCCGCGACGAATCCGACCGCACCGGCCTGCGGGCCGTGATCGAACTGAAGCGCGACGTCGACCCGGAAAAGGTGCTCGCGTATCTGTACAAGTACTCCGACCTGCAGGTGACCTACGGCGTCAACATGGTCTGCATCGCGGGGGGCAAGCCCGTGCAGCTGGGCCTCAAGGCCATGATCGGCTGCTTCATCGACCACCAGAAGAACGTGGTCACCCGGCGCACGAAATACGACCTGGACCAGGCGCTGAACCGCGCCCACATCCTCGAGGGCCTCATCGTCGCCGTGGACAACCTGGACGAGGTGATCCGCCTCATCCGCGCCAGCAAGACGCCGAAGGAAGCCCGGATCGCGCTGATGAACGCCTTCGCCCTCACCGAGATCCAGGCCCAGGCCATACTGGACATGCGCCTTCAGCGCCTCACAAACCTCGAGATCCTCTCCCTGCGCAACGAATACGCCGAGCTGCAGAAGCTCATCAGCAGGCTGCAGGGCATCCTCAAGAGCGAGAAAAAGCTGATGGAAGTCATCAAGAAGGAACTGCTCGAGATCAGGGAGCGCTACACCGACCCGCGCCGCACGGCCATCGAGGACGCCAAGGCCGTGGAATTTGTGGTCGAGCCCGAAACGCCGGTGGCCGACGAGGCCGTGGCGCTGCTCACGAAGAGCGGCTTCCTCAAGCGGATGCTGCCGAAGAATTATGAAAAGCAGCTTGCCGCCGAGGCAAATCCCGAGCCGCCCGCCTACCTCTTCAACACGGAGACCGACCAGCGCTTGCTGTTCTTCACCGACAGGGGAAGCTGCTATCCGCTCACCGTGTCGCAGATTCCCGAATGTCGCCTGAAGGACCGGGGCATGCCGCTGGGCGGCCTCCTGCAGGGGCTGGAATCGGGCGAAGCGGTGGTGGCCATGTTCTGCGTGTCCCCGGGCGGCGACTGGCCGGGCGACCTCATGTTCGTCACGGCCAAGGGCATGGTGAAGCGCACCGCCTTCGCGGAATACGCCGTGCGCAAGCCGAAATTCGCCGCGATCAACCTCAAGGCCGGCGATTCTCTGCTGGCCGTCATGCCCGTCGCCGATGATATGGAATCCCTCATGCTCGTCACGCGGCTGGGCATGATCATCCACTTCCCCATCGGCGAAATCGCCGCCATCGGCCGCGTTTCGGCGGGCGTGAAGGGCATGCTCGTAGGCGCGGACGACGCGGTGCTGGCGGCCGTGGAGGGCGGCGACGAGGGCGAGCTCGTTCTCGTCACCGACCAGGGCTACGTCAAGCGCTCCCTCATGGTCGATTTCGAAACGCAATCCCGCGCCGGCAAGGGCCTGCACGGCATCACGCTGCAGAAAAACGGCGCGAACGGGCGGCAGGTGGTGGCGGCGTTCAAGGTCAAGGAACCCTTCGACTTCAGCATCGTCCAGAAGGACGGCGCGCTCACGCCGGCCAACACCGAGCAGCTGCGCATCGAGATGCGCGCCGGCAAGGGCCAGCCCTTCGTGCTGGTGGCGGGCGACAACGTCGTCACAGGCGTCATCCGGCCCTGAGGGGAACAATTTGCCATTTCCCGGGTCTAAGGATCAGAATACTATGGGAGGAAGGAATGTTTTACATGAGAAAATTCGCGATAGCCTGCCTCGCGCTGCTGCTGGCGATGTCCGCGCTGTCCGCCCTGGCCGACGACGTTCCCGGCGTCACCCCCTGGACCATCGGCGTGATTGAAAACGACGTGACCGCCGATTTCGACAATGACGGCGCGATGGAGACCTTCCACGTGGTCTTCAGCGTGGACGAATACGACGACGGCGGCTTCATGCTGGCCGTGGGCTCCTCCGCCGTGATCCAGGAGGACTGCTGCGGGCTGATGAAGACGGTCTACGTCATGCGCGTCGGCTGGACGGGCTACAGCGCCTTCACCGATGACGACTACTACGCCACGCTGTTCATGGTGCCCGAATACGGCCCGAGCGACGACCCCTACACCTATTGCTACCTGTACGTGGATGGCAATCTGATCGAGGTCGGCGAGATTCCCTCCATGCCCTACAACATGGCCGCCGATCGCCTCACCGGCACCATCACCACCCAGGTCCGCGCCGACATGGTGGGCACCTGGAGCCGCCCGGCGGACTACATCCTGGCCCGGGGATTCAGCTGGGACGATGAGAACTTTTACTCCTACTATCACCTTGCCGAAGTGCCGCGCCCGATCTATCCCTTCGGCATGATCGTGTCGCTCAAGGAGGAACTGCCGCTGCTCGCCAGCCAGACCGACCGCGTGTACTACGACATCCTGCTGCCCGAGAAAAACGAGCAGGTGATCCTCGCCGCGACGGACGACCGTCGCTGGCTCTACGTGACCTCCCTGGACGGCTACACCGGCGGCTGGGTGAAGATGAGCCGCGTCGACTGGGAGACAATGCTCACCGTGGACGACGAGGAAATGGATATTAACGACGTGTTCGGCGACATCCTGTACGCGGACTGATCCGATACACAAGGCGAACCGCCGGCGTTTCTGCCGGCGGTTCGTTTTCTGTCTGTGCCGTCGTCTATCCGAGGAGCCGCTCGAACTCGTCGATCTCCTCCGCGAAGGACCTGAGGCCCTGCTTCCAGAAGGTCTTGTCGGTCAGGTCGATGCCCGCGATCTTCGCGGTGTCCTCCACGCTCATGACGCTGGTGGCGTTCAGGAGCTTTTTGTACTTGGGCACGAAGGCCGCGCCTTCCTTCTCGTACTGGGCGTACAGCCCCCGGGCGAACAGGCCGCCGAAGGCGTAGGGGAAGTTGTAGAAGCTCAGGCCGCCGGAATAGTAATGGCTCTTGCACACCCACATGTAGGGATGCAGCGCGCTGTGGTCGAGGCCGTCGCCGTAGGCCTTCTTCTGGGCGTCCAGCATGATCCGGCAGAGCTCGTCCGCCGGCATGAAGCGCTCGCTCCGATTTGCAAATACCGCCGACTCGAAGGTGTAGCGCGAGTAGATGTCGCAGATGATCTGGCAGGCGTCGCTGAGCTGCCCTTCGATGAGCGCCAGCTTCTCGTTCCTGTCGTCGGAGGCCCGGACGGCGGCGCTCACGATCACGTTTTCGTTGAAGGTGGAGGCCGTCTCGGCCACGGGCATGGAGTAATCCCGGTTCAGCGGCCGGTGCGAGAAGATGTTCAGGTTGTGGAAGGCGTGGCCCAGCTCGTGGGCCAGGGTCACGATGTCGCTGAAGCTGCCGTCGAAGTTGGTCAGGATGCGGCTCTCGCCCTGGTTGGCCAGCGTGGCGCAGAAGGCGCCGCCCGCCTTGCCGTCCCGGGGGTAGAAGTCGATCCACGCCTCGTCGAAGGCGCGCCTGACCATGTCGCGCAGCGCGCCGTCGAAGCCGCCGAACAGGTTCAGCAGGTAGTCGCGCGCCTCCTCGGTCGTGTACCTGCGGTCGCTGCCGCCCATCGGGGCGAACAGGTCGTACCACGGCAGGCCGTTCTCATGGCCCAGCGCCCTGGCCTTGAGCCGCAGATACCTGTGGAAGGCGGGCATCTCCTCCTCCATCGCGCCGATCAGCGCGTCCAGCGTCCCACGGGTCATGCGCGCCCCGTGCAGCGTGCGCTGCAGCGGCGATTCGTAGCCCCGCAATTCGCACTCGCTGATGACCTGCAGCTTGATGCTGTTGAGAGAATAGGCCACCGAGTCCTTGATGCGGTCGTAGCACTTGAGCTCGGCCTCGTAGGCCGCCTTGCGCACGGCGGGGTCGGGGTCGTAGGCCAGGTTGCGGATAGCCGAGAGGTTGGTCGTGCCGCCGTTGTACTCCACCGGCACCGAAGAGGTGAGGAAGGTCTGCAGCTCGCTCCAGGCGTTCGCGCCGGAGATGGACAGCCGCGCGACGATCTCCTCCTCCCGGTCGCTGAGCAGGTATTTGCTGTCCGCCTTCACGCAGGAGAGGAGGTATTGGTAGTCGGTAAGCATACCGCTCCCGCCGATCAGTTCGTCCAGATTCTCAAGCGCCGCGATCCACGCCTGCATGCGGGCCTGCGCGCCGGACACGGCGCTCAGTTTCGTCATGATCCGGCCCATGACGGAGGTGCTCTCGGCGTCCCGCGTGTTGGCGGCGGCGCGCAGTTCGGCGAAGGTGATGAGGTCTGAAACCAGTTCGGTCAGTTCCTCCATCGCCCGCAGGATCTCCTCCACCGTGGCGGCGGTTTTGGGCTTTTCGTCGAGCGCGGCGGCCAGCGCGTTCATATTCGCGCAGCAGGCGTCCAGCTTCGCCATGTCTTCCGTGAATTTGGGATCGTCGTAGCCCTTGTAGAGCGCGTCGAGGGACCATTCGCTGTTCATGGGTCATCCTTCTCCTTTCGGTTTCGCATTTTTCCTTTGTCCGCCCGGAATGTGAGATAATCTTTGTCCGGATAGGCGTATTCCCCGCGGTAGTTGGAGGCGTTGTAAGTTGGGAATTTGAGGGGCCTGTACGCCTGGGGCCGCGGGCTGTCCGCCTGGGTGTAGATGTACATGCGCTTATAGTCCCACACGATCAGCTCGTCGCGCTCGTCGCCGCAGAGGTCGAGGGCCTCGCAGCAGAGCGTGGGGTGTCCGTCCTCCGGAAAGGCCACGGCGCGCACGCCCTGTCCGTTCAGCAGGCCGCCCTTGAGCGGGTCGGCGTTGGTGAGGATCAGCTCGGTTCCGCTCCCGTCCCAGTTGACCGGGGCGATGATGTTGCCGTTCATTTCATTCTGCGTTTCCCAGATGGGCTCGCCGTCGCAGTCATAGAGGAATATGCCGCCCTGGTGTCCCCAGAAATTGGTCGCGCAGATCTCGAGGCCGGGCCGTTCCGGGCAGTAATTCGCCACCGAGACGCGCTGGGCGTGGCCGATCATGTCGCGCTTGAGGATGTGGCCGTAAAAATCGCCGATGAAGAACCCCTGGGTGCCCGAGACACAGGCGAAATACCCTTCCGGGTCGCCCGGCTTCCACTTGCCCGCCACGATCTCGTCCGTGTGATCCGCCGTGATGGGATAGTGCCACAGTTCGGTCCCGTCGCTGTCCAGAAGGCGATAGCCTACGAGCAGCTCGTCCCGGCCGTCGCCGTCCACGTCCACCGGCAGGGGGCAGTGTCCCGTGTTGGTGGGGCTCTTGTCGTGCCACAGCGTGTTCAGCTGATCGTCCAGCGCCCAGAGGCGGCAGTAGCGGTCCTTGATGAGGATGTCGCGGGGCCTGTCCAGTCCCCGCAGGTTGCAGACGCGGATCCCGTCCGGGTTCAGCCGGGCGAAGGCGTAGGTGTTGTAGGGCGCGCCGATGAGGCCCTCGTCCTCCTGATCCGCGACGGGCGTCTTTGCCGCGCGCTTCACCCGGCCCGTGCGGCCGTCCAGGATGCGTATTTCAAAATCCCAGCCGCAGATGACCTCGTCGCAGCCGTCGCCGTCGATGTCGTACACCTGCAGCGCCATGTCCGCCGAAACCTTGCCCAGCTCCTCCGTCCGGTCGGAGGGCTCGCCCAGCTGCCAGAGCACGTTGCCGTCCAGGTCGATGGCGGTGAGGCAGCTGATGAAGCCGTAGGCGTCGCGGCTCACGCGGCGCTGCATCTGCGCCAGCACGACCTGCCAGCTTCCGTCCCCGGTGAGGTGTCCGAAGCGCACCTGGCGGCTCGTGCCGAAGTTTTTCAGGTCGATTCTCTTCCACAGCTTCATCGCCGGGTGCTTTGCCATCTCCGCTGCCTCGCGGGCTTTGTGTTCCTCCGCCCGCCGGGAAATGGCCGCGGCTTCCTCCTCCGTCACCAGCGCCTCAAAGTCCGAAAAGCGCGCCGGGCAGTCGGCGGTGATGCCGGCCTTGCCGCCGCGCGCGGCGATGGGCGTGCGCGCCTCGATGAGCAGCTTCCCGTCCACATAGCAGCGCGCCAAGTCGCCCTCGCAGTCGGCCGTCAGGCGGTAGGTATCATCCGGATTCTGCGCGAGGCGCGCCCGGCCGAGCACCTCAACGCTCTCCTTGTGCCGGTATGAGAGCGTCGCCTCGCCGCCCGCTTCCAGCGCGAACACCAGCGTGTCGATGGAGTGGTTCAGACAGAACACAAGGCCCGCCATGCCCCGCAGCGACAGCCGCCGCACCGAGACGGACACGGCGGCGTCGCGCCAGAAGGGCGAGCCGGTCTCCAGCGTAGGAAAGATGCGGTGCGGCCGGTTTTTCTCCACGCGCATGCACTCCATGGCATGGCGGCCGTCCTGCTCGGTGACGAGCCAGGTGGGGCCGGTGCCGTTCCAGGTGTAGTTGACCACCTGATCGAGCCAGCGGCCGTGATAACCTTCTTCCGTCACATACTGATACTCCCCCATGGCCGTGTGGTCGGGGTCGTAGGGAAACGGCCCGATGGGAAAATCCATGAAATCCTCATGGCACAATACGCGGTTTTTCATGCGTTTCCTTTCCATGCCGCGCCTACGGGCACAGCCGCTGGCAGCAGCTCTTGAACTTTTTTCCGCTTCCGCAGGGGCAGGGGTCGTTTCGCGACACGCCGCGATACTTGGCGCGCTCCGCCTGCGTGAGCGAGGCCATGATCTCCCCCGGCGTCTTTTTCTGCGCGGAGAGCCGCATGGCCTCCCGGAGGATCGGCACGGCGTAGGCGAAGTATTGCTCCAGCCCCGCGCAGAGGTAGTACTGCCCCGCCTCGCCCTCCGGCGAGCGGGCGAAGCGGTCCTTCGGGCACGCGCCGCCGCACAGGCTCAGCCAGGGACAGGCGCGGCAGTGGGCGGTGAGGGACGCCCGCTTCGCCTCGCCGAACGCGGTCAGGCGCTCGCCGTCGACCAGCGCGGCGAGGCCGCCTCCCTCAATCGAGCCGACTCTGTACTCGGGCCGCACGAAGTGGTCGCAGGCGAACACGCCGCCGTCCTTTTCCACCACGGGCACGTGGCCGCAGGTCCTGCGCAGCCAGCACAGGTTCGGCTCCTGGCCGGACAGGGCCAGCGCCGTCTCGCTGAACAGCTGCACCTCGGTCCTGCCCATGTCGTGGAAGACCCACTGGGAAAAGACCTCCTTCAGGAAAGAGCCGTACAGCTCGGGCGTGACGGAATCCGCGGTCACGCCGCCGCCTTCGCGCACGACGATGGGAATGAACTGCATCCAGCCCGTGCCCAGATCCCGCAGCGCCCTGTAGACGGCCGCGCCCCGCCGGGCGGTCTCGGCGGTCACGGTGCAGAGCAGGTCGGGCTGTATGCCCCGCGCCTGCAGCCGGCTCACGGCCTGGCGCGCGCGGTCGTAGGTGGGGTTGCCCTGGGCGTCCGCGCGGAAGGCGTCGTGCACGTCCTTCGTGCCGTCCAGGCTGAGGCCCACGTCGAAGCGCGCCTCGGCGAGGAAATCGCACCAGGCGTCGTCCAGCAGGAGGCCGTTGGTCTGCAGGCTGTTCCAGCATTCCCAGCCCTCGGGCAGGTATTTCTTTTGAAGCGCCACGGCCTCGCGGTAGAAATCCAGCCCCGCGAGGGTGGGTTCGCCGCCGTGCCAGGTAAAGGAGAGGACGGGCCCCGGCGCGGCGTCGATATAGCCCTTTATGAGGCGCTCCAGCGTGCCGCGCGCCATGACGCCGCCCGCCGCGCTGCCCGGCGCGTTCAGGTAATAGCAATACGAGCAGCGCATGTTGCAGGCGGAACCGACGGGCTTGACCATCACCACGAAGGGCCGGGCCGCTTTCCCGTCCCCGCTCATGGCTTCAGATGCCGGTCGAAGAACTCGAGCGTCTTGTTCCAGGAATCCATGGCCGCCTCCTGGCGGTACATGGGCTTGTCGTAATACCAGATGCCATGACCCGCGCCGTCGTAGCGGTGGAATTCATATTCCTTGCCGCAGGCTTTGAGCCGGGCCTCCAGGGCGTCCACGTCCGCGGGCGTGGGGCTGAAATCGTCGTTTCCGAAGATGCCGAGGAGCGGGATATTCAATTTCTCGGTGTAGTCGATCGGAGCCACAGGCCGGGCCGGGTTCAGGTCTTCCTTTTTCGCCACGACGCCGCCGCCCCAGCAGTCCACCGCCGCGTCGAAGCCCTCCACCGTGCAGGCCGCGAGGAACGCGTGCCTTCCGCCGGAGCACATGCCGATGACGCCGGTTCTGCCGTTTGAATTGGGCTGGGCGCGCAGGAAATCGAGGCAGCCCTTCGCGTCGCCCATGACGCTGGAATCATGCACTATGCCGGCCTCTCGCATGCGCTGGGACACCTCCGTCGGCTTTCCGAAGCCGAAGTCCTGGTAGATGTCCGGGCAGAGCACGCTGTAGCCGTGCTCGGTGAAGCGGCGGCTGGTCTCGCGGCACCATTCGTCCCAGCCGGGCATGTGCGGGATGAGCACGATGCCGGGATGCGGCCCCGCCCCCAGCGGACGCGACCAATAGGCGTGGATGTCCTTGCCCTCGTGTCCCCGGATGGAGACGGTCTCGGCGATCATGCCGGAATAAGCGTCGGTCTGAAAATCATTCCACATGGTTTTCCCTCCCAACATACAAATTGTTCACATACATTATAACAGATAATGCCGCGCCGCGCCAGCCCTGTTTTACCCTTCCTTTCGGAAAATGCCCTTGAATCGAGCGTTGTTTCATGGTAGAATACAAACGCCCCGGGCACAAATCACACAGAAGAATGCGGAGGATTCCGGCTTTGGCACGCGCGAACATGGACATGACGAAAGGCCCGATTTTCAGCAAGATGATCCTCTTTGCCCTGCCGCTGATGGCGTCGGGCATACTGCAGCTCCTCTTCAACGCCGCGGACACCGCGGTGGTCGGGCGTTTCACCGGCCAGGAGGCGCTGGCGGCGGTGGGCTCCAACGGCCCGCTGATCAACCTGATCGTGACGCTGTTCATGGGCCTGTCGGTGGGCACGAACGTGCTCACAGCCCAGTACCTGGGCTCCGGGCAGCACAAGGACCTGCGCGAGACGGTGCACACCTCCATCGTGAGCAGCGCGCTGTTCGGCGTGATCCTGGTGGCGCTGGGCTTCATCCTCGCCCGGCCCATGCTGAAAATGATGGGCTCGCCGGAAGACGTCATCGACCTGTCCGAGCTGTACATCCGCATCTATTTCCTCGGCATGCCTTCGCTCATGGTCTACAACTACGGCTCCGCCATCCTGCGGGCGGTGGGCGACACGAAGCGGCCGCTGGCGTTCATGATGATCTCCGGCGTGATCAACGTGGGGCTGAACCTGCTGCTGGTGATCGTGTTCAAACTGGGCGTGGCGGGCGTGGCCATCGCCACGGTGGCGTCCGAGACGGTGTCGGCCTTCCTGGTGCTGCGCTGCCTCATGAAGACGGACGAATTCTGGCGCTTCGAGTGGAAAGAGGCGCGCATCACCTGGGAAAAGCTGGGCCGCATGACGCGCATCGGCCTGCCGGCGGGCCTGCAGGGCGCGTCCTTCGCCATCTCGAACATCCTCATACAGTCCTCCATCAACTCCTTCGGCTCCATCACCATGGCGGGCAACGCCGCGGCGGCCAACGTGGAGGGCTTCTGCTACGTGGCGATGGACGCCTTCTCCCAGGCGGCCATCAGCTTCACGGGGCAGAACTACGGCGCGCGGGAATACCGCCGCATCGACCGCGTGTTTATCTGCGCGCTCATACTGGGCACCGCGTCGGGCCTTCTGTTCGGCGTGCCGGCGTATCTGTTCGGCGGGCATTTGCTGGGTATTTTCTCCGGTGACCCGGCGGTGATCGACGTGGGCCTGCTGCGCATGAGCATCATCTGCGTCACGCAGTTTACCAGCATCTGGATGAACGCGCCTGGCAACATCTGCCGCGCCATGGGCCGCTCCCTCTTCCCCATGGTCAACATCGTCTCCTGCGTGTGCGTGTTCCGCGTGATCTGGATCCTCACGGTCTTCGCCGCGGAGCGCTCGCTGGCCATACTGTACATGTCCTACCCCATTTCCTGGATCCTGGCCGCGATCACGGGCACGATCTACTACCTCGCCGTGCGGAAGAGAAATCTGGCCGCCGCAAGCGCCGCCTGACCATGCGCAAAAAATTACCTTGCGTTCGCGTTTTCCGCGCTTGATTTACAGGTATATGTCTAGTATAATATGACCAGACCTGACATGGATAAGCCGTGTCCGGCAATAACGACTGGAGGTAAGAACATGAAGAAGCTTCTTTCCATCGCACTGGTTCTCTGTCTGGCGTTCGCGCTGGCTGTCCCGGCCATGGCCGAGGGCAAGACCATCAAGGTCGGCATGGTGACCGACGTGGGCGGCATCAACGATCAGTCCTTCAACCAGTTCGCCTGGGCGGGCCTGCAGGAGCTGGCTGCCGAGGATCCCACCTTTGAAGTCAATTATCTCGAGAGCAAGACCGACGCCGACTATCAGACCAACATCAACACCTTCCTCGATGAAGGCTACGATCTGATCATCTGCGTGGGCTACATGCTGGTCGACGCCACCAAGGAAGCGGCCGAGGACAATCCCGATCAGTACTTCGCCATCGTGGATGACTTCATCGACCTGCCCAACGTGGCCTCCCTGTCCTTCGCCCAGGAGCAGTGCTCCTACCTGGTGGGCCTGGTCGCCGGCTACATGACCGAGACCAAGACCGTCGGCTACGTGCAGGGCATGGTGTCCGACACCATGAACCTGTTCGGCGTGGGCTACATCACCGGCGTGCTGGAAGCCTGCCCGGAAGCCACCATCCTGCAGTATAACGCCAACTCCTTCACCGACATCGCCGGCGGCGCGACCGCGGCCAAGGACATGATCACCAAGGGCGCGGACGTCATCTATCAGGCGGCTGGCGGCACCGGCATCGGTGTGCTGAACGGCTGCGACGAAGAGGGCATCTGGAGCATCGGCGTTGACGCCGACCAGGCCGCCGTTCTGGGCCTTGACACCATCGTTGCCTCCGCTCTGAAGAACACCGGCGCCGGCTGCGTCGACATCGCCAAGTCCGTGAAGGCCGGCGAGTTCGTTGGCGGCGACCATCACTACACGCTGGCCGACGGCGCCATCGACATCGCCACCACCGGCGACCACATCCCCGCCGACATCATGGAGAAGATCGAAGCGGCCAAGGCGGCCGTCATCGCCGGCGAGAAGGTCGTTCCCACCTCCGTCGAGGATTGCCCCGAGTTCACTCTGGACGACTGATCCATACAGCGCTTTTAAGCCCCTGCGGCGTGACGCAAGTCACGCCGCTCTTTTTTTCGATTTGTCGCCCTGCAGGCGACCAATTTACATTTAGCGTCTGCTATACTCTAGTCATCAAGAAAAGAGGAGGCGACGACAATGATCGGAGCGATTTTAGGCGACATGATCGGCGCGCCGTTTGAATTTGACATGGGAAACAAGTCGAAGACCTTCCGGCTCTTTGGCCGGAGATCGTTCTTCACGGACGACTCCGTCATGACCATCGCCGTGGCGGAGGCGCTGATGGATACCATCGGAAAGGACGAGGAGGAGATCAAAGCCGCGCTCATAGCGTCCATGCGGAAGTGGGGCGGGCGGTATCCCGACGCGGGATACGGCTGGATGTTCGCCCAGTGGCTGCGCTCGGAGTATCCTGAGCCCTACGGCAGCTACGGCAACGGCTCGGCCATGAGGGTGTCTTCCGCGGGCTGGCTGTTCGACACGCTGGAGGAAACCCGGCGCGTGGCGAGGCTGACCGCCGAGGTGACGCACAACCACCCGGAGGGCGTCAAAGGCGCGGAGGCCACGGCCAGCGCCATCTTCCTCGCCCGGAACGGCAGCGGCAAGGAGGAAATCAAGGCGTACATCGGGGCCGAATTTGGCTACGACCTCTCCCGCACCTGCGACGAGATCCGACCCGGCTACCATCACGTGGAGACCTGCCAGGAGACGGTGCCGGAGGCGGTCACGGCCTTCATGGAAGGCGCAGATTTCGAGGACGTCATCCGCACGGCGGTCTCTCTGGGCGGCGACTGCGACACGGTCGCCTGCATCGCCGGGGGCATGGCCGAGGCGTTCTACGGCGTGCCAGACGCGCTGGCGGCGGAAGGCCGGAGGCGGCTGCCCGCGGACATGCTGGCGGTGCTGGACCGGTTCGCGAAGCGCGTGAGATAATAAAGGGAGAAAAACGGAAAACCAGCGTGTAAGGAGGAATTGAGGATGCTGCTCAAATACAGTGTGGGAGATTCGCCTTTCTTGAACGGAAGGGGCAGTATTGACGACCAGGGACGGGTGTATGATACCGAGTATCCGGGTGGATACCCGATGGCCATCGGCCTTGTGGATCAGGACGGGTACGTCTATGGCAAGTATCCTCCCCTCTCGCGGGGGATCGGTTCGCCCGATCTGATCGGCCGAGTGGACCTCGGCACCGGGAGAGTCATTTCGACCCTGTCGGGCGGGGGCTATGACATGGCGGGAGAAATCGGATACATGGATGAAAACGGCGAGGTGCGCCTGCGGAACGGGTATGGCCCGGTGGGCTATGTGGAGCCCGCCGATCCCCGCGGCGCGGCCGCCATACTGCTCCTGCTGATGAAGAGGGCCGGTGCGGAGAGCGCCGCCGGTTCGCAGAGCTTCGCAGGCGCGCCCGTCGAAGAACCGGCTGATGTCTCCGGTTCCGAAAACGATGGCGGCGAGGCGCCGAAAGGCGTCGATACCGCGACCTTCCACACCGTGATGGCTTACTCGCTGTTCATCATCGCCATGCTGGCGACGGTCATCTTCCTGAAAGCGCCGGGAACGATCCTCGCCGCCGTGGAGTTCCTGATCTATATCATCGTCGGAAACCTGAAGGAGGGCCACCGCCTGAATCAGCGGAAGATCAAGCCCGGCGAAATCGGAAAAGCCGCCGGCGCAGGCGTTATCTACGTCGTCATCGCCGCGCTGGTTCTGGTGATCATCCGCGACCAGAGCCCGAATTCCGATTTTTATCTGATCGGGGGCGGGATCATCGTGGGCGTTTCATATATACTGGACAGGCTGTTCAGCGTCGCGTGACGGGAATGAAGATATATCGGGGCCAGTGGGTATCCCGGAATTGATTGGCAGAAGGAGTGATTGAAATGCTGCTCAAATACAATGTGGGAGATTCGCCTTTCTTGAACGGAAGGGGCAGTATTGACGACGAGGGACGGGTGTATAATACCGATTATCCGAGCGGATACGCAAACGCCGTCGGCCTCGTGGATCAGGACGGATATGTCTACGGCAGCTTTCCTCCCGTCTCGCGGGGGATCGGTTCGCCCGACATGATCGGCCGGGTGGAACTCGGCACCGGGAGAGTCATTTCGACCCTTTCGGGCGGGGGCTATGACATGGCGGGAGAAATCGGATACATGGATGACAACGGCGAGGTTCGCCTGCGGAACGGGTATGGCCCGGTGGGCTATGTGGAGCCCGCCGATCCACGCGGCGCGGCCGCCATACTGCTCCTGCTGATGAATCCGGCCAGTGTGGAGAGCGCCGCCGGCGCGCCCGGCGAGAGCGAGGATGCCGACGCTGGATCCAGATATCAAATTGCCGGCGACCCTGCCTCCGGAGCGCGCGTGCTCATGGCGATTGTCCCGATGCTGTCGACGGTATTCATCGGAAGCTGGGCGTTTATCCTCGGGGCGGTGGTGTTCCTCGTCTATACGCTGGTCTCGAACGCCAAGCAGGACAATACATTTCGCCTGAGCAACCTGACCTTCAAGCGAATCGTCGAATCCACAGTGTTTGGCGTGATCGTGTATATGGCGGAATGCCTGCTGCTGATTCTCTTTACGGAAGGTCTCATGGGCCTTTTCATCAAGCGCACCCCCGACACGATCCCCCACGCGATCATCGCGGCCGTCCTGTTTGGAATCGCCGCGGCGGTCGATTATGGGTTCAAAGATAAAACCGACTCAAAAACCGCCCCAGCCGAATCATAATAAACGACGGGAGCCGCGCGAGAACGGCTCCCGTTTCATCATGTCACCTGTGTCCTTCTCTAAACCACCTTGCCCGGATTGAGGATCCCGTTCGGATCGAAGGCCGCCTTGACGCCCCGCATCAGCCGCAGCTGTTCTTCCCCCAGGCTCTCCCGGAGAAAGCCGCGCTTGGCGTGGCCCACGCCGTGCTCGCCGCTGATCTGGCCGTCCAGCGCCCGCGCCGCGGCATAGAGCCGCTCCATCACGTCCGCCACGGCCCGCTTCCACGTCGCCTCGTCCGTCTCTCCCCGGCAGGCGTACACGTGCAGGTTGCCGTCGCCCGCGTGACCGAAGGAAAGGATGCGCACGCCCGTTTCCCGGCTGATTGCCACCACCCGGCGCAGGTAATCCGGAATCGCGTCCCGCGGCACCACCACGTCGCATTCGTCCATGGCGCTGGTCGAGCTCTTGATGGCCTCCAGGAACGCGCCGCGGGCGTTCCAAATGCTCTCCTTGCGCTCGTCCGTATCCGCCAGCAGCACGTCCTTCGCCCCGGCGTCCAGCGCCAGGTCGGTGAGCGCGTCAACGGCGGGCTGCAGCGCCTCCGGGCTCGGCCCGTCCAGCCGCACGAGCAGGTAAGCGTCCGCGCTGCTGTCCGGGAACTGCTTGCCCAGGTATTCCTCCGCGCAGGCGATGACCTCCCGCTCCATGAATTCCACCGCCGTGGGATCGCATCCGCAGGCGAGCACCCGCGGCACCGCGCCGATGCAGGCGTCCATGTCGTCGAAGGGGATCAGCAGCGAGAGGTTCGCCTTCGGCTCGGGCACCAGCTTGACCGTCAGCCGCGTGAGGAAGCCCAGCGTGCCCTCGGAGCCGATCATCAGGTCGATGAGGCTGTAGCCGGAGGAGGTCTTCACCGTCTTGCCGCCCAGCTCGATGAGGCTGCCGTCCGCCAGCGCCACCTGCATGCCCAGTATGTAGTCCCGCGTCACGCCGTAGCGCACGGCCCGCATGCCGCCCGCGTTGGTCATGGCGTTGCCGCCCATGGTGGCGGTCTTCTCGCCGGGGTCCGGCGGATAGAACAGGCCCGTGCCCTCCAGGTATTTGGGAAACTCCATCAGCAGCACGCCCGGCTCCACGGTGGCGGTCATGTTCCGGGTATCCACCTCTAGCACCTTTTTCATCTTCTCCGTGCTCAGCACCACGCCGCCGAACAGCGCGGCGCAGCCGCCGCACAGGCCGGTGCCCGCGCCGCGGGGCGTCACGGGAATGCGGCGCTCGTTGCAATAGGCCAGAACCCGGCTGATCTCCTCCGCCGTGAGCGCCTGCAGCACCGCCTCGGGCATGAAGTGGCCGTATTCGGTCATTTCGTCGTGGTCGTAGTCGGTGGAGATGGCCTCCCCGGCAAACACGCGGCCGGGCATCAGGGCGCGGAAGAACGCCAGATCCGCCTCGGTCACCCTGTTGAATCCGCTCATGCCTGCGCCTCCTTCAGCTTTTCGATCAGTTCCGGCACCACCTGGTAGAGATCGTCCACAATGGCCACGTGGGCCACGTCGAATATGGGCGCGGCCCGGTCGCTGTTGATGGCCACGATGCGCTCGCTGTCCTTCATGCAGGAGGCGAACTGAATGGCCCCGCTCACGCCGCAGGTGATGATGAGTTTCGGCCGCACGGTGCGTCCGCTCAGGCCGATCTGGCGCTCGTTCGTGGCCCAGCCCTTTTCCACCAGCGGCCGGCTGACGGCCCAGTCGCCCCCCAGCAGCGAGGCCAGCTCGCGGATCATGTCCAAATCGCCCTCCTTGCGCAGGCCGCGCCCGCCCACCACCAGGATCTCGGCGTCCGAAATGCTCTTTTTCGGCGGCACGGGCGTGACGCTGACACAGCGGGCCTTGCTCTCGCCCACCGCCTTGGGCAGCTTGCGGGGCAGGATCACGCCCGAGGCTTCCTCCCTCCGCACAGGCGAATCCATCACCTTGTAGCGCACGGTGGCGAACTGGGGCCGCGTGTTGGCGGTCACGATCTGCGCCATGATGTTGCCGCCGAAGGCGGGGCGAATCTGCACCAGGTCGGTGTTTTCTCGCAGTTCCAGCCGGGTGCAGTCCGCCGTGAGGCCGGTGCGGAAGCGGGTGGACAGCCGCGGCGCGAGACTGCGCCCCAAAGACGTCGCGCCCACCAGCACCACGCTGGGCTTCACCTGGCGGATGTAGTCCTCCACACAGGCGGCGAAGGCGTCCGCCCGGAAATAGGCCAGCGCCGGATCGTCGTATACGGCGATCTCGTCCACGCCGTAATGCCGCAGCTCCTCGGCATAGCGGCCCACATTGCAGCCCACCAGCACCGCCCGAACCTTGAATCCCAGAGGCGCGGCCAGCTCGCGGGCCTTGCCGGCCAGCTCCAGGCACACCGGGTGCAGCCGCCCGCCGCTGACCTCGGCGAACACGAGGATATCCTTCCACTGGCTCTTGTCCACTTCGGCCGAACGGGTCTCCAGCTTCACGATGGCCTGCTGCGGACAGGCCTTGACGCAGAGCCCGCACACCCGGCAGGCCGCGTTCATCTCGGGCCGGCCGCGGACCATGTCGATGGCCCCGAAGGGACAGGCGGCCCGGCACTGACCGCAGCCGGTGCATTTGCGTTCCAAAACGGCAATCTTTGCCATGCTCGCAGCCTCCTCAAATGAACTTCTGCTTCTTCAGCAGGGCCATGAGCCGCCCGGCGTTGCCGCCCGCGTCCCACACCTCGTGCTCGACGTCGTTTTCCGGCGGGAAGATGCGCTCCACCTGCGTGGCGCTCCCGGCCAGGCCGTAATGGGATTCGTCCTGATCGGGAAAGGCGTCGAGGCCCAGCATGTGAACGGGCTTGTCGCCGATTTCGCGGCGGGTCTTCAGGCTGGGAAGCCGGGGCGAGCAGATGTCCTTTTCCACGGTGACCAGGCAGGGAAAGGGCATGTGCACCGTCTCGATCACATCCTGCAGCTGCTGCTCCGCGTCCACGCCGTCGCCGCGCACGGTGAGCTTGGACACCCACGCCGCATGCGGGATATTCAGGTATTCCGCAACGGCCGGGCCCACCTGGGCGGTGTCGCCGTCGGTGGTCTGCCTGCCGCAGAGGATCAGGTCGAAATCGCCCACGCTGCGGATGGCCTGGGACAGCGTGTAACCCGTGGCCAGCACGTCCGCGCCGCCCAGCCGCCGGTCGGAGAACACGTAGCCCTCGTCCGCGCCCATCATGTATGCTTCCCGCACCACCGCTTCGGCCTGCGGCGGCCCCATGGTGCCCACGGTCACCTTGCCGCCGTGGGCCTCCCTCAGCCGCAGCGCCGTTTCCAGCGCGTACAGGTCGTAGGGATTCATCTTGCTGGCCACGCCCCCGCGCTTCAAAACGCCGGTGGTCTCGTCCACCTGAACCTTGTTGGTCGCGGGCACCTGCTTGACGCACACGAATATATTCATCTCAGTTCATCACCTTTTCATCCCGCGGAGAAAGGCCGATCCGCCCCGCCCCGCCGTCCTTTTCCTGATTATACCAAATCGCAAATTCCTTGTAAATCATTACTTTCATGAAAGGCCGGAAACCGATTGATGCGGCGCCCGGTTTTTGTTATAATACTCCGTGGGAAAATGGCTTTATAAGGAGCGTTGCCGATACCATGAGCACAGCGTATGTTTACGAGACCCACATGCACACCTGCCAGGCCAGCGCCTGCGGCAAGTCGCCCGGGCGGGATTACATCCAGAAATACATCGACGCGGGCTACGCCGGCATCATGATCACCGACCACTTTTTCCGGGGCAACTGCGGCGTCGACCGGCGCCTGCCCTGGCGCGAGTTCGTCAACCGCTTCTGCGCCGGCTATGAAGACGCCCTGAACGAGGGCGAAAAGCGGGGCTTTCCCGTGTCTTTCGGCTGGGAGGAGAACTTCGACGGCGACGAATACCTGATCTACGGCCTTGACAAGGCCTGGATGATCGCCCATCCGGACATGCCGGAATGGACGCGCAAGCAGCAGTACGACATCGTTCGGGCGGCGGGCGGCTGCGTGGTGCAGGCGCATCCCTTCCGGGCCAGGAGCTACAACCACACCATCTACCTGGCCCACGCGCTCTGCGACGCCGTGGAAATCTACAACGCCGGCAACGAACCCAAATGGAACAGCCTGGCGGCGCGCTACGCCGCGGTCGTCGGCCTGCCCGTCACGGCGGGATCGGACAACCACTGCGCCGACACCATGCGCCCGGAGAAAACGGCGGGCGTCGCTTTCGACAGGCCGCTGGACAGCGTCCGCGACTACGTGGCCGCCATCCTGGAGCGCAGGCCCTTCGGCCTGTGCCTGCCCGGCCCGGCGGAGGAATGGACGGAGGACATGACGCCCGACCTCCCCTGCCGCTGGCTGGACGAAGCCGGCCGCGATTCCGGCCTGGACGTCATGGATATGCTGCGCCCAAAAAGAGCATAAAAAAACGAGGCGGCGGTAAGATCGTCGCCTCGCGTTTTGTCAGTCCCACCAGTACAGGCCGTAGACGCGGTCGATGTGATTGCCCGTCACGTCCGCGTCGTACACGCCTGAAAGGCTCATGTAATAGGGGTCGCGGGCCATCAGGCGTCCGATCCATTCCAGCGCGGTGTCGCCCGGCTCGCAGCCGTCCAGATTTTCCGGATGAACCAGCTCGGTGTCCGCGTCCAGTATCAGTTCCTCCGGTACGCCTTCCTCGCTGAAGGGCGCGAAGGCGTAGCCGCCCTCGATCTTGCGGACCGCGCCGCCATGGATCGTAAACAGGCAGTTGCCCTCGCTCCAGCCGCCCTCCGGCTCGACGAGCACGAACCAGCGGTCGAACAGCGCGTCGTAAAAGCGTTCCCAGCCGACCCAGGTGATGGCGATTCCGGCCACGCCGCCCTCGCCGACGCCGGATTCCATCCGGACGATCAGCTCGGGGATGAACCGATTCTCGTCGTACTCGAGCGTTTCGATCGACGCCGGACCCATGCCGTTCCAGGTCGTGGACGGCAGGCCGTCGACGGTCTCAAAGAGCGTCGCGTAGTCCTCATCGACGATGAGCACATCCTGATACCAGCCGGCGCTGTCCTCGTATTCGCTGTACCAGACGCCCTGGAGGGCGTATAACGTCACCGTGTCGTAAGGATATTGATCCAGGGGATCCTCCGGCGCTTCATCCTCCCACGCGTCCGCATCGGACAGCGGAGGCAGGAAGTCCGGGTCGGGCATGGCCTGTTCCGTATACGCGCTGGCGAAGGCGTCGTAGGCTTCCGTCTGCCACGCCAGCGCCGGTGTTCCGGCAAGCAGCAGCGCGAAAGCCAGGGCCATCGCGGCGAAGCGTGCTTTCTTCATCGCAATCACCCCATCACTTTTCAAAGCACAGCACGTTCCAGGAGGCCTTCTTCAGGCACGCCGTGACGACGCCGCCCTCGCAGCGGGTGTCCCCGTTGCGCTGGGGCAGGATCGTGTCCGGATGCTCCCATGTGTTGGCGTCTTCCGGCGCGGCGGACATCTCGATGTGCTCCGCCAGGTGCCAGCCCTCGAAGCCGCGCGCGTCCAGGGTGAGCTCCTGGCTGTCGTTCAGGTCGGCGTTGATCACGAACACCGTCAGCTTGCCCTCTTCCTCGTTCAGCGCCGCGGCCGCCTGAATGGTGTCCACGCCTTCAAACCCGCCGTACTGGTTCATGTCGTCGATGGCGTAGCCGGGCACATCGTAGCGGGCGCAGGAAACCTCGCAGCGCATCGAAACGCCCTTCGCCCAGTTGATCATCTGCGTGAAGGGATAGTGCGCCGCGCCCTTCCAGGCGTGCTCGCGATCCGTGCGGCAGAGGTTGTCCAATCCGCCGGTGGCGCAGCCGATCTTCAGCCGGTCCGCGTGGCGGAGCATCACCAGCATGGTGCTGGCGGTGCCCAGCGTGGTGAGCATCTCGTTGGCGAAGGGCCGGCGGCGGCGCGTGGACCAGTCGTCCGGATCGTGGCGCACATAGGCCTTGTTCGGATCGAATTTATAGAACATTTCAGCGCCCTGACGGCCGCCCAGGCCCAGATGCGCCTCGCCCCTCGGCCGGAACATGCTGCCGTATTCGTCCAGCGAGAGCATCATGGTCTTTTTGGTGCGCAGCTTGGTGCGCAGGAAGTCGCACAGGGCGATCTCCGTGCGGATGTACTGCTCGAACGCCTGATAGCCCGCCAGCAGCGCCTCGGGCATCTCGGGCGGCGCAGAATGGTAGTGGTGCAGGGAGATGTAGTCCACCGTGTCGTAGCACTGCTCGAGCACCTGCAGATCCCAGTCCGGGTAATGGGTCAGGAAGGGAGAGGACGAAACGCAGGCGATGGTCTCGATGCGCGGGTCGATCCACTTCATGGCCTTCGAGGTCTCGTGGGCCAGGATGCCGTAGCCCCGGGGATCCTTCTCCCAGGAGGATACCTGCCACGGGCCGTCCATCTCGTTGCCCAGGCACCAGGTCTTCACGTTGTAGGGCGCGGCGTGGCCATTCTGCCTGCGCAGGTCGGACCACCAGGTGCCGCCCTCGAAATTGCTGTATTCCACGCAGTCCATGGCGTCCTGCAGCGTGCCCGTGCCCAGATTCACGGTGTAGATGGGCGCGGCCCCGGCCTTCTCCGCCCACTGGAGGTACTCGTCGTGGCCCACGTCGTTGGGGATGAACTGTCCCCAGGCCGGGTCGAGGCGCACCTTCCGCTGGGCCGCCGGACCGATGGAATCCTTCCACTGCCAGCCGGACACGAAATTGCCGCCCGGCAGCCGCACGCAGGGCAGGCCGGTCTCCCGCAGCGCCTGGTAGAAATCCTTGCGCAGGCCCTTCTCGTCGGCTGCGGGGTGCTTCGGGTTATACATGCTGCCGTTCACCATGGAGCCGATGGGCTCCAGGAACGCGCCGAACAGCCTGGGTGAGATCTCGCCGATCCTGTAATCCGGATGGATGGTCATCTTTGCCCGGTTCATAATCCTTTCCTCCTTTTCCCTCGTGACGGGCCGTGAATATACCTCTTCTTTACCCATTCTCAATGCGATTATATCATTTCCCTCCGGCAAAAGCAATGCCCATCTTCCCGGCGGGCCGATATTTCACACCACATACGCCCGCGACGCGCCCAGCTCCCGCGCCATCAAAGCGTACTTTTCGGCATAGTCCGCTTCCGTCTCGTATTCGCCGAGCATCCCGCGATAGGCTTCGCGCACCCCGTAGGGGCGATAGCGGATGATCTTGTAGTCGCACGCGCCGCCGACGCGGCGGGCCGTATAGCGCACCGTTTCCTCATTCTCCGCATCGCGGCCGGGGAAAATCACCGTGCGCGCTTCCTGCAGCTTGCCCGCGCGCAGCAGGTAATCGAGGTTCTTGAGCGGCATCTCCGGCCCCCGGCCCGTCAGGCGGCGGCACCAGGCGGGCTCCACGGCCTTCACATCCAGCATCACGCCGTCGCATACCGCCAGCACGCGGGGGTCTTTTTCAAAGTCGAAGGAGCCGTTCGAGTCGATGAGGCAGGTCTTGCCCAGCTTTTTTACCTCGCCGAACAGCTCGATCAGGAACTCGTTTTGCAGGGTGCACTCGCCGCCCGAGGTGGTGACGCCGTCGATGTACGGCGCGCTTCTCTTCACCTCCCGCAGCACCTCCTCCACTGTCATCCAGCGCACCTTGGGCGAAGCGCCGTGGGGGCAGGTTCTGATGCAGGCGTCGCACTGGACGCAGGCTTTGCTGTCCCAGAGC
This sequence comes from Clostridia bacterium, assembly GCA_017527065.1. Lineage (GTDB taxonomy): Bacteria > Bacillota > Clostridia > Christensenellales > Aristaeellaceae > Firm-10. Next base: position 77,444 of record JAFXQO010000062.1, read on the forward strand.
GCCCGGCCCTCCCCCAGGCTCAGCGCCCCGGCCGGGCATCCCGCCACGCAATCGCCGCAGCCCACGCACAGGTTGATGGTCTCCGGGTTGTGGCAGAAGAGGCAGTTGAAGGGGCAGCCCTGAAAGAAAATGGACGTCCGGTTGCCCGGACCGTCCACGTTGGAAAAGGGAATGATCTTATTGACAGGCGCAGTCTTCATGATGCTGAATCCTCCGGTCGAGCGCGTGGCCGCCGTCCTGTGCGCCCTTGCCGTAAACCGTCACCTGGTTGAGCGACTGCTTGTTCTGCCTGAGCTTCTCGATCTCGCTCTTCTTGACCAGGTAGCCGGTCACGCGCACCACGTCGTTATTCTCCAGATACCCCGAGAAATAGCGCAGGCCCCTGGCCAGCGAACCCTTGATGATGGGCAGTATGGCCTCCGGCGTCCTGAGGTAGGTCTCCTCGAACTTGAAGATATCGCCTGTGCCGGTGGGAAAATAGGGATGGAACCGCTCGTTGACCTCCAGCTGCTCCAGCATGGTGGGCTCCACGCCGATGGGGATGCGGGTGCCGGGCGAATCGTCCATGCCGTCCGAGTCGATGCCGACCTGCGCGTGCAGGCGGTAGCGATGGCCGTAGGCGTCGCAATAGGGCGCGACGTGCCCGCCCACGCGCCGGTCGATGGCGTCCATGATGCGCAGGCCCAGCGCCGTGGCTTCCGGATTCATGCCGAAGCCCTTTTTCTTGTCCTCAATGCCCAGCAGGCGGTTGCAGCACTCCGCCAGGCCCACCACGCCAAACATGCCGGTGAAGTTCTCCTGCTTCACGAAGCCCTCGATCACGAGGAAATTCGTCTTGAAGAAGCTGGACTCCTCCACGATGAATTTGACGCGCTTGTCCATGTATTCAAGCTGCAGGTCGATGTATTTGGGCAGCTCGTTTTCGATGAAGTCCTCGGGGGATCTGGCGTCCAGCGCGCACTCGTAGAGGCGCAGCCGGGGCAGGGTGAAGCCGCCGCCGCCGATGGAGAGGCCATTGTAGCAGGAGGCGATGGCGTATTTTTCGCCCCATTCGCTCACGAACATGCGGTGGTTGGCGAAGGAGGGCTTGGCCGTCCTGAGCATGCACTTCACGCAGGCCAGCGCGAAATCATCGCTCGTGCGCTCGGGATCGTAGCGCAGGGTGAGGTTCGGCACGGCGAGCTGCATTTCCTCGGTGAGCTCCAGCAGCAGCCGGCCCGTCACGCTGTCCTCCGGGCCGATGTCCGCGTGCACGAAGGAGTCGGTCTGCACGCGGTCGATATTGCGCAGGAACAGCCGCAGCACCTTTTTGGCGAAGGCGCGATCTTCCTTCAGCACGAAGGGCTCCAGCAGCTTGTCCAGATCGCCCAGGTACACGGGATAGGTGGTGATGGAGGGCACGTGGCAGTAGAAGATCTCCAGCGCGTTCACGGCCTCCAGGAGGTCCGCGGGCGGGTCGAGCTGCAGGAAATCGCAGCCCTTTTTGAACAGCAGCTCGTAGTCCGGGCAGATGTAGCGCGGCCGGAAGGGCATCGGCCCCTCGTTCAGGTCGCACAGCGCGCCCTTGGCCTTGGCCGCGTAGTAGGCGTCGGAATAGCGCAGGGTATGGTCGGTGCTCTCGCCCAGCCGGGCCAGGCCCACCAGCTCCTGCCGGTAGGTCAGCGTCGGGTCCTTGATGATATTCAAAGCGTCAGACATGGCGGTTTTCCTCCTTCCGCGTCGCGGCTTATTCCATGATGTCGGCGTCGGTTCGGTCGGCCGTCTCGGCCAGCGCCAGGCCCTCGTTGTTCTCCATGGCCAGGCGGATGCTCCATTCGTTTTCAAACAGTAGTACGTCGCGGCCCACCCGGTCCACGGCCGGGGCCGTTGTGGAGGTGAGGCGCAGCCGGTCGATGGGCTTGGGCGTCTCCACCACCCATCGCACGAAGCGGAAGGGCAGCGGCTCGCGGATCACGTCCACGCCGTACTCCACCTTCAGCCGGTATTCCAGCACGTCCATCTGCAGCACGCCGACCACGCCGGCGATCATCTCCTCTCGGCCGATATGGGGGCGCTTGAAGGTCTGGATGGCGCCTTCCTGGGAAAGCTGGTTGACGCCCTTCAAAAACTGCTTGCGCTTCATGCTGTCCACCGGGCTGATGCGGGCGAAGTATTCCGGCGCGAACAGCGGAATGCCCGAATAGCGCACGGGCTCGCCGGAGCACACGGTGTCGCCCAGGCGGAAGATGCCGGGGTCGAACAGGCCGATGATGTCGCCCGCGTAGGCCACGTCCACGCTCTCGTGCTCCTGCGCCATGAACAGCTGGGGCTGGGCCAGCTTGATGCGGCTGTTCGTGGAGGAATGCCACACGGTCATGCCCTTCTCAAACACGCCGGAGCAGATGCGCATGAAGGCCAGGCGGTCGCGATGGGCGGGATTCATGTTGGCCTGAATCTTGAAGATGAACCCGGTGAACTTGTCCTCGTCCGGCGCGATCTCGCCCTTGTCGCTGACCCGGGCCGTGGGGGATTTGGTGTATTCGAGAAAGCGGTAGAGAAACGGCTCCACGCCGAAGTTGTTGCTGGCGCTGCCAAAGAACATGGGCGTCAGTTGGCCGGAGAGGATCTTGTCCAGGTCGAAGGGGTCGCCCGCCACGTCCAGGAGTTCCATGTCCTCAACCAGCTTGTCATAATAGCTCTGGCCGAGAGCGCCGGGCAGGGCCGGGTCGTCGATGGCGATGGAGGTCACCTCCACCTGGCGCTGGCCATGGTCGCCGCCGCGGTAGAGCTCCACGCGCTTCGTGTCGCGGTGGTATACGCCCTTGAAATCGCCGTTGGTGCCGATGGGCCAGTTGACCGGGCACGAGCGGATGCCCAGCACGTTTTCCAGCTCCTCCATCAGCTCGAAGGGATCGCGGCCGGCCCGGTCCATCTTGTTCACGAAGGTGAATATGGGGATCGACCTGAGGCGGCACACCTTGAACAGCTTGATGGTCTGCTCCTCGACGCCCTTCGCGCAGTCGATCAGCATGACGGCGCTGTCCGCAGCCACGAGGGTGCGGTAGGTGTCCTCGGAGAAGTCCTGGTGGCCGGGGGTATCGAGGATGTTGATGCGGTAGCCGTTGAAATCGAACTGCATGGCGGACGAGGTGACGGAAATGCCGCGCTGCTTCTCGATCTCCATCCAGTCGGAGGTAGCGTGATGCGCGGCCTTGCGCGCCTTCACGGAGCCGGCCTGGCGGATCGCGCCGCCGTAGAGCAGCAGCTTCTCGGTGAGGGTGGTCTTGCCGGCGTCGGGGTGGGATATGATGGCGAAGGTGCGCCTGCGCTGAACCTCCGCCCTGAGCTCTGGATGATCCATAGATTGTTTCCTCCTCATCGGCTCGAGCCGTGAAAAAATGTGTTTTCCGGTCAACCGAAATGGTATCAACGCATGGCTCGCAGCCTCCCCCGACGATGTATCATAATCCCTTTTATTATACACGCGCGCGGCGGTCTTGTCCGCACGCGAAGGTTAATTTAACAGGGCGCACCTCACGGCCTCAGCAGGCGCTCCAGCTCGATCTCGTGCCGCGGGGAATGCCGAAGCAGCCGGTGAGCGGAATTGACGGCTTCATCCGCCGCGACACATCCAGCGCGTTCCGGTACAGCGCGGCCATGTCGAAACCGCGCTTCTGATAAAACCTCAGCGCGTTCAGGTTGTCGTTTGTGGTGATCAGGAATACCCGCGCGCAGCCCCGCGTTTCCGCCTCCGCCACAGCCGCCTCCAGCAGCGCGCCGCCCGTGCCTTGCCCCTCGCGGAGGCTGTCGAGCGAGAGGATTTCCATCGCCCCGCCGCCCACGCGATAGGTAACCAGGCCCGTCACCCCGCCATCCTCTTCGACATAAAAGCCCTCCGCTGCGCCAAGGTCGACCGCCTCGCCGCGCACGACCATTGTCAGCGAAAACCACTGTCCCGCGATGAACTCGTTTATCCTGGCCCTGTCCGTCTCCCGAACGCGTCTGATCGTCATGCCAACGCCTCCCCTTTGTCAAAAGAATAGCACAGAAAAAGAGCAAAATCAATGCCGTCCAGCGGCGCAAAAAGCGGCGCGATACCCATTCCCTTGCCGCGCAAAACGTGATACAATAAAACCATGAATCATCCCCCTTTCAAGAGAGGAGCAGGATACCATGGACAAGCGTTCATTCTCAACCCCGGTTGACCTTCACGACATCGCCGTGACCGACAGCTTCTGGCGACAGGAAATGGAACTGGTGCGCCAGGCCGTCATCCCCTACCAGTGGGAGGCGCTCAACGACCGCGTGGAAGGCGCCGCGCCCAGCTGGTGCCTGCACAACTTCCGCGCCGCCGCGAAGCTGATGCGCCGCAAAAAGGCGGAAGGCGCGGCCTTCAAGCCGCCGGTGTATGATCCTTCCCGCCGCTTCAACGCCCTGCCGGCCGACCCGTCCCAGGCCGACGAGGACACCTTCTACGGCTACGTCTTCCAGGACAGCGACTTCTCCAAGTGGATCGAAGCCGTGGGCTATTCCCTCGCCCAGCATCCCGACCCCGCGCTGGAGGCGCTGGCCGACGGGGCCATCGACCTGGTCTGCGCCGCGCAGGACGACACGGGCTACCTCGACACCCACTACATCGTGAACGGCATGGATCAGGCCTTCACGAACCTCAAGGACAACCACGAGCTGTATTGCCTGGGCCATCTGGTGGAGGCGGCGGTGAGCTACTATCAGGGCACCGGCAAGGACAAGCTGCTGAAAGCCGCCTGCCGGTTCGCCGACTATGTGGACGAGCGCTTCGGCCCTGAAGAGGGAAAGATGCGCGGCTATCCGGGCCATGAGATCACCGAAATGGCGCTGCTGCGCCTCTACGAGGTCACGGGCGAGGAGAAATACCGCCGCCTGGCCTGCTTCTTCCTGGACGAGCGCGGCGCGACGCCGAACTACTTCGAGCTGGAGGGCCGCCGCCGCGCCGAGCGCGAGGGCAAGCCGTTCAAGCCGGCCGACTACAGCTACTACCAGGCGCACAAGCCTGTGCGCGAGCAGGAGGAAATTGTCGGCCACGCGGTGCGCGCCATGTACCTCTGCTCCGGCATGGCCGACGCCGCGCGCCTCAACCGCGACGAGGCCCTGTTGGACGCCTGCCGGCGGCTCTGGCGCTCGACCGTGCGGGAGAAGATGTACATCACCGGCGGCGTGGGCGGCACGGCCCACGGCGAGGCCTTTTCCTTCCCCTTCGACCTGCCCAACGGCCTGGCCTATTCCGAGAGCTGCGCGGCCATCGGCCTGGCGTTCTTCGCCCGGCGCATGCTGGAGATCGAGCCGAAGGCCGAATACGGCGACGTCATGGAACTGGCCCTGTACAATACCGTGCTGGCCGGCATGGCGCTGGACGGCAAGAGCTTCTTCTACGTGAACCCCCTCTCGGTCAATCCCGAGGCCTGCCGCCGGGACGCGCGGTTTGAACACGTCAAGCCAGTGCGCCAGAAGTGGTTCGGCTGCGCCTGCTGCCCGCCCAACATCGCCCGCATCGTCAGCTCCGTGGGCGCGTATGCCTGGACGCGGAGCGACACCACCCTGTACACCCACCTGTACCTGGGCGGCAGCGTGCGCTTCAAGGGTCTCGCGCTGGAACTGACCACCGGCATGCCCTGGAGCGGCGACGGCAAGGCCGTCGTTCACGCCGAAGCGCCCATCTCCTGCACGCTGGCCTTCCGCCTGCCCGGCTGGAGCGACGGCGCCCAGGTCGCCTGCCCCGGAAAACAGACAGAGATCCGCAACGGCTACTGCTACCTCTCCGGCGCGTGGCGCGAGGGCGACGAAATCGCGCTGCGCTTCCCCATGCGCGCGCGGCTGCGCGTGGCCGACGCCCGCGTGCGGGAGGACGCCGGCAAGGCGGCGCTCACGCGCGGCCCCATCGTCTATTGCCTGGAGCAGGCCGACAACGGGCCGGACCTGCACCTGGCGCGCCTCAGCCCCGAGGCGCTCGGAGCGGCATGCGAACACGTCGAGGTCCTCGACGGCAAGATCGGCGGGCATCCCGTGAAGCTGCTGCGCGCGCCGGGCAAGCGGCTCGTTCAGAAGGAGGGCGGCGCGCTCTACACTGACTACGAAGCGCCCGTTTTCCGGGACGCGGCGCTCACATTCATTCCGTATTTCACCTGGGCCAACCGCGGCGAAGGCGAGATGGACGTGTGGGTCCGGACGGTATAAACCGCGTCACGAAAAGGGAGCTGCTCCGCGTGCGGAACAGCTCCCTTTTGATTCGCGACGACGCTTATTTTTCGTCCTTTTCGTCGCCCAGCGATTCGCTCACAGGCACCAGCACCTTCTTGTCGTAGCAGGAGAAGGCGTCGTCCACGATCCTGCGGTCGGGGGCCTTGGTGAAGAGGCTCACCACCGGCACGATGACGAAGCCGGCCAGCATGGCGATCACGCCGCTGTTGATGGGAGACTGCATGAAGGCGGGCATGGTGCTCTTGAAGAGCATGTTGTAGATCATCAGGCCGCAGCCGAAGATGAAGGACGCCCACGCGGAGGCCTTGGTGGTGCGCTTCCAGTAGAGTCCGTAGAGGAACGGGGCCAGGAACGCGCCGGCCAGCGCGCCCCAGCTGATGCCCATCATCTGCGCGATGAAGGTGACGCTGCTGGTGTACTGCACGATGGCGATGACGACCGAGATCAGGATGAACGCGGCGATCAGGAGGCGCATCACCAGCACCTGCTTCTTCTCGTCCATGTCCTTGATGATATTGCCCTTCAGGAAATCCAGCGTCAGCGTGGAGGAGGAGGCCAGCACCAGCGACGACAGCGTGCTCATGGAGGCACTCAGCACCAGGATGACCAGCACGCCCAGCAGGATGTCCGGCAGGTTCTGCAGCATCGCGGGCACCACCGCGTCGTAGCCGCCCACCGGCACGCCGTTTTCCGCCACGGGAATGACATCCAAGAACAGCCGGCCGAAGCCGCCCAGGAAGTAGCAGCCGCCCGCCACGATCACGGCGAACACAGTGGAGATGATGGTGCCCTTGCTGATCGCGCCTTCGCTCTTGATGGCGTAGAACTTCTGAACCATCTGCGGCAGGCCCCAGGTGCCCAGGGAGGTGAGCAGCACGACGAACAGCAGGTCGAGGGGCGCCGGGCCGAAGAACGAGGCGAACACGCCGTTGTATTCCAGATGGGCCGCGTCGGTCACCTGCGAGAGGCCCTGCAGGGAGGCGATGAAGCCGCCGTTCTGCGTGAGCACCGCCGCGATCACCGCGATGATGCCGCCGATCATGATCAGGCCCTGAATGAAGTCGTTGATGGCGGTGGCCATGTAGCCGCCCGCGATGACGTAGATGCCCGTGAGGATCGCCATGACGATCACGCACACGGTGTAGTCGATGTTGAAGGCCATGCCGAAAAGGCGGCTCAGGCCGTTGTACAGCGAGGCGGTGTAGGGGATCAGGAAGATGAAGACGATGGCGGAAGCGCCGATCTTGAGGGCTTTGCTGTCGAAGCGGCGGCCGAAGAATTCCGGCATGGTGGCGCTGGACAGGTGCTGGCTCATCAGGCGCGTGCGCCGGCCCAGGATGACCCAGGGCATCAGCGAGCCGATGAAGGCGTTGCCCAGGCCGATCCAGGTGGAGGCGATGCCGAAGCGCCAGCCGAACTGGCCGGCGTAACCCACGAAGATGACCGCGGAGAAGTAGCTGGTGCCGTAGGCGAAGGCGGTGAGCCACGGGCCGACCGAGCGGCCGCCCAGGACGAAGCCGTTGACGTCGGTGGCGTGGCGGCGGCAGTACAGCCCGACGCCCACCATCACCGCGAAGAACAGAACGACCAGGATGAGTTTGAGTGCCATAGAGTAACGCTCCCTTCGTGTGCGAGGGCATATAAAAACACCCTCAGATGTTGATGTCTGAGGGCGAGAAACGATCCCGCGATACCACCTCAATTCGCCTCTCTCTCACGGGAGAAGCCTCTCGGAGTACAGGCTTTGCGCGATATACTCCTGCGCGATGACGGGCGCTTCCGTCGCAGCCTACTGAGCGAACGCCGTTCGGTGCGCGGCTCGGGAAATGTATTCGGCTCCGCCTCATCCGCGGCCTCGCAGCGACCGGCCGCTCTCTGAAGGATGGTCTGGCAGGCTTACTTCTTTTCCGTCATGACCTTTGAAAATTGAATGTTTATTCAATTACCGAGTATTTTAGCGCGGTGAAGCGCTTTTGTCAAGCGGTTTTTCGCAGAAATAACGAAATTTTTTCGCCTTTCCTCCGGAATGTTCGCCTTATACCGCCTTGTCGCGGCGCGTCGCCAGGAGCGCCACCGCCGCGCCCAGCGCGCCGCCGATCAGCTTGGCCGCCAGGAGCGGCATGAGCAGGGCCGGTTCCTGGCTCACCGTGAAGCCCAAATGCGCCGACAGCGCCGCTGTGGAGCACACCGCCGCCGCCGCGTTGGCTATCCGGCCGCGCCTGTCCATGTCCTTCATCAGGGCCAGCATGGGCATGACGCTGATGCAGGCCAGCAGGAACCCCGCCATGCTCGCGCCGTTCAGGCCAAGCCGCGCGCCCAGCGCCTCCAGCGGCCTCTTCAAAAGCCGCGTGAACAGCTCCGCCGTGGGGAGGCTGCCCAGCAGCACCACGCCGATGGACGACACGACCGCCATGGCCTCCTCGATGGGCAGGAGGCCGGGCAGGATGGCAAAACCCGTCATGTACTGCACCGCGCCGAGAATGAGGCCCACGGTGATCAGCGCGCGCAGGAAGGCCGCGAACCCCCGGAACGCCTTCACCGCGCCGGCCGGGGCGAAGCGGATGCCCGCGATCAGCAGGAGCGACAGCGCGATCACCGGAACGAGCTGCCGGATCGCGCCGGGCAGCGGTAGCCCGCACAGCGCCGCGCCCAGCAGCAGCGCGGGCGGCATGACCGCCAGGCCGTAGAGCGTGCCCTGGGCGAAGCCGTCGCGCTCGCGCTCGGCCAGCATGCCCATGCCCACCGGAATGGTGAACGTGAGCGTGCAGCCCAGTATGGCCGCCACCACAATGCCGGCGTAGCGCCCCAGGGCCGGGTCCTCCGCCAGGCTCATCGCCATGGGATAGCCGCCCATGTCGATGGCCAGTATCCCCGCGAACAGCGCCGGATCCAGCCCCAGCGCCCGGTAGACAGGCATGATCAACGCGCCCAGCCAGTTCGAAAGCACCGGCGTGAGGCAAAGTATGCCCGCCATGGAGAGCGCCGTCGGGCCGAGCAGCGTGAAGCCCTCCTCGAATTTCCTGCCCAGGCCGAAGCGGTCGCCGATCAGGCGGTCGAGCCCGCCCAGCGCCGCGCCCACGGCCATCACCAGCATGATTATCCGCTGCATTGCCTTACCTCTTGCGCATCACGTCTTCAATGTCCCCGATCGTGCGCGGAATGGCGGCGGACATGTTCTCGCAGCCGTTCTCCGTAACGAGGCAGTTGTCCTCCAGGCGGAAGCCGATGCCCCATTCCTCGTGGTATATACCCACGTCTATGCAGAACATCATGCCCGGCGCGATGAACTCCGGCGTCTCCACCACGTCGTGCACGTCGTAGCCGATGTGGTGCGCGCCGCCGTGCCACATGAGCCGGCCCACGTTCTCCACGCTGTCCAGCGCGCCCGCCTCCACAAGCCGCTCCGCGTTGAAGCGGCGGATGGTGGCGTCCACGTCCAGCATGCGCATGCCGGGTTTGACGATGGAGAACATGTAGTCGGACGTGGCCAGCGCGCACTCGTAGAGCCGCCGCTGCTTCTCCGTGAAGCGGCCGTTGCAGGGCCACCCGCGGGATACGTCCGAGATGATGCCGCCGTAGTTGACGCCCACGTCGTTGAGGATCATGTCGCCGTCCGCCGCCCGGCCCATATAGTCGTAGTAATGGATGCAGAAGTTGTTCGCCCCGGCGGAGATGATCGGCGGAAAGCCGTGCATGCGCGGGCCGTGCCAGCCCAGCGCCCGGTCAAACTCCGCCTTGTACTGATACTCGTACATCCCCGGCTTCGAGGCCTTCATCATGGCCAGTATGCCCTCGCCGGTGATCTTCTCCGCGCCGCGCAGCGCCTCGATCTCGCAGGGCTGCTTGATCGTGCGCAGCCGCCGGATGGCCGTGTTGGCGTTTTCGATTGTCAGGAAGGGATACTCCCGCTGCGCCAGCTGCAGGAGCCTGTGCGCCGGGCGGTCGATGTCCACCGCGCTGGCGCGGTAAAGGTCGAGCCACAGGGCGCCGTAACGCCCGCTCGTGGCCAGGGCGTGGAAATCAGCCGCGAAGGAACCCGCGTAGCGGATGTCGGACACGCCGGAAGCGGTCTCCGCCTCTGCGGGCTTCACGCGGCGGCCCGTCCAGCGCTCGGCGTGGGCGTCCGGCGGCAGGATGTACAGCCGTTCCCACGCCGCGCCTCCGCCGTCCTTCCCGGCCAGCAGCACGAATTCCTTGCCCTCCAGCCCCGTGAGATACACGAAGCCCCGATCCGCGAAGAACGGATAGTACTCGTCGTTCGTCTTGCGGATCTCCTCGCCCGAAAACACCGCCAGCAGCGATCCCGGCGTCAGCGCCTCGTAAAGCCTGCGCCTGTTCCCCTCGTGAAACGACCTGTCCATAGCTCTTTCTCTCCTGTCTTGCGTTTTCTGTTCTTCGCCTCCGCGCGCCCGTCATATCCTCTTCCGAAGGGACGGTGATCCGCGTGAAAGCCCTGTTTTTCGGCCTGCTCCGCGCCGCCTGCGGCCTGGCCGCCGCCATCCTGCTGACATCCCTCGCCGGGGAAATCGGCGCACTGGCGCTCGATCTGCGCCATGCCCGGCCGGTGGGCGCGGGCCTCGCGCTGTGCCTCGGCGCGGCGCTGGCCGCCGCCCGGCCGCGCTTGTTGACGCCCGCCGGCCTCGCGGCAGGCCTCGCCGTCCTCGCGCTGCCGGCGTCATCCCTGGGCCTGGGCCGCCTGGCCGCGCGCTGGGGCGTCGCGGGATATTACGCCGCGCTCGGCCTGCTGTTCGCCTGCGCCGCCCTTTCGCTGGGAGCCGCGCTGTCGCTTATGCGGCCCCGGCGCGCCCGTCAGTCGAGGCGCATCCGGTCGTAAAAGAAATCGTGCATCAGCCCGTTCGTCGCCATCACGTCGCCCGAGACGAGGCAGTCCGGCCCGTTTTTCCAGCCCGTGACCTTGCCGCCCGCTTCCCGCACGATCAGCACGCCCGCCGCGATGTCGTACAGCTGCAGCTTCGCCTCGAAGAAGGCTTCCGTGCGCCCGCAGGCCACGCAGCACAGGTCGAACGCCGCCGAACCCATGCGCCTGAGGTCGTTCACCTGCAAGACCAGCGCCGCCAGCTGCGGCATGACCTTCACCGACACATCGGGGTGCCGGTGGATAAAGCTCATGGCGGCCACGGCGTCTCGCGGCTCCGTCACGGACGACACATGAATGGGCCGGCCGTTCATAAACGCGCCGCCGCCCTTCGTCGCCGTGTACATCTCGTTCAGCGCCGGGGCGTACACCACGCCCGCCTCCAGCTCGCCCTTATACATATACGCGATGGAAATGGTATACAGCGGGATGTTTTTCACGAAATTCGTGGTGCCGTCGATGGGATCGATCACCCACATGCCGTCCCGCCGCTCGCTCACGCCGTACTCCTCGCCGTAAAAGCCGTCCTCCGGAAAGCGCTCCCGCAGCGCCGAGACGATCATCTTTTCAGACGCCCTGTCCATGTCGGTCACATAGTCGTTCTCCGCCTTGTGCTCCACGTGGAAGCTGCGCCGCTCCAGCAGCATCGCGCCCGCCTTCAGCGCCGCTTCCCGCGCCGCCTCGAGCCTCGCCTGCCTGTCTGTTTCCATATTCTTCCCCCTCTACTTCACGATCCAGTCGCGCAGCACCGCGAAAAACTCGCGGGTGTAGTAGTTGAGCGGGGTGACCCAGGCGCATTTGGCCGGATTGCCGCTCACGTTTTGAAGGCCCAGCGCGCGGGCTGTGTTCAGCGCGCGGTAGATGTGATACCCCGTGGTCGTGATGACGACGGACGGGTCCTCGCCCTCCATCAGCGCCTGCGCGAAGGCGATGTTTTCCTCCGTGCTGGTGGATTTGTCCTCCAGGATCAGCCGGTCTTTGTCGATGCCCCGCTTGACGAGGCTGTCGTACATGGCCTGCGCCTCGCTCATGGGCTCGTTGCTCCCCTGCCCGCCGCAGAGAATGGCCCGGCTCTTTTTATTGGCCTTGAGGTATTCGGCCGCCTTTTCGATGCGGTATTCGAGCAGCACCGAGGGGCCGTTGTCCTTCACCCGCGCGCCCAGCACCAGCACGTAGTCCGCCTCCGGCGCGGGACGCGAAAGGCCGCCCGCCGCCACGCGGCCCGTCACGCCGATATACAGCGCCAGCGCCGCCGCGATGACCACGGCCAGCGCCGTCGCCAAGCGCCTCTGCCGCCGCCGGCTCTTTTTCCTCACGCGCTTCAAAAGCCAGTTCAGCGCGAGGCATCCCGCGCCCAGCGCCAACCAGAACAGCGAGAAGGACACGCTGAAGCCCAGATACGGCAGCAGCAGCGCGTAATAGGCCAGCGAGCAGTAGCCCGCGATGACCAGAAACCAGGATACGACCCGCACGATCTTCGCGGGCTTCTTCTTTTTCTTCTTCATCGTCTCCCTCCGCCCCTGCGGGGCCTGAATCAATGAACATTACGGTTCGATATGGTCGAAATCCAGCGTGGCAAAGTAATCCGCCGGGGTCTCGGGACGGCGGATCCGGCGGAAGGAGCCGTCCTCCCGCAGCAGCACCTCCGCCGAGCGCAGGCGGCCGTTGTAGTTGTAGCCCATGGAGAAGCCGTGGGCGCCGGTGTCGTGGATGACGAGGTAATCGCCGGTCTGGATTTCCGGCAGCATGCGGTCGACGGCGAACTTGTCGTTGTTTTCGCACAGTGAGCCCACCACGTCGTATTTGTGATCGCAGGGCGCGTCCTCCTTGCCGGCCACGGTGATGTGGTGATATGCGCCGTACATCGCCGGGCGCATGAGGTTCGCCGCGCAGGCGTCCACGCCGATGTAATGCTTGTAGGTGTTCTTCTCGTGCACGGCGCGGGTGATGAGCCAGCCGTTGGGTCCGGCCACATAGCGCCCCAGCTCCGTCACGACGCGCACGGCCTCGCCGACGCCCGAAGGCGATATGATCTCCTCATACGCCGCGCGCACCTTTTCGCCCACCAGCGCGATGTCCGCCGCCGTCTCCTCGGGGCGGTAGGGAATGCCTATCCCGCCGGAGAGGTTGATCATGAAAAACTCAGCGCCCAGCTCATTGTGGAGCTCCACGGCCGTATCGAACAGCAGGCGCGCCATGGTGGGATAATAGTCGTTGTCGGTCATGTTGCTGGCCAGGAAGGAGTGAAGACCGAAGCGCTTCACGCCCTTCTCCATCAGCCGCCGGACGCCTTCCGTGAGCTGCGCCCGGGTGAAGCCGTATTTCGCGTCGCCGGGCCGCCCCATCACGGCGTTGCCGATGATGAAATCGCCGCCCGGATTGTAGCGCAGGCAAACCTTCTCCGGCAGGCCGCCGTGGGCCTCCAGGAAGTCGATGTGGGTGATGTCGTCCAGGTTGATGACGGCGTTCAGGCGCCGCGCGTACTCGAACTCCTCCGCGGGCGTCTCGTTCGAGGAGAACATGATCTCGTCGCCCGAGAAGCCGACGCGCTCGGCCAGCATCAGCTCGGTGAGCGAGGAGCAGTCCACCCCACAGCCCTCCTGGCGGAGGATGTTCAGGATCACCGGGTTCGGCATGGCCTTCACGGCAAAGTATTCCTTATAGCCGGGGTTCCATGAAAAGGCGGCTTTCAGCGCGTGCGCCCGTTCGCGCAGGCCCTTTTCGGAATAGAGATGGAACGGCGTGGGGATTTCGGCGGCGATTTTCTCAATCGTTTCCAGCGAGGGGCATTTTTTTTCGGTCATATCGGCATTTCACGCTTTCTTTCGCATGGTACTCGGTCATATTATAGCAGAAACGCCCCCGCTTGTCATTATCCCGCGGGGCGAAAGCTGATTTTAACGAACGCCGAATTGACGCCGCGGCGCGGGCATGCTATACTTTTTCCAAGCCCTTGTGAAATAAATACACTGTCTGGAGGTCTCATGTCGCACGATCGCATCCGCAGTCTCGTCCTGGCCGCGCTGTTCCTGGCGCTGGGCATGGTTCTGCCCTTTTTGACGGGCCAGATCCCCCAAATCGGCAAGGTGCTCTCCCCCATGCACATTCCCGCCTTCCTGTGCGGCTTCGTGTGCGGCTGGCCCTACGGGCTGGCCGTCGGCTTCATCATGCCGCTTTTGCGCGGCGCGCTCTTCGGCATGCCGGCGCTGATCCCCAGCGGCCTGGCCATGGCCTTTGAGCTGGCGGCCTACGGCTTTTCCGCCGCCGTGATCTACCGCCTGCTGCCCAAGCGCCCCGCGTTCATCTATGTGACGCTGATCGCGTCCATGCTGATCGGCCGCGGCGTATGGGGATTGGCCTCGCTGGCCGTATACCGCCTGTTTACTGAAAACAGCTTCACGCTGGCGGCGTTCCTCGCGGGGGCGTTCATCAACGCGATACCGGGCATCATACTGCACATCGCGCTGGTGCCCGCCGTGGTGATGGCGCTGGAGCGGGCCGGCCTGATCGAGACGGGAGGGCGATGACCATGCGAGAACTGCTCCTTGCCCACGCCGCGCGCTATCCGCTCATGGAGGCGACGGACTTCGCCAAGCTGATCTACCAGAGCGCCTTCGCCGGCGGGCACCTCATCGCCAGCCGCGAGGCGGCGCTTTCCCGGCTGAAGGATGAAATGGCGTCGCTGGAAGACGGCGTTCCCGCCCCGCTGACCGAGCCCATCGGCGGCGGGCTTTGCCGGCTATATCTCGCCCCGGCCCGGCGCAAGGGCCTCCGGGCGGAAACAATCTGCGGCCTTTTCGCGGAGACGGCCGCCTCATACCGCCCCGACCCGGCCCGGTTCGAGGCGGGCATGGACCTCCTCGAAGCGCTCTGCCGCGAGGGCGCGCTGACAGCCGATCCTGACGAAATCATCGCGCTGCGCCGCGCCGCGCGGGAATCTGACTACGCCCCGTTCAGCCACAGCCCGCGCTATCGCGAGGCGTATAAGCCCGCGTATCGCCTGGCCGGCGAGGATTTCTGCCGGTATCTCGACCTGTTCGCCGCCATCGACGGCCTGCTCGAATCAAAGGGCCGCGCCCGCGTGGCCATCGACGGGCGCTGCGCCTCCGGAAAGACCACCGCGGCGGCGCTCATCGCCCGGGTGTACGGCGCGCAGCTGTTCCATATGGACGACTACTTCCTCCCCTTCGAGCGCAAGACGCCCGAGCGCCTCGCCCAGCCCGGCGGCAACGTGGACTGGGAGCGCTTCCGCGTCGAAGTGCTCGACCACATGGACGAGGAATCCTTCGCCTACCGCCCGTACAACTGCTTTACCGGCGCGCTGGACGAGCCGGCCGTCACCCGGCGGCGGCCTGTGCAGCTGGTCGAGGGCGCGTACAGCCTGCATCCGGCCATGGCGGGCGATTACGACCTGCGCGTGATGATGGACATCGACACCGCGCTCCAGCGCGAGCGCATCCGGCGGCGCAATCCGGACAAATACGACCGCTTCGTGAACGAATGGATCCCCATGGAGAACCATTACCTCGCCGCCTTCGGCATCGAGGCCACGTGCGACATCATCCTGCGCGCGTAAAAAAAACGGCCCATAGACAGGAGCCGCCTCCCAACCGGGAAGCGGCTCCGTATGCTTTAAGCACGACAAGTTTGAATCGAAGGGATAAAGCGACTTGATTAGTCGGCCATGGTGCGCTCGTAAGCGGCCTGGTCCATCGCCAGCAGCTCTTCGGAGCCCATGCCCTTGATGGCTTCCTGGAAGCTGTCCCACTCGGCGTCGATGTCACGCACGCCAGTGGCGAACTCGGCCATGCTCTGCTTCACGTAGGTCGCGATGGCGGCGCGGGTATTGGCCCAGTCTTCCTGCTCCTCGACGGAGTAGATGATCTTCACGATGTACTCGTCGGGCTTGTAGTTGACCTGCTTGGCGACGGCCAGCGCGTTCTTATACTCGTTGTTGGCCTCGTTGCCGTCCCAGGTGAAGCGGGAGTTCAGGTTGTCGTAGTCGACGCCGCCGAGGAACTTGCCGGCCCAGTGAGACTTCTGAGGCACGCCCCAGACGCTCTGCAGCACGGTGAAGTAGCCAGGCAGACCCATCTCGTCGTACATGCCGCGGCTGCCTTCTTCGGCCAGCACCCAGTCGACGCCGGGCTCGCCCCAGCGCTGGACCAGGATGAAGTCCTTCTCATAGTTCTCCGCGTCAAACATGCGGAACGCGGCCTCGGGATGCTCGCAGTCCTTGGTGATGCACTGTTCGAAGTTGGGGTTCTGAGAGAAGTAGCCGCACACGGCGTAGCCGTCGGGGCCCTGCACCACGGGGATGGGATCCATGATGGGCATGTTCGCGCCGAAGGCGGAGCAGCTGCCCGAGACGCCGATGCCCACGAAGGGGGTCTCAGCGGCGATCATGGCCACGTAGGAGGCGTTGTCCTGGGTGAAAGCGTAGTCGGGGATGAGGCCCTCTTCATACAGGGAACGCGCGAACTTCAGGCCCTCTTTGAAGCCTTCCTTGGTGTAGGCGTTGGAGAGCTTGCCGTCCTCGATCTGCAGGAAGGAGTCAGCGTAGTTCATGTACGTGTACTGCTTGAGGATCCAGTACAGCACGTTCTGCTGCCAGCCGGTGCCGCCAACCAGCGGGACCTCGTCGTTCGGGTCGCCGTTGCCGTTCACGTCGTTGTCGCGAACGCCGCGCAGGAACTCAACGAACCACTCCTGGGTGGGCGCTTCCTCGGGCATCTCCATGCCCAGGGCCGCCACGAAGTCGCGGTTGATCCAGGCGCGGGCGGAGTAGAAGTTGGGCAGGGTGCGATAGAGGCGCAGCATGCCGTAGTAGTTGCCGTCCAGAGAACGGCCGAGCTTCCACATATCCTGGCCCTCGATGACCTCGGGAACCTTGGCCAGAGCCTGGGAATGATAGTAGTCCAGGGTGCCGATGTAATCATTCAGGGGGATCAGGGCGCCCGCCTGGCCATAGGCCTCGCGGACGGAGTCGGTATCCAGGTCAAAGCCTTCGAGGATGTCCGGCAGTTCCTCGCCGCCGGAAACCTGCAGGCGCAGCTTGGAGTTGGCGTCCGAGCCGGTGGCCGGATACAGCACCCATTCGAGGTGGATGCCGGTGAGATCCTCCAGATAGGTGGTCATGTAGTTCTCGCCATACTCATAGGACAGGGTGTTGCTGTCCTGGGTGATGCCGATGGACAGGGTGATCTTTTCCTTCACCACCGGGATCTCGCCGGGCGCGGTGACGTTGGGGTCCTGGAGGGTGTAGCCGTCCGCCAGGGCGGGCACAGCCATCATCAGGGCCAGGCACAGGGCCAGAATGACGCTCAGGGACTTTTTCATTGTCTTGCTCCTTTCAGGTCGGGTATGTCGTGCTTATCTTACAATCACGGCTCGCGCCGTGGTCATAACGGAATTCATCAGCCCTTGATGGAGCCGATCATGACGCCGGTGGCGAAGTACTTCTGAATGAAGGGATACACGCACAGGATCGGCACCGTGGCCACCACGATCAGGCAGTACTTGAGCAGGTCGCTCATGCCCTGCTTGGCCGCCAGCAGCTCGGGGTCGATGCCGGTGGATTCGTTCATGGTGTTCGCAACCAGGATCTCGCGCAGGAACAGCTGCAGCGGGTACTTCGTGCGGTCGGAGAGATACAGGAGCGCGTTGAAGTAGGCGTTCCAGTGGCCCACGGCGTAGTACAGCGCCAGCACGGCCAGCACCGCCTTCGACAGCGGCAGCACCATCTGGAAGAAGAAGCGGGTGTTGGTCGCGCCGTCCACCTGGCAGGCCTCGTAGAGCTCGTAGGGAATGCTGCTCTGGATGAAGGTGCGGGCGATGATCAGGTTGTAAACCGAGATGAGGCCCGGGATGATCATGACCGCGCGGGTGTTGATGATGTGCAGGTTCTTCATCAGCATGTAGTTGGGGATCATGCCGCCGTTGAAGAACATGGTGAAGGTGAAGATCATCATGATCGCGTTCTTGCCGGGCAGGTTGCGCCGGGAGAGCGGATACGCCGCGACCATGGTGAAGAACACGTTCAGCGCGGTGGCGACCACGGTGTAGAAGATGGTGTTGCCATAGCCGATCCAGATGTTCTGGTTCTTGAAAACCTCCTGGTAGCCCTCCAGGCTGAAATCCACCGGATACAGCCAGACCCTGCCCGACAGGATGGCCCTGCCGGAGGAGAAGGAGGCCGAAAGCACGTAGATCAGCGGATAGAGCACCACGATGGTGATGAGCGTCAGCACGATGTTGACGACGGTGTAGAAGATCTTGTCATCGCGGGAGAGCTCGATTTTCTTATTGCGCTTGTTGACAAATTCAGCCATTCTTTCCACCTCCTTACCACAGCGACGTGTCGGTCACTTTTTTGGAAATCGCGTTCACGACGACCAGCATGATCAGGTTGATGACGGCGTTGAACAGGTCGATGGCCGTGGCGTAGGAGAAATCGCCCGTGCCGGAGGTCATGCCGACGTAATAGACGTAGGTCGATATGATCTCTGACGTCGACTTGTTCAGGTTGTTCTGCATGAGGTAGGCCTTCTCGAAGCCGATCGACATGATCCGGCCGGCGTTCATGATCAGGAGGATGATGGCCGTGGGCAGGATGGTGGGGAAGTCGATGTGGATCACGCGCTTATAGCGGCTGGCGCCGTCGATCTGCGCGGCCTCGTGCAGCTCCGTATCCACCGCGGAAAGCGCCGCCAGGTAAATGATGGACGACCAGCCCATGTTCTGCCACACGCCGCTCCACACGTACAGGTGGCGGAACAGGCCGGCCTGGCCCATCAGATCCTTCGGCGCCTTGCCATCGTGGAAGGACTGGTAAATGATGCCGTACATGCCGATGCGGGGGTTCAGGATGGCGATCAGCATGCCGACGAGGACGACCGTGGAGATGAAGTGGGGCATGTAGCTGATCATCTGGATGGTCATCTTGAAGCGCTTGTTGCGCAGCACGTTCAGCGCCAGAGCCAGGATGATCGGGATCGGGAAGCTGGCAAACAGACCGTACAGCGACAGGATGATCGTGTTGGGCACGATCGTCTTGAACTGGGGCGACTTGAAGAACTTCTGGAACTGCGCGAAGCCGACCCACTTGCTTCCCCAGATACCGTCGACGATGCGGTACTTGCGGAACGCGATCTGCACGCCGATCATCGGGACATAGTGAAAAATGATGATGAACGCGACGGGGATCAGAAGGAACAGGTAGAGCTCCCAGCTCTGCTTCGCCAGCCTGATGGTACTCTGCCGGGCCTTCTGTTTGGCCGTCAGCGCCGGTTTGCCGGTTTGTGCCATGACATCGCCTCCAAAATTATTACTTCGGTCAGTTCACGCAGATTATACGATTGAACTATATCAAGATAATATCATAGATGAACATGAAAATCAAGCGCTATTTAACATTTCCCTCACAGTTTCCTCACAGTTCCCGTTTTCCGCGCCCGCGCCCGGCGCTTTTTCGCCGCGCCTTTGGGAATTTCGTGAATTTTCTGAAAGGGTGTTGCAATCCATCATGGATTATTGTAAAATTTTATATACTGATGATTATGCGCCCGCCGCGGTACGCGCCGGCGGGCCGACTTGACGCCGAAGGAGTGATTCCGTGAAAAGAACCGCGTGCGCGCTCATCGCGCTGCTCATTTTTCTTTCAGCCGCGGCGCTGGCCGAGGACGCGGCCGTCAGCTATTCCCTGACCACCGGCATGCCCACCGACCAGACCAGCCAGAAGCTGATCGCCGTGCTGTTTGACAACGACGAGGCGGCCCGCCCGCAGGCGCACATGGCGGAAGCCGACGTCGTCTATGAGGCGGAAATCTCCGGCGACGGCCGCACGGCTTACACGGCGATCTACAACGCCACCGTGCCCGAGACGGTCGAGGCCGTAAGCGAGGCGCGCATACTGAATGTCGACATCGCGCTGGACTGGGGCGCGACGCTCGTCCACGTGAGCGGCCAGCGGCTGGCCGGCTCCAGCGTATACGACTACATCAACACCATCGGCCTATTGAACAGCCGCTACGACGGCCTGACCGACTCGATGTATTTCCATCGGAACACCGCCCGCGTCGCCCCGCACAACGCCGTGTGCCTGCTGGGCAACCTTGCCCTCCGGCTCACCGACGACGCCATGGCGGCCCGCTCCCCCTTCAGCTTCAGCGCCAGCGATTTCACCCAGAAGGGCGAGAGCGTGAGCATTATGCGCGTGCGCTACGACGAGGCGGGCAATTACTATCCATCTTTCCAGTACAACCAGGACGACGGGCTATACTACCGCTTCTACAACCGCGCCCGGCAGGAGGACGGCTCCGGCCTGCGCTACACCTGCTCGAACGTCATCGTGATGCAGGCCGACTATACCTGGTATGAGGCCGACGCCCAGCGGCCCATCGTCGCCCTGACGGGCACGAACGCCTGCGACTACTTCATCGGCGGCCGCCATTTCACCGGCACCTGGGCGCGCAGCGAGGTAGGCGCGGCCACCACCTATTACGACGACGAGGGCAACATCGTGCTCTTCCAGCCGGGCAAGACGTTTGTGCAGATCATCCGGGCGGCGGATCAGCTGGAGATCGTCCGCTGAAAACATGACAGAAGAAAGGAAATGAGCACATGAAACAGACGGATTACGTCGTCGCGACGCCCGCCGACCGGGAGGAAGTCGTCGATTTTGCAAACTACGTGTTTTCCCAGGCGCACCGGCCCCATGATTTCAAGACGCTGCTGCCCAAGGCCTACGCAGACCACCTGCCGGAGCTGGGCGCGAAGCATTACCTGGCCAAGCAGGAGGGGCGCATCCGCGCGCTGGTGGCCGACCGCATGATCGACATGCGCTTGCTGGACGACACCCTCCGCGTGGGCTGCGTGGGCACGGTGTCCGTGCATCCCTATTCCCGCAGCGAGGGCCACATGATGCGGCTGATGACCATGATGCTGGAGGACGCCCGGGCCGAGGGCCTCGACCTGCTCATGCTGGGCGGCATCCGCCAGCGTTACAATTACTTCGGCTTCGAGCAGGCCGGGTGGATGTACCGCTTCGGCATCGAGGAGCCCGCCGTGCGCCACGCCCTGGCGGATGTGGACACGGGGAACGTGCGCTTCTCCGAACTGACCGAGGACAACCCGGCGGAGGTGGATTTCGCCTGCGCGCTGGCGGCCCGGCTGCCCGTGGCGGGCGCGCGGCCGCGGGATCGGTTCCTGGACATCATGCACTCCTGGCACAGCGGCTGCCGCCTCATCCGCGTCGACGGCGAGATGGCAGGCTACGTCATGGGCGGGGACGATGAAATCGCCCTGCTTAACGAGGACGACCTGCCCCGCGTGATCAAGGCCCTGTTCACGCAGGACAAGCCGGACCGCCTCTCCCTGGCCTGCGGCGCCCACGAGACGCGGCGCATCGCGATCCTGGCGGACATCTGCTCGCACCGCGCCATGGGCAGCGCGGAGATGATCAACGTGCTGAACTGGCCGCGCGTGCTGGCGGCTCTTTTGAAGCTCAAAGCCGGCTTCCTGGCCCTGGAGGACGGCGCGTTCACGCTCGCCATCGGCGACGCGCCCTCGATCACCATTCGCGTTTCGGGCGGCGCGCCGTCCGTGGCGGAGGAGGGCCTGGCTCCCGACCTCAGCCTGACGCACCTGCAGGCTCAGCGGAAGCTGTTCGGCCTGGAGGCCTTCGCGCTGGGCAGCGCGTATAAAAATTGGTTCCCCCTGCCCTTCTCCGTGTCCCCGGCGGATACGTTCTAAAAAAGGAAGGCGCGGCCTGCGCGCGGACGCAGCGGAAAGGAGCGATACGCCATGTCTTTCATCGACCGCCTCAGCCGGTACAACCCCGCCCCCTACCCCATCCTCCCCGGCGATTTCTACGTGTCACCCTCGGGCAGCGACGGGGCGGACGGCTCGTTTGAGCATCCCTTCGCCACAGTCGAGCGGGCGGTCCTGGCCGTGCGCGCGGTCAAGGCGGCGCGGCGCGGCGTCACCGTGTGCGTGCGGGCGGGCGAATACCGCACGGACGGCATTGCCCTCGCAGAGGAGGACTCCGGCAGCGCCGAATGCCCCATCGTCTACCGCGCATACGGCGACGGCGAAGTGATCCTGAACGGCGGCGTCACGCTCGATTCCGATGGCTTCAAGCCGGTCTCCGGCGCGGCGAAGGAGCGGCTGCGCGGCGAGGCGAAGGAGCGCGTGGTGACGTTCGACCTCGCGCGCTGCGGGCTCGGCCCGGCGGACTGGGGCTCCGTCTGCCCCGTCGGCGCGTTCGGCACGGAAGACAAATACGACGCCCACCGGCCCGGCGAGAACTGCGAGCTGTTCGTGAACGGGCGGCGCATGGCGCTCGCCCGCTACCCCAGCGAGGGCTTTTTGCGGCTGGCCGCGGTGGCGGACGTGGGCGACTGCTTCGAGTTTCCCGAGCAGAACTACGATTACAGCTGGAACGACCGCCGCAACCACAGGGGCGGCCGGTATATCATGGACAAGGAGACCGCCGCCCGCCTGAAAACCTGGAAGAGCCTCGACGGCGTGTGGGCTTACGGCTACTTCTACCACGACTGGGCCGATTCCTCCACGCCCGTGGCGGGGTTCGACCTGGAACACCGGGCCTTCCTCCCGGCTTACGTGAGCCGCTACGGCGCGAAAAAAGACGCGCTGTACCGCTTCTTCAACGTGCTGGACGAACTGACAGAGCCCGGCGAGTGGTATCTCGACCGGGAGAACGGCATCCTGTACCTCTATCCGCCCGTGCCGCTGGCGCAGGCCCGCGTGGAGCTGACCGTCACGCGGCGCAGCGTGATCCAGGCTGAAAACGTGAACCACGTGACCTTCGAGGGATTCACCCTCAAGGGCACCCGGGGCGACGCCGTCACCCTGCGCGGAGACGACAACGCGCTGCGCCGCCTCACCGTCACCGGCGTGATGGGCAACGCCGTGGAGGTGGAAGGACGCCGCAACCTCGTGACGGAATGCGACATCTCGCACACCGGCCGGGGCGGCATCCACCTGAAGGGCGGCGACCGGGAAACCCTCTCCCCCGGCGGGAACCGCGCGGACAACAACCTCGTCCACGACTGGGCCGAGGTGTACATGACGTACAACCCCGGCATCAGGCTGAGCGGCGTGGGCAACGCCTGCTCCCATAACGAACTGTACAACGCGCCTCACAGCGCGATCATTTACAGCGGCAACGACCACGTGGTCGAGTACAACGTCGTTCACGACGTGGTGCTGCATTCCTCCGACGCCGGCGCGATCTATTCCGGCGGCGACTGGACCGGGCAGGGCAGCGCGGTGCGCTACAACTGCCTCTGGAACGCGGGCGGCGGCGAGTTCAGGCCGGACGGCATCTACTTCGACGACATGCTCTCCGGGCAGAGCGCTTACGGGAACCTCATCATCAACGTGAAGAAGAACGGCTTCCTCATCGGCGGCGGCCGCGACAATACCGTCACTAACAACGTCGTCGTCAACTGCGGCGCGGGCATCAAATACGACGACCGGGGCCGCGACGCCTTCGTGGGCGACGGCTGGGCGCGGGCGGCCGTGATAAACTACGAGACGGGCGTCATGTGGCGGCGGCTGAGGCAGGTGCCCTACCGCTCCGACATATGGGCGGCGCGCTATCCCGCCCTTTCGCGCGTCTCCCTCGATTTCTCCGATCCGGACAACCCCGACTTCCCCGTCAACCCGGCGGGCAGTGTCGTGAAAGACAACATCGTGATCTATGGGAAGAATGATGCGACCGTCATCCGGCCGGACGTCGCGCGGTTCAGCGACGTATCGCAGAACGCCCTGTTCGAGACCGAGGAGGCGGCAGGTTTCATTCCCGGCGAGTATATTCTGAAAGACGACGCCCCCGCGCTGAAAGACGCGCCGGAATTCAAAAACCTGCCCATCGGGAAAATGGGCAGGTACTGAGACCACTGTTCAGAAAGGCGGGCGCTAACGCGCTCCGACCGTCAGCGTGCAGACTTCCTTCTCCCCCGCCAGCGCCTGAACCAGCTCCGGCCGGAACGGAAGGATGAAATCGCGCCGGCTGTCGGGCGCTACGGGCGCGGGAACCGTCGCGGTTTCGCCCCCGTTCTCGACGCGGCAGGCCGTGATGGGCTCGTCCAGCGGATTCAGGAGCGACACGCGATCCCCCTCGACGAACGCCCACGCCGCCGCCCCTTCCCGGAACAGACACACGCCGCTCGCGCCGGGCACGGCGCGCACGGCCGCCATGTCGTCCGCCAGGGTGCGGGCGGTAGCCCCCTCATACGCATGGACGCCCGTGACGACGGGAACGCCATGGCGCATCGCGCCGCGCGTCACCTCGCCGACCCACGCGGCGTCCTTTCCGTAGGCCAGGCTGTAGGCCATGGGCAGGAACATGTCCATGAGGGGTGCGAGGCCGGCGTAGCTCTGGCCGTAGTGCAGGTTTGCGAAGGTCAGGTCGTCATAAGCCCCCTCCGGCATCAGCGCGGCGCTCAGCAGGACGCCGCGTTCCGCGCGCGCGGCCTCGCACAGCGCCCCGGCGAAGCGCAGCACGTTCCGCCGCCGGACATCGGCCAGGCGGACGGCGTCCGGATCGCCCTGCCGGTACGCCTCGAAGACGGCTTTGCCGTCCGGCGATTCGCCGCAGAAGGTTGCGTCCATCAGGGCCCGGACATGGGCCAGGTCGACGCCGCCTTCCGCGTAGCGCCTTTGATCCTCGTCGCTCCAGCCGTATATCAGGTGGTTGTAGCGGATGTAGTCCAGGTGCACGCCGTCCACCTCGTAGCGGCGCAGCATGTCGGCGAGCACGTCCTGCATGAAGCGCGTATACGCCGCGTCGCTGATGCTCACGATGCCCCGGTTCCGGCCTTTTGTGTAGTGACACAAGCCGGATTCGGGGTGTTCGTTTTTGTAGCGCTCGTCCGAGGCGGAGGTGAACCAGGCGTGCAGCCGCAGGCCCCGCCGGTGGGCGGCGTCCAGCGCCTCGCGCAGCAGGTCCCGCTCCGCCTGCATGGGCGGCGCGAGCGGCGTCAGAAACGCGGTCTGCCCGCTCAGGCCCTTGGTCAGGAAAAACACGTCCGTCACGCCCGCCTGGCGGCACGCCTCGAACACGGCCTCCGCTCCCCGGCGGCGAAGGCTTTCCGGCCACATCCATACGCACATCATGGACAAACACCTCGCCTCTTATCCCTTATAATGCCTGTATTTTTCAGCCGCGTCCAGCACGGCCGCCATGTTTTCCAGCGGTATCTCGTAGTTCAGCTCCACGCTCAGACCCAGTCCGCCCTGGGGCAGGTAAAGGCTCTCCACGGCCTCGGCCACATGGTCCCAGATCTGCGAGCGCGTCCCCACCGGGAAGAGCTGACGGTCCAGGTCGAGGTTGATGGGAATGATATGCTCCTTCCGGCAGACACGCACCAGGTTATCCAGTCCGTTCGCGCGGAACTGGGGGTTGATGATGTCCACGCCGCACTCCACGAGGTCGGGCATGATCTCCCAGATGCAGCCGTCGGTGTGCATGTAGACGAGCTGCGAGGGCTTGTAGGCCTTGATGAGGCCATACAGCTTGCGGAAGCACGGCTTCAGGTATTTGCGCCAGCGCGCCGCGCCGATGGCCAGGCCCTTCTGAGTGCCCAGGTCGTCCCCGAAATACACCAGATCGCCCATGCGCGGCAGGATGGCCGCCACCTGGTAGAGGTTGTATTCGAGCACCTTATCGATGAGCGTCGTGATGGTCTCGCCTTCCTCGGCGAACCAGACCATGACGTTCTCGAAGCCGCACAGGTCCAGCAGGCGCAGGTACATGAAGCCGTGGGGCAGCCGCCCGTCGCGGCAGGCGGGAATTTTCAGGCTGAACACGTCCTCCTCGGAGTTCACCGGATGGCCCACCACGATGGCCTCGTTGCCCGCGTGCTCGTTGTGCCACTCGCAGCCCCATTCGTCGATGTACACGCCCTGGCGGTAGCTGGCCGGGAGATTCTCCGCCACGCGGCTTAAATCCATCTTCATGCCGCCGAAGAACTGAGGATACTGGTCGACCAGCCTTTGAAGCTCCTCGCCGTATTTCATCCACGCGGCGGGCAGGATGCCTACGGAAACGGGGATCGTATCGGGTGATTCCATTTTGATCGCCTGAATGAGATCGGACATAGCGCTTATCTCCCCCATTATTGAGGGGAGCCGCCGCAAATGCGGCGGCTCCCCTGCGGATGTTGCGTCAATAATTCAAATCAAATCTGAATTATTCCTCGCCCAGCGCGCGGCGGTTGATCTCGGTGAGCTCTTCCAGGCCATAGGCGTTGAGCTGCTCGCAGTAAGCGTCCCACTCGGCGTCCACATCAGCCTGGCCGGCGATCCACTGCGCGGTCTTGGTCTTGATGTAGTTCTCGAGGTCGGCGCGGATCTCGGCGGAGCGGGTGGTGTCCTCTTCGGAGGTGCTCCAGACCTCGGGGAACTTCTCGTTCAGATAGGGGCCGTACAGCTCCATCTTCATCTCGTTCTGGAGGTCGGGATCGGGCTCGTCCTTGCCGAAGGGCAGGACCTTGTTGTCATGATAGTAGCGCGGCAGGGAGTTGGCGAAGCGGTTGCCCCAGCTGTACTTCTCCTTCTGCTCGTCGCTCCAGTCGGACTGGTCGGTCTCCTGATAGAGGCCGTCAGCCAGCTTCACGATGCAGATGTCCAGCGGGCCGGAAGAGGTCTGCTGAGACACATCAGCCTCGAACAGGTTGTTGAACCAGCGGATGACGATGGCCTGCTTCTCCTCGTCGCACTTGTCGGTCACGACGGCCTGGGTGCGGAACAGGGTGACGCCGGGGGTGGTGCGATGGTACACGGGGTTCTCGACGCCCTTCAGCACGGGCAGGGGATGCATGGCGTTCTTGACGTACTTCTCGTACTCCTCGGTGCCCTCCAGGAAATCGTCATAGGCGTCGCTGGGGCCGTAGGAGATGTCCACGCCGTAGAGATCCTGCTTGCCCTTGGCGGACCAGGTGGCCACATCCTGGGTGAAGATCTCGGGGTCGATCAGGCCTTCCTTGTACAGGTCGGCGAAGTACTCGATGAAAGCCTTGTAGCCTTCGGTGTTGGCGTTGAAGGTGATCTTGCCGTCAACCAGCGCGAAGTAGGGGAACTGGTTCTTGGCACCGGCCGCGTCCACGCCCCACCAGCCGGACAGCTTGCTGATGTCCAGGTTGTTCGGGTCGCCGGAGAAGGGGATCTCATCGCTGGGATCGCCGTTGCCGTTGGCATCCTGGTCGCGGAAGGCAATCAGGACTTCCTTCAGCTCTTCGGGGGTGGTGGGCACTTCGAGGCCGAGGCGGTCCAGCCACTGGGCGTTGATGTAGGGGATGTAGAAGACTTCGGGCTCAGCCACAACGTAGGGGATGGAATAGATGTGGCCGTCCGGCAGGGTCATAGAAGCGCGCACGCCGGGCTTCTCCAGAACTTCCATCATGTTGGGGCCGTACTTCTCGAACAGGTCTTCCAGGGGCAGGAAGGTCTGGTCGCCCATGCCCATGTCGATCAGGTGGCTGTCGCCCAGAACCCAACCGGCAATGACGTCGGCGTAGTCGCCGCTGGAGAGGGCGATGCCGAGCTTCTCAGTCTGCACGGCATAGGGAGCCATCTGCCATTCGATGGTGATGCCGGTCATCTCCTCCAGGATCGGGAACATGATCTTGTCTTCCGGCAGACCGCTGTCATCCAGGAAGATGGAGAAGGAGTAGGGCTCGTTGACGATGGGCAGGCCGGTCTCATTCCAGTCCACAGCCAGCGCGGAAACGCTGGAGAACATGAGGAGAGCAGCCAGCACGAGGGCCAGTTTCTTCATTTGGGGTTCCTCCTTGATTTGTATTTATGTCACGCCCCTCAGAGGCGTGTCATACGGGATCGGGGATCAGCCCTTCACGGAGCCGATCATGACGCCCTTCACGAAGTGCTTCTGCACGAAGGGGTAGATGATGAGGACCGGGATGGAGGAGATGATGATCAGCGAGTACTTCATCATTTCCTTCAAGGCGTCCAGGCGGCGCTTTTCCAGCAGCTCCTCCTCCGTCATGACCTGTCGGGTCATCACGTTCGAGTTCAGAACCAGGATGTTTCTCAGCTCCAGCTGCAGCGGCCACAGCTCGCGCTTCTGGATGTAGATCAGCGCGCTGAAGTAGCTGTTCCAGTGGCCCACGCCGTAATACAGGCAGAGGATGGCGGTGATGGCGCCGGAGAGGGGCAGCACCACGTAGAGGAAGAACTTCGTGTTGCCGCAGCCGTCCAGCTTGGCCGCCTCCATCAGCTCCAATGGAATGTTGGTCTTGAAGAACGTGCGGGCCACGATCATGTTGTACACGCCAAGGCAGCCGGGCAGCACCAGCGCCCACCAGGTGTTCAGAAGGCCCGTGTTGCGCACCACCACGTAGGTGGGCATCATGCCGCCGCCCACGAACATGGTCAGGATGTAGAACAGTGTGATGGGGCGCTTGAGCGTGAAGTCCGGTCGGCTCAGCGCGTAGGAGGTGGGAATGGTCACCAGGAGGTTGATCGAGGTGCCCATGACGGTGATGACCAGCGAATTGAGGAAGCCGCGCACGACCGTCTTGGTCTTGAACACTTCCTTATAGCCGTCCAGCGTGAAGCCCACGGGCGCGAACACGACCTTGCCGGCCGACACCGCGATGGGATCGGAAATGGAGGAAATGATGACGAAATAAAGCGGATACGCGACGATCAGGAAGAGGAACGTCAGGATGATGAAGATGATGGTATCGTAAATGACGTCCGCCCTTGCGCGCCTGACATGCTTATGGGTGCCTTCCATTGATCCTTCCTCCTTTCCTCAGAAGAGCGCGTTGTCGCTCATCTTGCCGGTGATGTAGTTCACCGTGACCAGCAGGATCGAGTTGACAATGCTGTTCATCAGACCGACGGCGGAAGAGTAGGAAATATCGCTCTTGATGATGCCGTAGCGGTATGTATATGTCGCGATGATGTCGGAAACGGGCAGGTTCAGGTCGTTCTGCAGCGCGTAGGCCTTTTCAAAGCCGACCGACAGGATCGAGCCCATGTTCATGATGAGCAGCATGGTCATGGTCGGCGCGAGGAAGGGAAGGTCTATGTGCAGGATGCGCTGGAACTTGGTGGCGCCGTCCACAATGGCGGCTTCGTGGTATTCGGGCGAGACGCCGGCCAGCGCCGCGAAGTAAATGACGGAAGACCAGCCCATGCCCTGCCACACGCCGGACCACACGTAGATGTGCCGCCACATGCTGACCTCGGCCATGAAGTTGATGGTTTCGCCGCCCAGCGCCCGGATGACGTTGTTCACAACGCCCACGCGGGGAGAGAGGAACAGGATCAGCATACCGCACATGACGATCGTCGAAATGAAGTTCGGCGCGTAGGTGACGGCCTGGATGAGTTTGCGGTATCTCTTATGGCGGAAGGAGTTGAGCATCAGCGCCAGGATGACGGCCACGGGGAAGCCGGCCGCCAGGGAGTAGACGCTCAGGAGCAGCGTGTTGCGGACCAGGATCATCCAGTCCGCGCTGTTGAAGAACCTCATGAAGTTTTTAAGGCCCACCCAGTCGCTGCCCCAGATGCCCTTTTTCGGCTTATAGTTGCGGAAGGCGATCTGCATGCCGTAAATGGGGATGTAGTGGTAGATGATGGTGAAGATCATGCCCGGCAAACAGAAGAGGAGCAGATCCCAGTTGCCCCGCATCTTTTGCAGGAACGACTTTTTCTTCGTGTTCGCAGCCAAAAAAATACCCCCTTCATTGGTTCCGCCCGGCCCCGCCCGATTCCGCGCTGGCTGCACGGCCCGGCCGGCCTTCCGGCTGCGGAAGCGGCCCCGCGTTAAATAATCGGGCAGGTTCTCAATTATCATATATCATTGCCACAAAAATGTCAATATGCTTTTTACCCTTTCGTTCCCCAAGCGTCAAATACCGATAACAATTCCATTTGCCTTTTTTCCCGCGCAATGATACAATAGAGTCAGCGCCGGGCGGCCCACCTTGCCTGCGCCTTTGGGAGGAATCATCCGTGTCAGATCAGTATCTGCCCGTCTGCCCCGCGGACGTCCGCGCGCGCGGCTGGACGCAGCCCGATTTCGTCTACGTGACGGGCGACGCTTACGTCGACCACCCGTCCTTCGGGCTGGCCATCATCTCGCGTGTGCTCGAAAAGGCGGGCTACAAGGTCGCCATGATGCCGCAGCCGGACTATCGCGGCTGCGAGGCGTTTACGCTGTTCGGGCGGCCGAGGCTGGGCTTCCTGGTCACGGCCGGGGTGATCGACTCCATGGTCAACCACTACACCGCCGCCAAGAAGCGGCGCGGCGAGGACGCCTATTCGCCCGGCGGCCGCACGGGCTACCGGCCCGACCGCGCCACCATCGTGTACTGCAACCGCATCCGCGAGGCCTACGGCAGCATCCCGATCCTCATCGGCGGCGTGGAGGCGTCCCTGCGGCGCTTCGCCCATTACGACTACTGGGACGACCGCGTGCGCAATTCCATCCTGGTCGATTCCGGCGCGGACGTACTCATGTACGGCATGGGCGAGCGCGTCATCCTGGAGACGGTGCGCGCGCTGGAATCGGGCATGCCCTTCCACGCCCTCCGGCTGCCCGGCACCTGCGTCATGAGCCGCGAGCCGGAGCCGGACTACATTGAAATCGAATCGGCGGAGGCGGTGGCGCGCGACAAGGCGGCCTACGCCCGCGCCTTCAAAACGCAGTACGACGAGCAGGATCCCGTGCGCGGCCGGGGCATCTGCCAGAAGCACGGCGCGCGCTATCTCATCGCGAATCCGCCCGCGCTGCCGCTGACCCGGGAGGAGCTCGACGCCACCTACGCCCTCCCCTACGCCCGGCGCTGGCATCCCATGTACGACGCGCTGGGCGGTATCCCCGCGCTGAAGGAGGTCGAGTTCTCCATCGCGCACGTACGAGGCTGCTACGGCTCCTGCGCCTTCTGCGCGCTCACCTTCCACCAGGGGCGCATCGTGACCTCCCGAAGCCATGAATCCGTCGTCGACGAGGCGAAAAAGCTCACCCGCCTGCCCGGCTTCAAGGGCTATATTCACGACGTGGGCGGCCCGACGGCCAACTTCCGCGCGCCGGCCTGCGAGGGGCAGCTGAAGCGCGGCGCCTGCAAAGACCGCCAGTGCCTCTTCCCCACCCCCTGCAAAAACCTGCGGGTGGACCACAGCGACTACCTGGCGCTCCTGCGCAGGCTGCGGGCGCTGCCGGGCGTCAAGAAGGTCTTCGTGCGCTCGGGCATCCGCTTCGACTACCTGCTGGCCGACAAGTCGGGCGCGTTCCTGAACGAGCTGGTGCGCCACCATGTGAGCGGGCAGCTCAAGGTCGCGCCGGAGCACGTGTCGCCTAGCGTTCTCCGCTATATGGGAAAGCCCGACGTTTCGGTCTATAACAAATTCGTTGAGGCCTACAAACAGGCCAACGAAAAGGCCGGCATGGACCAATACCTGGTGCCGTACTTCATGTCCAGCCATCCGGGCTGCACGCTGCAGGACGCGGTGGAGCTGGCGCTGTACATCAAGCGCAGCGGGCACCGGCCCGAGCAGGTGCAGGACTTCTATCCCACCCCCGGCACCCTGGCCACCGCCATGTTCTACACCGGCCTCGACCCGCGCGACATGACGCCGGTCTACGTGCCGCGGGACCCGCAGGAGAAGGCCATGCAGCGCGCGCTGATGCAGTACTTCCTGCCGCAGAACCGCGAATTGGCCGCGAAGGCGCTGATCAAGGCCGGGCGAAGGGATCTGATCGGCTTCGGCCCGGACTGCCTCATCCGCCCCGAGCGGAAGGAAAAACCCCAGGGCGCGTCGGGCGCATCCGGCCCCGCCGCCCGGGGGAACAAAGGAGATAAAGCCCATGAAAAAAGGAATCGCCCGGCGAGAGCAAATCATAGAGGCCGCTGAAAAGCTGTTTTACGCGAAGGGCTACGAGCAGACCGCCGTCCAGGACATACTGGACGCGCTGGACCTGTCCAAGGGCGGCTTCTACCATCATTTCGAGAGCAAGCTGCAGGTGCTCGAGGCCATCTGCGCCCGGCAGGGCGAACTGGACCGGGCCGCCATGGAGGAGGCTTTCCAGCGGAACCAGGGCGACGCCGTGGCGCAGCTGAACGCGCTGTTCGACGTGTGCGGCCTCTGGCGCGGCGACCGCATGGACTTCGCCGCGCTGATGATCCGCACGGCCTATCGCGGCGGCAGCTATCAGCTTCGCGACACCATGCGCCGGGTAACGCTGGAGGCGGCGCTGCCCCTCGTGAACCGCGCCGTGGAGGCCGGGCTGGCCGAAAATGTGTTTTTTACGCGCTTCCCCTCTGAAATCGGGGAACTAATCCTCCAGCTTTTCGCCAATATTACTGATGCGATCGCCATGACGCTGGCCGCCGACGCGCCCCTCGGCGACGCGCTGAACCGCCTCGAGGTCTATCGCTCCGCCGTCGAGACGCTGCTGAACGCGCCCTTCGGCTCGATCCGGCTCTACGACCTGACCGGGCTGCCCGCCGTGCAGGCGCGCCTCGCCGATCAGTAATAAGGTAAAAAGGCAGGAATCAATCATGAAAAGATCCAGAAGAGAGCGCACGCGATACCAGCGCAGGCAGGCCCGGCGCGCCGCTCTCACGGCCGCGGCGCTGCTGGCCGTCGTGATGTTCGCCGTTTGCGCGGGGCGCCTCGGCGTGTTTGGCCGGCCGGTGAGCGCGGAGTCCATCTCCCCCACCGTCTCGCCGACAGCCATTCCCACTATCACGCCGACAGCCGCGCCGACTGCCATACCCACGATTGCGCCGACAGCCGCGCCGACTGCCATACCCACGGCTGAGCCAACCGCCGCGCCCACCGCCATTCCAACGATCACGCCCACCGTCGAACCCTCCGCCGCGCCGGTCATGCCCGCAAGCACGCCCGTCGTGCGACTCATCACGATCGAGGAAACGGAGCGGGGCGTGTTCTCCGGCGTCAAAATCGGCATCGATCCGGGCCACCAGCTTCACGGCAACAGCGCGCAGGAGCCCGTCGCGCCGGGCAGCGCGGAGACGAAGGCCAAGGTGTCCGGCGGCACCCAGGGCGTAGCCACGCTCATACCGGAATATGAGGTCACGCTGCAGGTGGGCCTGTCGCTGCGCGACGCGCTGGAGGCCCAGGGCGCGGAGGTCTACATGACGCGCGAGGTCAACGAGATCGACATCTCCAACATCGAACGCGCCGCCATGATGAACGAATTGGGCGTCGACGTGGTGCTGAGGCTCCACTGCAACGGCGCGACGAACCAATCCATAACCGGCATCGGGCTGTACGTAAAGCCCGACGGCGAGGGCGCGGAGGAAAGCTACGCCATCTCCGAATACCTCATCAGGGCCATGGGCGAAGCCACCGGCGCGGACACCGAACCCATCCACGTGCGCGACAACTACTCCGGGCTGAACTGGTCCACCGTGCCCAGCATCCTGGTGGAGATGGGCTACATGTCCAATCCCGAGGAGGACCGGCTGCTGTGCAGCGCGGCCTATCAGGCGCTGTTGGTGGACGGCATGGTCAAGGGCCTTGAAAACTACTTTACCGATCACCCCGTGCCCGCGCCGGCGCAGACGCCTGCGCCAACCGCCGCGCCGGCGCCTGAGTCCGTCGGAGAATGATCCATCGGGAGGCAGACATGTATAACGAACTGACAAAGGGCGACCTGAAAAAGATGCAGGAGGAGATCGACTACCGGCTCTCGGTGGTGCGCCCAAAGTTGATGGAAGATCTGCAGGCGGCCCGCGCCATGGGCGATTTGAGCGAGAACTTTGAATACAAGACCGCCAAGCGCGAGCTGGGCAACTGCAACAGCCGCATCCGGTATTTGCAACGCATGATCAACACCGCCCGCATCATCTCCGAGAGAAGCGCGG
This sequence comes from Clostridia bacterium, assembly GCA_017527065.1. GTDB lineage: Bacteria > Bacillota > Clostridia > Christensenellales > Aristaeellaceae > Firm-10. Next base: position 111,428 of record JAFXQO010000062.1, read on the forward strand.
CGGACGCCGTGGGCCTGTACGACCGGGTGGAGATCCTCTCCGAGGGCGACGACGAGACCGAGTGGATTCAGCTGGTGACGACGCTGCGGCAGAACGTCCTGCAGGGGCTCATCAGCCGCGAGTCGCCGCTGGGCAAGGCGCTCATGGGCAAAAAGGCCGGCGAGCGCGTGACCGTGCGCGTGGACGACGGCTCGACGTATGAAGTTGAAATCCGCACCATCGAAAAAGGCCGGGATGACGGGAGCGTGCCGATAAACAGGTTTTGATGAATCAGGAGGCGATGAAGATGAAGAACATCGACGTAACCTTTCAGATCGACGAAGACATTAAAAAACAGGCGGAGGCGTTATTCGACGATTTGGGCATGGATCTCTCCACGGCCTTCTCCATTTTTCTCAAACAATCCATACGGGAGCAGGGCATTCCCTTTTCTGTCAGCAAGAATACTCCAAACGAAGTCACGTTGGCCGCGATGGACGCCGCCGAGCGCGGCGAGGATATTTACGGGCCGTATGACAGCGTGGAAAACCTGATGGAGGCGCTGAATGCTTAGCGTGGAATTCACGGGCCAGTTCAAGCGCGATTATAAGCTCGCCGTCAAGCGCGGATGCGACCCAAACGCGCTCCAGGCTGTCGTGACCTGCCTGATGAACGAGCGGCCTCTGCCGGAGAAATACCGGGATCACGCGCTGATCAACTCGCGCAATTACAAGGGAATGCGGGAATGCCACATAGAACCTGACTGGCTGCTCGTTTACCAGGTCGTTCATGAGACGCTTATCCTGCGCCTCATCCGAACCGGAAGCCATAGCGATCTGTTTTAGCGAGGGAGAAGGCGGCATGTTCTTGACAGCGCTCGCCGCCTTCTTCGAATACGTTAATAACATCGGCCTGGAAAGGGATTTGAGGCCGGATGGCAGCATTTGCGCCTCACTGATTGCCGTGTCGGTCATCCTCAATGGCGTTGCATTTCTTGGCAAAGAGAAATAGCAAAGCAGGAGCGTGAGCCGCAACAGCCCACGCTCCCGCTTTATGCTTTTCAATTATTTACTTCGCGCTGAACGCGTAGATCGTGGTGAAGTCGTACTTCTCGCCGGCCTTCAGTTCGCAGCTGGGGAAGTTCGCATGGTTCGGCGCGTCCGGGAAGTCCTGGGTCTCCAGGCACAAGGCGTCGCGCTTCTGATACATGCGGCCGCTCTTGCCGGGATGCGTGCAGGCAATCATGTTGCCGGTGTAGAGCTGGATGCCGGGCTGGTCGGTCCACACGCTCATCACGCGGCCGCTCGCCGGCGCGGTGACCACGGCGGCCTCGCGCATGCCCTCGCCATTGACGACGAAGTTGTGATCGTAGCCCTGGCCGAAGGTCATCTGCTCGTCGCCCGCCTCGCAGGCGAAGCCCACGGAGAGGAGCTTGCCCGCCCGCAGGTCAAAGGGCGTGCCGGTCACGTCGCGCAGTTCGCCCGTGGGGATCGAATCCTTATCGACCACGGTGAAGCGGTCGGCGTGGATGGTCACGGTGTGGGTGGTCACGTCGCCGTTGGCCTCGCCCTCCAGGTCGAAATAGGCGTGGTTGGTCAGGTTGCAGATGGTGTCCTTGTCGGAAACCGCCTCGTAGTGGATGCCCAGCTTGCAGGCGTCGGTGAAGGTATAGGTCACGGTCACCTTCAGCTCGCCGGGATAGTTCTCCTCGCCGTCCGCGCTGGTGTAGCGCAGCGCCAGGCTGTCCTCCCCCTCGCCCTCGATGGGCTGCGCGGCCCACAGCTTCTTGTCGAAGCCCACGTCGCCGCCGTGCAGGTGCTGGCCGTTGGAGTTCTTCGCCAGCTGGATCTCCTTGCCGTGGAAGGTGAACAGGCCCGCGTGGATGCGGTTGCCGTAGCGGCCGATCAGCGCGCCGAAGTAGCCGGGGTTCGGGTCTTTCGGGTCGGCGTACTTTTCAACGCAGTCGTAGCCCAGCAGCACGTCGCCCAGCGCGCCGTTCTTGTCCGGCACCATCAGCTTCACGAGGATGCCGCCGTAGTTCGTGATGGAGACGGAGGCGCCGGAGGCGTTGGTCAGCGTGTAAAGCTGCGCCTCTTCGCCGGTGGGCAGATGGCCGAAGGATTTCACCGTGATGCTCATAACAGACACTCCTTTTAAATATGTAATGTAATTATGCTTTCCACGTTTCCGGTTCGCGCTCATATCGCGCCCGCCGCGGCCATAGACTGGCTCCAGGGAAAGGGGGCGCCGCCTGTGGTCACCTGGGAGCTGGTCGTCGCGTTCGCGCTGGGGCTCATGCTGCTGTATCTCATCGGGTATCTGCTGCTCGTGCCGATGAAGTTTCTCTGGCGGCTGTTGGCGGGGAGCCTGCTGGGCGGGCTGGCCCTGTGGATCGTGAACCACTTCGGCGCGCTCGTCGGCTTCTCCGTGCCGCTCAACCCCTTTACCGCGCTGATCACGGGCCTGCTGGGCCTGCCGGGCTTCCTGCTCGTGGCGGCGCTCAACGGGCTGATCTGACCGACGCGGTTATTATATCACAGTTTTCCCCGCGTTTCAAGGCGCAAAACGGCCCCGTTCAACCACTGGTTGCAACCAGCGGTTGCAAAACCTGGATTCAACCAACGGTATCTTGACATTTTTCCGGGCGCTCTGCTATGCTCAGGGCACCGAAGCGCGACGGAATCCCGCATTGTTTTGCCGAAAGGATGAAAACACACATGCTGAATCCTCAAATCATTTCAGAAAACATCGTATACCTTCGCCAGCGCATGAACCTGACGCAGCAGGAGCTGGCCGCCCGCGCGAACGTGACACACCAGGCCGTATCCAAATGGGAAAACGGCTCGTCCATTCCCGATTTGCAGACGCTCATGACCCTCAGCCGCCTGTTCGGCGTCACGCTGGACGCGCTGCTCACCGAAGTGCTTTCCGAGCGCAAAGGGCCTGAAACCATCGAGGCCGCCGCGCCCGTCGAAGCCGAATCCGCGCCGCAGGCGCAATCCGCTGAGGAAGACGCCGCGCCGCAAGAGGAGGAACCCCCGCGCGAGCCGGAACGCGAAAAGCCGGAGATCGACCTGCGCGCGCTGGTGGCCCTCGCGCCGTTCACCCCCAGGGACAAGCTGTGCAGTCTCGTGCTGGCCCAGGCCGACAGCCTCACGTTGGAATCCCTCGTGCCGCTCGCGCCGTTCCTCGGGCGTCAGGCGATGGACGAAATCGCCGCCCGGATGGATTGGACGGACGTCACCCCGCACCGCCTCATGGCGCTGGCCCCATTTCTCTCCAGCGAGGCGCTGAAAGAGGCCATCAGCCGCATGAACCCCGAAAGCGTCACATCGACCCAGCTGACCGCGCTGGCTCCTTTCCTGGGGCAGAACGCGCTGGGCAGCCTGATTCAAAAGGTCGGACAGCTTTCCATGAAGACCCTCGCAAGCTTGGCTCCCTTCCTCTCCCGCGAGACCATCGGGGAGCAGCTCAAGGGCATTCAGAAGGACCGCCCCGCCGGCGAGGAAAAGCGCGAGCCCATCAGCAGCGACCGCATTGCGCTGCGCCTGGCCGAGAAAGGCGATTTCGACGAGATCGGAGAACTCATGCCCTTTCTGCACCGGGAGACCCTCTCGCAGGTGGTGGACATGGCGCTGGAGGCGGAGGACCTGGACTTCCTCATGAAGGACTTCGACCGCCTGCCCGGCGACGCGCGGCGAAAGATCGCCCTGCGCATGGCGGAAAACGGCGACTTCGACGAAATCAGCCCCTTCTTCGACCGGATGGACGGGGAGACCCGCGCGAAGATCGTCGCCATGGCCCTGGACGAGGACGAAGCGGATTTCCTGCGGGAGCATTTCCCGACGCTGCCCGGCGAGGTGCGGCAGTCCGTCGCCCTGCGCATGGCGGAAAACGGCGACTTCGACGAGATCGAGCCCTTCTTCGAGCAATTGGATGAGGAAACCCGCGCGAAGATCGTCGACATGGCGCTCGATGAAGATGAACTCGACTTCCTGCAGCGCGTAAACGCCCTCCGCCCCGCGGCGCGGGCCGATGAAGAGGCGGACGCCGCCTCCGCCATGGCCGCCGCGCGCCAGGGCGATTTCACCGCGCTGCCCGGCCTGTTCGACCGGCTGACGGACGACGAAAAGGACGAGGCCGTGCGCCTGGCCATCGTGTACGACGCCACGGATTTCCTGGTCGACCTGGCCGAAGACCTGCCGCGCGAGTCGCTGGAGACGCTGTGCTTCGCGCTGGCCCGCCTGGGCGAGACGGCGCGGCTCGAGCCGTTTGAAAAGCACCTGACGCCGCAGGCGCTGGCGCGGCTCAGGCGCATTATCGAAGAGAGGGCATAACAGGAAAAGACCTCATTCGCTCCGCGGAAGCGGGCGCGGATGAGGTCTTTTGAGGCAGTTGAAAAAAACAGAAAAAGGGTTTATAATAGACCTGCGATGAAAAAAACAAGGCGGGGAGGCGCGCGGCATGGAGGAAAAAGGGCAGTTGATCATCAAATGGCTTCGGAAGAACTCCGGCACGCTGCTGGCGGCGGCGGTGGCCCTGCTGACGGTGCTGGTGCTGAATTTCGGCATGGTCAGCGTCCGGCTGGACGAGGACGCGCTGCGGGTGAGCGCCGTCTTCGCGGACAGCGACAGCATCGCCTACGACGACATCCGCGCCGCGCGGCTGGTGGAGGATTTCGACCGCGGCATGCGCGACATCGGCGTGCGCACGCTCAGGCTCCAGGCGGGCACCTTCATAAACGACCTGGGCACGTACCGGCTGTACGCCTACACCGGCGTGCCCGTGTGCATCGACGTGCGCACCGACAAGGGGCACGTGGTGTTCAACGCCGCCAGCGACGCGGCGACGCGCGCCCTCTACGAGCAGCTGACGGAAAAGCTCCCCGACGTACCGTGACGGGAAAAACCGAAGACGAACCGCGAGTCCGCGCCGCACAGTGACGCGGACTCGCGCTATACTGACGGTCAGCCTGCGATCAGTCGCAGGACCTCCTCCAGCCGCCCGGCCTCGTGCAGCCTGTACACCAGCTCGCCCAGCATGGAATTGGCCCAGGCGAACCAGCTGCGGGTGTATTTTTCCGGCCGGTCGGGGTCGAAGCTCTCGTGCATGAAGCCCGTGCCGGCGTGGGTGTCCATGAGCGTTTTGAGAAGCCGCGCGATCTCGGCGACGTCGTCCGACGTCATGGCCTGCACGCAGAGCCCGATGGGCCAGACATAGCCCTGGGGCGTGTGGGGGCTGCCCACGCCCTCGGCCAGCGCGCCCCTATAGAAATACGGGTTCTCCGGGCTCAGAACGAAGCGGCGCGTGGCCCGGTAGACCGGGTCGTCCGCATCGGCCGCCTCGAGGTAAGGCAGCGCCAACAGGCTTGGCACGTTCGCGTCGTCCATCAGGTTGGCATGGCCCAGGCCGTCCACCTCATAGGCATAGATCGTGCCGAATTCCGGATGTTCCACCTTGCCGTGGGCCTCGACGCCCGCGCTGATTTCGCGGCCGATGGATTCTGCTTCCTCCGCCAGCGCCCCGTCCCCCAGCAGGCGGGCCAGCTGCGCGGCCGACCGCATCGCCCGGGCGGCGAACAGGTTCGAGGGCACCAGGTAGCCGTAGCGGCAGGCGTCGTCGCTGGGGCGGAAGCCGCTCCAGGTCATGCCGGTATAGCCCACCGGCTCGCCCATGCCGCCGCGGGTCAGCGTGTCGCTGGGCCGGCAGTTGGCGCGGGAGAAGCGGTAGGGGCTCTCCGCGTGATTCTGCTCGGCGCGGAGCACGCCCACGGCCGTCCTGAGCGCCTCGTGAAAGCGCGCCGTGAGGAAGGCCGTGCGGCCGGCGCGTTTCCAGTACTTCTCCGCCAGCCAGAGGGGATAGCACAGCGAATCGATCTCGTATTTGCGCTCCCACACCCAGTCGGACGCCCGGGGCGTGTCGTCGTAGGGCTTGAACGAAGAGGGCTCGCGGTTGAAGGCGTTGGCGTAAGGGTCCCGCAGGATACACTCGGCCTGGCGCGCGATGACGCCCTCCAGCATCGCGGCCACGTCCTCATCGTCGGCGAAGCGCACGTAGTGCAGCACCTGGGCGGTGGAATCCCGCAGCCACATGGCGGGAATGTCGCCGGTGATCACGAAGGTGTCGCCGGGCGTCTCCTGGATGGTGGTTTCGATGGAGTTCACAAAGCATCGCTCAAACAGCGGCCACAATTCGGGCAGGGCGCTCATCTCGCCTTTGAGCGGGGCGATGCGCGCGCGCACGGTATTAAGGCAGGTCATGTCGTTCAGCCTCCCTTTCGCTTTTGGTTGCGCCTCTATTGTAAGGCGGCGGGGCTGTTCTGAAAAGGGGCAAATCAATTTTTTACAGGCGCGAAACAGGGCGAAGGCTGTAAAATCATGGAACACGCGGCGGAAGCGCGCCGTCAAAAAAAGAGATATTATGGAGGTGACCGGGCATGAAAAGGCTGAGCGCTCTGTTGCTCTGCGCGGCGCTGCTGGCGATTCTCCTGACGCCGCCGGCGCTGGCGGCCGGGCAGACTTCGGCGGCCGGGCAGGCCGTCATGGAGGCGTATATCGACGAGAACGGCAGAGCGGTCTGCGTCGTGGACGGCGCGGAAACCACGCTGCCCTACGAGGGCGTGAAGGACATCGTCTATGCCGGAAAATGGGTTGTATACCTCACCGCCCAAACGATGGAAGGGACCACGGCGCTGTTCATGTACAGCCCGCTGCTGAGCGTCCAGGACAGCTCGATCCTGGTGTCCGCGGTGGCCGGAGAGCCGGTCTACGTGGCGCGCGACGACGCCGTCTACTTCCTCAATCCGGAAAACGAGCGCCAGCTGATGAAGTGCGACGCCACCCTCGCGGCGCACTGCAGCCTGGTGCGCCTGCTCCCCTCGGCCAACTGCCGGCTGCGGGAGGCCATGGACGGCCTGAACGTGAGCCTGGCGGACGAAGACGGCGAGGTCTATTACAGCCGCATCCTCGACGCCGAATCGGGCATGCTGCGCGTGACCCAGTTCGACCCGCAGGCCGACTGGACGAACTTCGGCGATTTCGAGACGCAGATCACCGCCGAGGGCGGCCTCGAGCTGCGCCGCCGGGGCGAGACGGCCTGGCGCTTCGTCACCTACGACAGTGTGACCGCGCAGGCGGTCATGGACGGCAAGCTGTACTGCCTCACCCAGGACATGCACGGCGTCAACTGGCTGCTGTGCTGCGATCCGGCCTCCAGGGACAATCCGGCCTACCTGAACCGCATCGGCAGGCTCCTGCAGCCCGCTCTCTGCGCGGGAGACGGTCATGTTTTCGTGATCGACCTGCAGGGCGTCGCGCAGGCCTTTAAGCCCGGCAGCGTTGAGATCGACGGGCGGTGGATCACCGGCGCGCAGAACGCCTCGCTGGCGCTGTGCGGCGGCAAGCTCCTGGTCTACGACGAGCGCGGCGGCGGGCGCAGCCTGCGCCTCAAGGCCGACCTGCCCTGGAATGTGAAAAAGAGCTACGTCAGCCTGACGGTGGGCAGCCGCGGCGAGGACGTGCGCGCCCTGCAGGAGCGCCTGAACGAATTGGGCTACAACACCGGCATGGCGGACGGCGTGTTCGGCGGAAACACCAAGAACGCGGTGGTCTATTTCGAGGACGCCGTGGACATGCCCCAGGACGGCGTGGCCTCCCCTGAACTCCAGCAGAAGCTGTTCGCGAATGACGCGCCCGTCTACGAGGAGTTCGTCACGCTGTCCCGCGGAGGCCGCACGGGCGTGCGCGTGGTGGCGATGCAGGAGCGCCTGCGGGATCTGGGCTACCAGGCCGACGCGGCGGACGGAAACTTCGGCGCGCGGACGCAGACCGCCGTGGCGCTGTTCCAGGCCGAAAACGGCCTGCGCCCCACGGGTGTGGCTACGGTCGAGACGCTGCGCAGGCTCATGAGCCGCTACGCGGCGGTGTGCTCGAGCTACATCCTGCTCCGCAGAGGCGACTCGGGCGTGCGGGTGATCGAGCTGCAGGAGCGGCTGCGGGAGCTGGATTACTACGCCGGCGAGGCGGACGGCAAATTCGACGACCAGCTGGCCGATACGGTGTGCATTTTCTGCGCGGCGAACGGACTGAAGGAGCGCTACGAGGCCGACGAGAAGCTGCAGGAGATCATCTTCGATCCCGCGACGCCCAAGTACGAGGGCTTCATCGAGCTGTGGCGCGACGATACCGGCGACCAGGTCGAGCGGCTCCAGCAGCGCCTGGCCGAGCTGGGCTACTTTGAGGGCGTTGTGAACGGCGTTTACGACAAGAAGACGCGGGACGCCGTGCGCCAGTTCCAGCAGCTCAACGGCCTGGACGTGGACGGCGTGGCCGGCGTGCTGACCCAGGAGCGCCTGTTCTCCTACTGGGCCGTCTCCCTGTACGCGCAGGAAACGGAGGAGGAAGCGGTAGACTACGATGACTACGTCCAGCGGTCGGCCATGACTGGCTGGGACAGTCAGTATGAGACCTATACCTACTCCTTTGACCCGACCGACTCGGACATTTATTACTTATACGAAGGCCACCTCTATAGCATACGCAGCGCCGGCGAATCCGATGAAGGTTACGTCAGCGACGGTTACGACTATATCGGCTCGGTTTATTACGGCATCGACAACTGGCTGACCCATGAGGGGCAGACCGTCACCGAGGAACAGCTCGTGCTGATGCTCCAGTGGATGAACCTGAACGCGGTCGAGGATCTGGAAGAGGATCAGGTGTGGCTGGCGGAGGATTTCATGGTGTGGCTGAAGCAGTTCCTGTTCCAGCAAGGCTACATTATGGAGCAAAACCTCACCGAATTCCCCTTCGTGTACGATCTCGAGACCCGCACGGCCATCGAGTCCTTCCAGCGCATCTATGAGATCGAGGACGGGAAGGAGCCGGAGGAATACGAGTACGGCGTGGCCGACAACGAGACGCTGCAAAAAATATATGACATTCTGGCCATGCAGAAGCTGGCGATGGCCGAGGACGCGGAATAAACCGCCGTCTTGACAAAACAGGCGCTTCCCGTGCGGTTCAGGTGCGGGAAGCGCCTGTTTTTATCTGTTTACAATGATTTTTCGTATTCCGCGATAGCGGCAATGAACGCCGCGCCGTAGCGGGCGGCCTTGAATTCGCCGATGCCGTTCACCTCCAGGAATTCTTCGGGCGTGCGCGGCCGTTTGAGCGCCATGTCGGCCAGGGCGGCGTTGTTGCAGACGATGTAGGCGGGCACCCGCTCCTTCTGGGCCAAGCGCAGGCGCACCGCGCGAAGGTATTCGAGCAGCGCTTCGTCGTCCGGATGCGCGGACGGCGCGGCGGCGCGGACGGCCCCAGCGGGGGCTTTCGCGGCCCTGCGCACGCGCAGGGTGATCGTCCGCCCGTCCGTGCGGGCGGCGCGGCCCTCCACGCTCAGGCGCAGCACGGGATAATCCCCCTCCGTCTGCACGAGCAGCCCGTCGGCGATCAGCTTCTCGATCACGGCGCGCACTTTATCGCGTCCGAGGGAACGCAGCGCCCCGTGGAAGGGCGTCTCGTCCAGGCCCAGCTGGAGCACGCGCTTTTCGCGGCTGCCGCACAGCGCCCCGGCGATCACGGACAGGCCCAGCCCCGAGCGGTAGCGCCGCTCGATCTGCGCCACGGCCTTGAGCACGGCCTGGGCGCTTTCCGAAATATCCTCCGTCGCGTAATCCCCCACACAGCGGCCGCAGTTGCCGCAATGTCCTTCGTGCGGCTCGCCGAAGTAGGCCAGTATGCGGGCCCGCAGGCAGTCGTCCGAGCGGCAGTAGGCGGTCATCGCCTCCAGCCGGCGCATGTCCTGGCGGTAAACCGCATCCCGCTCCTCCGGGGTGAGCGCTTCGTTTTCCTCGCCGCCCCGGATGAGGAATTTCGCGGTCTGCACGTCGGCGGGAGAATACAGCAGAATACACTCGGCGCGCTCTCCGTCGCGCCCGGCGCGGCCCGCCTCCTGGTAGTAGCTCTCCAGGTCCTTGGGCATGTTGTAGTGCAGCACGTAGCTCACGCTGGACTTGTCGATGCCCATGCCGAAGGCGTTGGTCGCCACCATCACCGGCGCGCGGTCATACACGAAATCGTCCTGGTTGGCGCGGCGCTCTTCGTCATCGAGACCGGCGTGGTAGCGCGTGGCGCTGAAGCCCCGGGCCCGCAGGCTCTGGCACACCGCCTCCACGGCCTTGCGCGTGGCGCAGTAAATGATGCCGCTCTGCCCGGCGTGGCGCTTCACATAGTCGATCACCCAGGCGGTCTTGTCTTTGGGCTCCACCACGTCGAAGAACAGGTTCGCCCGGTCGAAGCCGGTGGTCACGCAGGCGGGGTCCCGCAGGCCCAAAAGGCGCACGATGTCCTCCCTCACGCGGGCGGTGGCCGTGGCCGTGAACGCGCCTACCGGCGGGCGGACCGGCAGGCTCCCGATGAAGTCCGCCACGGCGAGGTAGCTGGGCCGGAAATCCTGGCCCCACTGGGACACGCAGTGCGCCTCGTCCACCGCCAGGAGCGAGATGGGCGTCTGTCCGGCGAGGATGGCCATGTCCGGCGTGGACAGCCGCTCGGGCGCCACATAGATGATCTTGTACTGCCCCTGGGCGGCGCGGCGCAGGGCGGTGTTCATCTGGCCGGGGGTGAGGGAGGAGTTGAGGTACGCCGCCGGGACGCCCGCCTGGACCAGGGAGGCCACCTGGTCCTTCATCAGCGATATGAGGGGCGAAATGACCAGCGTGACACCGGGCAGCGTCAGCGCAGGCACCTGGTAGCACGCCGACTTGCCCGCGCCGGTCGGCATGACACCCAGGGCGTCGCGTCCGGCGAGCAGCGCGTCGATGATTTCCCGCTGGCCGGGGCGAAAGGCGTCGTGACCGAAATACTGGCGAAGGATGTCGAGCGCGTTCATGGGGCAGCCTCGCTTTCGTAAAGATGCGCTTCGTCAGGTCAGAAGCACTTTTCCCTGCGTTCCTTTTTGCACTGTTCGATGTTTCCGCAGCGGTAGCACAGCTCGTTGTCGCACACGCCGTCGTTTTCAAAGCACGAAAGGATGTTGGAAACGGTGGTTTCGGCGATGTTGCTGAGCGCCTCCTCCGTCAGGAACGCCTGGTGGCTGGTCACGATGACGTTGGGCATGGAGATGAGGCGGGAGAGCAGGTCGTCGTCCATGATGTGGCCGGAGCGGTCCTCGAAGAAGATGTCCGCCTCCTCCTCGTACACGTCCAGGCAGGCCGCGCCGATCTGCCGCGCCTTGATGCCCTCCAGCAGCGCCTCCGCGTCGATCAGGCCGCCGCGGGAGGTGTTCACGATCACCACGCCCTTCTTCATCCGACTGATGGCGTCCGCGCCGATCAGGTGGCGCGTGTCGTCGGTGAGGGGACAGTGCAGGGAGATGATGTCGCTCCGGGCAAAGAGCTCGTCCAGCGAAACGCATTCGATGCCGCTGTCCTTCGCGGGGAAGGGGTCGTAGGCGATCACCTTCATGCCGAAGCCGCGGCAGATGTCGATGAAGATGCGGCCGATCTTGCCCGTGCCGATCACGCCGGCTGTCTTGCCGTGGAAGTCGAAGCCGGTGAGCCCGTTCAGGGAGAAGTTGAACTCCCGCGTGCGGTTGTACGCCTTGTGGACGCGCCGCACGGAGGTGAGCAGCAGCGCCATGGCGTGTTCCGCCACGGCGTAGGGCGAATAGGCCGGCACATGCGTCACGTGTACCTTTCCGAACGCCGCTCGCACGTCCACGTTGTTGTAGCCCGCCGAGCGCAGCGCGACCAGCTTCACGCCGTATCCGTACAGTTTGTCGATCACCCGCGCGTCCACCGTGTCGTTGACGAAGACGCACACCGCGTCGCAGCCTTCGGCCAGGGCCACGGTGTCCTCGTTCAGCTTGGTCTCGAGAAACCTGAACTGCACGCCGCGCTCGCCGCCGTATTTTTCAAACGAGGGCCTGTCGTAGGCCTTCGCGTCGTAAAACGCCACTTTGATCACTTTCCCGCCTCCTATAAAAAGCTCTTGCCGGACGGAGCGCGCCCGACAAGAGAATGATTCTCCCCCTTATAAGGTTTTTCCTGCTTCCGGCGTTTCATGCGCGTTCAATTTCAGCCCGCCGCCCTCACGAGCTCCCGCTCCACGCGGCGCACGCGGGAGAGCATTTCGTCCACCGCGCGGCGCTGGTCCTTCAGGCGGCCCTGCATGTACAGATCGGTGAAGAACCCGTCGAACAGCACGTCGGCCACCCGGCCGAAGCCGCCCTCGTCCACCGGGGCCTCCCCCACGTACGCCTCCGGCAGCAGGCGCTCCACCCGTTCCATCAGCCGGGCCGCCTGGCGGATGCAGGCGTTGGCGTCGTCGGCCTTGCCGTGCTTGATCAGCGTGGTGACGAGGCCGCCGCCCAGCATGTCCCAAACGCCCCAATTCCGGGCGCTGTCCAGCATATCCTGCGCGCGCTCCAGCTGATACGCCGCTTCGCGCACCATCGGCAGCGCCTTTCCGAGAATCTCCCTGTTGACCGTCATCGCCGACGCCTCCTCTCGCTTGTGTGTAAGGAGCATACCACGCCCGGCCGCCCGGCGCAAGGGCTTTCCGCCGAAATGTCGCTTTTCGCGCTCCAAAACCGCGCCGCCGCGCATTGCAGCACAGCGTTTTGTAAAATATAACTTGACACAGGGAAGCGAAAGGGCTATGCTACCTCATGAAAAACCGCATACAGCGTCAGCGAACACATCTTCAGGGCGGGGTGAAAGTCCCCACCGGCGGTACAGCCCGCGAGCCGCAAGGCCGATTCGGTGAAACTCCGAAGCCGACAGTGACAGTCTGGATGGGAGAAGTGCATGTTCTGTTTCCTGCGAATAGAAGGCCCCCCTGATGCCAGGCTGGGGCCTGTTTCGCGGTGAAACGGAAAGGAGGAACGGATATGTTCCAAAAGAAAAGCTGGCTTTTCCTCGCCGTCGCCTTTGCCCTGATGATCCTGGCCCTCTGCCTGCCCTTCGAGCGCATCGCCGCGCAGAAGGGCGGCGAGGAGATCGTCACCCCGCTCAACGGCTTGGCGCTCGTGGCCAACGACGGCAGCGTCACGCTGCTGGAGCAAGGCGGCGCCGCCGCCCCCATGAAGCGGCTCACCGACGAATCCGGCGCGCCGCGCACGGACTGGTCGTATGTCTACGCCCTCATCCTCACCGCCGCGGTCGTCGGCCTGGGCTGCGCGCTGCTGGACCGGCGCGGCCGCCGCAAGGGCTGGGCGGGCGTGATCTGCGCCGCCCTGGCGTTCGGCCTGAGCTTTTTCATGGTCTTCCGCGTGAACGCCGCCTACCGGCTGAGCGCGAAGCTGGCCGAGACCGTGCCGGACTACGCCGAATACGTCCTGACCGCAGCGCCCGGCGTCGGCTTCACCGTCATGATCATGCTCTCCAGCGTGGCGCTGGCGCTGAGCATCATCGTCATCGCGCTGACGCCCAAGGCCGCCGCGGCCGAGAACCTGAACCATACGATGATGATCACCCGCGTGGGCGTGCTGGGCGCCATCGCCGCGGTGCTGGCCTACATTCCGGGCATCCCGATCATCCCGCCCATCTACAAGCTGGATTTCAGCAATGTGCCGGCGCTGCTGGGCGGCTTCTCGATGGGCCCGATGCCGGGGCTGTGCATACTGCTCATCAAGGACGCGGTGAGCCTTTTAAACACCTCCTCCATGGGCGTGGGCGAGCTGGCCGACATCATGACCGGCGCGGCCATGATGATCCCCGCCGCGCTCATATACAAGCGCAACCGCACCCTCAAAGGCGCGCTGACCGGGCTGCTCTGGGGCGTCGCCGCGACGGTGCTCGTGGGCGCGGCCGCAAACTACTTCATCATGATCCCGTTCTACGTGAACGTGATGAACATGCCGCTGGAGACCATCCTGGCGATGATCGCGCAGGTCGTTCCGGCGGTGGACACGCTGCCGAAGCTGATCCTGCTGGCCACCTCGCCCTTCAACCTCATCAAGGGCGTCGTGCTGGCGCTGGTCACATGCGTGCTCTACAAGCGGCTCTCCCCTATCCTGAAAAATATGTGACGGTCCTTTTTGCGAGGTTTTGACATGCTCTACCGAACCGACTCGCCGGAGGCGACAACCGAATTCGGCCGCGCGCTGGGCGGGCGGCTCCAGCCGGGCGACGTGATATTGCTGGGCGGCGGCCTGGGCGCGGGCAAATCGGTGCTCGCGCGGGGGCTGGCCCGGGGCCTGGGCATCACGCAGGCCATGCCCAGCCCCACCTTCACGCTCATGCAGCCCTATCAGGGCCGCATCCCCTTCTACCACTTCGACCTGTACCGCCTGGACGACCCCGACCAGTTCTACGAGGCGGGGCTGGACGAATTCGTCGGCGGCGACGGCGCGGCGGTCGTCGAATGGCCCGGATGCGCCGACCTGTCCCCCGAGCCGCGCATGGACATAACGCTCAGCCGCTGCGAGGACAGCGACGACGCCCGCCTCATCTCCCTCGAGCTCGTGGGGCTCGACGGCCGGCGGGCCGGTATTCTGGAATCCCTTTCGCAATGGAGGCTTGACCCATGAAGATCCTGGCTGTGGATACCTCCGGCCCCTACGCCGGCGCGGCGCTCATGGAGGACGGCGTCGTGACGCACGAAATCGCCGCCTGCCATGGGCTCACCCACTCGCAAACGTCGCTGCCCATGATCGAGCAGGCGCTGGCCGCCGCGGGCCTCTCCCCCGCCGACGTCGACCTGTTCGCCGCCGTCACCGGGCCCGGCTCCTTCACCGGTGTGCGCATCGGCGTGTGCGAGGCGAAGGGGCTGGCACACGCCTGCGGGAAGAAGATCGTGGGCGTGGACGCCCTCGAGGCGCTGGCCGTGAACGCCTTCGGCTTTCCGGGCGTAATCTGCCCCATACTGGACGCACGCCGCAGCCAGGTGTACTGCGCGGCGTTCCGCTTTGCAGGCAGCGGCCTGCCGGAGCGCGTCCTGCCGGACGAGGCCCTGCCGCTGTCGGAATTCCTGACGCGCCTTCCGCAGGACGAAACGTGCCTGTTCCTGGGCGACGGGCTGAAGGCGCACTTCCCCGCCGTGCGGGAGGCGCTGGGAGAACGCGCGGTTTCCGCCCCGGCGAGCATGGCGTACCTGCGCGCGGCGAGCGCCTGCGTGATCGCCGAACGGCGCGCGGGCGAGGCCGTGGAGCCCATGGCGCTGGAGCCTTTGTATCTGCGCGCGCCGCAGGCCGAGCGCGAGCGCAGCGCCCGCCTGGCGCGGGGCGGAGGTGAATGAGCCGTGCCGGAGATTTCGATCGGCCTCATGACGCTCGAAGACGTGGACGCCGTTCACGCCATCGAGGCGGCGACCTTCGCCGTGCCCTGGTCGCGGGAATCGTTTGAAAAGGAAGTCACCGAGAACAAGTGCGCGCGCTACCTGGTGCTCAAGGAGGACGGGGCGTGCGTGGCCTACGCCGGGATGTGGCTGGTGCTGGACGAGGGCCATGTGACGAACATCGCCGTGCGGCGGGACAAACGCGGCCTGGGCTACGGCGAGGCGGTCACCCGCGCGCTGATCCAGCTGGCCGCGGACTCGGGCCTGTCGTTTCTCACGCTGGAATGCCGCCGCTCGAACACCGTGGCGCAGGCGCTCTACCACAAGCTGGGCTTCAAGGACGTGGGCTACCGAAAGCGCTACTACGAAAACAGCGAGGACGCGCTCATCATGTATCTGCAGCCCCTGCCGGAAGGCCACCCGGAGAACGATCCTTATCTGATCCAATGACGCCGAGCCCCCCATGCCGCGGCACGGGGGGGCTCGTTTCTTTTTTGGTTCTTCATGTTTTCCTGTGAGATAACAACTCCCTCAGTCGCGCTTTGCGCGCCAGCTCCCTCAAAGAGGGAGCCTATACGGGGGCCTTTTGGCGGCGAGAAATGAGTATGAGAGCCTCCCTCCCTGAGGGAGGTGGCAGCCCGCAGGGCTGACGGAGGGAGTTGTCGTCCCTCAACTTTCCGTGAAGAGCCTCTTTTTTGTCGGTCTTCTATTTTACCGGGACAGGACGCTCTTTCCGCCCATGTACATGCGCAGCGCCTCGGGGATGCGCACGGTGCCGTCGGCCTGCAGGTTGTTCTCTAGGAAGGCGATCAGCATGCGCGGCGGGGCCACGACGGTGTTGTTCAGCGTGTGGGCCAGGTACTTTTTGCCGTCCGCGCCCTTCACGCGGATGCCCAGCCGGCGGGCCTGGGCGTCGCCCAGGTTGGAGCAGGAGCCCACCTCGAAGTACTTCTTCTGCCGCGGGGACCAGGCCTCCACGTCGCAGCTCTTCACCTTCAGGTCGGCCAGGTCGCCCGAGCAGCACTCCAGCGTGCGCACCGGGATGTCCAGCGAGCGGAAGAAATCGACGGAGTTCTTCCACAGGCGGTTGTACCAGTCCATGCTCTCCTCGGGCTTGCAGACCACGATCATCTCCTGCTTCTCGAACTGGTGGATGCGGTACACGCCGCGCTCCTCGATGCCGTGGGCGCCGACTTCCTTGCGGAAGCAGGGCGAGTAGGAGGTGAGGGTCTGGGGCAGGTCCTTTTCGTCCAGTATAGTGTCGATGAACTTGCCGATCATGGAGTGCTCGCTGGTACCGATGAGGTAGAGGTCTTCTCCCTCGATCTTGTACATCATGTTCTCCATCTCGGTGAAGCTCATCACGCCGGTGACCACGTCCGAGCGGATCATGAAGGGCGGGATGTAGTAGGTGAAGCCGCGGTCGATCATAAAATCGCGGGCGTAGGAGAGGATGGCCGAGTGCAGGCGGGCGATGTCGCCCTTGAGGTAGTAGAAGCCGTTGCCGCTGGTCTTGCGGGCGCTGTCCAGGTCGATGCCGTTCAGGCTCTCCATGATGTCCACGTGGTAGGGGATCTCGAAATCCGGCACCACGGGCTCGCCGAAGAGCTCGTTCTGCACGTTCTCGCTGTCGTCCTTGCCGATGGGCACGGATTCGTCGATGATCTGCGGGATCACCAGCATGCGCTTGCGGATCTCCGCGGCGTATTCCTCTTCCTTCTTTTCCAGCTCGACAAGCTGCTCGGCGATGGCGTTCACCTGCGCCTTGGCGGCCTCGGCCTCGTCCTTCTGGCCCTTGGCCATCATGCCGCCGATCTTCTTGGAGATGACCTTGCGCTGGTTGCGCAGCGCGTCGGCCTGCTGCATGGCCGCGCGGTTCTGCTTGTCCAGCTCGATGACCTCGTCGACCAGGGGGAGCTTCTGATCCTGGAATTTCTTTTTGATGTTCTCGCGCACGAGATCGGGGTTGGTGCGAATGAGATTGATGTCGAGCATGTTAAAAACGCCTCCTGAAAAATGATGATTGAAACAAAAAAGCCTTCCCATCCCGCTCTGGGACGGAAGACTCCGCGTTGCCACCCAGCTTGCCGGACGTTCGCCCGGCCGCTCTTCAGCGGGGATAAGGGCCCGCGGCCCGCCGGATCTCTCCGGCCGCATCGGGAAGCGGAAGGCCGCGCCGCGCCGCCGGGTTTCAGCAGGCCCCGGCTCTCTGTAGGCGGACGGATGGCGTTATTTTCCCTCAAGTGCAAAACCTATTATACGCGCATGAATGGGAAAATGCAAGTAAACAATTGGGAACGGGACGAGCCGCGGAAGGGCCCGCCCCGTCTTCCCTTCATTTTTCAAAGCACTTTTTGCAGAATCCGTCCACGATGTCCAGCATCTTTTCCGTCCAGAATTCCGCGCCGCCGTGATCCGCGCCGCGAACCAGGTAGAACGTGACCGGATGGCCCGTCTCCTTCAGGCGCTTGTAGAGGACGGCGCTGCCCGCGCAGTTGACGACGCGGTCCTTGGTGCCGTGGAACATGAGCACCGGAGGGAGGGGCGTGCCCTCGTCGATGTTGCACTCCACGGACAGCGCCCGCGCCAGCTCTGGATGCTCCAGGAGGTTCTGCCCGCCCATCACGCGGCCCTCCGGGCTGTCCGGCAGGCAGTGGTTGACCGTCTGCGGGTTGGAGTCCGGCGCCATGACGGAGGTGGAGCCGTAGTAGTTGACGATGCCGGCGACCTCGGCCGACACGCCGGGGAACAGGTTCTCGCTGGTGTCGTCGTCCTGCAGCAGGCCGCCCCACATGGCGGTGTGCCCGCCGGAGGAATCGCCGGCGAGTATCACGCGCGCCGGATCGACGCCGAACTTCGCGGCGTTGGCGCGCAGGAAGCGCACGGCGTTGCGGGCGTCCCGCGCCTGGGCCGGGAAGGAGGCGATGCCGCTGTGGCGGTATTCCACGATGGCGCACACATAGCCCCGCGCCGCCAGCCGCGCCAGCTGCGCGACGTTCCCGTAGACGTACTGCGGGAACCAGCCCGAGCCCTGTACGAACACGAAGCACGGCAGCCGGAAGGGCTGATCCTGCGCCCCGGCCCAGAAGGGGGCAAACGGCTTGTTGCGCGTGGCGGGAATCAGGATCTGCAGGTGCAGCGGCACGCCGCCCGGCTTGCCGTATTCCACGTCGTGCATGTAGTGAACGGCCTGCTCGTCGCCGGTGGTCTCGATGACCTCAACGCCTTCGAGCGGCTCGTTGAATTCGGGGAATTCCTCATAGCTCCACTGTTTGACTTCCATGCTTCGCTCAATCCTTTCCGTTCTGATGATTCGTCCGGTCAGCCCATGCTCTCCACGAATTCCTCCAGCGTCTGGCCGGTCTGGCGCATGCGCGTCGCGGCCTCCACGCCCACGTAGCGGTAGTGCCATGGCTCGTAGCTGATGCCGGTGATGTCGGCCTTGTTGGCGGGGTAGCGCTGGATGAAGCCGTACTCGTGGGCGTGGGTGATCAGCCAGCCATATTGCGGCGTGCTCTCGAAGCCCGCGCTGGTCTCCACGGTCACGTCGAAGGCCAGGCCGGTCTGATGCTCGCTCGCGCCCGGCTTCTGCGCCTTGCCCGCCCCGTTCTCGGCGTAGACCTCCGCCTGCCGCTCGTAGCTGCGGTAGCCGCTGGTCACGATGTAGCCGTTCATGCCCGCCTCCTCCGCGGCGTGGAACATCCGCTCCATCGCCTCGTAAGTCTCGCGGGTGAGGTAGATTTCACTGGACGCCATGCGGAAGGAATGGCGCTGCTCGTACAGATTGACCAGCGCCTCTGGCACGTAGTCCGCCGGGAGCGGGTGCGCCTCGTTCACCAGCAGGATGTTGCCGGTAAACCGCGTGGACTGCGCGCCGAAATGCCAGCCCAGTTGGAACGCGCCGGCCGCCAGCGCCAGCGCGAGCAGCAATCCCAAAAGCTTTCCGCCCAGGCCGCTTTTCTTCTTCTTTTTCTTCTTCGCCATTCGGCTTCCTCCCTCCGCCGCGCGACGGCGTCTGTGTACGCGTCATATTATATCACAGCGCGCCGCCCGTTTCAATGCGTTCGCGGCCCGCGCGCTTGATCGCGCCGCCGGTTTCGTGTTATAATTTCGGCACAGTCAAGCGAGGAGTGAACGCCATGACGGAAAACAGAGCGCCGCTGCCGCGCGAGGCGCTGCGCCGCGTCATCGAGGGGCGCGGCCAGGCCGGGCGCGTGCCGCTGATGATTCATTTCTGGGTCAATCCCGACGCCTTCGGCCCGCGGCGGGCCGCGGTGGAGCGCCTGCTCGCGGCCTATCCCTCGGACATCCAGGCCATGTGGTTCAGAATTCCCGCCGTCTACGACGCGCCGGAGGACGACCTCTCCTACCGCTGGAGCTGGCAGGGCGCGGTCTCGGCCGGCGAGGCGCTGGACAACGCGGGTTTCATCGCCGATTGGGACGGGGCGCTCGGGCCGCTGCTGGCGGATTTCCCGAGCCCGGACTATCCGGGCCTCACGTCGGACAATCCGGCGCCGGACGGCCGCTACCGCCTCGGCTGCTGGTGGTATTTCTTTTTCGAGCGGTTCTGGAGCATCCGCGGCATGGAGAATGCGCTGACCGACTTCTATCTCTATCCGGAGGAGGTGCACGCGCTGTTCCGCCGCCTGACGGATTTCTACCTCCGCCTGGTGGAGCGGGGCCGGGACGAGCTGGGGCTGGACGGCATCTTCACCAGCGACGACCTCGGCACGCAGACCAGCACCTTCTTCTCGCCTCAGGTGTTCGATGAATTCTTCGCGCCGTACTACAAAGAGGTCATCGACCGGGTCCACGCGCTGGGCATGCACTTCTGGCTGCACACCTGCGGCAACGTCGAATCTCTGCTGCCGCGCTTCATAGACCTGGGCGTGGACGTCATCCACCCCATCCAGAAATACACCATGGACGAGCGGCGCGTCGCCCGCCTCTACGGCGGCAGGATCACCGTCTGGGCCGGCTTCGACGTGCAGCGCACCATCCCCTACGGCACGCCGGAGGACGTGCGCCGCGAAGTCCGCTGGCTGATCGACGCCTACTGCCGCGCCGACGGGCGCTTCATGCTCACCCTCGGCAACGGCGCGACGGAAGACACGCCCCTCGACAGCCTCGAAGCGCTGCTGGACGAAGCCTGGCGCTACGGGCAGGCGTGACGCAGAAACCCCGCGCCGGGGCGCTTTATTTCGCGCAGGCGCGGGGTGTTTGTCTTGTCTTTACGGCTGCTTGCCGATGTAGGCCAGTATGCCGCCGTCCACATACAGGATATGGCCGTTGACGAAGTTGCTGGCGTCCGAGGCCAGGAACACCGCCGGGCCCTGCAGGTCGTCCGTGGTGCCCCAGCGGGCGGCGGGCGTCTTGGCGACGATGAACTGGTCGAAAGGATGGCGGCTGCCGTCCGGCTGGCGCTCCCTGAGGGGCGCGGTCTGGGGCGTGGCGATGTAGCCCGGCCCGATGCCGTTGCACTGGATGTTGTGCCCGCCGTACTCGGAGCAGATGTTGCGGGTGAGCATCTTCAGGCCGCCCTTGGCCGCAGCGTAGGCCGACACGGTCTCGCGGCCCAGCTCGCTCATCATGGAGCAGATGTTGATGATCTTGCCGTGGCCCTTTTCGATCATGGCGGGAATGACGGCCTTGGCGCAGATGAACGGCGCGTTCAGGTCCACGTCGATGACCTTGCGGAACTCGGCCGCGCTCATCTCGGTCATGGGGATGCGGCGGATGATGCCGGCGTTGTTGACCAGTATGTCGATCACGCCCACCTCGGCTTCGATCTTTTTCACCAGCGCCTGAACGGCCTCCTCGTCCGTCACGTCGCACACGTAGCCGTGGGCCCCGATGCCCTTTTCGGCGTAGGCCGTCAGGCCCTTGTCCACGAGCTCCTGGTTGATGTCGTTGAACACGATGGTCGCGCCCGCGGCGGAGAACGCCTCCGCGATGGCGAAGCCGATGCCGTAGCTCGCGCCGGTGATCCAGGCGATTTTGCCTTCCAGGCTGAATGCTTTCATGTCCATTTGGCTCTTTCCTCCTCAGCGCAGTTCGGTGGTGGGAATGGTGTCCATATCGTCAAAGGCCTGGTTCTCGCCGCCCATGGCCCAGATGAAGGTGTAGTTGCTGGTGCCCGCGCCGGCGTGGATGCTCCAGGACGGGGAAATCACGGCCTGCTCGTTCTGCATCACGATGTGGCGGGTCTCCTGGCCCTCGCCCATCATGTGGAACACCACGTTGTCCTCCGGCACCTCGAAGTAGAAGTAGACCTCCATGCGGCGCTCGTGGGTGTGGGCGGGCATGGTGTTCCAAACGGAGCCGGGCTCCAGTACGGTCATGCCCATGGAGAGCTGGCAGGTTTTGAGCACGGAGGGATGGATGAACTGGTTGATCACGCGCTTGTTGCTGGTCTCCAGCGCGCCCAGCGGCTTCTTGGCGGCGTCCGCGATCTTGATGAGCCGGTTTTCATAGCTGCAGTGCGCGGGAGCTGACACGATGTAGAACTTGGCGGGCTTCGCCGCGTCGGCGCTCTCGAAGAACACGGCCTTCGCGCCCTTGGTGACGTACAGGCAGTCCTTGTAGCCCAGCTCGTACACCGTGTCGTCCACGGTCACTTTGCCCGCGCCGCCCACGTTGAACAGGCCGCACTCCCGGCGCTCGAGGAAGTATTCCGTGCCGAAGTTCTTCCACACGTCGATGCCCTTGTCGATGGAGACCTTTTCCTTCACCGGCATCACGCCCAGCGTGACCATGCGGTCCACATGGCTGTATACGGCGACGACCTCATCCGCCGCGAACAGCTTCTCGATGAGGAACTCACGGCGCGTTTCCTCGGTGGTGTAGCGCTTGAAATCGCGCTGGTTGCAGGAATAGCGAATGTCCATGTCAATCAATCCTCCCTGTCAAATAGATCATTATCAGGCGAACTTTTCCAGGTATTTCCGGGCGGCCTCGGCGTTGTCCGGTCGGGTGTCCTCCAGGGTCATGGGCAGATTCCGCGCCTTCGCGAAGGCAATAAGTTTCTCGTATTTCATCACGCCCGTGCCGCACGCGCCGGAGCGCACGGCGCCGTCCGGGGCGAGGGTGTAGTCCTTCATGTGCAGCACGCGCACCCGGTCGCCCAGGCGGCGGATGGCCTCGTCGATCACGGCTTCGGCCCGGGGGGCGTTCTCCGGGGAGAGCAGGTTCACGCTGTCCAGGATGATCTGCGCGCGGTCGCTGCGCAGCTCGTCCAAGAGGCGCTCGGCGCGCTCGGGCGTGGACACGATGTGCCGCCAGACCGGCTCGACGGCCAGCACGGCGTCCTCCTCCTCGGCCCAGCGCACGACGGGCCGCACGCTCTCCACGAACAGCCGGAACGCCTCCTCGCTGTCCTGCTGGGGCGCGTCGAAGCGGGCGTTGGGGGCGGCGGGCGTCTCCGTGCCCACCACGCCCGCGCCGATCATCCGGCAGAAGCGCAGGTGCGCGCGGTAGATCTGCTGCGTCCTCGCGCGGGTCTCCTCGTCCGGGTCGGCCAGGCTGAGGTAACACCCCAGCACGGCGCACCCCATGCCCTGCGCCGCGAAATCGCCTTTCACGGTTTCGGCCAGCGCCTCGTCCAGAAGGCGCGGCGCGTCGTTCATGGCAAAGCCGGAAAGCGCCTTGCTCAGCGCCAGGTGCGCGCAGGAAAAGCCCTGCGCCTTCGCGTAGCCCAGCCGCTCAAACAGCGTGCCGGGCAGGGTATCGTGCAGGCGGATGCCGATGTTCATTGCAATCGTCCTTTCTAAAGCCGAAGGGTCTGCCCGGCGGGAACGCGGACGGGTTCCCCGTCGTTCACGGAGATATACAGGTCCCGCGCGTTGGGGTTCATTACGAAGCTGTTGTCCGCGGCGAAGCGCAGGCGGCGGCTGTCGTCCATGTAGTCCATGAAGTCGATGTTCGTGCAGTACCAGATATCCTCCTGCCCGCCCATCATGCGGCAGAAGTCCTCCATCAGGCTCCAGTTGTCCTGGTCGTCGAATTCATAGCTGTGGCCCCACACGTACATGAGGTAGAGATACTGCTTCTTGTGGAGCGCCAGGAACGCCTCGCCCAGCTCCATGAGGCGGTGGTTGTGGTGGCAGGTGGCCTGCCAGCGGTAGGGATCCTCCGGCAGCGCGAAGCTGTCGGACGATCCGACCACCCGCGAATAGCGGATGCCGCAGGCGGGCAGCAGCGCCTCGATCTCCGGGCTCAGCGAGCCGTTCGGATAGCTCAGCCCGCGCACGGGATAGCCCGCCAGGGCCTCCAGCGCCCTGCGGTCGTCCAGCACCTCCTGCGCCACTTCGGGCAGCGGGCAGCGCGCGATGGTGGGATGCGTGACGGTGTGGCAGGCGATCTCATGCCCCTCGTAGAGCGGCCTGACTTCCTCGGGCCTGATGCGCCGCGAATCGCCGAACAGGCCGCTGTTCAGGTGGAACGTGCCCTTGATCCCATACTGATTGAACAGCGCCACCAGCCGCCGGTCGGACACGCGCCCGTCGTCGTAGCTCATGGTGAGCGCCTTGTGCTTCCCGCCGGGGAAGCAGATATACACCTTGTTCATCTGACGTTACCTCGTTTTTCAGCGGAAGCCGTTCGTGCACATACTTTCCATGCTGTCATTATACAGTCTCCGGCCTTTGCCCGTCAATAGCAAACCGGGCCGCCGCAGGATTTCTCCTGCGGCGGCCCGCATGATGTTTCTCACACGCCCATCCGTTCCTTCCTGTAATCCCGCACCAGCGCGGGCCAGTCGGTCTGGATGGCGTCAACGCCCTTGTCCATCAGCCGGCCCCAGCCCTGCGCCGGACCCCGCCAGATGGAGTTGTCGTCGTCCAGTTCGCCGAAGAGCGCGGTCTCCGCGTAGCGGCCTGACAGGGTCAGCGCGTTGACCCAGCAGAAGAGGCCCTTATCGTGCACGTAGCGGAAAGCCTCGTCCTGATACAGCTCGTCCTTTTCGGTCGCGGCGATCATCTCCACGCCCACGGTGTTGATGTTCTTATAGGAGAGCGCCTCTTCGATCTCCCTGTAGCTGCGGCAGATGGGCATGAACATGTACTTCACGGGGTGGTTCTCCAGCTGCTCGTAGATGGCCGTGGCGTCCGGCGGGGCCTTCAGGATGGCCTGCCTCAGCATGTGGGGATATTTGTCCAGCAGGGGCAGCACCAGATCCTTCGCGCGCCAGATGCGGTCGACATTGATGAGTTCCCCGTGGGTGAGGAAGTCGAACACCTCGCCCAGCCGCTGCGCCGGGTGGGCGCTGGGCTCCCCTAGGGCGTTCAGCGTGTCCAGCGAGGCCAGCCGTTCGCCGGTCAGCTTGAGGCCGCTGCGGGGCTGGCCGAACAGCCGCCACTCCACGCCGTCGTGCAGCGAGAACACCTCGCCGTCGCGCGTGGCGGTGGTATCGGTCTCGACGATGTCCGCGCCCTGCATGAGCGCGGCCCGGTAGGCGATGGTCGTGTTCTGGATGACGTTGCCGTGCCAGCTGCCGCGATGGGCGCAGATGAGCACCTTTTTCTCGGCGAACTTCGCGTTGAGCAGCGCGTTGACGTCCTCATACCGGCTCTGTCCGAAGGGCACGGGCGATCACTCCTTTATATTGTCCTTGCCCCCGCGGCCGTACACCAGGTACAGCACGATGGCGGAGATGATCATCATCAGCACGGCGTAAACGAAGGTGAGCGCCACGCCGTCCGAGCTGTTGCCCATTTCCTCGGTCAGCGATTTGATCTTCACGCCCAGCGTGGGATTGGCCGGATGATGCAGGAACGCGGACAGGTCGTAGTCGGTCAACAGGCCGTTGAAGTTCAGCGCGGCGATGGCCATGACGGTGGGCAAGAGCACCGGGAAGATGACGCGGCGGAAGGTGTAAAGCCCGCTCGCGCCCAGGTTCTTCGAGGCGTCCTCCAGCGCGTTGTCCAGCGAGAAGAACGCGGCCTTGGTCATGCGCATGGTAAACGGCAGCTTGATGATCACGTAGCCGATGAGCAGCAGCTGCAGCGTGGCGATCAGGGGCTTGTTGAACATGTACCACCTGGGCTGATTGAAGGCCAGCAGAAGGCTCAGGGCGATCATCGTGGAAGGCAGCAGCCAGGGGATCATCAGGCTGTACTCCAGCGCGGTGGCCGAGAGGGAATTGCGCCGCTTCTGGATGTAGCGGCAGGCCACGATCACCAGCGCGCCCACGATGACGGCGGCCAGCGCCGAATAGATGATGGACACCAGGAACGGCTTGTAAGCCGTGGTCTTGGAGAGGAGCTCGCCGTAGTTTCTGAGGGAGAAGGTGGAGAAATCGAGCTTCCTCTGCTGGATGTGGGCCGAATCGGAGAAGGAGAACAGCACGATCAGCACCACCGGGACCACGTAGATCACGAACAGCGTCCAGGCGTAGATGTGCGCCAGCACGTTCGCCACGGGGTTGTTGATCTTCTGCTTCACAATCTTGGTCTTCACCTTGGAGACGGACATGTAGTGCCCGCGCCGCTCGATGGCGGTCAGTATGGCCAGCAGGATCATGGTCGCCAGGCCCAGGATGAGCGACAGCGTGGCCGACAGGCTCTTGGCGCTGGTGGTCGTCATGTCGGCGAACTGCTTGATCATGGGGTTGATCGTCTGGAAATCCTTACCGCCCACCAGCAGCGGCGCGCTCATGGCGCACAGGCCGGTGATGAAGGTGAGGATGGTCACGGCGAACAGGCTGGGCAGCAGCACCGGCAGCACCACGCGCCGCAGGATCGTCCACTGGCTGGCGCCCATGTTGCGGGCGGCCTCCACGGTCTGGAAGTCCACGGCGCGCATGGCGTTGCGCAGGAAGATCATGTGGTTCGAGGTGCAGGAGAAGGTCATCACGAACAGCACGGCCCAGTAGCCGGTGAACCAGGTCTTGTTCATGTTCGGGAAGACGCTGGCCATCAGGTTGGTGAGCACGCCGTTGTCGCTGTAGATGAACTTGTAGCCGGACACCAGCGTGACGCCGCCGTAGATCAGCGTGGTCATGTAGCCCAGGCGAAGGATCGCCGAGCCCTTGATGTCGAAATACTCGGTGATGAGCACCAGCGATATGCCCACGAAGCCCACCGTTAGGGAGAGCGTGGGCGCGAGGATGAAGGAGTTGGCCAGCGACTTCATCGCGCGGGGCGATTTGAACAGCTTCTGGAAGGAATCGAACGACGCTTTGCCGCCCTCGAAGAACACGGTTTTCAGGAGGTTCAGGATGGGCAGCACCATGCACGCCATGATGAACCAGACAAACACGCACGCCAGCACGCCGAACAGGGCCATCTGTCCCGGCGTCATGCGCTTTAACCTGACATTAAGCGGAAGTCTTGCCTGCATTGCGCGCGCCTCCTCAGTAGACCATCAGGTCGTCGGGCTCGATGGCGACGGTCACTTTGTCGCTCACCTGGAAGTAGCTCGCGCCGTCGTTCTTCACGATGCACTTGAGGTGCTGCGCGCCAGCCTCCAGCTGATACTTGATGTACAGCCCGAAGTACTCGCGCCCGGCCACGCGGGCCTCGAAGGAGGCGGCGTTCGGCCGCGCGCCGTCGTTCACGTGGATGCGCTCCAGGCGCACGTAGGTCGCCTTGCCCGGATCGAGGGAACGGCCGGTCTTTTCGGCGATCTGACGGACGAAGCCCTCGTTCAGGCGGTTGATGTCGCCGATGAAGTTGCACACGAACTCCGTCTTGGACTGGGAGTAGATCTCGTTCGGCGTGCCGATCTGCTCGATGAAGCCTTTGTTGAACACGGCGATGCAGTCCGACAGGGTCAGGGCCTCCTCCTGATCGTGGGTGACGTAGACCGTGGTGATGCCGAACTTGGCCTGCATCTCCTTGAGCTCTTCGCGCAGCTGCACGCGCAGCTTGGCGTCCAGGTTGGAGAGCGGCTCGTCCAGGCAGATGATCTCCGGGTTGTTGACCAGGGCGCGGGCGATGGCCACGCGCTGCTGCTGGCCGCCGGACAGCTCGGCCACCTTGCGCGCGAGCTGCTGCTCGGTCAGGTCCACCTTCTGGGCCATTTCCTTCACGCGGCGGTCGATGTCCGTCTTGTTGACCTTCTTCACCCGCAGGCCGAAGGCGATGTTCTCATACACGCTCATGGTGGGGAACAGCGCGTAGTTCTGGAACACCATGCCGATGTTGCGCCGCTCCACCGGCACGTGAGTGATGTCCTTGCCCTTCACGAGCACCGTGCCCTTTGCCGGCTCGATGAAGCCGGTGATGGTGCGCAGCGTCGTGGTTTTGCCGCAGCCGGAGGGACCCAGGAACGTGTAGAACTGGCCCTCCTCCACGTGAATGTTGATGTCCTTCAGCGCCGTAAAGTCGCCGAAGCGCACCTCGATATCGTTGAGTCGAATCATCGCGCGATGCCTCCATCCGTTTTTGTGTCTTTCGCGGAAAGGGGGCAAGGTTTCCCTTGCCCCCTTGCTTCATTCCTTCGATTCGATCAGGCCTGCGCCGCAGGATTACTGCATGTACTCGAGCATGATCTTCTCGCACCAGGCGTCGATGTTGGCCGCGACGAGCGCCCAGTCGATGTCCTGCGCGGGGATGGAGCACATCTCGATCTGGCTGGCGGGCGCCTTTTCGGCGGCCAGCTCGTTGGCGGGCATGGTCTTGAACTTCTCGGACCACTCGCCCTGGATCTGGGCGGAGCCGAACCACTCCACGAAGCGCTGCGCCTCGTCGAAGTTCTTGGTGGTCTTCACGATGGCGACGCCCTCAACCGCGTAGGGGATGCCCACCTCGGGCACCGCGTAGCCGGTCTTCACGCCGTACTGCGCGTCGTACTGGTCCGCGCCGGAGGACCACATCTGGCCGATCAGCACGGGGGAATTCTCGTTGACCATCTGGGCGTACAGGTCCACGCCGTCCTCGACGGGGGTGCCGTGGGCGAAGAACTCGGCGATGGCGTTCCAGCCTTCTTCGGAGACGCCCAGCTCGCCGTCGGGATCGGCATAGCGGGTCAGAATGCCGGCCAGGACGTTGCGGGTGGTGCCGCCGGTCAGCTTGATCTGGGATTCATACTTGCCCCAGAACTCTTCCTTCTCCCACAGGTCGGGCCAATCCTTGGGCGCGTCTTCGGGCGCGAGCTGGTTCGTGTCATAAGCCAGCAGGATGGCCTGCTTGACGATGGCGTAGTAGTAGCCGTTGGGGTCGTTCAGGCCCTCGCTCACTTCGCTCGCCCAGGAGGGGGCGTCGATGGCGACCAGGATGTCGCGGGCGATCAGGTCGTTCCAGATGATGGCGTTCAGGCCGAACACGACGTCGCAGGGGGTCGCTTCGCCTTCGTTGATCAGGCGCTGCTGGATTCCGCCGGCGCCATCCTCGACGATGGTCAGGTCATAGCCGTCCTGGGCGGCGCGCTCCTTGAGCCAGTCCGCGCGGCCGGAGGAGCCGGAGTTGGTGTAGATGGTCAGGGCGACACCGGTGCCCTTCACGTCGGCGCCGGTGGCGGCGTCGGCCAGGGCCGTCATGGACAGGACGAACACCAGGGCCAGCATCAAAGCAACGATCTTTTTCATGGTTTTTTCTCCTTTCTCTTCATTCGCGCAAGGCGAATTTCAACAAACCCAATAATACCATGTTACGCCCGCTTTGTCAATTCGTTATGTCAAGATTTCGCCACACTTGCGCTTTTTTATTACGCGTCGTTCGCGCTTTTTTCCTCACGCGCTCACCGGCGCTTGAATTGACGCCTGTTTCATGCTATACTCATGCCATGCCGTAAATACGATGACGGGAGGCGGGTTCTTCTATGGAAAAGGAATACCACGAGGGCGGCTTTACCCTGCCGGGCGAGGCCGGCTATGAAAAGCTCACGCTGGAGCTGGCTGAAAAATGGGGCGCGGACGTCATCCGCGACAGCGACGGCACCAAGCTCTCGCCCGAAATACTGAACGCCGGGCGCAAAATCTACTCCACCATCTGCATCATCCGCGAGCACAACGCCTTCGCGCAGGCGCACCCGGACAGCCAGCAGCAGTGCTTCCTCATTTCGGAAGCCGTCGTCGCCGAAAAAAGCGAGGTCGCCATCCCGCTGCTGAAGGGCTATTTCGACGAGCAGTTCGAGATCAACGATTCCCCCGAAGCCCTCGCCTTCTGGCAGGTGTGGGACCGCACGGCGGACAGGCTGGTGCCCGCCTCCGCCTGGCGCTATGAAAACGGCGTAATCACCGTGACGGGCTGCGAAAAATGGCACCGCTACACCGCCTCCTTCCTCTGCTGGCGCGTGTGGGAAGAGATCAACATGTACAACCACACCACCAACAGCTGGACCAGCGAGCACCTGCGCCAGCTCGACCCGCGCCACCCGCTGGCCTGGGCGTACCTCAAGGACTGGCTGAAAAACTGGTGCGAGGCCAACCCACACACCGACGTCATCCGCCTGACCTCGCTGTTCTACAACTTCGTGTGGATTTTCGGCGACGACATGCGCCGGCGCAGCCGCTTCGTGGACTGGGCCAGCTACGATTTCACCGTGAGCCCCGCCGCGCTCAAGGCGTTCGAGGCCGAATACGGCTACGCGCTCACCGCCGAGGACTTCATCAACAAGGGCCTTCTGCAGGCCACCCACCGCCCGCCGACGAAGGCCAAGCGCGACTGGATGGATTTCACCCAGCGCTTCGTGGCCGAAAAGGCCCGCCAGCTGGTGGAGATCATCCACCGCTACGGAAAACAGGCCTATGTGTTCTACGACGACAGCTGGGTCGGCATGGAGCCCTACGGCAAATACTTTGCCTCCATCGGCTTCGACGGGCTCATCAAGTGCGTGTTTTCCGGGTTTGAGTGCCGGCTGTGCGCGGGCGCTCCGGCGCCGGTGCACGAGCTGCGCTTCCATCCCTACCTGTTCCCCGTGGGCCTGGGCGGGCTGCCCACCTTCTCCGAGGGCGGCCATCCCGAGCGGGACGCGCTGGCCTACTGGCTGCACGTGCGCCGGGCGCTGGCCCGCCAGTGCGTCGACCGCATCGGCCTGGGCGGCTACCTGCACCTCACGCTGGGCTTCCCGGCCTTCAACGACGCCATCGAGGAAATGGCCGTGGAGTTCCGCAAGCTGAAGGCGCTGCACGCCCACGGCGCGCCCGCCTGCCTGAACGTCCGCGTGGCCGTGCTGCACACCTGGGGGTCGCTGCGCTCCTGGACGCTCTCCGGCCACTTCCACGAGACCGACGCCAACGTCCTCATCCACGTCAACGAGGCCCTGAGCGGCCTGCCCGTGCAGGTGAAGTTCATCAGCTTCGACGACGTGAAGGCCGGCGCGCTGAAGGACGTGGACGTGCTCATCAACGCCGGCCGCATGGGCGACGCCTGGAGCGGCGGCGACGTCTGGAAGGACGCCTCTCTCGTCTCGGAGGTCACGCGCTTTGTCTACGAAGGCGGCAGCCTGATCGGCGTGGGCGAGCCCTCCGCCTGCGAGGGCGGCGACACGCTGCTGCGCCTGGCCCACATCCTGGGCGTGGACGAGGACGTAGGCCAGTACGCCTGCCACGCGCCCTGGGCCTTCGAGGCGGCTCCCTCCCCCTTCCCCGTGCGCGCGGAGGCGCTGCCCGCCAGGCCTGGCGTGCGCCTGACCGGCCCGGACACGCAGGTGCTCTGCGAAAAGGACGGCGCGCCCGCCTTCACCCTTCACCGCTTCGGCAAGGGACGCGCCGCCTATCTGAGCGGCTTTGAATACAGCCCCGCCGCCGCGCGGATGCTCATGGACCTCATCGCCTTCCTCACCGGCGCGGACCGGCGGGCGGCCGGCGTGAGCGACCATCCGATGGTGGAATGCGCCTGGTTCCCGAATGACGGGACCCTGGTCGTCTTCAACAACGCGGACGAGCCGGTCGAGGCGACTATCACCTGCCCGAAGGGCGACGTCGCCGTTTCGCTCCGGCCCCTTGAAACGCGCATCATGAAACTATAATACAAAAGGAGACTGATCCGCCATGAAAAAGATACTCTTCCAGGGCGATTCCATCACCGACGTGGGACGCGACCGCGTCGACCCGAACGGCTGGGGCACGATGGGCTTCGGCTACCCGCTGCTCATCAAGGCCCGACTGGGCTACGACCGGCCCGGCGCTTACGATTGCGTCAACCGGGGCGTCAGCGGCGACCGCGTGGTGGACATCTACGCCCGCATGCAGCGCGACATCGTCAACCTCGCGCCGGACTGTCTGAGCCTGCTCATCGGCGTAAACGACGTGTGGCACAGCATCTCGCTGAACCCGAACGGCGTGAGCGCGCCCAAGTTCGAGCGGGTGTACGACTGGCTGCTCACGGAGCTTCACGAGGCGCTGCCCGGTATGAAGTTCATCATCCTGGAGCCCTTCGTGCTGCCCGGCAGCGCCACCGTCTCCGTGCCCGAATGGCCGGATCGCTATGAGACCTTCGCCCGCGAGGTGCCCCTGCGCGCGCAGGCCGCCCGCCGCGTGGCCGAAAAGCACGGTTGCGCCTTCGTTCCCCTGCAGGAAAAGCTCGACGAGGCCTGCCGCCTGGCCCCGCCCGACCACTGGCTGCGGGACGGCGTGCATCCCGCCGAGGCCGGACACGAGCTCATCGCCCGCGAATGGATGAAGGCGTTCGAGACGCTGGGAATCTGACCGGGACGCAAACGGAGGCCGCCCCACGCGGGCAGCCTCCCGTTTTTTATGAGTTTGATTTCATTCCTCAAATTTCAGCGTCATCGCCATGCCGTCCTGGCCGCAGACGGCCTCCGGGAAGAAGGCGCGGGCGTTGGCGGCGTATTCCTCCGGATCCTGGATCATCTGCGAATAGTGGCACAGCCACAGCCGCCGGGCGTTGGCGGCGGCCGCCAGCTTCCCCGCCTGGGCGAAGGTCATGTGGCCGTGGTCCAGCGCCAGCGCCTCCTGCCCGTTCTCGCCGTAGGTGCCCTCGCAGATGAACAGGTCGGCGTCCCGCGCGGCCGCCTCCAGGGCCGGGCAGGCGGCGGTGTCGCCCGAAAAGACCACCTTAAGGCCCCTGCGCGGCGGGCCGAGCACCTCCTCCGGCCGGACGACGCGGCCGTCGAACAGGGCGGGCTCCCCCTTCTGCAAAAGGCTCCACAGCCTGACGGGCACGCCCAGCGCCTTCGCCCGCTCGGGCATGAACTTGCCGGCCCGCCCCAGCGTGAAGGCGTAGCCCTGGCTGACGACGCGGTGCTCCGTGGGGAAAGCGGCCAGGCGCGCGGCCTCCGGCCAGCGGGGGTCGACGTCGCGCAGGCGCAGGCCGCCGGTGGGCAGTTCGAGGAGGCGCACGTCGTATGGGAGATTCCCCGCCAGCGCCAGGATGGGCGCCATCGCCTCCCTGAGCCCCGCCGGGCCCACGAGAGTCAGCGGCTGCGCCCGGTTCATGCTGAGCATGGTCTGCATGAGGCCGGGCAGGCCGAAGGTGTGGTCGCCGTGGTAGTGGGTCAGGGCGATGATGTCCGCGCCCAGGGCGTTCACTCCGGCCTTACGGGCGGCGGACTGGGTGCCCTCGCCGCAGTCGAACAGGATCCTGCGCCCCGCACAGGCCAGCATGACGGCCGTCAGCGCCCGGTCGGGCAGCGGCGCGAGGGCCGAGACGCCCAGCAGGGTTACATCGATCATAACGCGTGTTTTCCTTTCGTCTATGTCCTTGGATAGCGCGCCTCGACCGCTTCGAGCGCCGCCGCCGGCGAGAGATCGCCAAAATGAAGGCGGCGCGCGTAGGCCAGCCGCTCCTTCATTCGCGCGTCGGGGGCGTAGCCGGCGGCCATCAGGTCGCGGCCGGTGAGCATGGGCTGCGCGGCGCGGGCCTCGTAATCGGCGACGCGCGCCATGAGATACGCGCGGGCGGCGTCGCGCGCCGCCTCATCCGCCAGCGCCACGCCCATCAGCGCGAGGTCCCGGGGGCAGAGGCTTTCGTCGAACATCAGCCGCGTGTCCAGCGGCGCGGCCTGCGCGCGGCATAGCGCGCCGGGCCGTTCCCGCAGCGCGAGCATATTCTGAACGTACCGGCGCGTGTATACGGCCGCCGTGAGCCGCGCCACCTGGGCGAGGGCGCGCGCCTGACCGTCCCCGTAAGCCTCCGGGAAAGGCGTGAGCAGCATGGCGAGCGCGAAGCGAAGGGGCTCTGCCGCCTCGCCGCGGAGGGAAGCCGCCGTGTCGGCCCGGCCCATGGCCGTCTCAAACGCCTCGTCCGGCAGCGCGTTGATTTCCGGGAAGAACGGCGCGAGCTGGCCCATCTCCTGCAGCGAGCGGAAGAACACCGACGGCGCGTCCGCCTTGTCAAGCGCCTTCGAGAGTTCCTCCCACACGCGCTCCCGGGAGATGTGCGTCACGTCCAGCGTCCGGCTGAGGGCCACGGTTTCCGGCGCGATGGAAGCCCGCAGCCTCGCGGCGAACTGGGCCGCGCGGAACACCCGCAGCGGGTCGTCGCCGAAGGTCTCGTCCGAGACATGGCGGATGACGCGGCGCTCAAGGTCGTCCCGGCCGCGCCAGCAGTCGATCACCTCGCCGGTCAGCGGGTCGAGCATCATGGCGTTGACGGTGAAGTCCCGGCGGCGGCTGGCCTCCTCAAAGGAGAGGAACGGGTCGACCGACACGTCGAAATCGGTGTGCTTCAGCCCGGTGCGGGATTCCCGCCGGGGCATGGCGATGTCCAGGTCGTAATGGCGCAGGCCCAGCACGCAGAAAGACGCGCCCTTGTCGTAGACCTCCCCCAGGGCGGACAGCACGCCGCGCAGCGCCGCCGGCGTCACGCCGTAGACCTCGATGTCGATGTCCTTGGAGGCGACGCCCATCAGCCGGTCGCGGACATAGCCGCCCACCAGCAGCGCCCGGCCGCCCGCGGCGCGGACACGGCGGGCGATTTCCATCGCCATTTCTTCTGCTGTCACCTGAATCACCCCGATTGCGCGCAGGCTCGTTATGTCTCTTGGCGCGCGACGGCTTCATTCTACTACGAAGCGGAAGGCTTTGCAAGATAACGTCCTGAAAAATTCACAGCCGATTTTCAAAAAAATATGGAAAAACGCTTGCATTCCCACTTAAATTATGCTATTTTGGTAGCACTCCCGCCGAATGCGGCGAAAATCGCCCGAAAATTGCAGGATTCGCGTTATGAATTATGCATATTCGCGAAACAGAAAGGAAAAGACCATGAAGCCATACGCCGACATGACCCTGGAGGAACTCTCGGAAGAACTGAACGGCCTCACGGCTCAGTACAAGAAGGTGCAGGCGCTGGGCATGCGGCTGGACATGAGCCGCGGCAAGCCCTGCCAGGAACAGCTCGACCTCTCCATGGGCATGATGGACGTGCTGGATTCCGCGTCGGACCTGACCTGCGAGGACGGCACCGACTGCCGCAACTACGGCCAGCTGACCGGCATCGAGGAGGCCCGCGAGCTGCTGGGCGACATGATGGAAAACAACCCGAAGGACATCATCATCTACGGCAACTCCTCGCTGAACGTGATGTTCGACACGGTGAGCCGCGCCTGGACCCACGGCGTGATGGGCAACACCCCCTGGTGCCGCCAGGAGGTGGTCAAATTCCTCTGCCCGGTGCCCGGCTATGACCGGCACTTCGCCATCACGGAATACTTCGGCATCAAGATGATCCCCGTGCCCATGACGCCCATCGGCCCGGACATGGACATCGTGGAAAAGCTGGTGCGGGAGGACGCCTCCATCAAGGGCATCTGGTGCGTGCCCAAGTATTCCAACCCCCAGGGCATCTCCTATTCGGACGAGACGGTGCGCCGCTTCGCCCGGCTGGAGCCCGCCGCGCCGGATTTCCGCATCTTCTGGGACAACGCCTATGGCATGCACCATCTCTACGACCACCGCCAGGATTACCTGATCGAGATCCTGGCCGAGTGCAAGCGCGCCGGCAACCCGGACATGGTCTATAAATTCTCCTCCACCTCCAAGATCACCTTCCCCGGCAGCGGCATCGCGGCGCTGGCCACCAGCCCCAACAACATGGAGGATTTCCTCCATTACCTGAGCCATCAGACGATCGGCCACGACAAGGTGAACCAGCTTCGCCACGTGCGCTTTTTCAAGAACATCCACGGCATGGTGGAGCACATGCGCAAGCACGCCGACATCATCCGCCCGAAATTCGAGGCGGTTGAAGAAACGCTGAAGCGCGACCTGGGCGAGCTGAAGATCGGAACCTGGACCTGTCCGCTGGGAGGCTATTTCATCATGTTCGACTCGCTGCCCGGCTGCGCGAAGGACATCGTGGCCCGCTGCAAGAAGGCCGGCGTGACCATGACCCCCGCCGGCGCCACCTGGCCCTACGGCCAGGACCCCAACGACTCCAACATCCGCATCGCCCCCACCTACCCGGGCTTTGCCGAACTGCAGACGGCCATGGAAATCTTCACCCTCTGCGTGCGCATTTCAAGCTGCAAGAAGCTGATCGCGGAAAAAGAAGCGTCATCCCCCACGATTTGATTGAAAAGGAGGATCAGGATATGAGCGGGCGCGACGAAGCCATGGATACCGTCATGGCGTATTTCCAGCGGGAGAAGGACAAAAAGCTCTTTCTTTTCCGCCAGCAGAACCGCTATATCAGGCCGGGCCAGCTGCTGTTCACCGGTTCGTCGCTGATGGAGCAGTTCCCCGTGACAGAATACTGCGCCACGGCGGGCGTGCCGCTGGTCGCCTACAACCGCGGCATCGGCGGTTACACCACCGACGAGTTCCTCGCCGGCGTCGACGCGATGCTGCTGGACGTGAAGCCCTCGAAGGTCTTCATCAACATCGGCACGAACGACATCCGCCCTATGGAGGACGGCGGAGACTGGCTGGAGCGTCTGGTGAAAAACTACCGGACGATCCTTGAGATCGCGCGGGAAAAGCTGCCCGAAACCGAGACCGTCATGTTGGCGTACTATCCGGTCAACCGCAGCCACCCGATGATGCGCGAAAACCCCGGCTTCAGCATCCGCACCAACGAAAACGTCGGCCGCGCCAACGCGGCCGTGAAGGCCCTGGCGGAGGAATTCGGCCATCTCTTCCTCGACGTCAGCGCCGGCATCCGCGACGAGGCGGGCAATCTGAAACTGGAGCGCACCGTCGACGGCGTCCACATGGACGCGGAAGCCTACCGGGCGGTGTTCGAGGCGCTCAGGCCGTACCTTTGATCCTGCGTGAACTGAACACGCAAACGCCGCGGCCTTCCCATCGGGAAAAGCCGCGGCGCGTCTTGCACGGAGAACCGACACGGCGACGCCCTGTGACAGCGTGTTCACAGGATGCCCGCCCGCATCGTCAATGATAGAAGATGCCGAGCTCCTCCAGTCTCTTTCTCATTTCGTCAGCGTTGGAATAGCCCAGTCTGGCCGCCTCCTTCAAACAGTGCACCGCGTTCTCGGCATGGCCGGCTTTCCCCAGCGCGAGCGCGTAATTGCCCAGAGCGGAGGGATAAACGCCGCTGTTGCTCTTCTTCAACAGGGGCAAGCCCTTTTCAAACCAGGTAAGCGCTTCATTGGGTTTATCGTTCATCATCATGGCAATGGCAATATTGGTCATGAAGACGCCGTTTTCCGGCTCCAGTTCGGACGCCTTTTTGTAACACTCGATGGCCTTATAATAGTCTCCCAGAACGCGGTGAGCGATTCCCATGAGATTATAAATGCCCGGCACGTCGGGATGAAGCGTCGCCGCGTGCTGGAGGATGATCAGCTGCTGCTGATAGTCATTCGCTTCTCCGTATCGGTTCGCGAGATTGATAATCTCATCCAGAGACATTTCGTTGATCTTCGGATCCACGCCCTTTGGGGGCGTATCGTCCGGTTGTGGCGCCGGGGAACCGCACTTTGCGCAAAACCTCGCGTTCGGCCTGATTTCAGCGCCGCATTTCCTGCAAAACATCGTAAACCTCCTCAGTTTCGCATATCACAGCTTGCCGCCCTTGAACTGGGGCATCCAGTCCTTGTTCTGCTCGAACATCTCGTTCACCATGTCGCGAATCTCCCTCAGGGAGCACACGGCGGCGGTGAGCGGATCG
Organism: Clostridia bacterium; assembly: GCA_017527065.1. GTDB lineage: Bacteria > Bacillota > Clostridia > Christensenellales > Aristaeellaceae > Firm-10. The sequence continues at coordinate 148,659 of JAFXQO010000062.1, forward strand.
TAGCACACGGCCTGGTAGATCATTTCCTTGTCGCCCGCGAGGGAGCCCTCCACGGCCAGCTCCTCGATCTGCGCCGACGTGCCGGAGAGCAGCGCCAGCTGCGGCGGCATCTTGCCCACGGCGATGGACTCCAGCCCGCGGCGGGACGCCAGCACGGGCACCTCGACGCAGCAGCCGTAAGGCAGGTTGTCGATGAGGCCGAAGTTGCGCACGTTGCCGTTGAACTTGAACATCTCGCCGTCGCCGAAGATGGCGTTGAAGATGTAGGCGGCGTATTCCAGGCCGCGTTCCAGCTTGATCGGCTCCTCGAACCACTTGTCCATGGCGCTCTTCCAGGTGGTCTCGCGCTTGCGGTATTCGTTCAGGATGTAGGCGTATTCGCCGGGGTTCCAGCCGGTGCCGTGGGTGCAGTACTTTTCGATCAGATCGGGGCGTTTGCGGAACCAGGCGTTGTATTCGCTGTTGTGGCCGGAGGATTCGGTCACGTAGTAGCCCAGCGCCAGGAACATCTCGTTGCGCACCTGCTCCTCGTTGTACACCTCGGGCCGCTCCAGGATGGCCTTGCGGATGAGCGGGTAGGCGTCCTCGCCCTTCCAGCGGAAGTCGGTGTAGAAGGCCTGGTGGTTGATGCCCATGCAGGTGTAGGTGATGTCCTCGTCCTTCGCGCCGATCCAGCGGGCCAGCATCTGCGCCGTGCCCTGCACGCTGTGGCACAGGCCGCTGCAAACGAGATCCGGGAATTTGCCCTGCACGGTGCGGCAGAGCATGGCCATGGGGTTGGTGTAGTTGAGGTAGATCGCGCCGGGGCAGTAGCGGTCGATGTCGGCGGCGATGTCCAGAATGGGATTGATGGTGCGCAGGAAGCGGAAGATGCCGGAGGGGCCGCGGGTGTCGCCCACGTTGGTGTCCACGCCGTACTTCTTCGGGATGAGGATGTCGTGCTGCCACACGTCCACTTCGCCGTGCAGGATGGTGGTGACGACGCCGTCCGCGCCCATGAGCGCTTCCTTGCGATCCAGCGTGGCGATGACCTTCGCCGGATACTTGCCCTCGGCCACGATGCGCTCGACCGCGCGTTTGATGTAATCCAGCCGCTCGGCGTTGATGTCCATCAGGGCGATGGTGGCGTCTGCAAAGGCCGGGAAGGTCAGCAGGTCATTGACCAGCTTGCGCGTGAAACCGAAGCTGCCCGCGCCGATGAATGCGATTTTCCTGGGCATGGATTCTTTCCTCCTTCGTTGTCGTGCCGTTCATTTTTGTTTTGCGGGAAATCCTTCTCCCTTTCTTAACATTATAATGCCTTCTTCGCGCCGTGACAAGCCCCAACCTCCTTTTTTTGTCAAAAGCGCACGTATTAAGCATATTGGAAATTTGCAGTCTGCGCATTTTCTCTATTGACGGATTAACCTTCTTCGCATATAATGAGTAGTATACAGAGTGTGCTATTATTCACATTCAGACGTCTTTGCGGGCGGCTTGTCCCTTCCCGCGGCTTATTTTTGACGATTGGGGGAACTGACTATGGCGCAGAGCGGGGCCGTGATCCGGCCGCCTCGGAAGAACCAGAACTACCTTGCGAGGCTGGGACGCAACATCGTCAAGCACAAGTGGACTTACATGATGATGATCCCCGTGCTGGCGTACTACATCATCTTCCACTACGGTCCGCTGTACGGCGTGCAGATCGCCTTCAAGGACTTCAACCCCGGCAAGGGCATCTGGGGCAGCAAATGGGTGGGCCTGAAGCACTTCATCAGCTTCTTCAAGGGCGTATACGCCTGGCGCACCATCCGCAACACGTTGTTCATCAACATATACCTTCTGCTGTTCGGCTTCCCGGCGCCCATCATCCTGGCGCTGCTGCTGGACGAAATCCACAAGCCCGTCTTCAAGAAGACGGTGCAGACCATCACCTACCTGCCCCACTTCATCTCCACCGTGGTCATCGCCGGCATCCTGGTGGACTTCTGCTCCACCAACGGCCTGTTCAACCAGATCGCGCTGATGATCAATCCAAATTACACAAAAGTCGCGCTGCTGGGCAAGATGAGCCTGTTCCGCACCATCTACGTGTCCTCCGATATCTGGCAGAGCATCGGCTGGAACTCCATCATCTTCATCGCGGCGCTGTCCGGCGTGGATTCCGAGCTGTATGAAGCCGTGGCCATCGACGGCGGCAACCGCTTCCACCGGGTGTGGCACGTGTCCATCCCCTGCCTGTTGCCCACCATCGTCATCATGTTCATCCTGCGCATCGGCAACCTGATGAGCCTGGGCTTCGAGAAGATCATCCTGCTGTACACCACCGGCACCTACGAGGTGGCCGACGTCATTTCTTCCTACGTCTACCGGCGCGGCCTTCTGGATTTCAGCTATTCGTTCTCCTCCGCCGTCGGCCTGATGAACAACATCATCAACTTCATCCTGGTCATGACGGCCAACGCCATCAGCCGCAAGGTGACCGAGACCAGCCTGTGGTAGAAGGGAGCGAGCAGATATGACAAACGCGAAAGTCTCCGTCACGCGGGGCAACCGCATCAAGAAGACGACGGGCTCCATCATCTTCGATACCTTCAACTACCTCTTCATGATCCTGCTGGCCGCCGTCACGCTGTATCCCCTGTGGCACGTGGCCATGGCCTCCATCTCCGCCCCCACCGCCTACATGTATCACATGGGCCCCATCTTCTACCCCCTGGGCAAGATCACCTTCGCCAGCTACGCCAAGGTGCTTCAGAATCCCATGATTCCCCTGGGCTACCGCAACACCATCTACTACGTGCTGCTGGGCACCGCCATCAACATGCTGATGACCATGCTGTGCGCCTTCGTGCTCTCCCGCAAGGACATCATGCTGAAGGGCCCCATGACCGGCCTCATCATCTTCACCATGTACTTCCACGGCGGCATGATCCCCACCTTCCTGCTGGTCAAGGACCTGAAGATGCTGGACACCGTGTGGGCCCTGCTGCTGCCCGGCGCCATCAGCACCTTCAACATGATCATCACCCGCACGGCGTTTTCCAACATCCCGGCCTCGCTGGAAGAATCCGCCGAGCTGGACGGCGCCAACGACATGGTCATACTGTTCCGGATCATCCTGCCCCTGTCGCTGCCCACGCTGGCCGTCATCCTGCTGTACTACGCGGTGGGCCACTGGAACAGCTGGTTCAGCGCCATGATTTACCTGAGTACCCGCGAAAAGTATCCGCTGCAGCTGATCCTGCGCGAGATCCTTCTGGCCAACACAGAGGACGCCTCCGGTGCGCAGAACGCCGTGGCGGACGACACCATTCCGATTTCCGAGACCATCAAATACTCCACCATCATGGTGGCCACCATCCCGATCCTGCTGGTCTACCCCTTCCTGCAGAAGTACTTCGTGAAGGGCGTCATGATCGGCGCCATCAAGGGATGACGGGCCCCAATCCCCGGTTAGCAGCAGCGCTATGCTGTTAAAAAAATAACAAGGAGGGTACCCCAATGAAGAAGACCACCAAGGCGTTGGCGCTGGTCCTGAGCCTCATGCTGCTCATGTCCGTCGTCAGCATCACCGCGATGGCTGATGGCTCCGCCGAGCCGTCCAAGCTCACCTATTGGCGCGCGCTGGACACCTCGAAGGAAACCGTCATGTTCACCAACTGGGCCGATTCCGAGCTCGCCAAGTGGATCGCGGAAGCGACGAATTGCGAAGTGACGTTCGTTCATCCGCCGGCTGGCCAGGAAAGCGAAAAGTTCAACCTGATGATCGCCTCCTTCGACCTGACCGACATCATCGAGCGCGACCTGTCCAACACCTCCAACTATCCCGGCGGCGTTGACAAGGCTGTGGATGACGGCGTCATCATCACCCTGAACGAGGCGTGGGACAACGGCCTGGTGCCGAACCTGAAGGCCTACTTCGACGCGCATCCGGAATGGCTGCCCCAGCTGGTCACCGACCGGGGCAACATCACCAACTTCCCCTTCATCCGCGAGGACGACATCCTTCTGACCAGCTGGGGTCCCCAGATCCGCATCGACTGGCTGGAGGAGCTGAACATCGGCTTCGACGAGAACAACCTGCCCAGCACCATCTCTGATTGGGATACCGTGCTGCGCGCCTTCAAAGACGCCGGCAAGTGCGAGTATCCGCTGCTCTGCGTCTCGCTGAACAGCATCGGCGACAACTCCGCGCTGCCCGGCGCCTACGGCGTGGGCTGGGAGTACTACCTGGACGAAGAGGGCAATGTGCAGTATGGCCCCACCCAGGACGCCTTCAAGGACTTCATCGCCCAGATCAAGATCTGGATCGACGACGGCCTGGTCAACCCCGACTGGCAGGCTAACCTGAACACCGCTCAGCTGCGCCAGAACATCCTGTCCGACAACGCCGCCATGTACTTCTCCAACCTGGGCGGCGGCATGGGCACCTGGTACGACTACAAGAACGCCGAGCTGGGCACCAAGTCCGAGCCCGCCAACCCCGAAGGCTTCCGCTCCTTCGCGCTGCCCTTCCCCACCCTGGAAAAGGGTGAGAAGAGCCGCTTCGGCGGTTCCGCCCTGCATGTGGCTTCCTTCTGCGCTTTCATCACCACGGCCTGCGAGGACGTGGAGGGCGCCTGCCGTTACATGGACTTCGGCTACTCCGAGGAAGGCAAGGAAATGTTCAACTACGGCAAGGAAGGCATCTCCTTCAACTACATCAACTATGAAGACATGAACTCCCCCGTGGACCTGAGCGCCTTCGGCGACAAGTTCCCCCGCTGGAGCGACGCCATCCTGGCTGACCCCGATCACGCCGTGGCCGAGGCCTGCTCCCTGTACATCCGCGCCCACAGCTCCGGCCCCTTCCCGCAGGACGAGGGCTACCTGGTGCAGTTCATGAAGTACGCCGACCAGCTGAAGACCATCGAGACCTGGAACGGCTCTTCCGACTATTCCGGCTCTCTGATGCCGCGCCTGTACTTCACGACCGAAGAGTCTGAAGAGCTGGCCAGCCTGGAGACCGACATCGACACCTACAAGGACGAGACCATCACCAAGTTCCTCGTGGGCGATACCGAGCTGAACGACGCCACCTGGGCCGACTTCCAGAACGGCCTGAAGGCCATGGGCATCGAGAAGTGCCTTGAGATCCGCAACGCGGCCGTGCAGCGCGCCTACGAGCGCGGCGGCAAGTAATCCGCGAAACGGACGAACGCCGGCGTAACGCCATGATAAAATCCCGGAGCGGTCCGCCGTCCCGGGATTTTTACATCGGTTCACGCTAAAAATGAATTGACGCCGCGCCCGCGATATACTATCATGAAGCAGGATAAACAAATACTTTTTTCGCGCGGCGCGCGAAGCAGCGAGGAGGAAAACGACCATGATTCGAGTCGCGATTGTGGGCACGGGCACCATCTCCCACGCCCACGTCAGGAGCTATCTGCAATTCCCTGGCCGGTGCAAAATCGTCGCCCTGGTGGACATCGTGCCCGAAAAGGCGCAAAAAATGAAGGAAGATTACCACCTCGACTGCGACGTTTACGACGATCACCAGAAGATACTGCCCCGCCGGGACATCGACCTGGTGGACGTGTGCACGCCGCCCTATGTCCACGCCTCCATCAGCGTCAACGCGCTGAAAAGCGGCAAGAACGTGGTCTGCGAAAAGCCCATGGCCGCCTCGCTGGAGGAATGCGACGCCATGCTGAAGGCCCGGGACGAGAGCGGCATGAAGCTGTCCATCATCGCGCAGAACCGCTTCCGCAAGCCCATCCGCGACCTCAAGGCCCTGCTGGACAGCGGCCTGGTGGGCCCCGTGCGCCACGCGCAGGTCAACTCCTTCTGGTGGCGCGGCCACTGCTACTACGACCTGTGGTGGCGCGGCACCTGGGAGAAGGAAGGCGGCGGCTGCACGCTGAACCACGCCGTACACCACATCGACATGCTGGGCTGGATGATGGGCCTGCCCACGCAGGTGGTGAGCATGCTGGCCAACACCGCCCACGACAACGCCGAAATCGAAGACCTGTCCGTGTCCGTGCTGCGCTATCCCGGCGCGCTGGCGCAGGTCACCGCCTCCGTGGTGCATCACGGCGAGGAGCAGTCCGTCACCTTCCAGTGCGAAAAGGCCAAGATCGCCGCGCCCTTCTCCACCTACGCCTCCCTCTCCAAGCCGAACGGCTTCCCGGAGCGCAACGAGGCGCTGGAAAAGGAGGTCGCCGCCTATGCCGACAGCCTGCCGCCCCTTCCCTATGAAATGCACCCCGGCCAGCTGGACAACGTGATGACCGCCATCGAGACAGACGGCCCGGTGGCCATCACCGGCGAGGACGGCCGCCGCACCATCGAGCTGATCACGGCCATCTACAAGGCGGGCATCACCGGCGCGCCGGTGGACCTGCCCCTGAAAAAGGACGACCCGTTCTACACCGCCCAGGGCCTGCTGGAACGCGCGCCGCACTTCTATGAGAAGAACGCGTCCGTCGGGGAGCTCACAGGCGCCATCACTTACGGCAGCGACTACAAAGCGAAATAAGGAGGCAAACCGCCCATGAAAGCATCCGAAGGCATGAACTACGCGCCGCAGGGCCGGCCGCAGCCCGTCGTAAAGGAAAACGAATTCGTCTTCTCCGCCGTGCGGCTCGACCACGGCCACATCTTTGGCATGTGCCGGGGCCTCACCGAGGCCGGCGGCGTCATCAAGTATGTGTACGACAAAGACCCCAAGAAGGTCGAGATGTTCCTGAAAATGTTTCCCGGAACCAAGGTGGCCCGCAGCGAGGACGAGGCCATCGAGGATAAGGAGACCCACCTGATCGCCGGCGCGGCCGTGACCAGCGAGCGCTGCGCGCTGGGCCTCAAGGCCATGGCCGCGGGCAAGGACTACTTCACCGACAAAGCCCCGCTCACCACGCTGGAGCAGCTGGCCGCCGCCCGGGACATGGTGAAGAAGACCGGCAAAAAGTACATGGTATACTACTCCGAGCGCCTGCACGTGGAAGGCGCGATCATGGCGGGCTACATGGTGGACGCCGGCGAGATTGGCAAGGTCATCAGCGTGTCCGGCTTCGGCCCGCACCGCATCGGCGCGCCGGAGACCCGCCCCGACTGGTTCTGGGTGAAGGAGAAGTACGGCGGCATACTCTGCGACATCGGCAGCCACCAGATCGAGCAGTACCTCTACTACGCCGGGGAGGACGACGCCACCGTGACCCTCTCCCGCATCGGCAACTACGCCCATCCCGAGCATCCCGAGCTGGACGACTTCGGCGACTGCTCCATCACCGGCAAGAACGGCACCAGCAACTACTTCCGCGTGGACTGGTTCACGCCGGACGGCCTGCGCACCTGGGGCGACGGCCGCACGCTGATCCTCGGCACCGAGGGCTACATCGAGATGCGCAAGTACATCAACGTGGCCAGCGAGAAGACCGGCGGCAACCACGTGTATCTGGTCAACGGCAAGGGCGAGCAGTATTTCGACGCCACGAACACCGTGGGCTATCCCTTCTTCGGCCAGCTGATCCTGGACTGCCTGAACCGCACCGAAAACGCCATGACCCAGGAGCACGCCTTCAAGGCGGCCGAGCTGTGCGTCAAAGCCCAGATGCAGGCCGTGGAACTGACCGGCAGAAAGTGACCCCCCTTCCATTCCCGCGCCGCCGCCGCGCTTGACGGCGGCGCGTTTTTTGTGCTATCCTTATCCTGCAATTCTCCGCGAGGAGTGAATCACCCATGAGCGAACCGGCGCTTTCCAGCATCAGGGGCATCGGCCCGGCGCGATTGAAGGCCTTCCACGAGGCCGGCATCGACACCGTGCGCGACCTGCTCGCCTGCCTGCCCCGCGAATACCGCGACCTGAGCGACATCCGCCCGCTGGCCAGCCTGTCGGCCGGCGACGAAGCCGCCGTGCGCGTGCGCGTGGCGGGCGGGGTGAACCTGCGCCGCGCGGGAAAGCTGACCGTCGTCAAGACCCGCGTGGCCGACGAGTCGGAGAGCATGGCCGCAGTGTGGTACAACCAGCCCTGGCTCAAAGAAACGCTCGTGCCGGGCCGCGAACTGCTGCTCTATGGGAAAGTGGAGGCGCGTTTCGGCGAGCTGCAGCTGGTCTCCCCCGCCTTCGAGAGCGGCGAGGGCCTGAAGCCCGTCTACCGGGCATTGCCCGGCATCCCGCCGAAGACGCTCGTGCAGGCGATCCAGTCGGCCCTGGCGCTGCAGGACGGCCAGTGGGACGAGCCCCTGCCCGAGTCGCTGCGCCGCCGCCACGGCCTGTGCGAGCGCAACTACGCCATCCTCAACGCGCACCGGCCCATCAGCCGCGAGGCGCTGGCCGCCGCCCGCCGCCGCCTGGCCTTCGAGGAACTGCTCCTGTTCCAGGTGGGCCTGTGGCTGCTGCGGGGCCAGAAGCGGGAGGGCGTGGTCATCGACGCGCCGGACGCCCTTGGCGACGAATACTGGCGGACGCTCCCCTTCACCCCCACGAACGCCCAGCGCCGCGTGCTCCGCGAAGTGCTCGCCGACCTGCGCGCGCCGCATCCCATGGCGCGGCTGGTGCAGGGCGACGTGGGATGCGGCAAGACGGCCATCGCCTTCGCCGCGATGTACGCCGCCGTGAAGCGCGGCTGGCAGTGCGCGCTCATGGCCCCCACGGAAATCCTCGCCGCGCAGCACTACGAAACCGCGCGGGCGCTGCTGGAGCCGCTGGGCGTGACATGCGGCCTGCTCACAGGCTCCCTCACGCCGAAGAACCGCCGCCTGGCCCACGAGGCCATCGCCTCGGGCGCATGGCAGGCGGTCATCGGCACCCACGCCCTCATCACCGAAAGCGTACAGTATCAGAAGCTGGGCCTGGTCATCACCGACGAGCAGCACCGCTTCGGCGTGCGCCAGCGCACACTCCTCTCCGGCAAGGGCGATTCGCCGAACGTGCTGGTCATGTCCGCCACCCCTATCCCGCGCACGCTGTCCCTCATACTCTACGGCGATTTGGACATCTCCATCGTGGACGAGCTGCCCCCCGGGCGCACGCCGGTGAAGACCAACATCGTGCCCGAGGCCAAGCGCCAGGCCATGTACGGCTTCCTGCGGGAGGAAGTGAAGAAGGGGCGGCAGGTCTACGTCGTGTGCCCGCTCATCGAGGAGAGCGAGGCCATGGACGCCACGCCCGCCGAGGCGATCTACGAAAACCTTCGCACGCGCGACCTCGCGGGCCTGCGCGTGGCGCTGGTGCACGGGCGGCTCAAGCCGGCGGACAAGGACGAAATCCTTTCCGATTTCCACGCGGGGAAAATCGACGTGCTGGTGTCCACAACGGTGATCGAGGTGGGCGTGAACGTGCCCAACGCCAGCGTGATGGTGATCGAGAACGCCGAGCGCTTCGGCCTGGCCCAGCTGCACCAGCTGCGCGGGCGCGTGGGCCGGGGCGCGGCGGTCAGCTACTGCTTCCTCATGGCCGAGCCGAACGAGCGGCTGCGGCTCATGACGAAGACAAACGACGGCTTCGTCATCGCGCAGAAGGACATGGAGCTGCGCGGGCCGGGCGAGATCCTGGGCCAGCGGCAGTCCGGCGTGATGGCGCTGGGGGCCGGCGCGCTGATGAGCGACACGGAACTCCTTAAGGAGACCCACGACGCCGCGCGCCAGCTTCTCACCAGCCCGGAATCCGACGAGGCCCGGGCCGTGATCGGCCTGGCGCAAAAGGCCCTGGGCGAGCGGCTCAGGGACGTGGCGATGAACTGAGGAGGAAACGCCTGTGGACGGCAACCACGAAAGATTTATGAAACGGTGCTATGCGCTGGCGATCAGCGCCGGAAAGAAGGGCCACGACACCTTTGGCGCGATCCTCGTCCACAACGGGGAGATACTGGAGGAAGCGGAAAACACCGCCGACTACGCGAACAAAGTATTCGGGCACGCGGAGTTCAATCTGGTCCATCAGTGCGCCAACAAATACCCCGACGACGTCATGGAACAGGCGACGGTCTATACAAGCTGCGCCCCCTGCGAGAGATGCCTGGCCGCCATCGCGTCGCTGGGCGTGCATCGCGTCGTATGCGGGGTCTCCTATAAGGAATTCTGTAAACTGCTGCCCTTCGACTACAGGGCGGTGGATCGCGAAGGCCTTCTGAAACAGCTGGGCATCCAAATGACGATCCGGGAATCCGTGCTCGAGGATGAAGGCATGCGCGTGTTTGAGTGGTGGGGCGGAGAATACCGGCCGCTGGAAGAGCTGATTGCCGAGATGGATGAAATCAAGAAGAACAAAGGCAGGTAGCCGCCAGCATTTCGTCGTTTTTGCGCGTGATGGGAGGAATCGGTATGAATTTCTTTGTTGAAGGGCTGCAGGGCAGCGGAAAAAGCACGCTGGTGAACAGATTATTCGAAAAGCATCCGGATTACCGCACGGTCCGCGAAGGCGATTACTCCCCGGTGGAGCTTTCCTGGTGCGCCTATCTGGACAGGGCGCGGTACGGCGAGATACTGGAAAAGTATCCCGATCTCCGCGCGCAGATTGAAGGGAAGAGCGTCGCGGAGGACGATCGCGTCATCGTGTGCTACACGAAGGTCAGTACGGACAACCGCGCCTTCTATAAGGATTTGGAGCAGTACGAGATTTACAACGGCCGCGTGTCAAACGATGCGTTCAGGGAGATCACGCTGCGCCGCTTCCGGCGGTGGAACGGCGACGGAATGATATTCGAGTGTTCCCTGTTCCAGAATATCGTGGAGGACATGATCCTGTTCCGGGACGCGCCGGATGAGGAAATCATGGATTTCTACCGGCAGGTCAGCGGCGCGCTTGCTGATAAGCCCTTCCACATCCTCTACTTGCAAGCGGACGACATCGCCTCGAACATAAACGTCATCCGGAAGGAGCGGTCGGACGGGCAGGGGAGCGAGATGTGGTTCCCGCTGATGCTCCACTTCTTCGACGAATCGCCCCATGCGAAGCGGCGCGGCCTGGCCGGGGAGGCGGCCCTGCTGGAGCATTTCCGCCACAGGCAGGATCTGGAGCTGCGCCTCTGCCGGGAAATCTTTCCGGGGCGGTATACCGTGCTGAAGTCAAAGGCGTATCGCGATGCGGATTATCCGTTTTGCCAGGTTTAACAGCGCGGGAGGGGCAAAATACGATGGAGATTGAGGTTTTATCCTTTAAAAAGAGCGACATTGACGCCGTATATGAAATTCAGCGGGCGGCGTACAAGCCGTTGTATGAAAAATATCATGACGACAGCTCAAATCCATATATGGAGAGCAAAGAAACCGTTTTGCGGAAATACACGAGGGAAGGTACGGCCGGGTATCTTTTCGTTTTGAACGGCGCGGCCGTCGGCGCGGTCAGAATCAATATAAACGAGCAATACAGAAGCGGACGGGTCTCCGCCCTGTGCGTTCTGCCTCAATACCAAGGGCGGGGCATCGCGCAGAAGGCCTTACTGGAAATTGAAAGACTGTATCCCGCCGTTGAGAAATGGTCTCTCGATACGATACTGGAAGAAGCGGGAAACTGCCACCTGTATGAAAAAATCGGATACAGAAAAACCGGGAAGACGGAAGCGATCAACGAAAAAATGACGCTGGTCTTCTATGAGAAGAAAAAGGATTCCCGTTTGTCACGGCAAGAGGCGTAGCATGCGTAAATTCCTCTCTCCCGCCCGCCTGGCGCAGCTGGCGCTGGGCGCGGCCATACTCGCATTCGGGCTGTTCAACATCCACAGCCGCTGCCGCATCACCGAAGGCGGCGTGCTGGGCATGACGCTGCTCATCCGCCGCTGGACGGGCCTCTCCCCCGCCGTGTCGGAGGTCGCGCTGGACGCCATATGCTACCTGCTGGGCCTCAAATACCTCGGCCGGGCGTTCCTGCCGCGCGCCGCGGCGGCTACCGGCTGCTACGCGCTCTTTTACGCGCTGTTCGAGCGGACGGGCTATCTCTTTCCCGACCTGTCGGGCCATCCCCTGGCGGCGGCGGCGGCCGGGGCGCTGTTCGTGGGGCTGGGCGTGGGGCTGGTGGTGCGGGCGGGCGGCGCGGCCGGCGGGGACGACGCCCTGGCGCTGGTCATATCGAAGCGCGCCCGCTGGCCCATCGCCCGCGCGTACCTGCTGACCGATACCACGGTGCTCCTGCTTTCACTTTCGTATATCCCGCTCCGCAATATCGCCTGCTCGCTCATCACGGTCACGCTGTCGTCGTTCATCATCGGGCGCGTGCAGGCCTTCGGGCCGCGCGGTAAAAAAACTTGAAAAAATGTAAACTCGCGGCAAAAAATGGGCGGGGAATGGAATTTCCCCGCGTATTTCTTTGTTGAGAGATTGACGAATCAAGTCAAAAGGTCTAAAATATATACAGGAAAATTTGGCTGGACAGGAGGATATGTATGGCAACGCCAATCATCATGCCCCGTCAGGGCAACACGGTCGAAAGCTGTATCATCACCAAGTGGAACAAGAAGGTCGGCGATCCGGTCGCGGTCGGCGACATTCTGTTTGCCTACGAGACGGACAAGGCCGCCTTCGAGGAGGAAGCCAAAGAGGCGGGCACCGTTCTGCAGATCTTCTTCGAGGAAGGCGACGACGTGCCCTGCCTGACCAACGTCATGGTCATCGGCAATCCGGGCGAGTCCTTCGCCGAGTTCGATCCCAAGGCCGGCAGCGCCGCGCCCGCCGAGGCCGCCCCCGCCGCCGAAGCCGCGCCCGCCGAAGAGGCCGCATCCGCCGAGGCCCAGGAGGCCGCCGAAGCGCCCGTTGTGATCGGCGAGATGAAGATTTCGCCCCGCGCCCGCAACCTGGCTGAGAAGAGCGGCGCGGACCTTTCAAAGGTCGTGCCCACCGGCCCCGAGGGCCGCGTCATCGCCCGCGACGTGCAGAAGCTGATCGACAGCGGCCTTCTCGTCACCGCCGCGGCCCGCGCCGGCTATCAGGGCGGCGTCGAGGGCACCGGCCTGGGCGGCCGCGTGTCGCTGAAGGACCTGGAGAAGAAGCCCGAGGCCGCGCCCGCTGCGGCAGCCGCGCCCGCCGCGCCCGTGGAGCTGGGCCAGCCCGTGGACGACAGCTACACCGAGCCCATGAGCAACATGCGCAAGGTCATCGCCAAGGCGATGATGACCTCCCTCTCCAGCATGGCGCAGCTCACCCACAACATCTCCTACGACGCCACCGAGGTGCAGAACGCCCGCAGGCTCTTCAAGGAGAAGGGCGAGAAGTTCGGCATGGAGAAGATCTCCATCAACGACATCATCATGTACGTCGTGGCCCGCACGCTGGCGATGCCCGAGCACAAGGCGCTCAACGCCAACCTGATCGACGACGGCAAGACCATGAAGTACTTCCGCGGCGTGCACCTGGGCATGGCGGTCGACACCGATCGCGGCCTGATGGTGCCCACCATCTTCAACGCCGACAAGATGACCCTCAAGGAGCTCTCCGCCACCGCCAAGCGGCTGGCCAAGGAGTGCAAGGAGGGCAAGATCAACCCGGACTACCTGCAGGGCGCCAGCTTCACCGTGTCCAACATCGGCTCGCTGGGCATCGAATCCTTCACCCCTGTGGTCAACCCGCCGCAGACCGGCATCCTGGGCGTGTGCGCCATCACCGACGGCGTGCGCGTGGTGAACGGCGAGATCAAGGTCTATCCCAAGATGACCCTGTCCCTGTCCTACGACCACCGCGCGCTGGACGGCACCCCCGCCTCCAAGTTCCTGGTGGACCTGAAGAACAACCTGGAAGCCTTCACGCTGATGCTGGCGAGAGGGTGAAGATCAATTAGGAATTGGGAATTAGGAATTGGGAATTGAAGTTACCCGGAAAGGCGCGGCTGAGGCCGCGCGAGCGCAAACCATAATTCCTAATTCCAAATTCTAAATTCCTAATTCAGAAAGGACGTGCAATCAGCCATGTTTGATTTAATTGTCATCGGCGGCGGCCCGGCGGGGTATCTGGCCGCCGAGCGCGCCGGACACGCGGGGCTCAAGGTGGTGCTGTTCGAGAAGAATTCGCTGGGCGGCGTGTGCCTGAACGAGGGCTGCATTCCCTCCAAGGCGCTGCTCAATTCCGCCAAGCTGTATGAGCACGCGCTGCACAGCCAGGCCTACGGCGTCAAGGCCGAGGGCGTGACCATCGACCAGCCCACCGTGGTCGCGCGGCGCGGTAAGGTCGTCAAGACGCTGGTGGCCGGCGTCGGCGCGAAGATGCGGGGCGCGGGCGTCACCGTGGTCAAGGAAAACGCGGTCATCAAGGGCCGCGTGCCGGGCGGCTTCGCCGTCACCGCGGGCGGGCAGGATTACGAAGGCGCGAAGATGATCATCGCCTCCGGTTCCTCCGCCGTGGTGCCCCCGATTCCCGGCGTGAAGGAAAACCTGGGCGACTTCGTGGTGACCAACCGCGAGGTGCTGGAGCTCAAGGAAGTGCCGAAGCAGTTCGTGGTGATCGGCGGCGGCGTCATCGGCCTGGAGATGGTGGCCTACTACGCCACCGTCGGCGCGAAGGTCACGGTGGTCGAGATGCTGGATCACATCGCCGGCCCCACCGACCGGGAGATCAGCGCCATGCTGCAGAAGGAGCTCGAAAAGAAGGGCGTCACCTTCCTGCTGAGCCACAAGTGCCTGGCGATCGAGGCCGGCAAGGTGCTCGCCGAAGCGCCAGACGGCAGCAAGGTCGAAATTCCCGCCGACAAGGTGCTCCTCTCCATCGGCCGCCGCGCCAACCTGCAGGGCATCGGCCTGGAAAACATCGGCGTGGAGACCAACCGGGCGGGCATCATCGTGGACAATCAGGGCCGCACCAACATTGAGGGCGTCTTCGCCGCGGGCGACTGCAACGGACACGTCATGCTGGCCCACACCGCCTACCGCGAGGCCGAGGTGTGCGTGAACACCATCCTGGGCAAGAAGGACACCATGCGTTACCACGCCAACCCCTCCGTCATCTACACCAACCCGGAGATCGCCTCCTGCGGCCTGACCGAGGAAGAAGCCAAGGCGCAGGGCATCGACTACGAGGTCAAGAAGCTCTCCATGCGCTACGCGGGCCGCTTCGTGGCCGAGAACGAGGGCGCGGACGGCCTGTGCAAGATCCTCGTGAACAAGCAGCACCGCAACGTCATCGGCGTTCACATGATCGGCAACTATTCCTCCGAGATCATCTGGGGCGCCGCCGAAATGATCGAGCTCGAGCTGCGCGTGAAGGACGCGAAGGAGATCATCTTCCCGCATCCCACCGTCAGCGAGATCATCCGCGAGACCCTCTGGGAGTTTAAGGATTAATTTGGAATCGGGAATGGGAAATGGGAAACTGAGGCGCGGCCGAGGCCGCGCGACCCTTCCGCCTCGCTTCGCCCCTTGGCTCCCCTTCCAGGGGAGCTGGCGCGCAGCGCCTGAAGGGTCTTTCCCTTCGGACAAACTACAATTCCCCATTTCCAATTCCCCATTCCCCATTGAATTATTTTGAAAGGATGAGATAGCCATGTCCAAGCAGTTGTTTGTCGATCCGAATGTGGTTCGCGCGCCTGGCAAGATCACCTTCACCGACATCCCCGTGAACACCTACCAGAAAAAGGTCAAGGACGAGCTCGGCAACTTCACTCCCGAGCAGTTCAAGAACATCTACCGCGACATGCTGGTCCTGCGTGAGTTCGAGACCATGATCCAGCTCATCAAGACCACCTCCGAGTACTGCGGCGTGCCCTATACCCATCCCGGCCCGGCGCACCTGGGCATCGGCCAGGAAGCCAACGCCGTGGGCGAGGCCTTCTGCCTGGACGTGGAGGACATGATCTTCGGCTCCCACCGCAGCCACTGCGACATCCTCGCCAAGGGCCTGTCGGCCATCGAGAAGCTGGACGACGACAAGCTCCTCGAGATCATGAAGACCTTCCTGGACGGCAAGACCTACGCCGTGGCCGAGAAGGAGCCCCATGAGACCGTGAAGGACCTGGCCATCAACTTCCTGCTCTACGGCGCAATGGCCGAGATCTTCGCCCGCGAGACCGGCTTCAACCGCGGCCTGGGCGGCTCCATGCACACCTTCTTCACCCCCTTCGGCATCTATCCGAACAACGCCATCGTGGGCGGCTCCGGCACCATCGCCATGGGCGCGGCGCTCTACAAGAAGATCAACCGGAAGCCCGGCATCGTGGTCGCCAACCTGGGCGACGGCTCCCTCGGCCGCGGCCCCGTGCTGGAAGCGCTGAACATGTCCTGCATGGGCCAGATCAACGAGCTGTGGGGCGACGACATGAAGGGCGGCCTGCCTCTCATGTTCAACATCATCAACAACCAGTACGGCATGGGCGGCCAGACCGTGGGCGAGACCATGGGCTACGACGCGCCCGCCCGCATGGGCGCCGGCTTCACAGCCACCCAGATGCACGCCGAGCGCGTGGACGGCTGGAACCCGCTGGCGGTCATCGACGCCTACAAGCGCAAGAAGAAGCTGCTGGCCGAGGGCAAGGGCCCGTGCCTGCTGGACGTTGTCACCTACCGCATGAGCGGCCACAGCCCGTCCGACTCCTCCTCCTACCGCACGAAGGAAGAGATCGAGGCCTGGTGGGCGCAGGATCCCATCGTCGAATACCGCAAGCAACTGGTCGAGGCCGGCGTGGCCACCGAGGACGAGTGCGACGCCATCGTGAAGTACGTGAAGGACGCCATCCTGCGCAACTTCAAGCTGGCCATCGACGACGAGGTCTCCCCTCGCATGAACCTGGACAAGAACCCCGACGAGCTGGCCGACATGATGTTCACCAACGGCCATGTGGAGTCCTTCGGCGGCGACACCAAGCCGGACGTGAACATGCCCATGGAGGAGTGCCCGCGCGTTCAGGCCATCGCCAAGAAGGAGCGCTGGGGCTTTGACGAGAGCGGCAAGCCCGTTTCCAAGAACAAGGTGTACCAGCTGCGCGACGGCCTGTTCGAGGCCATCATCGACCGCTTCTACAAGGACTCCACCCTGGCGTCCTGGGGCGAGGACGTGCGCGACTGGGGCGGCGCCTTCGCCGTGTACCGCGGCCTGACCGAGGCGCTGCCGTATCACCGCCTGTTCAACTCCCCCATCAGCGAGAGCGCCATCGTGGGCGGCGCCGTGGGCTACGCCATGGCGGGCGGCCGCGCGCTGGTCGAGCTGATGTACTGCGACTTCCTCGCCTGCGCGGGCGATGAAGTGTTCAACCAGATGGCCAAGTGGCAGGCCATGTCCGCGGACATCATCAAGATGCCCGTGGTGCTCCGCGTCTCCGTCGGCTCCAAGTACGGCGCGCAGCATTCTCAGGACTGGTCCGCGCTGGTCACCCACATCCCGGGCCTGAAGGCCGCTTTCCCGGCGACCCCCTACGACGCCAAGGGCCTCATGGCCAGCGCGCTGGCGGGCACCGATCCGGTGGTGTTCTTCGAGAGCCAGCGCATCTACGACGTGGGTGAGCAGTTCCACGAGGGCGGCGTGCCGGCCGAGTACTACGAGATCCCCTTCGGCAAGGCTGACATCAAGCGGCCCGGCAAAGACATCACCATCCTGTCCTTCGGCGCGGTGCTGTATCGCGTGCTGAAGGCCGCGGACGAACTGAAGGCCAAGTACGGCATGGAAGCCGAGATCATCGACGCGCGCACGCTGGTGCCCTTCGACTATGAGACGGTCCTGGAGTCCGTGAAGAAGACCGGCCGCCTTGTCATCGTGACCGACGCCTGCGAGCGCGGCTCCTTCGCCAGCGAAGTGGCCCGGCAGATCACCGAAATGGGCTTCGACTACCTGGACGCCACGCCCACCGTGGTCGCCAGCCGCAACTGGATCACCCCGGCCCACGAGCTGGAGGAGAGCTTCTTCCCGCAGCCCAGCTGGATCCTGGACGCCATCGACGCCAAGATCGTGCCGCTGAAGGGCCACACCCGCGTCACCAACCAGACCCTGAACGAGAAGCTGCGCAACGAGCGCAGGGGTGTATAAGGGCCTGCGCGTGAGATAAAGCCATATCGCAGCGCGTCCCGGCGAGTTCTTCGCCGGGACGCGCTTTTTGCTTCGTTGACGGCCAAAAGCGGACGGGCAATCGCCGCGGCCGGTCAGGGGGGCAAGCTTGGTTTACAGATCGCGTTTCAAATATCCGCAGGTAAACGGAAAGAAGTCATATTTCCTCGTTCCGAGGTGAACGGCGCCATTCTGTTCGTACCACTTGCGAAGAACCGCATTATCCTCAACAATTCCAATATTCATATAATGACAGCCCATTTGTTGGGCAATGACAAACGAATGTTCCAACAGCTGCTTACCCAAGCCCCTGTGCCGGTATTCGGGCAGGACCGCGAGATTGTTCAGCTCGCATTCTCCATTCCCTTGATTGAGCAATGAGTAATACCCGCACGGCATTCCGTCAACTTCGGCTATGAACATCGGTCTCTTTTCTCTGTCAAATTGCCGATACAGTCCGTCCTCTGATATGGCAAATGCGGTGAACCTTGGCGCGTTCTCTTCCGTAAAGCCAAAGGTTTCGGCCACTGTCATAAAGCTCCTGCGGATCAGATCAACACAAGAGGGTATATCTTCACGCTTGACTTCCCGTATCATATTCAGCCTCTACAAATCCCGTTTTTGCTCTGTGACAGGGCTGTTCTGAAAGCGTATTCCATCGAGCGCGAGGCCTATCTTCCCCTATGGCAGATCATACATTTTGCCGTCGATCTCAAATCGGCTGTCGTCCAGCCAGGTCAATTCCCCTTCAAATTCATGCCATTCGCCATAGAAGAGTATTTCAGGCTTTTTTCGGAACTCGCCCAGCAGCAGCGGGACGCGCGCGGCGATCTCCTGCGCCTCGATGCTCGCGCTGCCGCCCAGCGCGCCCTCGTCCACCTCGATCACGGAGACCTCATAGCGCCCGTCGGGCGAGATATACGCTTTTGTCTCCACTGTCCCAAACGGCTCCGTCAGGGCAATTATCAGGAACAGGCCCAATATACCTGTCAGTGCCGCCCATAGCACGCCCAATGGAACCTTGACGGCCAGCCGCCCCCTGACCCTGACAAACAGCGCCCAGCCCGCCGCGAAGGAGATAAGCGTGCAGACGTCGAGCCATCGCGTCGCCGGCACAAGGCTGACCCACGCCGCGACAGAAGCGGGCAGCACAAGCATCGCGCACGCGCGAGAAACGATGCCGCCATCCCGCTTGGTAAGCAGCGCGGCGACGAGCGTGAGCGCGGCGATCAGGCCCGCGAAGAAGGCATTGCTGCGCGGCGCATATGTCCAGCCAAACAGCCCCGCCGCTTCAGACAGCACGGGAACCAGCAGCGCCGCGGCCAGCGCGACCGCGGGCCACGGGCGGATGCTGCGCGGCAAAGGCTGCGGTATGTCGCGGTCCATCCGTCACACCTTCACGATATACCCTTCCCGCCTGGGCTTCGGCGTGGGATGCTCGCAATCCGGGTAGCCCAGGGCAAGGGAGGCCACGCCCACCAGCGTGTCCGGAAGGCCCCACTCACGCAGCAGCGCCTTGCCCTCCTCCGTCTCAAACATCTGCTTGCAGCGGTGGATCCAGCAGGAGCCCAGGCCCACGGCGTAGGCCGCGTTCAGCATGTTGGTACACACCGCCGCGCCGTCCAGCGTGTGCGTGACGCAGTCTTCCGTCTCGAACACCAGCACGACCGTCGGCGCGCCGTAGTAGGGCTTGGCGTCCGGATTGCCCATCACCGCGCCGTTCAGCCTGTTCACCGCGGCCACGGCCTCCGGGCTCTGCACGGCCACGATCTGCACGCCCTGCTTGCCCACGCCGGTCGGCGCGTAGGTGCCGGCCTCCAGCACGGCGTCCAGCTCCTCGTCCTTGATCTGCTCCGCCTTGTACGCGCGGATGGCGCGGCGGTTCTTCAACACTTCAAGCGCTTCCAGTTTCATATCACTTACTCCTTTCTTGACGTGTTCTTTTCAGAGCATCAGCCGGTAGATGTTCGCGCAGTCCTCTTCGTTCAGCGTCATGAAGCCGGAGATGCTGCCCGGCCTGCCGTCGCCGTTGCAGAGCACGTCGACCAGCTTCGGGATGTCCTCCTCCTTCGCGCCGAGTTCGGCGAAGTTCTTCGGCATGCCGATGGAGATGAGGAACGCGCGCAGCGCCTCGATGCCCGCCCTCGCGGTGCGCTCGGGATGGACGAAGTCCATCTGGCAGCCCCACACGCGCACGGCGACCTGCGCGAAGCGCATCACGTCGTGGTTGATCACATAGGTAAACACCGCCGGCATGGTCACGGCCAGGCCCGCGCCGTGGGCGCAATCGTACAGCGCGGAGAGTTCATGCTCGATGTTGTGGCTGTTCCAGTCCTGGCTGCGGCCCACGCCGCAGGCGTTGTTGTGCGCCATCATGCCGGCCCACATGATGTTGGCGCGCGCCTCGTAGTTGTTCGGATCCGCGATGACACGCGGGGCCTCGTGGATCATGGTGAGCAGCAGCGCCTCGATCAGCCGGTCTGTCACCTCGACCTCCGGCGTGTTCGTGAGGTAGCGCTCGTAGAGATGCGCCATGATGTCCGTGACGCCGCAGGCCGTCTGGTAAGGCGGCAGGGTCTGCGTTAGCGCGGGGTTGAGGATGCTGAACCGCGGGCGGATGGCGTCGCCCGACGCACCGCGCTTGAACATGCCGTTCTCATTCGTGATCACGGAATCCGGGCTGCCCTCGCTGCCAGCCGCGGAGATGGTGAGCACCGTGCCCACGGGCAGGGCCTTTTCGATGCGCTTGCCGCTGTAGAAATCCCAGAAATCGCCCTCGTACACCGCGCCTGCGGCGATGGCCTTGGCCGAATCGATGGCGCTGCCGCCGCCAACGGCCAGGATGAAATCCACCTGCTCGCGGCGGCAAAGCTCAATGCCTTCGTATACCAGGCCGCTGCGGGGGTTCGGCTTCACGCCGCCCAGCTCCACATAACCGACGCCCGCCGCCTCCAACGATGCCTTCACCCGAGCCAGCAGGCCGGAGCGCACCGCGCTGCCGCCGCCGTAATGGATGAGAACCTTTCCGCCGCCGAAGCGCTTTACCAGCTCGCCGGCCTTCGATTCGGCGTCTTTGCCGAACTCAAACCATGTGGGTGAATAGAAGTGAAAATTGTTCATCGCGCATTCCTCCTCGCTTGACACTTGGGTTGTTTTGAGCTATGATCATTATAAAACTTAGAGCTAAGGTGAAGTCAAGAGCCGTTTCAGCATTTTGAGGAGGCCGGCATTCATGTCATACACCATCAAGGAAGTCGCCGAAAGGACGAACATCAGCGCCCACGTGCTGCGCTACTACGAAAAGGAGGGCGTGCTGCCCCGCATCGACCGCAGCCAGGGGGGCAGCCGCCGCTACACCGACGAGGATCTGGACCTGCTGGGCCTGATCACCTGCCTGAAGAATACCGGCATGCCCCTCAAGGACATCCGCACCTTCGTGCAGCTGCGGGAGGAGGGCCCCGTAACGCTGGCGCAGCGCCGCGACATCCTCAAGGCGCAGCAGCAAAACGTGCTGGAGCGCCTGGAGGAAATGCGGATGAACTACGAGAAGGTCACGAAAAAGCTGGCCTATTATGACGGTCTGCTGGCGGAGCGCCAGGCGGAAGGGGCAAAAAAATAGCCTTCCCGGTCGGGGGAAGGTGTGAGGTCGTCCTCTTCAGCGGACGTATCTGGCGACGCGCTCCGTGAGCAGCAGCGCCAGCGCCATCTTGACGAGGTCGGGAATGATGAACGGGAACACACACCAGCCCAGCGCCGTCATGACGCTCACCGCGCCCGCCTGGCGGGTATACACGATCACGAACCACGCCGTGCCGAAGGCGTAGCACACCGCCAGCGCCGCCGCCAGCGCCGCAGCGCGCGCCCAGCGGCCCTCGCCCGCCAGGGAGACGATCAGCCAATAGACCAGCGCCATGGCCGCGAACCCCACCAGGTAGCCGCCTGTGGGCCCCAGCAGGGCGCTGACGCCGCCGTTGAAGCCCGCGAAAACCGGCAGGCCCACGGCCCCCATCAGCAGATAGACGCACACCGCGATGAGCGCGCGCCTGCCGCCCAGAATGCCCAGCGCCGCGAACACCGCGAAGGTCTGCATGGTGAACTCCACCACGGCGGGAATGCTGATCCACGAACAGACCGCCATCAGCGCGGCCATCAGCGCGATATACGCCATGTCCCGCGCCTTCAGGCCGCTCCTTTTCATCTCCATGGGAAACGCCTTCTTTCCGGAATAATCCCCGTCACGCTCCCCAAGATAGCACAAGCCGTCTTTTTAGTCAACTCATTTCAATCATAGTTTACATAAATAGGCGATGGCCTTGCCGATCCGCTGCGGCACCTCGAAGAAATGGTTTCCGTTGTTCCACTCGAAGGCGGCGTTTTCGTCGCCCAGCCGGGCCGCGAGGAGCGCGTGAATCGCCTCGCTGGCGGCCTTGTTCCGGCCCATGGGCCCGCGGGAAGTCTTGGCTTCCTTGAGTCCCAGCGAAACATAGGCCCGCATCAGCCGCGGGAACGGCGCCTGCGCCGCGTAGTCGGCGAAGCGCTCATACCACAGCGCGCCGGATACGCTCGCCGCGCAGTCAAAGGGCGAATCCGGCTTCGACGCGGCGTACAGCGCGAACAGCCCGCCAAGGGAGTAGCCGAGGATGCCCACTCTTGCTGCGCCGCCCAGCCGGTCCAGCGCGGCGGACAGCAGCGGCCCCTGCGTCGCGTCCAGCAGCGCGTCCGCCCGGCCGGCCATCTCGCGCCCGTTCAGTTCGGTCGAGGGCCAGGGCGTGTAATCCGCGTCCCAGTCCGCGTCCGGCAGCGAGGCCAGCGCGAAGGGCGAAACATCTGCCTCCATCCGCGGCGCGAGGAAGCGCTCGATCTCGGGCAGCATGTCCTCGAGCCGGTCGCCGCAGCAGGCGACGAGCAGCGCGCGCACTCCCCCGCCCGGCGAAAGATAGAGAACGCCCCGGCGTCCGCCGACGCGCAGGGTTTCGCAGGTTCCCTTCATGGTCAACACTCCCCCCCGGCGCATCGCGCGGCGTCACAGCCCCTGCTCCGCGAGCAGCAAACGCGCCTCGCGGGCTTCGGAGGACAGCGCCATGATCTCAAAAACCTGCCCGTCCACGTCGCCCGGCGCAGGCCGGATCTCCACCATGAAGCCCTCCTGCGTCAGCCGGTCGCGAATGGCCTGGGCCTTCTCCTCGCTGTGCGCCATGTGAATGACCACCCAGCGCGCCTCTCTCTTCGTCATGGCTTGTCTTCGCCCCCATGCGGCCGTTCCGGCGGCCGCCGAACTGGATTATGGAATGAACCAAGGGAGCCGCAGCTCTGGCCGCAGCTCCCTTTTGTGTGTTGGCAATCAGGCCTTGCCGTCGCAGCCCAGAACGTCGACCAGCTTGTGGGCGACCATGTTCTTGATGGCGATGCGGGCGGGCTTGAGGTACTGACGGGGATCGAAATGATCCGGATGCTCGTTGAAGTACTGGCGGATGCAGGCGGTCATGGCCAGGCGCAGGTCAGAGTCGATGTTGATCTTGCAGACCGCGCCGCGGGCAGCCTGACGCAGCTGCTCCTCGGGGATGCCGACGGCGTCGGGCATCTTGCCGCCGTTCTCGTTGATGATCTTCACGAATTCCTGCGGCACGGAGGAAGAGCCATGCAGCACGATCGGGAAGCCGGGCAGGCGCTTGGCGACCTCTTCGAGGATGTCGAAGCGCAGCGGCGGGGGCACCAGGATGCCCTTCTCATTGCGGGTGCACTGCTCGGCCTTGAACTTATAAGCGCCGTGGCTGGTGCCGATGGCGATGGCCAGGGAGTCGCAGCCGGTCTCTTCGACGAAATGCTGCACGTCCTCGGGGCGGGTGTAGGAGGAATCCTCCGCCGCGACCTTCACTTCGTCCTCAACGCCGGCCAGGGTGCCCAGCTCGGCCTCGACGACCACGCCGTGATCGTGAGCGTACTTCACCACTTCCTTGGTGACGGCGATGTTCTCCTCAAAGGACTTGGCGGAGGCGTCGATCATGACGGAGGTGAAGCCGCCGTCGATGCAGCTCTTGCACAGCTCGAAGCTGTCGCCATGGTCCAGGTGCACGCAGATGGGCAGGTCGAAGCCGGCGGTCTGCTCGGCGTCCTCGATGGCGGCTTTGATCAGGTTCATCAGGTACACGTGCTTGGCGTAGGCGCGGGCGCCCTTGGAGACCTGCAGGATCAGCGGGGCGCGCTTTTCGATGGCGGCCTCGGTGATGCCCTGGATGATTTCCATGTTGTTGACATTGAAAGCGCCGATGGCGTAGCCGCCGTCGTAGGCCTTCTTAAACATCTCAGTAGAAGTTACGAGAGCCATATGAAACACTCCTTTTGTTTTCGGATTCGTCTGTTAGTATACCAGCAATCGCGCGCAAAATCAAGCATTGACGCTGATTTTCACATTAAATCATTTGATGGGCGCATAACCGCGCCGCGTCGCGCCGTCGTTTTTGCAAAATTAAATTGACTTCTCCCCCGCATTGCACTACAATATACGCGTATCCATACGGACAATTACGCATCGAAAGGAATGACTCATCATGTCTATGCTGAAAGGCGCGGCCGTCATCGGCCAGTCCGGCGGCCCCTCCTCCGTCATCAACGCGTCCGCTTACGGCGCCATCAAAACCGCTCTGGAGAGCGAAGCCATCACCCGTGTGTTCGGCATGTGCAACGGCATCAAGGGCCTGCTCGAGGACAACCTCATTGACATGGCCAAGGAAGACCCCGAGGAGCTCGCCCTCATGAAGTACACCCCCTCCTCCGCCCTCGGCTCCTGCCGCTATAAGCTCAAGGACCCCGACGAGGACGAGACCGACTACATCCGCATCCTCGAAATGTTCAAGAAGTACGACATCCGCTACTTCTTCTATAACGGCGGCAACGACTCCATGGACACCTGCAACAAGATCTCCAAGTTCATGCTGAAGAACGGCTATGAGGTCCGCTGCATGGGCATCCCGAAGACCATCGACAACGACCTGGCCGGCACCGACCACTGCCCCGGCTTCGCCTCCGCCGCCAAATACATCGCCACCTCCGTGATGGAAGTGTATCATGACTCCCGCGTGTACGACACCGGCATGATCACCATCATCGAGTGCATGGGCCGCCACGCCGGCTGGCTCACCGCCGCCGCCGCCCTGGCGGGCACCGCCGGCAACGGACCCGACCTCATCTACGTGCCCGAGGTCGACTTCGACATCGACGCCTTCACCGCCAAGGTCAAGGAAATCTACGCCAAGAACAAGAAGTGCTTCGTGGTCGTCTCCGAGGGCATCCACGACAAGGAAGGCACCTTCATCGCCGAGTACGCCAACAAGAACATGGCCAAGGACTCCTTCGGCCACGCTCAGCTGGGCGGCACCGCGCTGTACCTGGCCAACTACATCAAGGAGCAGACCGGCGCGAAGGTGCGCGGCATCGAACTGAGCCTGCTGCAGCGCTGCGCGGCCCATTGCGCCTCCCAGACCGACATCGACGAGTCCTTCGCCTCCGGCAAGGCCGCGGTTGAGAACGCCGTCGCGGGCGTAACTGACAAGATGGTCGGCTTCGAGCGCTCCTACGACGAAAAGGGCAACTACGTTTGCAACATCAAGCTCTTCCCGCTGACCATCGTGGCCAACACCGAGAAGAAGCTGCCCCTCGAATGGATCAACGAGACCGGCGACGGCGTCAACCAGGGCTTTATCGACTACGCGCTGCCGCTCATCCAGGGCGAGACCCAGCTGACCAAGGTCAACGGCCTGCCCCGCTTCGTGCACCTCAAGAAGGTCAAGGCCGAGGCGTAACGCCAAAAATCCACGCTGCCGCGAGGAACTCCCCCGCGGCAGCATCATTATTATTGAGGAGAATCAATCCAATGAGCGAAATCACCGGCCGTTCCATGCTCCCCAAAGGATTCGTCTATCTCGACGAGGCCGTGCCCGGCACGCTCTCCGACGCCAAATACGCCGGATCGGACAACTTCGTCGGCGCGCCGGTGGACGGCTACCTCGCGCCGCGCGTCGCCGGCTCGATCGAACTGGCGCGCGCTCTCCTTCGCGCGCGCGACGCCGCGGCTGTGATGCGGCTCAGGCTGCTCTTCTGGGACGCCTACCGCCCCCAGCGCGCGGTCAACCACTTCATCCGCTGGTCGCGGGAGCCCGAAGACTTCCGCACGAAGGCAGCCCACTACCCGCGCATCGCCAAGACTGACCTGATCCCGCTGGGCTACGTGGCTGAAAAGTCCGGCCACAGCCGCGGCGGCACGGTCGACCTCACGCTCGTCACTCTCTCCGGCGCCCCGCTGGACATGGGCGGCGATTTCGACCTGATGGACGAGCGCTCGCGCCACGGCTTCCCCGGCTGCACGCAGGAGCAAACGAAAAACCGGCTGCTGCTCAGGCGTCTCATGGAGCAGGCCGGTTTCCTCGCGTATTCCGCCGAGTGGTGGCATTACCGGCTCGAAGACGAGCCGTACCCCTCGACGTATTTCGATTTTCCCATCATTTGAGCGTGAGCGGGATGGCCTTGTAATGGCCGTAGACGTAATAGCTCAGCGTCGCCCGGCGCTCGTAGTCCACCGCGCCGCGCCGCGCCATCAGCGTGAAGGACAGAAGCGACTGGTTCAGCGCCGGTATGTCCTGCACCGACGGCTTCACCAGCAGCACGTCGCCCTCCCGGCTCTCCAGCGTCAGGTCGATCCACTCGAAAGGGATGAAATCCGAATTGCGCACGCGGATGGTGTACGTCACGAAGACGTACTGATCCGCGCCGCCGATCGCGCCGCGGCTGTATGAGACGATGTTGTCCGATCCGCTCCTGAGGGCGTTCACCACGCCGTTGAAGGAATCCTCCCGGTCGGCCGCCGCCTCGACCTTATAGCCCTCCGCGCTCACCTGGGCGTTCGCGCTCCAGACGACATAACCCGCCAGGAGCAGCGCCAGCGCCGTGATGACCGTGAGAATTTTCGCAAATGCCTTCATTGTTTCCTGTCTCCATTCGGAAATAAGCGCCTTTTCCACGCCGTCTGGTTAGAAAGACGCGCGGAGGAGGCGTTTTGTTTCATGGCCTCTGGGAAATTATAACACAAAGCGCCGCTTCTTAACCGATATGAAAAGTTATTCTTATCTTAGAACTTCATTAACCTCTGTTTTTTGACAGAACGCGCCGACATGTGGTATAATAAGATTGTGAGTTATATCCGCAGGAACTGGGAGGGAAAGATATGGCCTCGAAAATGCTGCTGGTCGACGGAAACAGCCTCATGCACCGCGCCTTTCACGCGCTGCCCGTCATGACCAGCGACTCGGGCGAATACACCAACGCGCTGCACGGCTTCATGATGATGCTGTTGCGCGTCATGGCCGACGAAAAGCCGGATCTTTGCGCCGTCGCTTTCGACCGCCACGGGCCCACCTTCCGGCACCTGCGCTACGACGCCTACAAGGCCGGCCGCGTCCCCACGCCGGACGAGCTGCGCCCGCAGTTCGAGAGCGTTCAGGCGCTGCTCAGGGAGATGCACATCCGCATCGTCGAGCTGGACGGCTACGAGGCCGACGACATCCTGGGCACGCTGTCGCTCATGTGCGAGGAGGAGGGCATCGACGCGCTGGTCATCACCGGCGATCGGGACGCCTTCCAGCTGGCCGGGCCCCACACCACCGTGCTCTACACGCGCCAGGGCATCAAGGACACCGAGCGCGTGACGCCCGCCTTCATCCGCGAAAAGTGGAACCTGACGCCCGCCCAGCTCATTGATATGAAGGGGCTGATGGGCGACACGTCGGACAACATCCCCGGCGTGCCCGGCATCGGCGAAAAGACGGCGCAGAAGCTCATCGAGCGCTACGGTACCCTCGAAGCGGCCCTCGACAGCGCCGAGACCGACCAGAAGGGCAAGCTGCGCGAGCGCCTGATGGAAGGCCGCGAATCGGCGGCGTTCAGCAAGTGGCTGGCCACCATCGACCGCCACGCGCCGCTTAACCTGCGTCCCCAGGACTGCCCGCTGCACAACCTCAAGGACGGCGCGGCCATGCTGAACCGCCTGCAGCTGCGGCAGGTCAGCGCGCGGCTGGAATCCCTCAGCGAGGCCGAAGACGTGTCCATGTCCATCCGCCTGCCGGAAGCGGGCGCGTGCGAAGCGCTGCCCCGGGATGAATTCGAGGCGCGCGTCGCCTCGCTCCCGGCCGGGGTGATCGCCCTCTCCTTCGGCACGCATCTGTGCGTGGCCGCTTCGGACGGCGCGTGCGTCGCGCTGCGCCTGGGCGGCGATCTGATCGACCCCGGCGTCGACGAGGCCGAGGCCGCCGCGCTCATCCAGCCCCTGGTCGACCGGGCCGGGCTGGTGGTGCTGCACGACCTGAAGCGCCTCATGGGGCTGGGCCTTTCCTTCCCGGGCCGCGTGTTCGACGTGATGCTGGCGGGCTATCTCATCAACCCCCAGCGGCGCAGCTTTTCCCTCGCCGCCCTGTGCGCCGACCAGCAGCTCCCCCTGGACGAGAACCTGCCCGCCGGGGCCCTGCTGCGGCTGTACGCCCAGCAGGCGGAGCTGCTCCGCCGCGACGGGCTGGAAAAGCTGTACGATGAAATCGAGCTGCCCCTGGCGCGGGTGCTCTACGACATGGAGCGCGCGGGCGTCCTCACCGACGAGGCCGCGCTGATCGCGCTGAGCGAGCGCTTCAACAAACAGGTGGAGGACCTGCTGGCCGCCATCCGCGCCCAGGCCGGCGAGGCGCTGAACGTCAATTCGCCCAAGCAGCTGGGGACTTACCTCTTCGAGACGCTGGGCCTGCCGGGCGGGAAAAAGACCAAGACCGGCTGGTCGACCAGCGCGGACGTGCTGGAGGCCATCCAGGACGAACACCCGCTGGTGGCCCAGGTGCTGGAATACCGGAAATACGCCAAGCTCAAGAGCACCTACGTGGACGCCCTGCTGCGCCTGCGGGGCAGGGACGGCCGCATCCACACCTCCTTCGACCAGACCGCCACGGTCACCGGGCGCATCAGTTCCCTGGAGCCGAACCTGCAGAACATCCCCGTGCGCACGCCGCTGGGCCGCGAGATCCGGCGCGCGTTCGTCGCCAGGCCCGGCTGCCGGCTGGTCGACGCCGACTACTCCCAGATCGAGCTGCGCGTGCTGGCCCACATGTCCGGCGACGAGGTCATGATCGACGCCTTCCGCAGGAATCAGGACATCCACGCCCGCACCGCCGCCGAGGTCTACGGCGTGCCGCTGGAAGAGGTGACGCCCGAAATGCGCTCCTCCTCGAAGGCGGTCAACTTCGGCATCGTATACGGCATCTCCGATTTCGGCCTGGCGCGCAACATCGGCGTCAGCCGCGCGGAAGCCGCCGGGTTCATCCAGCGCTATTTCGCCCGCTATCCGCAGGTGAAGCGCTACATGGACGGCTGCGTGGCGCTGGGCAACACCCAGGGCTACGTGACCACCCTATTCGGACGCCGCCGCTACCTTCCCGAGCTGTCCGACCGGAGCTACGCCATCCGCCAGTTCGGCGAGCGCGCCGCCATGAACAGCCCCATCCAGGGCACCGCGGCGGACATCATCAAGCTGGCCATGATCCGCGTTCACGACGCGCTCAGGCAGCAGGGCTTTGAGGCCCGCCTCATCCTGCAGGTGCACGACGAGCTGATCGTCGAAGCGCCGGAGGACGAGGCGGCGAAAGCGGCCTCGCTGCTGAAGGCGTGCATGGAAAATATCGTCTCTCTGGATGTGCCGCTGGTCGCCGAGGTCAACATCGGCCGCAGCTGGTACGACTGCAAATAGGAGGCATGTATTATGGACAAACCCTATGTGGTTGGCATAACCGGCGGAATCGGCAGCGGTAAAACGGCCGCCACCGATTTCCTGGAGGAGCAGGGCGCGCTGGTTCTCGACGCGGACGTGGAATCCCGCGCGCTGACGGCCGAAAACGGCGAGGCTCTCATGCCGATTCTGGAGACGTTCGGCGAGGGTGTGTTCACCGAGGACGGTCTTCTCGACCGCCGCGCCTTGGCCGAGATCATCTTCTCAGACGAGGCGCAGCGCCACGTGCTGGAGGGCATCGTGCACCCCATGGTGCAGCATCGGATCGTCCAGAAGATCCGCCAGGCCGGGCAGGATGGCGTGCCCTTCCTGTTCCTGAGCGTGCCGCTGCTGTTTGAAACCGGCATGGACGCGCTGTGCGACGAAACCTGGTGCCTGTCGGTGGACGAGGACAAGCAGGTCGAGCGCGTGATGGAGCGCGACAACCTCACCCGCGCCGAGGCCCTCGCCCGCATAAAATGCCAGATGCCGCTGAGCGAAAAGGAAAGCCGCGCCACGGTGGTGATCCGCACAAACCGATCCATGGAAGCCACCCGCGCGGAGCTCTCTTCTCTGCTGCGCGACCTGGTCAAGAGGTTCAGCTGATGACGCATAAAACCCTGCCGCGCTCCCGGCGGCGCACGCTGCGCAAGAAGGCGCCCGTAGGCCGCGTCGCCGCGATCGCTGTCATCGCGGCGGCGCTCATCGCCCTGAGCGCGTATTACATCGCGCGGTATCAGCGGAACCTGGTCTACGCCCAGTATCCGCTGCGCTACAAGGCGCAGATCGTGCGCGCCGCCGGCGAATACGGGCTGGAGCCCTGGCACGTGGCCGCGGTGGTCCGCTGCGAGTCCAGCTTCGACGCCAACGCCACCTCCTCCGTGGGGGCGCGCGGGCTGATGCAGATCATGCCCGATACCGGCGAATGGATCGCGGGCAAATTCAAGGAAGCCGACGGCTTCGACCCGGACAGCCTGTACGACCCGGAGACGAACCTCAAATACGGCTGCTGGTATCTGAACTGGCTCATGGGGCGCTACGACCGCGACCTGACGCTGGTCACCTCGGCTTATCACGCCGGACACGGCACGGTGGACAAATGGCTCACAGACAGCGCCGTCTCGCCCGAC
Source organism: Clostridia bacterium (assembly GCA_017527065.1). Lineage (GTDB taxonomy): Bacteria > Bacillota > Clostridia > Christensenellales > Aristaeellaceae > Firm-10. Next base: position 179,499 of record JAFXQO010000062.1, read on the forward strand.
GGGCGGACCCTCCTGCGCGACGCCATCCCCTACGCGAGCACGAAGGCCTACGTCTCGCGCGTGCTCACGGCTTATGAAAAATACGAGGAGCTTTACGACTATGAGACTTAACCGCGTCCTGCGCCTCCTCTGCCTCGCGGCGCTCGTCCTGCTCACGGCGGGATGCGCCCGGCGCAGCGAGACGCAGGCCGTCATTTTGATCACGCCCGCGCCCACCGAGCCCGCGCCCAGCGCCGCGCCCGCCAATCCTGCCAACAGCGGCGTCGTGGTTCTGGAAGGCAAGAGCCTGAACGTGGGCTACGTGGCGACGCAGGGCTCCTCGCTGCATCCGCTGCGCACGCAGTCGCGCGATCTGTGTTCCCTCGACCGGCTGGTGTTTGAGAGCGTGATCGACCTGGACGAGAACCGCGAGCCCGTCTCCCAACTGTGCGGTCGCTGGGAATACATCGGCGAGGACAAGGCGTGGTATTTCTACCTGCGCGACGGCGTGGTGTTCCACGACGGCTCCCCGCTCACCGCCTACGACGTGGTGGCCAGCTATGAGGACATCCTCATCAACAGCGAGACCAGCCCCTACTACGCCCGCGTGCGCTACCTGAGCGACATGCAGGCCGTCGACACGCTCACGGTCAAGGTGACGCCCGGCTCCTTCGGCTACATGACCCTCTACGCCATGACCTTCCCCGTGGTGCAGCGGGATTCGCTGAACGCGGCCTATCCCAAAGGCACCGGGCCTTACTGGTTCACCTCCTTCAACAACTGGGGCCTGATGGTGCTGGAGCGCAACCCGCTCTGGTGGCGGCGTCAGAGCGAGATTCCCCGTATCGTCTGCAAGCGCTACAACGAGGTTTCAGACGCCATGGAGGCGTTTACCACCGGCGAGATCGACATGCTCGCCACCCGCTCCACCTCCGCCGCCCTCAGCCGCCAGCTGAGCGACCGCACCACCATGGACTACACCACCCTCACCTGGGAATGCCTCGTGCCCGACCTGCGCGGCAGCATCCTCTCCGACCGGGCCGTGCGGGAGGCGCTGATGTACGCCATCGACCGCACCTCGCTGGCCTCCACGGTGTACCTGGGCATGGCACAGGAGAGCGAGGTGCCCGTCATTCCCGGAAGCTGGCTCTACGAGACGCAGTCCGCCCGCTACAACTATAGCCCGGAGCACGCGCTGCAGCTGCTCTACGACGCCGGCTGGATCGACTCGAACGGCGACGGCGTGCTCGACCGCGTGAAGGACGGCCTGTGGGAGGACCTCGCCTTCGAGATCATCACCTACGACGAGCCCACCACCAGCAGCCGCTCCAAGGCCGCGCAGCTCATCGCCGACCAGCTGGCCCGCATCGGCATCCGCGTCAGCGTGAACAACACCACGCGCAGCAAGGTGCTCAAGGCCTTCAACAGCGAGGACGATTTCGGTCTGGCGCTGGTGGGCTTCAACCTGAGCACCATGCCGGATCTCAGCTACCTTCTGAGCAGCAACGGCAACGGCAACTGCTCCCACTACGAGAGCGAAAAGATGGACGACGCCCTCAAGCGCGCCCGCCAGGCCCTTTCGGCTGACGAACTGCGGGCGCAGCTCAGCGACATCCAGCTGCTCGTGGTGGACGACCTGCCCGTGATGGGTCTGTTTTTCCGCACCGGCACGCTGGTCAGCCGCCTCAACCTGGGCGGCCTCTCCGGCATCCGCGAGGACTACATCCTGCGGGGCGCCGAGTATCTCTCCCTGGACTGACGGAAAGGAGCGCCGCCCATGACCCTCTTGATCAGCGCCTGCCTGCTGGGCGTCCCCTGCCGCTATGACGGAAAGAGCGTGCCCTGCGCCGCCGCGCTCGAAGCCGCCGGGCGGGGCGTGCGGCTCGTTCCCTTCTGCCCGGAGATATACGGCGGCCTGCCCACGCCGCGCGTGCCCGCCGAACGGCGGGGGGACCGCGTCGTGACCCGCGACGGGCGGGACGTCACCGCGGAATACCGGCGCGGCGCGGAGGAGGCGCTGCGCGTGTGCCGCCTTTTCGGCTGCGAAGCGGCCATCCTGAAGGAGAGAAGCCCCTCCTGCGGCTGCGGGCGCGTCTACGACGGCACGTTCAGCGGCGTCCTCACCGAGGGCGACGGCGTGACCGCGGCGCTTCTGAAGGCGAACGGCGTCCATGTCGCCGGCGAGACGGAGGCCGGGGCATTATTGAAGGACAAATGACAGGACGCCCGGCGGGCGAGGCCCGTCAGGCGTCCTTCTTTTTTACGCGGTTCAGCGCGTGTAGACGGTGTCCTCCGCGCCGTCGTGCATGTTCCAGACGCGGCCCGTTTTGGCGTCCACGATAAACTCGCGCGTGGAGCCGCGCTCCGCGCTGCGCACGGTGATTTCCCAACTCAGGCGATACATCGTGTCGGAGTAGAACAGGTCGTTGGCGAAGACCGGGCGAATGTCCTCGATTGTATCCTCGAAAGAGCCGTAATAGGAATCCGCCATGGCCGGGTCGACCTCCCTGATCCGGTCAAATTCCCTGGCCGCCGCCCAGTTGAGCGCGTCGACGGCCTGCGCCGCGGTGAGATACGCGGGCATCGACGCGCCCGCCGCGCCGTCCACGGCCTCCACCGGTAGGTAGCGGCCCAGGTCGAGCAGGAAGAAATTGGGGCCGAAGGTGCAGATCTCCCCGCTCAGCCCCGCGCCCCGCACGGCTACGCCCTCCACCTGCGCGTCCCAGCGGAAGGGATAGACCGTTTTGACCCGCTCGCCCTCGAAGCCGTATTCGCCAGGATGCGCGGGATGGGCGAAGTACTCATCCGGTACGCCGTGCTCCCGCAGCCAGTTTTCCGCCCATTCAAGCGCCGCCGCGCGGCTCTCAAACGCGCCGACGTACAGATTCGACGGATCATCCGGGGAAAACTGGAAGCATCCGTCGTCGTCGAACACATAACCCTTGGCCTTGAAATCACTCTTCACGTTCTTCTTCGCCTCGTGAACGTACACCGCGCCGAAATCATAGGTCTCCTTCGCGCAGTCGCTCCCCCACAGCCACCCGGCCACGGTATCGCCGTCCAGCGCGTCAGGTTCCCGCTCGTAGTAGGCGTGCTCGATCCGCGGCGTTTCGGGCAGGCCGCGGGCGAGGTCATCGGCGATCTGGTAGCCGGGCCCGCCGTAGAGCAGCCGTCCGTCGGTGAAATCGACCCGGGGCTCCGCCGTGGGCTCGGGCGAGGGGTCGGGCGTCATGTGGACGGAGGGGTCCGGCCCGGCATGGACGTCGTCCGGCTTTGGCCTCATGCCCCGCAGCGCCGCGAAGGCCGCCGCGCCGAGCAGCAGCGCCAGCGCCGCCGCAATGCCCGCGCAGCGCCGGAACATGCGGCGCCTCGCCTCAAAGCGGCGTATGTCTTCGCCCCCAGCGCGGATGGCCACCGCGAAGCGGTCCGGCGCGTCCGGCATGGCCAGCCTGTCTTTCCATTCACTCATCACGATCCCCTCCTTCCGCCAGCGCGCGCCGCAGGCGTCCTCTCGCCTGCCTCAGCCGCGTGTTCACCTGCTCCGGCTCGAGGCCCAGCAGGCGCGCCACCTCCTTCTGAGAATACCCCTCGACGTAGAACAGAACGGCGGGCAGGCGCAGCCTGTCCGGCAGGGCGTCCAGGGCCGCGCTCGCGTCGCCCGGCTCCGGCGCGGCTTCCTCGTAGCGCCGGACGGCGTCCTCCCGCGCCTCGCGCCGGCGAATCTGCCCGCGCCGCATGTCGCGGCAGCGGTTGATGAACACGCGCATGAACCACGCCTCGAATTTGTCCTCGTCGCGCAGCGCGCGCCGCTGCTTCCAGGCGGCCAGCATGGCCTCCTGCACGGCGTCGGCCGCGTCCTCGTCGTTCCAGAGCATGGCGCGGCCCACGTGATAGAGCCGGTTCCTCATGGCCATGATGCGGCGCGTGAATTCCTCCTCCGTCATGTCCGTCGCCTCCTCTCTGCGCTCTCACCTTATATGACGGATCGGGATCCCCTTTTCGGTAACGATCCGCCGTATTTTTTTCGCGCCTTATGTGAAATTTTGAAAGAATCCGAAAAAAGCATTGTTTGAAAAGAAAACATTATGTTATAATGAAGCCGCACAATGCGAAAGAGGTGAACGGCATGTATCAGATCGTCGCGAAGAAGGCGCTGAACCCCACCGTCACGCAGATGGAAATCGAAGCCCCGCTGGTGGCCCGCAAGGCCAGGCCCGGCCAATTCATCATCCTGCGCGTGGACGAAGAGGGCGAGCGCATTCCCCTCACAGTGGCCGGCACGGACCCCGAGGCGGGCACGGTAAAGATCATCTTCCAGATCGTCGGCGCGACCACCGCGCTGCTGAACCATAAGGAGCAGGGCGAATCCATCCAGGATTTCGCCGGCCCCCTGGGCGTCGCCACGCACACCGAGGGCATAAAAAAGGTGTGCATCGTGGGCGGCGGCGTGGGCTGCGCCATCGCCATGCCCGTGGCGCAGGAGTTCCACCGCCTGGGCGCCGAAGTGACCAGTATCATCGGCTTCCGCAGCAAGGACCTGCTCATCCTGGAGGACGAATTCCGCGCCTGCTCGGACAGGCTCGTGGTCATGACCGACGACGGCTCCTACGGCCGCCACGGCAACGTCACCGTGCCCCTGAAGGAAATGCTGGAAGCGGGCGAGACCTTCGACCAGATCATCACCATTGGCCCGCTGGTCATGATGAAATTCGTGACGCTGGCGGCCAAGCCCTTCGGCGTGCCCGTGATCGCCTCCATGAACCCCATCATGATCGACGGCACCGGCATGTGCGGCGGCTGCCGCATCACACTGGTGCAGGACGGCCAGCGCGTGACGAAATTCGCCTGCGTGGACGGCCCGGATTTCAACGCCTACGAGATCGACTTCGACGAGGCCATGAGCCGCGGCCGCATGTACGCGGATTACGAGCGGCACGCCTACGAAGAGACCTGCAACCTGTTCAAAAACGCGTGAGGAGGGAGAACAGTATGGCCATCATCCCAAAGAAACACGAAATGCCCACCCAGGCTCCCGAGGCGCGCGCGCATAATTTCAGCGAGGTGGCGATGGGGTATCCCATGGAAATCGCCGTGGAGGAGGCCAAGCGCTGCCTGAACTGCAAAAACAGGCCCTGCGTGGCGGGCTGCCCCGTCAACATAGACATCCCCGGCTTCATCGGCTGCGTCAAGGAGGGCGATTTTGAGGGGGCCTACCAGGTCATCACGAAATCCTCCTCGCTGCCCGCCGTGTGCGGCCGCGTGTGCCCCCAGGAGACCCAGTGCGAGATGAAGTGCACCCTGGGCATCAAGTTCGAGCCCGTGGGCATCGGCCGCCTGGAGCGCTTCGTGGCCGACTGGCACAATGAAAACGCCTCCGAGAAGCCCGCCGCGCCCAAGGCCAACGGCCACAGGGTGGCCATCGTGGGCAGCGGCCCCAGCGGCCTCACCTGCGCGGGCGACCTGGCCAAGAAGGGCTACAAAGTCACCGTATACGAGGCGCTGCACACCGCCGGCGGCGTGCTGGTCTACGGCATCCCCGAATTCCGCCTGCCCAAGGCCATCGTGGCCAAGGAGGTGGATACCCTCAAGGCGCTGGGCGTGGACGTGGAGCCCAACGTCATCATCGGCAAGACGCTGACCGTCGATGAGCTGTTCGACATGGGCTTTGAGGCCGTGTTCATCGGCTCCGGCGCGGGCCTGCCCAACTTCATGAACATCCCCGGCGAAGCCTGCAAGGGCGTGTACTCCGCCAACGAGTTTCTCACCCGCTCCAACCTGATGAAGGCCTACCGGGACGACCCGCGCACGCCCATCATGAAGGGCGGCAAGGTGGCCGTTGTGGGCGGCGGCAACGTGGCCATGGACGCGGCCCGCACGGCGCTGCGCCTGGGCGCTGAGCACGTCTACATCGTGTACCGCCGCTCCATGGAGGAGCTGCCCGCCCGCCGGGAGGAAGTGGAGCACGCCATCGAGGAAGGCATCGACTTCCGGCTGCTGAATAATCCCGTCGAGATCCTGGGCTACAACAACCCCGACGACCCCCGCGATCCGAAGAACGGCTTCGTGACCGGCATGCGCTGCATCCGCATGGAGCTGGGCGAGCCGGACGCCCGGGGCCGCCGCCGCCCGGTGCCCATTCCCGGCAGCGAATTCGAGCTGGCGGTCGACACGGTCATCATGGCCATCGGCACCTCGCCGAACCCGCTCATCAAGAACACCACCGAGGGCCTGGAAGTCAACAGCCACGGCGGCATCATTGTGAACGAAGACGGCCTCACCTCCCGCAAGGACGTGTACGCCGGCGGCGATGCCGTGACCGGCGCGGCCACGGTCATCTCCGCCATGGGCGCGGGCAAGATCGCGGCCCAGGCCATCGATAAAGCGCTGAAGCGCAGGTAAATCGGGGAGCCTTATGAAGCTGTTTCTCTATCCGAACGCGCTGTCCGAGGAGCGGCGGCAGGCGGCCATGCGCTGCGCCGCCCGCCTCCCGGAGCGCTTCGAGTGCTACGCCAGCGCCGGGAACGCCGCCTGGCTGAATCCCGGCGCGTGCCGGGAAGGCGATCCCGCCGACTGCGACGCAATCATGGTCTTCGGGGGCGACGGCACCATGCTGCGCGCCGCCCGAACGGCTCTGGCGGCGAACAAACCCCTGCTGGGCGTCAACACCGGCCGGCGGGGGTATCTGTGCGCCCTCACGGAGGAAGACCTTCCCGCCTTCGACGAGGCGGCGCTGCGCGCGCTGCCCGTCAGCCCCCGCACGCTCATCGAATACACCTGGCTGGGCGAGACGCGCCGCGCCCTGAACGAGCTGACTATTGCCAAGAACGACTACGGCTCCACGCTGGATGTCTTCGCCGCGCTGGACGGCGCACCGCTGGGCGACTGGCAGGGCGACGGCCTGTTGGTCGCCACGCCCACCGGCTCCAGCGCCTACAACCTCTCCGCCGGCGGGCCGCGGCTCATGCCGGACAGCGGCTGCTTTGTGCTCACGCCGCTGTGCCCCACCGGGCTGAACCGCGCGCCCATCGTCATCTCCGACGCGGCCGCGCTCACCCTCTCCGCAAAACCGCGCTTCAACCCCCAGGAAGCCCGCGTGTACGCCGACGGCGCCTTCGAGGGCATCCTGGAGGGCGAAATCACCCTGCGCCGCGCCGCCCAGCGGCTCATGCTGCTCCAGCGCCGCGCCTGACGCGCATAGTTTCCGCGTTTTTCCACATACTACGCCTGAATCCCATCGCTTTCAGGAGGAAAAACGCCGTGCTTTACCTTTGCCTTTCCCTCGTGCAGCTTGGCGTCACACTCGTCGTCGGCTGCTATTTTTATCGCCAGCTCAGAGCCCAGCAGGAATCAGGCGCGCCGGAGCGCCGCGCCGACAGCCGCGCCGAGATGGAGCGGCTGCAGCGCATGCGCCGCGTGCGCCTCACCCCGCCCCTCAGCGAGCGCGTGCGCCCCGCCCGCATGGAGGACATCGTCGGCCAGGAGGACGGCGTGCGCGCGCTGCGGGCCGTCCTCTGCTGCGAGAACCCCCAGCACGTGATCATCTACGGCCCGCCCGGCGTGGGCAAGACCTGCGCGGCGCGCCTCGTGCTCGATGAGGCCCGCAGGCTCCCCGAAACTCCCTTCGCCGCGGACGCGCCCTTCATCGAAATGGACGCCACCACCGTGCGCTTCGACGAGCGGGCCATCGCCGATCCGCTCATCGGCTCGGTGCACGACCCCATCTACCAGGGCGCAGGCCAGCTGGGCGTCAGCGGCGTGCCCCAGCCCAAGCCGGGGGCCGTCACGCGCGCCAACGGCGGCGTGCTGTTCCTGGACGAGATCGGCGAACTGCATCCCACCCAGATGAACAAGCTCCTGAAGGTGCTGGAGGACAGGCTGGTGCGGTTTGAGAGCGCCTACTACTCTCCTTCCGACCGGCATACGCCCCGCCACATCCACGACATCTTCAAAAACGGCCTGCCCGCCGATTTCCGCCTCGTGGGCGCCACCACCCGCGCGCCGGAGGAGCTGCCGCCCGCCCTTCGCTCGCGCTGCATGGAGATCTTCTTCCGGCCCCTGGAGCCGGAGGACCTGAGCCGCATCGCCGGGGGCGCGGCGGAGAAGGCCGGCTTCTCCCTCGCCCCGGAAGAGGCGGAATTGGTGGGCCGCTGCGCTGAAAGCGGCCGCGAGGCGGTGAACATCGTCCAGATGGCCGCGGGGTTGCTGCGCGGGCAGAATGATAAGCGCATCAGCCGCGAGGCGCTGGAATGGGTGTTCGAATGCGGCCATCACGCGCCGCGCGCCCTGCCGGAAGCGCCCCGCGTCGCCGCGCCGGGCCGTGTGACGGGCCTGGCCGTGCACGGCGCCCACGAAGGCGCGCTGCTGCCCATCGAGGCGGCGGCGCTGCCCGGCCGGGGGCGCATCCTGGTGAGCGGCATCGTGTGCGAAGAGGAGCTCTCCCCCGCGCCTGGCCGAACCATCCGCCGCCGCAGCACAGCCCAGGCCTCCGCGGACAACGCCGCGACGCTGCTGCGCCGGCTCCTGCCGGAATTCAAGCGGTTCGACGTCCACGTCAATTTCCCCGGCGGCGCGCCGGTGGACGGCCCTTCCGCCGGCCTGGCGATGGCCGTGGCCGCCTGGTCCGCGGTGACGGGCGCGCCGGTGGCGGCCGACCTGGCCATGACCGGCGAGATCTCCGTGCTGGGCGACGTGCTGCCCGTGGGCGGCGTGGGCGAAAAGCTGCGGGCGGCGCAAAAGGCGCATTTGAAGCGCGCGCTCATTCCCATGGGAAACGACCAGGCGATCTACCGGCGGCTCGGCATCGAGGTGATCCCCGTCTCCTCGGTGAGTGAGGCGCTGGCGCTGGCGGCGTCGCAGCCGCGGCCGCAGGAAACGCTGCCCGCGGGGCGGAGCGCCGCGCCGCTGGCCGCCTCGCCCGCGCTGGAAAAGGAAAAAGCCCTATAGAAACGCCGGCAGGCGCGCATGACGCGCGCCTGCCGGCGCTCTGCTGTCTGTCAGAAGGGAAGCGATTCGGCTTCGGCGATTTCCCGCCAGCCCATGATGTATTTGTCCGCAAGGGCCATGATCTCCGCCTTGTCCGGATAGGAGATCGGCTCGTCGACGGCGCACACGGTCATGCCCGCGGCCTTGGCCGAGCGCATGGCGTACACCGCGTCCTCGAACATCACGCATGCCCCCGGCTCCGCGCTGAGCCGCCGCGCCACATTCACGAAGAAAGCGGGGCTCGACTTCTGGGCGCCCATCTCCCTGACGTCGGTCACCAGGTCGGCCAGCGCCAATAGCCCGTGCCGCGCCAGGGCCGGCTTGGCCATATGGCGCGGCGTGGCGGTGGCCACCACCACGGCGAAGCCCGCCTCGCGGAAGCGCCTGAGGGCCCGCGCCGCAAAGGGCTTGGGCTCCACGTCCTCCCGGTAATGCCGGGCGAGGAATTCCTCCAGCATTTCATTGTACACGGCGTCCCGGTCCAGGCCGTTGTCCCGCGCGATGAGGTTGCAGGCCTTGCCGCAGCCGAAGAGCGTCTGCCCGCGCAGTTCCTCCGGCATGGCCAGGCCGCGGGATTCAATGTATTCGCGCCAGATGGTGCGCCAGTAGATCATCGAGTCCAGGAGCGTTCCGTCCATGTCGAACACCATGGCCTTATACCTTGATCGCATGCCACTTTCCTCCCGCGAAGCGCCGCATGACCAGGGTCATGCGGATCGTCATGTCGATGAGAGAGGCCAGCCACGCGCCCACCAGGCCCAGGTGAAACACGAACACCGCCATCAGCGCCATCACCGGGCGGATCAACATCACGCACACGATCATTACGCCCGCCACGAACCGGTTGTCGCCCGCGCCCCGCAAACAGCCGGAGATGACCACCGAGGACATCTGGAAGGGCTGGAACAGCGCCACGATCAGCATCACCCGCAGGGCCAGGGCGCGCACTTCCTCGGCGTTGGCGTCGGCCGCGTTCAGGAACAGGCTGATGGCCGGGCCGCGCAGCAGCACCACCAGCGTGGCCAGCAGGAGCGAGATCACAAAGGCCATGCGCTGGGCGCACCTTCCGTAAATGGTGGACAGGTCGGGACGCCTGCGGCCCAGCATCTGGCCCACCAGGGAGGTGCCCGCCACGCCGACGCCGTCCGCGAAGGTGAAGGACAGGTTGAGGAACTGCATGCAGATCTGGTGCGCCGCGAAGGCGATCGTGCCCAGGCTGGCCACAATGCGGGCGTAGCTGAAGAAGCCGATGCGCAGGGCCACCTGCTCGATCAGCGCGTTGCCGCCCACCTTTATGATGCCCTTTACGCTCTCGCCGTCCGGCTTCCAGTTGTCCGAAATGTGAACGTGCAGGAAGTCGCCCCGCAGGCCGCCGCGCACCAGCGCCGTGACCGCCATGGCGAAGCCCACCGCGAAGCCGATGGCCGTGGCGTAAGCTGCGCCGGCCACGCCCAGGGCCGGGAAGCCCAGATTGCCGCCGATGAGCAGGTAGTTGAACAGCACGTTGACCAAGTTGGCCGTCACGTTGCAGTACATGGTGATGCGCGTGTTTCCCACGCCCCGCTGGGCCGCGTTGATGCCCATCGACAGGGCGTTGAGCGGCAGCACCCAGCCCAGGATGCGGAAGTAGGTCGCGGCCAGCTCGACGGTGTCCTCCATGGCCCCGGCGAAGATCATCAGCGGGCGCGCCAGGGGGATCAGCAGCGCCATCAGCGCCGCAGAGAGCGCCAGCATCATCACGATGGCCGTGCGCAGCGTCTTGTTGGCGTCCGCCTGGCGGTCCTCGCCCTTGCGCCGGGCCACGATGGCCGTCACGCCCACGTTCAGCGCGAAGAACAGGCTCAGCATCAGCATGCGCGGCTGACCCACCAGACCCACCGCGGCAATGGCCGTCGTGCCCAGCGTGCCCACCATCATGGTGTCAATGGAGCCGATCAGGCTGGTGAGCACCATCTCCAGCACCGACGGCAGCGCGATCTGGGCGATGTTCCGGTAGGCTTCCTTCGTCGTGGGCAGTTCGCCCTGCACCCGCGCGGAACCCACCATGCTCTCGACGGAGAAAATCCTTTTGAGCAGGCCGGGCATGAAAACCGCCTCCTTCATTGGTACAAGCTGGAATCATTGTATCACAAAAGGGCGCGCGATTGAGTCAAGCGCCGAGTTTTTACATTTGTGTTCCGCGCTCTACATTTCCATCAGCACGGCCAGCAGCCACACCAGCGCCGCGAACACCAGAGCCAGCGCGCCCAGCAGCGCGCCGCCCAGCGCCCGCCGGAGGAAGCGCCGAGGCTTCCCCCGCACGATCAGCTCCGCCTCCACGGCGCGCAGGGTGTAGTCCGCGTCCACCGAGGCGGCCGAGGCGCGGTTCATGGCCTGGCGCACGGCGCGCATGGCCAGCCGGTCGAAGGGGCGCGCGGTCTTCTTCGCCCGCGCCAGCGCCCGCTCGGCCCGCAGCCGGTTCTGGTTCAGCGCGTCCTGAACCTGCTCGACATCCGCGTCCATGAGAGATGCGATCTCGCGCACGGTCATGCCGCAGCCGTAGCGCAGCACGCACATGCGCTGCGCCTCGGGGCTCTCCCGTTCGACGGCGGCGGCGATCAGGTTATCGCGCTGCGGATCGGCAAAGAAGCCCTCCCAGTCGCCCTCGGAGGGTTCTTCTTCCAGCCTGTCCAGCGCGCGCTCGCGGATGATCGTGAGCACGCCGTCGCGAAAGCCCAGCGAACCCGCCGGGGCCGCCCGCTTCAAATAAGCCTCCACCAGCGCCTCGCCCAGAACGCTTTCGGCCATCGCGCGGTCCGCGGTGATGGCGTAGGCCGCGCGGTAGAAAAACGGCATCGACGCCCGCGCCCGCTTGAGGAAGCTCTGAATGTCCCTGTCTTCTCGTTCCATAGCGCTTTATCCCATCTTCTCTTGATAGGTCTATTATATATCAACCCGCCCTCCAAGGCAAGACGATTGACAGCCCCCGCGCCGCATGATACAATGGCCTTAACAATCAAGCCGGCTATTGCTTCACACAGGGAGGGATATATATGTTGAAAGAAAAACTCGCCGCCCGCGGCCTGCCCGCGCTGCTGGAGATGAACGACGAACGCCCCGTCAAAACGCCGGAGGCCTGGCGTAAGCGCCGCGCGGAGCTCCTGGACATGCTGGGCCGCGAGGAATTCGGCTTCACGCCGGCCGCGCCGGAAAAGGTGACGGGCGAAATCGAAAAGAGCCAGGACGCCTTCGCGAACAAGGCCGTGCAGCAGACCGTCCGCCTGTCCTTCGACACCCCCGGCGGCCCCTTCTCCTTCCCGATCACCCTGGTCGCGCCCAAGGCCGTGAAGCCCGCGCCCGTGTTCGTGGCGGTGTCCTTCCGCCCCGAGGTGCCGGACGCCTATCTGCCCGCCGAGGAGATCATCGACCACGGCTTCGCCATCGCCAACATCTTCTATAAGGACGTGACCGACGACGGCCCCGCCTGCGACGGGCTGGCCGCGCTGTATCCCCGGGATGAAAAGACCGGCTGGGGCAAGATCGGCATGTGGGCCTTCGCCGCCAGCCGCGCGCTGGACTACCTCGAGACCCGGGAGGACATCGACGCCTGCCGTGCCTGCGTCATCGGCCATTCCCGCCTGGGCAAGACGGCGCTGTGGTGCGGCGCCCAGGACGAACGTTTCTCGATGGTCGTCTCCAACGACTCCGGCTGCGCCGGGGCCGCCGTCTCCCGGGGCAAGGCGGGCGAATCCGTCGACCGCATTGCGGGTGTTTTCCCCTACTGGTTCTGCGGGAACTATCAGGCCTGGCGCGGCCGCGAGGCGGAAGCGCCCTTCGACCAGCACATGCTGCTGGCCCTCGTGGCCCCGAGAAAGCTTTACGTCAACTCCGCGGAGGAGGATACCTGGGCCGACCCGGAAAGCGAGTTTTTGGGCTGCGTCGCCGCCAGCGAAGCCTGGACGATCCAGCGCGTGCCCGGCCTCGTCGCGCCGGACGAAATGCCCCGGGTGGGAGAGCCGCTGATGGACGGCGGCGTGTGCTACCACGTGCGCGCCGGGTCGCACTTCCTCAGCCGCACCGACTGGCTGTATCACATGGCGTGCCGGGAAAAGTTTGGCGTTTAATCCGGAATTGGAGCGGCTTGATAATCCATGAAAAGAGTGATTGCATCGCGGCTGAGCGCGCTGTCGCTGCAGCTGGGCGTCATGGCGGTCGCCTCGGCGGGGGCGGCGCTGCTGCCGCTGGCGTTTCCCACGCTGAACGCGCCGCTCAAGGTGATCCTTCAATGGATCACGCTGCCGCTGCTGGGCGGCGCGACAGCGGGGCTCGTTGCCCGGAGCGGCCTTTCGCACTACCTGGCCTGGCTGCCGCCGCCGCTGATCGTGAGCGCCGTGCCCTGGCTCATCGTAGGATATCCGCTGCAGCCGGGCGTGATGCTTCTGTGCTGCCTCGTGTCGATGATCGGCGCGTCGACGGGCGAAGTGCTGCGCCGTCGCGCCGCGCAAAGGAGGAAATAGCGCGCCATGAAAGAGAATCTCCTGCTGGTGCTGGACGCCGGAACGAGCGGCGTCAAGTGTTCGCTGTTTGACGAAAAATGCGCCCTGGTCGACTCGACCCGCGCCGATTACGGAACCGATTTCCCCCGCCCCGGCTGGTCGGAACAGCCCATGGAGGACATCTGGGCCGCCTGCTGCCGGGCCGTACGCGCGCTGCTCGAAAGGACCGACGCGGGCCGGATCGCCTGCGTGGGCCTATCGGGCACCATGAACGGCTGCATCCCCGCGGATGAAAACGGCCGGGCGCTGCACCCGAATATCATCCATTCCGACTCCCGCGCCGTGGCGGAGCTGGACGAGATCCGCGCCGTCATCGCGCCGGACGAATTCTACCGCCTCACCGGCAACCGGCTGGACAACCACTACACGCTGCCGAAGATCCTCTGGCTTCGCAAAAACAGGCCGGAGGTGTTCCAGAAGGCGCGCTGGTTCCTCAACACCAAGGACTACCTCTACGCCCAGCTGACCGGGACGCCCGGCGTGACGGACTACTCCGACGCCTCCCTCACCATCGCGCTGGACATCGCCAGGGGCGACTGGGCCCAGGACATGCTGCGCGACCTGGGCCTCAACCCCAGCCGTATGCCGCGCATCCTGCCGGGCGACGACGTGTCCGGCCGGGTGAGCGCCGGCACGGCGCGCCTGACGGGCCTTCTCGAGGGCACGCCCGTGGCGGTGGGCGGCGGCGACGGCGCCTGCGCGGCCCGGGGCAGCGGCCTGTTCGAGCCGGGCAGCGCCTACGCCTGCCTGGGCTCCAGCTCCTGGGTGAGCCAGCTCACGGACGGCCCCGTGCTGGACGAAAAGGCCCGCGTGTTCAACTACCTGGACGTGGACGGCCATTCCTGCCACTGCTGCGGCACCATCCAGTGCGGCGGCGACGCGCTCAACTGGGCCGTGAAGAACCTGCTGGGCGAAAACATGTCCATCGCCCAGGCCGAGGCGCTGGCCATGGACGTCGCGCCCGGCGCGGAGGGCGTCTTTTTCCTGCCCACCCTCATGGGCGAGCGCACCCCCTACTGGGACCCCAATACCCGCGGCGTGCTGTGGGGCTTTTCGCTGTACCACACCCGCGCGCACATCGCCCGCGCGGTCTACGAGGGCATCGCCTTCGCGCTGTACGGCTGCGCCGGCATCATGGCCGAGTGCGGCATTCCGGTGCGCTCGCTGATGCTCACCGGCGGCGGCGCGCAGAGCCGGCTCTGGCCGGACATCCTGGCCGCGCTCACGGGCGTGACGGCCCGGGTGCACAGCCAGCCCGGCGAGGGCACGTCGCTGGGCGCGGCCATCGCCGCGGGCGTGGGCATGGGCCTGTTCAGCTACCGGGAAGCCGCGCGGTATATCGCCGCGAAGGCGGAGTACCCGGCCCGCGACGACTGGCGGGAGGCCTACGCGAAGGTGTTCCCGATCTACGCGGACATCTACGCGCAGATGAAGCCGCTCTTCGACCGCAGCGCGGCGCTGTAAGTCAGTCCGTCACTTCCGGATCCCCGGCCTCCTCGTTGCCCAGATAGACGGCGTGGGGCTTGCTCTCATACAGGTTCATAACGGCGCGCCGCAGCCTCGAGGGGTACAGCGGGGCGGTGTTCAGCGTCGATATGTCGAGCCAGGCGACGCCCGTCTGGTTTATGTCGAAATGGCGCGCCGCCCCGGCGTCCTCGCCCTCGTAATCGCAGCGGAACACCAGGTCGACCCGATGAAACGGTTCGCCGTGGGCGCCTTCGATCACAAACGCGAGGCCCTCCACGCGCACGCAAATGCCGGTCTCCTCCAGTACCTCCCGGCGCGCCGCCTCGGGCAGCAGCTCGCCGGCGCGCTGGCCGCCGCCGGGCATGATGTAAAACTCGCCGCCGGCGTCCCGCAGGCGAAGCGCCAGCATGCGCCCGTCCCGGATGACGAGCGCCTTGGCCGAGGTGCGAATGGGCCTTGTATCCATGCCTTTTCCCCCCTCACAGGTGAAAGTCGTACTGCCGCTCGATCGCTTCCCATTCCCGCAGGAAGGCCAGTCCCTCCGGATCGGAGGCGATCAGCTGCATGGCCTGCCGCGCCGCCTCGCGAAAGTCCCTGCGAAGGCCCATCAGGCCATTGCGCAACAGCGGGCATAGCGGCCGGGCGCGGGCGTCGAAGCGCATCGTCACGCGGCCCTCGCCGTCCACCTCCGGCGTCAGCGGGAAGATCATGCAGCCCAGCGGCCGCTTTTCGCGCTCGCATTCGCCGGCGCAGGTGAGCATGAGCCCCGGGCCGGGGCCGTTTTCGACCCGCGAGACGCTCGCCCACCCGCCCTTTACAAGCGTCTCCTCGCCGGGAAAGAGAAACACGCCGCCCTTGCCCGCCTCGTCCGGCTGGCAGCAGAGCGCGCCGCAGATGCGCCCGCAGTCGCGATACATGGGCGTGACGTCCTTAAGAAGCGATCGCGCCTGTTCGAGAATGTCCCTGTCCATGGCCGTCCCCTCCGTCATTGATATGATTCGTCATATTACCATAAGCAGGTTAAATTTTAAAGAAAGCTGTACAATTCTATGTCATTTATGATATAATTTGAACAGCCTCAAAAAGGACAGCCCATGGTTATAACCGCGCCTCTCCATAAAGGAAGTCGGGATCCAGGCAGTTCATTGGGAAGGCGTCATATTTTAGGGAGGGTTATATCCATGTTCGAAGACAAGACTCTGGTTTGCCGTGAGTGCGGCAAGGAATTCGTTTTCACCGCGTCTGAGCAGCAGTTCTATGCCGACAAGGGCTTCCAGAACGAGCCCGGCCGCTGCCCCGCCTGCCGCGCCGCGCGCCGTGCCGCCGGCGGCCAGGCCCGCAACAGCGAGCGTCAGATGTACGACGTGATCTGCGATGGCTGCGGCCGTCCCACCCAGGTTCCGTTCCAGCCCCGCGGCGATCGTCCGGTGTACTGCCGTGACTGCTTCGACGCCCAGCGCGCGAACCGCTATTGATCCGTCAGGACAGCAAAAAACAAGGCGTGAACCGAGCGTTCGCGCCTGTTTTTTTATCCGATCCGATAAGCCCGTTTGCTTTAATCAGGAAGTCTATGATCCTTTTGTCAATAACGTACTCCTTGCGGGTCCTTCCCCGCGCCGCCGCGCAGACGGCCGGCCGCCGGGGTCAGCGCCCCGTCCTGAACTCAAAACGCCCGCTGGCGCGAATCAATTCTCCCTCCGGCGCGGCCGTGGCGTCCGCCGCGCGGATGACCACCGCCTCTGCCGGCAGCGTGCGGCGGCCCATCATCACGGCCCGCGCCGCCTGGAAGCTTACCTCGTCGTACTGCGTGCCGCAGGGAAACTGGTGCGGCTGGCGCAGCACGTCGATCACCGTGTCAGGATACCACGGGCTGTCCACCCGGTTCATCACCACCGTGCCGATGTCCAGCATCGTCTCATACGACTCGCCCTTGCCCAGCGTATAGATGGTTTTCGCCAGGCGGATCGTATCCTCGCCCTCCATCAGCCCGAGCCGGGGCAGCGCCATCAGCCCCAGCAGCAGGGCGACAGCCAATACACGCTTCATGATCACACACGCTCCTTGTCCATACACATGCTATTCTACCATATTTTATGCATATTGGGCAATGATTTTGTAATAAAAACGAAATATTTAACATTTATCTGAAATATATCGTTCTTTTTCTCTTTATTTATGAACGTTTGTTCTTGATTTGTCCGGAAATGATTTGATTCTTTACAGAAGGTGGTGTATAATGGATGTTATTAAATTGGTATTTTATCGCTTAAAATATACAGGATGAATGATTCATCGGGAGGAATCAATGGCTTCAACGAGGAAATCATCCGCGTCGAGATCCGGCGCGAAGCGCGGCGGCGCGTCCAAATCAGCGGCAAAGGGCCGAGGCGCGCAGCAGGAGACCTTTTCCCCGGGTGCGGAGGTGGCGGGGCTGGTCATCATCGGCCTGGCCATCGTCTCCTTTGTCGTACTGCTGACCGTGGACAACCAGACCAATTTCGTCCGCTCGCTGCTGGAGGGCCTGAGCGGCATGTTCAGCTATGTCACCTGCGCCATCATACTGTGGATCGGCCTGCTGGTGGCGTTTCTCGGGAGAAAGCAGATAGACGGCAAGCGCGTGGCCATGATCGGCTGCGGCGTGCTGATTCTCTTCGCGCTGGTGCACGTGTTCTACGCGCCGGAAATCATGAACGCGCTGTTTTTGGGCGGCGGCTGGCTGAATTTCGTGCGCGAGTCGTTCTTTGAGCGGGCGGGCACAGGCGCGATCGGCGCGGTGCTGTCCTACCCCGCCTACGCCTTCCTGGGCAAGTGGGGCGGGTTCGTTGTGCTGCTGTTCATGCTGGCGGTGGACGTGGTGCTGCTCAGGCGCATCCCGCTGCGCTCGGTGGGCGCGAAGGTCCAGGAAACCGTGCATCGCAGTTACGAGGATTTCCGGCAGCAGCAGAGCGCCCGCCGGGAGGAACGGCGCGAGGCCCGCGAGGAGCGCCGCCGCAACGACGCCAGCTGGGCCTCCTGGGACCAGCCAACCTTCGGCCAGGGCGAAGCCGCGCGGAGCGAGCCGCTCCAGCCCGTCGAGACGCCTCCCGCGCCCGGCGAGGAACAGCCGGAAAACCCCTTCCGCATCCCCGAGTACCTGACGAACCGGAAGAATAAGAAGCCGGTGTTCGGCACAAATTCCGCCCCCGCGGCCGCGGAGGACATGGCCGCGTCCGATGCGCCCGCCGCGACGGAGGACGCGCCGCAGGAACCGCCCTACGAGACGGAGCCGCCCTTTGAGGAAGAAGACCTGCCGCCGATCGACGTGATTGACGGGGAAGAACCCGTCGACGTCACGGGCTACGAGGAAATCCCCGACGGGGACGCGGCCCGGTACGCCGCGCCAGACCCGCTGGACGCGGCCTTCCCCGACGACCTCCCGGAGGACGACGGAGCCGGTCTGGACAGCGACGACGGCATCTACGACGGCTTCGACGCGGGGAACGGCATCGAGCCGCCCTTCGACGGGGAGAACAAGCCGCCCTTCGTTGAAGAGAAAAAACCGGCCAAGCCGGTCGAGCGCCGGCTCGACCACACGCCCATTGTGCCGCTGAAGAAGGACAAGAGCCACGACCTCTCCCCCACCGGCGCGGAATACAACTATCCCCCGGTCGATCTGTTGGCCCTGCCCCGGCCCGCGCAGATCAAAAACGCCCAGGACAGGGATCAGGAGAAGGCCGCGAAGCTGGAGGATACGCTCCATTCCTTCGGCATCAACGCCACGCTGGTGGACATCGCCCACGGCCCGGCCGTGACGCGCTTCGAGCTGGCCCCCGCGCCGGGCGTGAAGGTGAGCCGCATCACCGCCCTGGCGGACGACATCGCCCTGAACCTGGCGGCCACCAGCGTGCGCATCGAGGCGCCCATCCCCGGAAAGGCCGCGGTGGGCGTTGAGATCCCCAACGACGTGGTGGAGACGGTGCCGCTTCGCGAGGTGCTGGAGAGCCCGGAGGCGCGCAAAAACGCCTCGCGTCTGGCCGCGGCCATGGGCAAGGACAACGGCGGCCGCTATATCATCGGCGACATCGCCAAGATGCCCCACGTGCTCATCGCCGGCGCGACCGGCTCGGGCAAATCGGTGTGCATCAACTGCATCGTGTGCTCCATCCTCTACCGCGCCACGCCGGACGAAGTGCGCCTGATCATGATCGACCCGAAGGTGGTGGAGCTGTCGGTGTACAACGGCATCCCGCACCTCCTGCAGCCGGTCGTCACAGACCCGAAGAAGGCCGCCGGCGCGCTCCACTGGGCCGTGGCCGAAATGACCGACCGCTACAAGAAATTCGCCGAGAAGGGCGTGCGCGACATCAAGGGCTACAACAAGGCCTGCGCCTCGGACGGCGGGGCCATGATGCCGCAGATCGTGATCATCATCGACGAGCTGGCCGACCTGATGATGGTCGCGCCCGGCGAGGTGGAGGACGCCATCTGCCGTCTGGCCCAGCTGGCCCGCGCGGCCGGCATCCATCTGGTCATCGCCACCCAGCGGCCCTCCGTCAACGTCATCACCGGCGTCATCAAGGCCAACATCCCCGCGCGCATCGCCTTCACCGTGTCCTCCTACGTAGACAGCCGCACCATACTGGACGTGGGCGGCGCGGAAAAGCTGCTGGGCCGGGGCGACATGCTGTTCGCGCCCGCCGGGGCCAACAAGATGCAGCGCGTTCAGGGCGCGTGGGTCAGCGACGAGGAGATCCACGCCATCGTGGAGTACATCAAGAGCCGCCACGAGCCGGAATACAACTCCGACCTGCTCAACTACATGGACAACCGCGGCGACGGCGAGGAGGCAGAGGAGGAGGGCGACGACCACGAGTCCGACAAGCTGCTGCCGCAGGCGCTGGAGATCGCCATCAACGCGGGGCAGGTGTCCATCTCGATGCTGCAGCGCAAGCTCTCCATCGGCTACGCGCGGGCCGGCCGCCTGGTGGACGAAATGGCCAACCGCGGCTACGTGAGCCAGGCCGAGGGCAGCAAGCCGCGGGCCGTCATCATCACGCGCGAGGAATTCGCGCAGATTTTCGGCAAGAATTAAAACGGGAATGAGGATGCGCTATGAAAACCGTGGGAATGGTCTCTCTGGGCTGCTCGAAAAACCGGGTGGACAGCGAAATGATGCTGGGCATGCTGCGCGAGGCGGGCTACGAGATCGTCCCGGACCCCGCCAGGGCTGAGATCATCATCGTCAACACGTGCGGATTCATCCTTTCCGCCAAGGAGGAATCCATCGACACCATCCTCGAAATGGCGGAATACAAACAGACGGGCGCATGCCGCCTGCTGGTGGTGACCGGATGCCTGGCCCAGCGCTACGCCGGCGAGCTGCGCTCTGAGATTCCCGAAATCGACCTGCTGATGGGCGTGTCCTCCTATGAACAGCTCATTCCGGCCATCGGCAAGGCGTTGGGCGGCGCGAAGCCCACGCTCACGGGCGAGGGCAACCGCTTTTTCTGTGGCCCGCGCGTGCTCACCACCCCGTCTTATTCCGCGTATGTCAAAATATCGGACGGCTGCTCGAACCGCTGCACCTACTGCGCCATTCCCCTCATCCGCGGCGGCTACCGCTCCCGCCCCTTCGACGACATCGTGGCCGAATGCCGCGCTCTGGCCGCGGGCGGCGTGACGGAGCTCACGCTGATCGCCCAGGACACCTCGCGCTACGGCAACGACTTCCCCGGGGGCGAGCTGCTGCTGACCCGGCTCCTGAGGGACGCGCACGACATCGACGGCCTGCGCTGGCTGCGCGTGCTCTACTGCTATCCGGACACGGTCAACGAAGACCTGCTGGACGCCATGGCCACCCTGCCCAAGGCCTGCCGCTACCTCGACCTGCCGCTGCAGCACGTGAACGACCGCGTTTTGAAGGCCATGAACCGCCGCGGTTCCCAGGCGCTCATCCGCAAGCTCGTGAAGGACTGCCGCGACCGGGGCATCATCATCCGCACCACGCTCATGGTGGGCTTCCCCGGCGAGACGGAGGCCGAATACGAGGAGATGCTCGGCTTCATGCGCGAGGCGCGCTTCGACCGGCTCGGCGCCTTCGCCTTCTCGCCCGAGGAAGGCACCGCCGCCGCCGACATGCCGGACCAGATCGACGAGGACGTGAAGCAGTATCGCCTCGACCGGCTGATGACTGAGCAGCAAGTCATCTCCGCCTCGCTCATGCGGGAGCGCGTGGGCGAAACCTGCGAGGTGCTGGTGGAGGGCCGCCGTCATGGGCGCTACTACGGCCGCAGCAGGCTCGAAGCGCCGGAGATCGACGGCAAGGTGCTCTTCGCTTCGCCCGGGCGGCTGCGCCCCGGCCAGTACGTGAACGTTCACATCACGGACGCCAGCGAATACGACCTGATCGGAGAGGCGGTGCAAGATCCATGCTGAGCCTTTTGAAGCGCATGAACCTGCCCAACAAGCTGACGCTCATGCGCATCGCGCTGACGCCGGTCATGTGCGCGTTCCTCTGCGTCGAGACGCACTGGGCGCAGCTGGCCGCCGCGCTGATTTTCGTCGCAGCCGCCGTCACGGACCTGTTCGACGGCCGCATCGCCCGCACCCGCGGCCTCATTACCGACTTCGGCAAGCTGATGGATCCCATTGCGGACAAGCTGCTGGTGATCGCGGCGATGGTGTTCCTCACCGCTCAGCACCGCATGAACGCCGGCGCGTGCGTGGTGATCATCGCGCGGGAGCTCATCATCAGCGGCTTCCGCATGGTGGCCGCTTCCCGCGGCGTGGTCATCGCGGCCGGGCCGCTGGGCAAATACAAGACCGTGATCCAGATGATCTTCGTGACGATGGGCATCCTCTGCCTTGGCTTCGGCGGTCTGAATCCCGTTCTCGACTGGACGCCTCTCGCCATACTCACCCGCGTCATGATGTGGGCGGCGCTGGCCCTGGCCGCGCTCTCCTGCGTCGACTACATCAGGCGCAACAGCCATGTGATCGACACAACGAATATCTGAGAGAGGAAGCCGAACGATGCCTCCGCTTTTGAGGCCTCCCGCCTGACTGCTGTCTTGGGTCTTAAACGCGTCATTTAAACTTGCAATTCTCAAGGTACAAGATTTCACAAAAAAGGTATTGACAAACGGGCGTCAAACCGCTATAATAACTCCTGTCGCTTGCGAGAGCAGACATCCCAATGAGCCCCAACGGGGTGTAGCGCAGTCTGGTAGCGCACGTGCTTTGGGAGCATGGGGCCGCAGGTTCGAATCCTGTCACCCCGACCAGAAATGATGTGACCCCATGGTCAAGAGGCCTAAGACATCGCCCTTTCACGGCGGTAACTCGGGTTCGAATCCCGATGGGGTCACCATTTTTTCCTAAGCCTTTAGGGCGAAACAAGGGCCTTTAGCTCAGTGGTTAGAGCAGTCGGCTCATAACCGATCGGTCCGGGGTTCAAGTCCCTGAAGGCCCACCATGCGGCCCGGTAGTACAGTTGGTTAGTACGCCAGCCTGTCACGCTGGAGGTCGAGGGTTCGAGCCCCTTCCGGGTCGCCAT
>JAFXQO010000063.1 GCA_017527065.1 Clostridia bacterium
GCCGAGGCGGTGGTCGTTCGCCGCGCTGGAAACGGAGATGCGCAAAAGGTCCTGGTGCTCGTCGACGGCCCGGATCACCGCGCAGAGGAACAGAAGGAACTGGGCGTTGTCCTTCGGGTTGTCGCCGGGATTGAGCAGGTTGTAGCCCTCGCTGGTGGCGAGGGACCAGTTGTTGTGCTTGCCGCTGCCGTTCACGCCGGCGAAGGGCTTTTCGTGCAGCAGGCAGACCAGGCCGTGCCGCGCGGCCACCTTGCGCATGAATTCCATCGTGAGCTGGTTGTGGTCGGTGGCCACGTTGGTGGTGGTGTAGATGGGGGCCAGCTCGTGCTGGGCGGGGGCCGCCTCGTTATGCTCGGTCTTGGCCAGTATGCCCAGCTTCCACAGCTCCCGGTCCAGATCGGCCATGAATTCCGCCACGCGCGGCTTGAGCGTGCCGAAATAGTGATCGTCCATCTCCTGCCCCTTGGCCGGGCGCGCGCCCAGGAGCGTGCGGCCGGTGTAGATGAGGTCGGGCCGGCGATCGTAGTCCTTCTGGTCGATGAGGAAGTATTCCTGTTCCGGCCCGGCGGTGGTCTCCACGGCCACGTCCCGGCCAAACAGCTTCAAAATGCGCCTGGCCTGCCGGTTGATGACTTCCATCGAGCGCAGCAGGGGCGTTTTTTTATCCAGCGCCTCGCCGGTATAGGAGCAGAACGCCGTGGGAATGCACAGCGTGTTGTCCTTGATGAAGGCGTAGGACGTGGGGTCCCAGGCGGTATAGCCGCGGGCCTCGAAGGTGGCGCGCAGCCCGCCGGAGGGGAAGGAGGAGGCGTCCGGCTCGCCCTGTATGAGCTCCTTGCCGGAAAACTCCATGATGATGTGGTCGTGGTCGGGAGAGATGAAAGCCTCGTGTTTTTCAGCGGTGACGCCGTTCAGCGGCTGGAACCAGTGGGTGTAGTGGGTGGCGCCCTTCTCGATGGCCCAGTCCTTCATGGCGTTGGCGATGACGCCCGCGATTTCGAGCGTGAGATCCTTGCCCGCGGCCAGCGTCTTCTTCATCTCTTTATACGTGGCGTGGGGCAGGCGCTGCTTCATGACGTCGTCGTTGAAAACCATTGATCCGAACAGATCGGACATCTTTGTCTCCATGGGCCGTAACCTCCTCAAAGCACGCTTCACGCTATTCTATGCCGCCTTTCACGCCATGATAGCAATCTTTTCTTCCCCTGTCAACGCGTTCCGGAACGCTTTTCTGTTGATTTTTCAGGCTTTTCAGCGGCCCAGCTGCCCGTTCAGCCAGCGCAGCGCCTCGCCCAGGCATTCGTAGGGGTCGCGATCCCAGGTTTCCTGCTCGACGAAGCCGTATTCGACCCCGGCGTCCACGCAGGCCTGCGCCACGCCGTCCCAGTCGGTGCCGCCCTGTCCGGCGGGCGTCAGCTTGCCGTCTTTGCCGTCCTTGAAATGCACCATGCAAATGCGGCCCTTATGCGCCGCGATCCAGGCGGGCATGGCGTAACCGCTGCGGTTCAGGTGGTAAAGGTCGAGGCAGAGCTGCAGATCGGGCATGCTTTCGAGCAGGTACTCCACCGGCACGACGCCGTCGATGGGCGCGTAGTCCGCGGCCACAGGGTGGAAGCACAGCCTCTGGCCCAGCGGCGCGATCTTCTCCTGCAGCGCGCGCAGTTCTCCCACGTAGGCGGCCAGGCCCTTCTGCGATTTGAGGTGGTCCGGCACGCGGCTGACGCACAGCCACTCGCCGCCGGTCAGCTGATTGAGGCGGATGTAGTAGTCGGGGTTCTCTTTGACGAGGCTGTAAAAATCCTGAACGGAAACCGACCGGAGAGCTACTTCCCTGAGCGCCGCCGCGACGGCCTCCACAGACACCGAAGGATCGACCCACTGGACCTGGACCGCCTCGCAGCCCAATCCGGCCATTTTTTTGCAGGCTTCATAGACCTGCGCCTCGGTCGTGAGCAGGGGCTTGAGACTGGATACCTGAACGCCTGTTTTCATGGAAAGCCTCCTTATCCGTCGATGAAGCAAGAGCGCCGCCGCGGTCGAAAAGCTCCGCGGCGGCGCTGATTCCTATCGCCTGTTACTTGATTTCGACGCGCCAGCCGAGCGGATCCTCAAGGCGGCCGAGCTGGATGCCGGTGATGGTGTCGTACAGCTTCTGAGTCACCGGGCCGATGCCGCCGCCGTTGATGGTCATGACCTCGTCGCCGTAGCGCAGCTTGCCCACGGGGGAGATGACCGCCGCCGTGCCGGTGCCGAAGACCTCCTCCAGAGCGCCGCTGTGCTGCGCCTCAAGCAGTTCGTCGACGGAGATGCGCTTTTCCTCGACGGGCATGTTCCAGTGCTTGCAGAGCTGAATGACGGAATCGCGCGTGACGCCGGGCAGGATGGAGCCGTTCAGCATGGGGGTCACGATCTTGCCGGCGATCTTGAAGAAGATGTTCATCGAGCCGACTTCTTCAATATATTTGCGCTCCACGCCATCCAGCCACAGCACCTGCGCGAAGCCCTCGTCGTGGGCCTTGACCTGGCCGATCAGGCTGGCCGCGTAGTTGCCGCCGGTCTTGGCGAAGCCCATGCCGCCGCGCACTGCGCGCACGTATTCGTCTTCGATCCAGATGCCCACGGGGTTCAGGCCGCTGGCATAGTATGCGCCGGAAGGCGAGGCGATGACCATAAAGAGGTAGGTTTTGGAAGGCGCGACGCCCAGGAATTCGTCGGTCGCGATGATGAAGGGGCGCAGGTACAGCGATTCGCCCTCGCCGGTGGGGATCCAGTCGCGGTCGACGCGCACGAGCGCCTCGACGGCCTGGATGAAGTCCTCTTCAGGCAGGTAGGGGATGCACAGGCGCTCGTTGGATTTGTTCGCGCGCTTGGCGTTCATGTCCGGACGGAAGATATACGCCGAGCCGTTTTTGCCGGGATAGGCCTTCATGCCCTCGAACATGGCCTGGCCATAGTGGAACACCATGGCCGCGGGCGACAGGGAGAGCCGCTGGAAGGGGACGATGCGCGGATCGTGCCAGCCCTTGCCTTCTGTGTAGTCCATGATGAACATGTGGTCCGTAAAGATATGGCCAAAGCCGAGATTCGCGCCGGGCGCGGGCTTGGCCGCGGGGGTCGTGGTTTTTTGAATGGTGATGTTCAGCATATCTGTTCCTCCTCGTTCGCGTTTTTATTCGTCTTATTATGTATAATTATAGGCTCAAAAAGCGGGTCTGTCAAATTAAGATATGAACATAGCGGCAAGTCCGGCCCTATGCCGCGAGTGAGGATAATATGCGCGGATTCTTCAACAGTTAACATTTCAAAAGGAGCAAGAATCAAGTAATGATTATAGGAAATAACAGAAAATCACAAAGCCGAAAAAAGGTATTGACAAACGGTGAACAGGAGCGTATAATATCTAATGTTGTCGCGAGAAGCCCCCTGGGGCGGCGCGCGGGGACAGGCGATCCTTGAAAACGATATAGGGAAGAATGAGAAAGAGAACAGTCAGATTCTGA
>JAFXQO010000064.1 GCA_017527065.1 Clostridia bacterium
ACAGTATGACCTCGTAGCCCTCCTCCTTCAGCGCCAGGCACGCCTGGGTTCCGGCGTAGTCGAATTCCGCGGCCTGGCCGATCACGATGGGGCCGGAGCCGATGATGAGAACCTTTTTGATATCCGTTCGCTTTGCCATGCTCATTTTCCTCCGTTGCGGCAGGTGTCGTTTATTGTTTATCAGCCCGGTAGACGATCCTCTCTCCCATGACCGTCGCGACGCATTCCCCCAGGACCGACCAGCCCTCAAAGGGCGTGGCGCGGCCCATGGACAGGAAGCGGCCGGAATCGACGGCCGAACTCCGGCGAAGATCCCACAGGGTGAACTCGTCTTCAAAGGGGATGCCGAACCGCCTGCGCGGCGCGGCGGCCATCAGCTCCAGGAGCCTTTCCAGCGTAATCACGCCCCGCCTGACCAGGTAGGTGTACAGAAGCGGGAACGCAATCTCCACGCCCACCACGCCGGAGGCGCTGCCCGCCAGCCCCTTCGCCTTTTCCGCGGCGCTGTGAGGCGCGTGGTCGGTGGCGATCATGTCGACGGTTCCGTCTGTGAGGCCCTCGATCAGCGCCTCGCGGTCTTCTTTGGACCGCAGCGGCGGGTTCATGCGGAACCGGCCCTCCTCCCGCAGGTCGCCCTCGTCCAGCAGCAGGTAGTGAGGCGCGGTCTCGCAGGTCACGTCCACGCCCGCCCGCTTGGCCTCCCGGATGAGGGCCACGCTCTCCTTGCAGGAGATGTGGCACACGTGGTAGGCGCAGCCGGTCTCCCCGGCGAGGCGCAGGTCCCGCTCGATCTGCCGCCATTCGCTCTCTGCGGGGATGCCTTTATGGCCGTGCGCCGCGGCGTAGGCGCCGTCGTGGATGTAACCGCCTCCCGCCAGTTCGTTCACCTCGCAGTGGGCCGCGATAATTTTGCCCAGCGATTTGGCGGTTTTCATCGCCTCGCGCATCATGTCCTCCGACTGAACGCCCCGTCCGTCGTCCGAAAAGCCGCACACGAAGGGGGCCATGGCCGCCATGTCGGCCAGATACTCGCCCTTCTCGCCCCGGGTGATCGCCCCGTAGGGCAGCACGCGGATAACGGCGTCGCGCCGGATGAGGTCCAGCTGGGGCCGGAGCGTCTCCGGGCTGTCCGGCACGGGGTCCAGGTTCGGCATGGCGCACACGGCGGTGCAGCCGCCCCGGGCCGCGGCCAGGGAGCCCGTCCGGATCGTCTCCTTATAAGAAAAACCCGGCTCCCTGAAATGCACGTGAACATCGCAGAAACCGGGAAAGAGAACGTATTCGGCTTTATCGGAAGACAACAGATTGAGCGAGGCGAGCCTGCCGGCCGCGCGGCCGGCGGCGGGCGCGGCGCCGGGGAACTGATCGAGGCCGAAGATCTCGACGTCCGATCTGAACTGCATCGCGCATCCTCCTTCCCTCGGGGCGATTCGCGGCAGAAAAAAACCCGCCCGGAGGGGCAGGACAAATCAAACCAGGGCGTACGCCGCGGCGCTATAATCGTCTTGCCGACCTCACTGGATCGCCTTAAAGATCATTTTCGGGTATTATAGCATGGCGCAGAAGGGCTGTCAATGAACGGAAGGGAAAGGAAAGATTAAGGTTTTTCGCGCCGGCCCTGCGCGCGATTGACAGAACCGGCGAGGCGTTATATACTATAATAATGGAATAATGGACACAGGAGCGGTTGCGTCGTGATCAAGCAGCACATTTACAGGAGGGATACGGCCGGCTACCGGACGGTGGCCGCCAGCGCGGGCCTGACGGGCAGCGCATGGCTTTCCCTTTTGGAGCAGCAGACCATGCTGCGCTGCCAGTCCAATTCGCCCGCCCCGGTGTATTATCAGTATCCCCTGGGCTACGGGCTGGTGCTGAGCCGCTGCGCGGTGGACCCGAACGGCCGCCACGGATCGTGCCTGATGCACCAGCTGGTGATGGACGAGCCGGCCGACATCGAGGCGCTTTCCGCCCTCCGACCCATCGCCGCGGCCCACTTCCGCGAGGCCTACGCGGGCCGCGGGGACGAGATCGAGCTGCTGCCCACCCTCAAGCCGGAATCGCTGGCCGACGCGGCGCTGCTGAGCGCGGGCTTCCGGCTGATCGACGGCTGGTTCGGCGAGGCCCGGCTGGCGCGGCTGATCGCCGCCGTACTGCGCGCCTCCCGGGACAAGCGGTACGCGGTGCATATCGTGATCGACCAGGAGAGCGGCGTGGTCTCGGAGCGCGGGCGGCTGCTGATGGACATGCTGATGCGCGCCCTGCCGGTGGAGGCGGTGCAGCGGGTCAGCTACTGCACGCTCATGAGTCCGGACGAGACGGCCATGCCCTATTCGGTGTTCATCTCGCGGCCGGAGGCGGGCGGCGCGGATCGGGGAGCGGCGGCGCAGTGCGTGCGCTTCGACATGTCTCTGGGCAAATACCAGCTGCCGGAAAACGCGCCGGTGCCCGACGAGCGCTGCCTGGAGACGGCCCGCGCGCTGCTGGCGCACGATATCCAGTGGATCGGCCGCGTGCGGCGGGACGGCGCCCAGGCGCGGCTGAACGCCGCGGCGTCGCTGAAGCTGGACATCCCGCCCTTCGAGCCGGGCATGTCGCTCACGCAGTATGTGCAGGACTGGCTGGAAGCCCTCGAGACCCGGCGCGACGCGCTGAACGGCGAGGCGTTCCGGGAGTTCGCCCGGGCCGAATGGCCGCGGCTGACAGAGCGGGTGATCCGGGCGGGCGACGTGATGAGCGGCGGCGAGTTTGTGCGCCAGCTTCGCGGGAGCATCGTGGCCCTGTGCAAGGGCCGGCGCGGGGAACAGCTGGGCATGTCAAAGGAGAACCTTCGCGACCTGGTGGTGATCCTGCTGGACAGCATCAGCTGGGACGACGTGGACCTGGACGACCCGGAGGACGCCCGCGTCATAAAGTCCGCCACCGGCTACGCTTCCCTCCTGGACGACGCCTCCTGCGGCGCGGGCACTCTGCTGGCCTGCCGCGTGATGCACGGCCTCCTGGACGCGCCGGCGTCGTACCCGGTGGACGGAATGGACGACATGGCGCGCCTGAGCGAGGAAGACCCGACGCGCTTTAAGCAGGTTCAGGCCTGCGGGCGGCGCTACGTGGCCAGCCGCTGCCGCGCCTTCCGGGCCGGCCGCGACCCCTTCGGCCTGGTGGACGACCTGTTCACCGCCGCGGCGGTGCTGGGCTATGCGCGCTTCGAGGGCGGCATACCGGATTTCCGGCAGCTGGACAAGGTCCAGGAAAAGGTCGCCGAGGTCGCGGGCGAGAAGGCCGGCCGGCGGTTTGAGGAGCGGCTGGACAGGATGCGGCGGCGCATGCACGCCTCCCGCGCGAACCGGGCCCGGCGGCGCGAGCTGCGCCTCATGCTGATCGGCTCGCTGGCGCTGGCGCTGGTGATCATCGGTGTGATCGTTTCCTATTTTGTTTTTGTCAGGAAGTAGCGTATCCATAATAAGGGGAGGATGATCCGATATGATTGACATGCAGAAGTGGCAGGACATGGCGAAGGCGAACATCCACGCGCGTCCGCAGACGGCGGGCCGCCTGGCGGGGAAGATCGCCATCGTGACCGGCAGCGCCCAGGGCTTCGGCAAGGGCATCGCCGAGGAGATGCACCGCGAGGGCTGCGCCGTGGTGATCGCGGACATGAACCTGCCGGGCGCGCAGGCCGTGGCGGAGGAGCTGGGCGAAAACGCCTGCGCCGTGGAGGTGAACGTGACCAGCGAGGAGAGCGTCGCGGCGATGGTGCAGAAGACCGTGGAGGTCTTCGGCGGGCTGGATATCCTGGTGAGCAACGCGGGCGTGGCCAAGGCGGGCAGCCTGATGGAGCTGGAGAAGAGCGGCTTCGACTTCGTGACGAACATCAACTACACCGGCTATTTCCTGTGCGCCAAGTACGCGGCGGCCATCATGGAGGCCGAGCACGAGGCCGATCCCGCGTGGTTCGGCGACATCATCACCATCAACTCCAAGAGCGGCCTGGAGGGCAGCAAGAACAACTACGCCTACGCCGGCTCGAAATTCGGCGGCATCGGCCTGACCCAGAGCTTCGCCCTGGAGCTGTGCCCCTACAACATCAAGGTGAACGCCATCTGCCCCGGCAACTACCTGGACGGCCCCCTGTGGTCCGATCCGGTCAAGGGCCTTTTCGTGCAGTATCTGAACGCGGGCAAGGTGCCCGGCGCGAAGACGGTGGAGGACGTGCGCAGGTACTACATGGCGAAGGTGCCCATGAACCGCGGCTGCTTCCCGGCGGACGTGGCGAAGGCCATCTTCTACTGCGTGGAGCAGAAGTACGAGACCGGCCAGGCCATCCCGGTGACGGGCGGACAGGTCATGCTGAACTAGGGCGGCCGCGCCGGCAGCCCCACAAGACCGCTGACAAAGGCTGCGTCAGCGGTCTTTGTTTTGCCTCCCGGACAGAAAACGCCTGGCGCCGGCGAAAAGCCGGCGCCAGGCTGTAATACCCGATCAGATCATGGGGCGCGGAGCCCCTTTTTTCCTCTTCGGTTATTACTTGGCCAGGTACTCGTTGTAGGCGTTCTGATAGATCTCAATGTAGCGATCCGCGCCGGCGGCCTTCAGGGAGCTGATCATGCTGTCCCAAGCGGCGTCGGTCACGCCGTGCATGATCATGTCGGCCACGGCCTGGTCGTAAATGGTCTCCAGGTTGGCGAAGATCTGGGTCTTCTCGGCGGCCAGATCAGGCGTCAGAGACACGGCGTTGGACAGGATGTTGGAGGGGTTCTTCTCCAGGTAGCCGTTCTCCTTGTAGTACGCCATGTACTGGATGCGCTCCACGCGGTAGTCGGGCTGCACGAAGGTCTCGTTGTAGTAGAAGGCGGGCAGATAGTAGGAGCCGTTGACGCCCAGGGAGTACTCCATGACGCCCTGATCGCCCGCGGGGCCGATTTCGCACTTGCCGTCCGCGTTCCAGGACCAGATCTTGCCTTCGGGGCCATAGAAGGTCTCGTACATGCACTGGTCGCACATGAGGTAGTCGAACCACTTGGCGGCGATTTCCAGCTTGTCCTCGGGGATGGCGACGGTCAGGTAGCCTTCCTCAGAGGCGGCGCCGATGCCGGTGCTGCACTGGAACTTGCAGCCTTCCGCGGAGATCGGGGGGAGCCACACCATATCCTGCAGCAGGACATCCCAGCCCATGGAGCGCAGGCGGTGGCAGGTGGCCATGCCGATGTTGTTCTGGTTGTAAACGGCGATCTTGGTGTTGCTGTCCTGGGTGATGCTGGCGGGGTCCATCAGGCCCTCGGCATACATCGTGGCCATGTACTCAACAGCCTTGCGATAGTTCTCATGGAAGGGGGTGAAGAAGACGTTGCCGTCATCGTCGATCTGGAAGTGCTCGCCGCGCTCGCCGATGCCCCACATGGAGGGGATGTTGTTCTGGATCTCGTCGAAGACGGCCTCATAGCCGATCTCGTCGTTGGGATCGCCGTTGCCGTTGGCGTCGTTGTCGCGGAAGGCGCGCAGGACGTCCAGCAGCTCATCGGGGGTGGTGGGCATCTCAAGGCCCAGGTTGTCCATCCAGGTCTTGTTGATGATCCAGGTGTTGCCCTGGCGGGTGCCGTCGTCGGCCGCCTTGGGGAAAGCGTACAGATGGCCGTCAGAACGGATGATGGAGGAATAGAAGGCCGGATCCGCGTCCATGCGGTTCTTCAGCACGGGCATGTACTTCTCGATCAGCTCATCCACGGGGATGATGATGCCCTGGTCGACGCCGTACATTTCGGTGTCGAGGGAGCCGTTGCTGCGGAGGATGATGTCGGCGTAGTCGCCGGAGGCGAACATCAGGTTGGTCTGGGTGGACCAGTCGGAGGTGTTCACCTGGATGTAGTCAATGTGCACGCCGGTGTCGGCTTCGCACTTCTTGACATACCAGAAGTCCGGGCTCAGGGTGGTGGCGTCCGTGTCGCGGATGCACTGCATCGCGGTGAAGCTCACGGGCTCGGTGGTGATGGGCAGCTCCATGGAGGTGCCGTCGGAGTTGGTGAGCAGGGTGCGGGGGGTGATTTCCTCAGCGTAAGCGAAGCAGCTGAGAATCATCGCCAGCGCCAGCAGGAGGGCAACCAGAGATTTCTTCATGTACAAACCTTCCCTTCAATATGATTTGTTATTCATAACCGGTTCTCTGTACCGGATATGACCGTTTTCCATCAGCCCTTCACGGAGCCGATCATGACGCCCTTGACGAAGTAGTCCTGCATGACGAGATACAGCACCACGGCGGGCAGGGTGGAGACGATGATGGCGCAGTATTTCACCACGTTGGAGACGCGCAGCGTCTCGGCCACGTCGGTGTAGTTGTCCTGGAACATCTCGGCCACGTCGCCGGCCGAGAAGGTCAGGCTGGCCAGGATCTTCTGCAGCACCGTCTGCAGCGGCCAGTACTGCTTGTCGCGGATGTAGACCAGGGCGGTGAAGTAGTCGTTCCAGCGGGCCACGGCGATGTAGACGGAAAGCACCGCCAGGATGGTGCCGGACAGGGGCAGCACGCACTTGAAGAAATACTGGAAGTGATCCGCCCCGTCGATCTCCGCCGCCTCGTGCAGCTCCTTGGGAATGGAGGTCTGCAGGTAGGTGCGGGCGATCATGGTGTTGAACACGCTGAGTGAGCCCATCAGGATGAGGATCATCGGATTGTTGTATAGGCCGATGTCCTTCATCACCAGGAATGTGGGGATCAGGCCGCCGGAGAAGAACATGGTGAAGATGACGATGAAGTTCACCAGGCCCTTGCCGGGGAACTGGTTGGCCAGGGCGTAGGCCAGGCCCATGGTGAGGCCGATGCCCAGCAGAGTGCCGCACACCGTGTAGATCAGGGACCAGCCGTAGCCCACCCACAGGGTCTTGTAGGCGAGGATCTTCTCATAGCCGATCCAGGAGAAGTCCACCGGGAACAGCAGGACCTCGCCGTTCATGACGGCGTAGGGATCGGACACGGAGCAGATGACGATCAGATACAGGGGATACAGCACGATGAGCAGCACGATGACCCAGAAGATGTAGTTGCACACGGTGAATATCTTGTCGCCGACCGTCATGCGGTCCATGCCGTGACCGCGCTTTTTGATGTTTTCTGCCATCTCTCTCACGCCCCTCATTAAAACATGCTGATCGAGCTGAGCTTCTTCGAAACGGCGTTGACGCTCATGACCATCACAAAGCTGACCACATTCTGGAACAGGCCGATGGCGGCGGTGTAGGAGAACTGCGCCTGCGTCAGGCCCATGGTGTAGACGTACACGCCGATGGTGTTGGACGCGCCCTTGTTGCCCGCCGTCTGCAGCAGCAGCGTCTTGGTCATGTTGCCCGCCATGACGGAGCCGGCGTTCAGGATGAGCATCATCATGGCCATG
Organism: Clostridia bacterium; assembly: GCA_017527065.1. GTDB lineage: Bacteria > Bacillota > Clostridia > Christensenellales > Aristaeellaceae > Firm-10. The sequence goes on from JAFXQO010000064.1 coordinate 7,383, forward strand.
GGAACGATGGAGGGCAGGTCGATGTACCAGATCTGCTTCAAGATGCTGGCGCCGTCGATGCGGGCCGCCTCGTACATCTCCTGGTCGATGCCGGTGAGGGCGGCCACGTACACGATGGTGCCCCAGCCGGCGTTCTGCCACTGGCCGGAGGCGACGAACACCGTGCGGAACCAGCGGGACTCGGCCATGAAGTACTGCGGCGCGCCGCCCAGCGCCTTGATGATGGCGTTCACAAAGCCGTTGTTGGGATCAAGGAAGATGTACATCATGCCGGCCAGCACCACCGTGGACACGAAGTGCGGCACGTAGATGACTGTCTGCGAGAATTTTTTGAACTTCGGGCTGCCCAGCCGGTTCAGGAACAGCGCCAGGATGACCGGAATCGGGAACCCCCACAGGAGGTTGTAGATATTCACCAGCAGCGTGTTCCGCACCAGGTCGACGCAGAGGTAGGAGCTGAAGAACGTCTGGAAATGCTTAAAGCCCACCCAGGGACTGCCCACGATGCCCTTCACCGCCTTGTAGTCCTTGAAGGCGATCTGTATGCCGTACAGGGGCAGATAGTGGAAGACGATGTAATAAATCACCGCCGGCGCCACAAAGAAGTAGAGCTGCCAGTTGCGCTTGAAGCTCTTCTTGACGCTGTCCCAATAACTCGTGCGCCCTCTCAGGCGCATCGCCGAATTGTCGCTCAAGTTTACACCCCCATGCCGCTGTCGCCGTTTGCGGCCGCGCCGGTCCTTCGCGCGGCGCCCTCTTATACCGTATGTTAACATACGGGAATGATTTTGTCAATATACAATGAATCGCGGGACGCCGTTTTGTGGGAGAGAAAATCCCCCGCGCGATTGAAAAAATAACGCGCCGTCCATCCGCTCTTAACGGCGGCCGGTATAATATAAATAGGGGGCAGGGGTATTTTGAAACGGAGCTGAAGCGCATGGATCAATACAACGTAACGGGCATGAGCTGCGCGGCGTGCAGCGCGCGGGTCGAGAAAGCGGTCTCGAAGGTGCCGGGGGTCACGGGCTGCTCGGTGAGCCTTCTCACAAACTCGATGGGCGTGGAGGGCACGGCCTCGCCCCAGGCGATCATCAGCGCGGTGGAGCGGGCCGGCTACGGCGCGTCGGTGAAGGGCGCGGCCAAGGCCGCCGCCCAGGACGAAGACGCGTTGAAGGACCGGGAAACGCCGGCGCTCAGGCGGCGGCTGGCTGTCTCGGTGTGCCTTCTCGCGCCCCTCATGTACGTCTCCATGGGCCACATGATGTGGCATTGGCCGCTGCCGCGCTTTTTCGACGGCAACCACGTGGCCATGGGGCTTGTCCAGCTGCTGCTGGCCGCGGCCGTCATGGTCGTGAACCAGAAGTTCTTCGTCAGCGGCTTCAAGAGCCTCGCGCGCCGCGCGCCGAACATGGACACGCTGGTGGCGCTGGGCTCGGGCGTGTCCTTCGCCTGGAGCGTCTACGTGCTGCTGGCCATGACCCGCGCCGTGGTGGACGGAAACGGCGAGGCCGTCATGGGCTATATGATGGATTTCTATTTTGAGTCCGCCGCCATGATCCTCACGCTGATCACCGTGGGCAAGACCCTGGAGGCCCGCTCCAAGGGCCGGACCACCGACGCCCTCAAGGGCCTCATGAAGCTCGCGCCCAGGACCGCCCTGCTCTGGCGGGACGGCGCGGAGGTCGAAACGCCCATCGCCCAAGTGAAGCGGGGCGACGTGTTCGTCGTGCGGCCCGGCGACAGCATCCCGGTGGACGGGGTGGTTCTGGAGGGCATGAGCGCCGTGAACGAGGCGGCGCTCACCGGCGAGAGCATTCCCGTGGACAAGGCGGCGGGCGACACCGTCTCCGCGGCCACCATCAACCAGTCCGGCTACCTCCGGTGCGAGGCCACCCGCGTGGGGGAGGACACGACCCTCAGCCAGATCATCCGAATGGTGAGCGACGCCGCGGCCACCAAGGCCCCCATCGCCAAGATCGCGGACAGGGTGAGCGGCGTGTTCGTGCCGGTGGTGATCGGCGTCGCGGCCGTGACGGCGCTCGTCTGGCTGCTGGCCGGGCGGGAAATCGGCTACGCGCTGGCCCGGGGCATCTCGGTGCTGGTGATCAGCTGCCCCTGCGCGCTGGGCCTGGCCACTCCCGTGGCCATCATGGTGGGCAACGGCGTTGGCGCGAAAAACGGCATACTGTTCAAGACCGCCGCCTCCCTCGAGGAGGCCGGCCGGGTGGACATCGTGGCGCTGGACAAGACCGGCACCGTCACCCTGGGCGAACCCCGCGCGACCGACATCGCGCCCGCCGCGGGCTGGACGGAGGGGTCGCTCCTGGCACTGGCCGCCTCCCTCGAGCAGCGCAGCGAACACCCCCTGGCCCGCGCCGTGATGCGCGAGGCGGCGGAAAGGGGCGTCGCGCCGGGCGAGGTGACCGATTTCCAGGCGCTGCCGGGCAGCGGCGTGACCGCCCGGCAGGACGGCGAAGGGCTGGCCGCCGGCAGCCTCGCCTTCATCGAGGGCCGCGCAAAGGTGCCCGAGGGCCTGTCCGCCCGGGCGCGGGCCTTCTCGGACCAGGGCAAGACGCCGCTGCTGTTCATGAAGGGCGGCGAGGTCGCGGGCGTCATCGCCGTGGCGGACGTGGTCAAGGAGGACAGCCCGCGGGCCGTGAAGGAGCTGCGGGACATGGGCGTCCGCGTGGTCATGCTGACCGGCGACAACGAGCGCACGGCCCGGGCTATCGGCGCGCAGGCGGGGGTGGACGAGGTCTTCGCGGGGGTGCTGCCGGACGGCAAGGAGGCCGTCATCCGCGCGCTGAAGGAACACGGCAAGGTGGCCATGGTGGGCGACGGCATCAACGACGCCCCGGCGCTCACCCGCGCGGACGTGGGCATCGCCATCGGCGCGGGGGCGGACGTGGCCGTCGACGCGGCGGACGTGGTGCTGATGAAGAGCCGCCTAAGCGACGTGCCCGCCGCCATCCGGCTGAGCCGCGCCACCCTGCGGAACATCCATGAAAACCTGTTCTGGGCCTTCATCTACAACGTGATCGGCATCCCGCTGGCCGCGGGGCTGTTCATTCCCCTCTTCGGCTGGACGCTGAACCCCATGTTCGGCGCGGCGGCCATGAGCCTGTCCAGCTTCTGCGTGGTCTCCAACGCCCTCAGGCTGAACCTTTTCGACCTGCGCGACGCCCGCCGCGACGGGAAGCGCGGGCGCGGGGAGGTTGCGCCGCTCAATGCGGATCTTCCCAAAGCCGCGCCGGAGGCCCCCGCCGCCGTTTCGCTGCGGCTGGAGATCGAGGGCATGATGTGCGAGCACTGCGAGGCCACCGTGAAAAAGGCCCTGGAGGCCGTGCCGGGCGTCATGAGCGCGTCGGCCAGCCACCAGGCGGGCGAGGCGCTGGTCCAGGCCGCGCCGGACGTGGACCAGGCGGCGCTGCGCAAGGCGGTGGAGGATCAGATGTACGAGGTCAAAAAAATAGAAAGGGCGTGACAAGCGCCCTTTTTTTGCGGGAACCGGCCGGCTTATATCAGCTCTTTCACGTACAGGTGGTCCGTCCCGCCGCCGTAATTGACGATATCCCCGGCCAGGCGGTAGCCGTAGCGCTCGTACAGGCCGGTGAATTCCGACGGGATATAACTCCGCTCAAAGCCCTCCTCCCGCAGGTACCGGTTCGCGCAATCGATCAGCGCGCCGCTGATCCGGCGGCCCCTGTAGGCTTCCGAGACAAAGACGCAGGACACCCAGGGGTATATATCCGGCAGGGGATAGTAGTCCGTTTTCATCACGGAAGCCATGCCCACGATCTTTCCGTCACTCACGGCCGCGAACATGGTTTCCCAATCCGTAAACACCCAGTCCCGGATGTTCCGGGCGATATGCTCCCTGGCGTCGAGCCAGGAGCAGGTCTCGACAAAGCGCAGGAGCTCTTTGGCCCTGTCCGTGCCTTTTTCGACCTTTTCGACCGCGGCGGGGCCGTCAAAGCTGACTTCTTTCATTTTTCCTCCTTTGCCGCGCGGCCGCGCCCCGGCCGCTGCATCATCACGATCCCCGCCACGAACAGCGCCGTGCCCGATACGATCCACGCGCTCACCGGCTCGTGGAAGAGGACGACGCCCCAGGCGATGGAAAAGAACACCATCGTGCTCTGCAGCAGCGGCACCATCTGAAAGGGCACCAGCGGTATGGCCTTGGCGTTGAAATAGAAGCCGATGCCCGTGATGAGGCCGAAGCCCAGAATGGCCAGGACGCAGCGCCAATCCGGCAGGCCGGAAGGCAGCGCCTCGCCCCGGGCTGCCGGAAGGATGAAGGCCAGCGCCGCGGCCGCCGCGAACATGACCAGGTTGCTGTCCAGTATGTCGAAATCCTTCGACACCCTCTTTTGCGCGAACACGAACAGCCCGGCGCATATGCCGGAGAGCACGTAGAGCAGCGTCAGCGTCAGATTGCCCGCCAGAAGCGTTTCAAGGGGCATCCCGTTCCAGGAGATCAGCAGGATGCCGGACACGCACAGGGCGACGCCCGTCCACTTCCGGGCGCTCATCCTCTCATGCAGCACGGCCACCCCCAGCCCGGTCAGCAGCACGATCTGCACCGGCTGGGTCAGGATGTTTCCGTAGGACACGCCGATGGAAAGCGCCGTGTTTTCCGTCGTGTAGGCCAGGAGCTTTGCCGCCGCCCCGAAGGCCAGCCACTTCCAGCGCCGGCGAAACGCGGCGGCGAAGTCAGGCCGGAAGCGCCGCCGGCGCAGGGCCTTCAGCATAAGCAGCCAGAACACGCCCACGAAAAAACGCATGAAGGTGATCATGGAGGGCGTGAAGTACGGCCGGATCAGTTTGACGCAGGTGCCGCCGAAGCTGAACATCAGCGCCACGATCATGAGATAGAGATAACCCATGGACTTTCCCTCAGGCTTTCATTTCGTGTCCCCCGCCGGGCGGGGCGTCTTATTCCCGGCGGCCCACCACGGCCTTCCGCTTCCAGACGCCGATGAAGAACAGGATGATGGAGTAGGCCGAGCAGCCGATCCAGCCGCAGGGGATGGAATAGGCGATGCCCATGAAGCCGAGCCCCATCGCCAGCGCGAACACATAGGCCATAATGGTGCGAACGCCCAGGTCGAAGAACATGGCGATCATGGAATTCAGCGAGTCGCCGGCCCCGCGCAGGAAGGAGACGAAGCACTGGCTGACGGCGTGGCAGAAGAGGAGCGGCGCCCAGAGGCGCATGAAGTCCGCGCCGATGTTGATGACCTCCACGTCGGAATCGTTCACGAACAGGTGCATGATCGCGTGGCCGGTGAAGTAGATGACGGCGGACATGACCGCCGCGAACCCGACGCAGAAGCTCAGCGCCCAGACCAGGCCCTTCTTGGCCCGGGCCTGATCGCCCGCGCCGATGTTCTGGCCCACGAAGAAGGAAAGCGCCATCGACACGCCGGACATGGGCACGCCGCAGAGCTGCTCCATCTTGTTGGCGGAGGTATACGCCGCCATGTTCACCGCGCCGAAGGAATTGATCAGCCCCTGCACCATCACCATGCCCAGGCTGGTGATGCTCATCTGGATGGAGGAGGGCAGGCCCAGGCGGAGGATGTCGCCAAACAGGGCCCTGTCGAATACCAATTCGCCCTTTTTGAATTTGAAGTACTCCGAGCTGCGGGACACATACAGGAAGCAGAGCGCCACGGATATGGCCTGGGCCAGCACCGTGGCGATGGCCACGCCCGGCACGTCCATGTGCAGCACCAGCACGAAGAACAGGTCGCCCGCGATATTCAGAAGGGACGAGATGACGAGGAAGATCAGGGGCGTGACGCTGTCCCCCAGGGCCCGGAGGAAGGAGGAGAAGAAGTTATACAGCGACATGAAGATCATGCCCCCGATGTAGATGCGAAAGTACGCCAGCGCGTCGGGCAGCAGCTCCTGAGGCACGTTCACCCAGCGCATGATGGTGGGGGCCAGGATCAGGCCGGCCGCGGACAGCGCCACGGCCAGGCCCAGCAGGAAATACAGCGAGGTGGAAATGGTGCGCCGGATCTTCTCCGTCTCTCCCGCCCCGGCGAACTGGGCGGCCACCACGCTCGCGCCGGTGGGGAAGCCCATCATGACGCCCACCAGCATCATGGTGATCGTGGCGGTGGACCCCACGGCGGCCAGCGCGTTGGCGCTCACGTATTTGCCCACGATGATGCTGTCCACCATGCTGTAGAGCTGCTGGAACACGTTGCCCAGCAGTATGGGCAGCGAAAAGGTGACGATCCCCTTCAGGATCGAGCCGTGCAGCATGTCCGTCTTTTGCGCTCTCAACAGCTTCACTTGTATTTCCTCCTTATCCCGCGCGCTTACGCCTTCACGGAGGTCCCGTCCGGCAGCCGGGCCAGCAGCCAGCGGGGCTGGGCGCTGTCGCAGGGATACTTCTTCGCGGCCTTGAGGTCGATCTCCATGCCCCAGCCGGGCCCGTCGTTGGCCCAGGCGAAGCCGCCGCGGATCTCGGCGCAGCCTTTGAACACCTCCCGCACCCGCTCGTCGGTCTCCATGCCGCACCATTCCTGGATGCCGAAGTTGGTGGTGGTCAGGTCCAGGTGGACGTTGGCCATGTGGCCGATGGGGGACACGTCGCCCGGGCCGTGCCAGGCGGTCTTCACGCCGAAGGGCTCGCAGTAGGCGGCCAGCTTGCGCGCCGGCGTCACGCCGCCGATCTGGGAAACGTGGCAGCGGATGAAGTCGATCCAGCGGTTCTCCACCAGGGGCTGCCACTCCATGGGGTTGTTGAACAGCTCGCCCATGGCCAGGGGCGTGGCGCAGGCCTCCCGGATCCGCCTGAACCAGAATCCGTCCTCGGGGGCCAGCGCGTCCTCCAGGAAGAACAGGCGGTAGGGCTCCAGCCGCTTGGCCAGCCACATGGCGTCCGAGGGGGCCAGCCGCTCGTGCACGTCGTGGCACAGCTCGATGTCCGGGCCGAACTTCGCCCGCACGTGCTCGAACATCTCCACCACGTTGCGCAGGTATTTCTTCGAATCGAAATAGCTGCCGTCCGGGCTGCCGTCCGGCGTGTTCAGGCAGCGCTGCTTTCCGCCGTAGCCGCCCCGCTGGATCCGCAGGTACTGGTAGCCCTGCTCGATGTATTTGTTCATGGACTCGTCCAGTTCCTCAAAGGTGTCGCCGCCCGCGTGCCGGTAGACGGGCACGGCCTGACGCACCTTGCCGCCCCACAGCTGCCACACGGGCAGGTTCGCCGCCTTGCCGGCGATGTCCCACAGGGCCATGTCGCAGCCGGAGATGGCGTTGTTGAGCACCGGGCCGTTGCGCCAGTAGGAGGCATTCATCATCACAGACCAGGCGTCGTTGATGTTCAGGGCGTCCCGGCCCGCCAGAAGCTGGTCCATGTATTCCTCGATGGCGGTGACCACGGCCTTGTGGCGCTGGGTGTAGGTGGCGCAGCCGTAGCCGTACAAGCCGGGCTGGTTGGTGTCTATGCGCACCACGATGAGGTTTGAGCCCATGGGGGCGGTTTCGATGGCGCTGACGCGGGTGATCCTGATGTCAGACATGTCCCTTTTCCTCCTCGTTTTTCATCATTTCGTCGTAGGCCCGCTGGACGAAGCCCCTGTCCACCGGGTAGGCCTGGGCCCAGCCCTCCGGCATGCCGGGCAGGGCGAAGGCCCCGTCGATCCGCAGGGTGTCGCCGGTGATGTAGAAGGCCTCGTCGCTGAGCAGGAAGGCCGCGGCGTGGGCGATGTCCTCCTCCACGCCCCAGCGGCCCAGGGGCACCATCTCCGCGTAGGGGTATTTGAGCTGGGCGTCGTCCCTGTGGCGCACGTTGATGGCCCCGGGGGCGATGCAGTTCACCCGGATGCGGTAGGGCGACAGCTCCAGCGCCAGCGACTTGGCCGAGCGCTCCACCGCCGCCTTCATGCCGCCGTAGCAGAAATCGCTGGAGGTGGGCATCTGGCCGTGCACGGAGGTGATGAACAGGATGCAGCCCTGTATGCCGTCCCGGATCATGTGGCGGGCGGCGGCCCCGGCGCAGAGCATCTGGCCGGAATACAGCTGGCCCGTCATGAAGGCGAAGTCCGCCGCGGTGGCGTTGAGGACGCTGAAGCGCCGGTCCTTGGCGGCGTTGCACACCATGGCGTCGATGCGGCCGAAATCGGCGTGGACCCGATCCACCAGGGCGGCGGGGGCGTCCCCGTCCTCCATACGGACCTGATAGAACCGGCAGGCCGCGCCCTTGGCCTCGATCCGGGCCCGCACGGCCTTGGCCCCTTCCTCGTTGTTGCGATAGCTGAACGCGATGTCGTAGCCCCGGCCGGCCAGCTCCAGCGCGATGCCCATGCCGATGCCGCTGGACGCCCCGGTGACCAGCGCCACCCTTTTCTCTGACATGCCGTTGACCTCCTCTGTGATCCGTATATCGGCCGCGCCGGACGCGGCGCTACGCCGCCCCGCCCCGCACGGTCAGCCTGTGAACGAAGCCGATCATGCCCTGGGACGCCGTGATCTGCCGCTTGCCGGGAACGATCTCCGTGTCCGAATAGCCGTGGATATGGCCGCAGAGGACCATCCTCACGGCGTCCGCCTCCTCCAGGAAGCGCACGAACCGGCGGCCGTTCCCGTCGGCCGTCTCGCCGTCGATGGCGAAATAACCGCCGAAGCGGCGCATCTTTTCCCGGTTGCCGGAGGCGGCCACCGGCACATGGCAGACAAGTATCATGGGCAGGCCCTCCGCCGCCAGCGCCGCCAGGCGGTCCAGGGCTTCGTCCGAGACCGTCATCAGCCGGTCGTCCACCGCGACGATCCGGAAATCCCCGTATTCCAGCGTGCGGACGCCGCTCTCCCACGCGCCCGGGCAGGCCTCCGCCTCGTGGTTGCCCGGCACGCAGAGAAACGGGCCGCCGTATTCCCGCAGGCGCCGGGACAGATAGCGCTCGCCGGCCGGGTGCATGCGCTCCAGATTGTCCCCCGAGAGGAGGAGCGCCTCCGGCCCTTCCTCCCGCGCCCACGCCAGGATGCGGTCGAAGGCCTCCCGGGTGGAGACGCGCTGCGCCTCGCCGAAGGGCTCGCCGAAGTGGCGGGCGAATTCTTCCTTGGTCTTCATCCAGCGCGCGTCCCAGCCGGCGGCCTCGGCGGCTTCCGCCGGGGCGCTGCCCTCGTCCGAAACGCACAGATGCGCGTCGCTCACGTGCAGGAACGTGCGCGCGTCCCGAACGCCGGGAATGACCAGCTCGTTGTCCACGATCCAAAGGAACGGGTCCGCCATGGGATCATCTTCCTTTCCGGGATGCCGCGGGGCGTCTCGGCAAAGCCCCGCTTCACAACGCATTATATCATTGGAACCGGTGATTTTCAAGCGTTTCCCGAAAGCGCGCAGGGGCGTCTTATTATACGTCTCGTTCAACAAAATGGATGTAGACGTGATAAGCAACGACCCTATCGCCTCGCTGTGCTCGGCACTTCCCCTGAGAGGGGAAGCAAGATCGTTCCTTTTGAGACGTTCTTCTTGGCTCCCCTTCCAGGGGAGCTGGCGCGCAGCGCCTGAAGGGTCTTCCTCGTCAAACGTCTATTTGAAAACGACACTTTAAATGAGACCGCCCCGAACGGGCGGCGGCGCGGCTTGACTTCCCGTTTCCCTCCGGTTACAATGTATCCGGAAACGATACGCGGAGGTGCGGGCATGAATATTGACATTTATCGCGCTCTTTTGGCCTCGCCGCCCGGGAGCGCCCGGGGCTTCACCCGCTGGTGGTGGTACGGCTGCTGCGTGGAGAAGGCAGAGATCGAGCGCGAACTCGACTTCATGAAAGAGGCCGGCATCGGCGGCGTCGAGCTGCAAATCCTCTATCCCGTCCAGGCCGACGACCCGGCCCTGGGCTTTCACAACATCCCCTTCGGCTCGCCCGAATTCTACGACATACTCGCCTTCACCCAATCGGCCTGCGAGGCCCGAGGCATGAAGCTGGACATCACGCCCGGCTCCAGCTGGCCCTACGGCGGGCCCTTCGTGGGGGAGGACGACGCCCAGCAGGAGGCGCTGCCCTATCAGTACGACATCACCGGCCCCTGCGACTTTGCCTGCGACTTCACCACCCGCTTCGCCGGAACCGTGTGCGCCGCCGTGATGGGCCGCATGGAACATTCCGTAATGCTCCCGGACACGGTGACAGACATCACCGGCCGCTTCCAGGAGAAGCCGCTTTTCGGCTGGCCCTGGGGCACCGAGCTCAAGACCGTCCATATCCCCGAGGGCGACTGGAAGCTGGTGTTCTTCGTCATCTCCATGCACCGCAACCAGGTGGGCAAGCCCGGGCGTAACGCCGCCGGCCCGGTCATCGACCACTGCAGCCGCCACGCCATGGACACCTTCCTGGAGAACATGGCGGAGCCCATCGCCCGCAAAGTGCCCGGCGTCAACGCCTGGTTCTGCGATTCCATCGAGGTGGAGGGCCACAACTGGAGCGGCGCGCTGCTTGAGGCGTTCAAAAAGCGCCGCGGCTACGACCTCGCGCCGTATATCTACGCCCTGTGGGGCACGCTGGGCGACCTCTCTCCCCGCGTGCGCTATGACTACTTCAGGACCATGGGCGAATTGACCATCGAGAACTTCTTCGACCCGCTCACTGAATTCGCCCACCGGCACGGGGGCCTCAGCCGCATCCAGGCCCACGGCACCTGGGGCGACATACTGCGCGCCTACGCCGCCGCGGACATCCCCGAAGGCGAGACCTTCGGCGACCACCGCCTCCTCGAGGTGAACACCATCCACCGCCGGCTGGCCGCCTCCGCCGCCCACGTGTACGGCCGACCCCTCTGCTCCAACGAGACCTTCACCTGGCTCAAGCGTCCGCGCTTCACCGAGACGCTGGAGGAGATGAAGGCCGCCGTGGACGCGGTGTTCTGCGACGGCGTGAACATGATCGTCAACCACGGCTACGCCTATTCCCCCGAAAAGGCGGGCAGGCGGGGCTGGCCCTTCTACGCCTCCACCCACATCAACCACACCACCCCCTGGTGGCCCTTCTACCGCCATCTGGCGGACTACATCGCCCGGGTGAGCGCCATGCTGCGAAGGGGCCGCCCCGTAGCGGAGGTGGGCGTCTACCTGCCCACGGCGGACGTGTATTCCGACAACATGATGAGCGAGCTGCACCTGGCCATGCGCATGGAGGAACACCTGGGCCGCGCCCGCATGGACGCCGTTCAGAAGGCCGGCTACTGGTTCGACTACCTCAACGACGAGGCGCTCACAGGCCTGGGCCGCGTGGAAGAGGGCGGCCTGCGCGTCGGCGAAAACCTCAACCGCGCCATACTGCTGGTGAAGTGCCGTCGCCTGCCGGCGGACACCGCCCGGGCCCTTCGCCGCTTCGCCGAGGCGGGCGGACTGCTCATCGCCGCCGAGCGCGCGCCGGACGACGCCTGCGGCCTGATGGATTATGAGGCAAACCGCGCCCTCGTGCGCCGGGAGATGGCCGCGGCCTTCGCCTGTCCGACCGCCTGCGTGGCCCCGGACGCCGACGCGGGCCTCGTCGCGGCGCTGCGGGAACGCCTCGACCCGGAGGTGGCGCTCTCCCATCCGGACGAGGTGGGCTTCGTCCACCGGGCGGACGGCGGCGACCACATCTTCTTCCTGGCCAACATCTCGGATGAGGCCAGGACGGTTTCCGCCCGCTTCCGGGGCCGCACGGAGCCCTGCCGGGCGCTGCGCACCGCGCCGGACGTCCGCGGCGAACTGGGCGAAATGGCATGCGCCGCCGCATACGGCCCCGGGGGCGCGGCGCTGGAGATCTTCCTGGCCGCCCACGAGAGCTGCTTCGTCGTGTTCTCGCCCGATTTCGGGGCGGCCCGGCCCGATGAAAGCCGCGCCGACGAGGCCGCGCCGACGTCCGGCCGCGTCCTGACCGGCTGGACGCTGTCCGTTCCCGAGCGGGGCGCGTCCTTTGAGATGGAACAGCCCGTTTCCTGGGAGACGCTGCCGGGCCTCGCCGATTTCAGCGGCGAGGGCGTCTACCGCTGCGCCTTCGCCCTGGCCCGCCGGCCCGGGCGCGCGCTTGTGCGCCTCGAACGCCTCTCCTGCGCCTGCGCCGCGTACGTCAACGGCGAACACGCCGGGGACATCTGGACGCACCCGCTGGCGCTGGACATCTCAAAACACCTGCGCGCGGGCGAAAACATCCTCGAGCTCCGCGCGGCCTCCACGCTGGTAAACGAAATGCGCGCGGGCGACCCCGAACACCCGCGCTTCGACCTCTCCCTCGACCACTGGCCCTACTACGGCAAGGTGATCAACGACCACCTGAAGGCACGCATGAACACGCGCCGCGAACACGAGGAGCAGAAAGAGCCGCTGCAAAGCGGCGTCTGGGGCCGCGTGACGCTGGAATATTCCGAAGACTGACAAAAGGCGCGGCCGCCGGTTTTTCGCCGGCGGCCGCGCCGCTTCTCCTTTACGAGGGCCCGGCCAGGGCCGTTTCGCCCCGGTCAAACCAGGCCTTCAGCCCGTCGTAGCTGGCCTGGCTGATGTCGTGCTCAATCCGGCAGGCGTCTTCCTCCGCCACCTCGTGGGGCACGCCCAGCCGAATCAGCGCCGCGCTCAGCAGCCTGTGGCGTTCGAGCACGCGCCGGGCGTGGCGCAGGCCGGTCCGCGTGAGCCTGAGCTCGCGCGTCGGCTCCATGACCACCAGGCCCATCTTCTCCAGATTGGCCATGGCCACCGAAACGCTGGGCTTGGATACGCTCAGGCGATACGCCACGTCGATGGAGCGGCACTGACCCTTTTCCTCGCGGATCATGAGGATCGCCTCGAGATAATCCTCGTTCGATTTGGTGATGTGCATTGCCACGCGAACAACCTCACTTTGCGAAATCCTTCCATCATGGAAAAAAATGCGGATAATAAAGAGGGAGAGCGGACTCGTGCGGACGCATCCGGCTCTCCTGATATTTATATTTCGTCGTATAACGGAAAAATCCTTCTTTCCCGCGCGATTTGTTTTCCCCAGTATATTATTTTTCCCGGCTCACGCCGCCTTCCGCCCGTTCCGGCAGTCCTTCGCGGCGCAGCGGGCGCAGTCGTGGCCGCAGCCGGCGCACTGGCCCGAGCAGCCGCAGGCGCTCCCGCGGGACCGCACGATCCGCCGCACCGCGAAGCCCAGCGCCAGGGCCAGCGCGGCCAGCAGCAGGATATCATAGACGTTCACGATCCGTCCCTCCTCAGATGAATCCCAGCAGCAGCCCGATCAGCCGCACGACGAGCGCCGCGACCCACGCCACGGCGCACTGCCACACCACCACGCCGAAGGCCCACTGCCGCCCCATCTCCCGGCGGATGGCGGCGATGGCGGCCACGCAGGGGGTGTACAGCAGGCTGAAGGCCAGCATCGACGCCGCGCCCAGGCCGGTCAGCGCCGCCGTGACGCCGCCCTCGCCGCTGAACAGCACCTCCATCACCGAGACCACGCTCTCCTTGGCCATGAAGCCGCTGATCAGCGAGGTGCAGATGCGCCAGTCGCCCAGGCCGATGGGCCGGAAGATTGGCGCGAAGAAGCCGGCGATCAGCGCCAGGATGCTGCCCTCGGAATCCTCAACCAGGTTGAGGCGCAGGTTGAAGCTGCTCAGGAACCACACGACCACCGTGGCCACCAGTATGACCGAGAAGGCGCGCTGCAAAAAGTCCTTCGACTTTTCCCACAAAAGCTGCGCTACGCTCCGGGGGCTGGGCAGGCGGTAGTTGGGCAGCTCCATCACGAAGGGCACGGCCTCGCCCTTGAAAAGCGTCTTCTTGGAGGCCAGCGCCGCCAGGATGCCCGTTAAGATGCCCAGCGCGTACAGCCCGGTCATGATCAGCGCCCCGCGGCCGGGGAAGAAGGCGCTCACGAAGAAACCGTAGATGGGCAGCTTCGCCGTACAGCTCATGAAGGGGGTGAGCAGTATGGTCATCTTGCGGTCGCGGTCGCTGGGCAGGGTGCGCGTGGCCATCACGGCGGGCACCGTGCAGCCGAAGCCGATCAGAAGCGGCACGATGCTGCGGCCCGACAGGCCGATCTTGCGCAGCAGCTTGTCCATAAAGAACGCCACCCGGGCGATGTAGCCGCTGTCCTCCAGCAACGAAAGGAAGAAGAAAAGCGTCACGATGATGGGCAGGAAGCTGAGGACGCTCCCCACGCCCTCGAACACGCCGTTTATGAGCAGCCCGTGGATGACCTCGTTCACGCCGGCGGATGTCAGCGCGCCGTCCACCACCTCGGTCAGCGCCTCCACGCCCGTCTCCAGCAGCCCCTGCAGCCACGCGCCGATCACATTGAAGGTGAGGAAAAACACCAGGCCCATGATGGCGATGAACACCGGCAGCGCCGTGAAGCGGCCGGTCAGCACCCGGTCGATTTTCTCGCTGCGCAGGTGCTCCTTGCTCTCCCGGGGCTTCACCACGCAGGCGTCGCATACCTTCTGGATGAAGGCGAAGCGCATGTCCGCGATGGCGGCGGCGCGGTCCAGCCCGCGCTCCTTCTCCATCTGGGAGGCGATGTGCTCGATGGCCTCCTTCTCGTTGTCGTCCAGGCCCAGCTGATCCAGTATGAGCCGGTCGCCCTCGGCCGCCTTGCTGGCCGCGAAGCGCACCGGAAGGCCCGCGCGCTTCGCGTGGTCCTCGATCAGGTGGCTGATGGCGTGCAGCGCCTGGTGCACCGCGCCGCCGTGATCGTCGATGGAGCAGAAGTCCTGCCGCTGCGGCCGCTCCTGGTAGCGGGCGATGTGCACCGCGTGCTCGGCCAGCTCGGCCACGCCCTGGTTCTTCGCCGCGGCGATGGGCATCACCGGCACCCCCAGCATGGCCTCCATGGCGTTCACGTCCACCGTGCCGCCGTTGCCGGTCAGCTCGTCCATCATGTTCAGCGCCACCACCATGGGCACGTTCATTTCCAGCAGCTGCATGGTGAGGTAAAGGTTGCGCTCGATGTTGGTGGCGTCCACGATGTTGATGATCGCCTTGGGCTTGTCGTTCAGCACGAAGTTCCGGCTCACCAGCTCCTCGCTGGAATAGGGCGACATGGAGTAGATGCCCGGAAGGTCCGTGATGGAGGTGTTCTTCTGGCCGCGGATCGCGCCGTCCTTGCGGTCGACGGTGACGCCGGGGAAATTGCCCACGTGCTGGTTCGCGCCGGTCAGCTGGTTGAACAGGGTCGTCTTGCCGCTGTTCTGGTTGCCCACCAGGGCGAAGGTGAGCGTCTCGCCCTCGGGCAGCGGCTCGCCGCTTCCCTTGGGATGGAATTTGCCGCCCTCGCCCAGGCCGGGATGCGCGATTTTCCGCTCCCGGGCCGGGCGCTCCTCCGACTGGGCCCGCCTCCCGGACACGAGCTCGACCTCGATCCTGTCCGCGTCCGCCAGGCGCAGCGTCAGCTCATACCCGTGGATGCGCAGTTCCATGGGATCGCCCATGGGCGCGAGCTTGATCAGCGTCGCCTCCGCGCCGGGGATCACGCCCATATCCAGGAAGTGCTGCCTCAGCGCGCCCTCGCCGCCCACCGCGCGGATCACGGCGGTCTGCCCGGTCTTCAAATTGCCCAGCGTCATGCTATCGCCTTCCTCTCACATACGGTTAAATGTGGCTAATCCGTTCAGTGGGTTAGTATATACTTACTGACACCGCTTGTCAAGCGAAATCATGCTCCGCCGCGCAAAAAACACAGGAATTAACAAAAAACAGGCCGAAGCGGTCATGCTCCGGCCCGGATGGTGATGAGATGGACGGTGGGCGGCACGTTCAGCCGGAAGGGAATGCGGCTGGTGCCAACGCCGGGGGAAACGAGCAGCGGAAAGCCGGGGATGTCCGTCCAGCCGTGAACCGGCAGGCCGCGGTCCGTCTTGCTCAGCTCGAAGCCGATGGAATAGGGCGTGAGGCCCAGGAAGCGGAACTGCCCGCCGTGGGTGTGCCCGGCCAGGGCCAGGTGCGGCGGTTTGGCGCAACGGCCGCTGTACTGGGTCAGAGACTTCGGATAGTGCGCCATCAGGATGCGCAGGTCGCCCTCGCCCGAATCGGCGAAGAAAGTCACGCGCACCCGGGTGCGCTCGATCAGGGCGTTGAGCCCCGCCACGATCAGCCGCCCGCCGGGCGTTTCGACCGAGGCTTCCGCGTCGATCAGCGGCGTGATGCCGGCGCGGCGCAGGGCGGCCGGCAGGACGGCGCCCCGGCGCTTCAGGCGCTTGCCGTCGTTGTTGCCCACCACGGCGAAGGTCCCCAATTCGGGGCGCAGCTTCCCGAGCATCTCGACGGCGCGGGCCTGATACGCCTCCGTCTCGGCCAGATCGCCTCCGATCAGGAGGACGTCGGGCCGCAGCGCCCCGGCCTGCGCCAGCAGCCGCTCCATGGCGGCTTCGGGAAACATGTCGCTCATGTGCAGGTCGCTCATGAACAGGAGGGTTTTGCCGTCGAACGCGCCCAGGGCGGCGGGAACATGGAGCGTCCGGCGCTCGATCTGCGCGGCGCGGAAGGCCGGGCCGTAATAAAGGCGGAAGAAGGGGGCCCTCATGACAGCTGCGCGGCAGCGGCCAGCAGGGCGTTCGCCAGGGCGATGGCCGCGCCCGCGCCGCCCTTGCGCCCGCGGGCGACGATGCAGGGCAGGCCGCTCTCCCACAGCCGCTCCTTGAGCTCCACCGCGCTCGCGAAGCCGGAGGCGGCGGCGACCACGACCGTCTCCCGAAGCGGCGCGCGCTGGTTGAGCTGCAGCAGGCGGTTCAGCGCCATCGGGGCGCTGCCCACGATCAGCAGCTTCGGCCCGTCCAGGGAAAGGGCGCGATCCATGGCGACCTCGGCGCGGGTGACGCGCCGGTGGGCGGCCGCGCCGATCACGGCGGGGTTATCCATGAAGCACTGGGGCTCGAGGGACAGCCGCCCGGCCGCCTCGCCGTCCAGCCCGGCGCAGATCAGGTTTGAATCGGCGACGAGGGCGCAGCCCAGGGCCAGCTCCCGCAGGACGCGCTCCACGACGCCGGGCGTGAAATGAAGGCTCTGGCCCAGGGAGGCGTCGCCCGTTTCCCGCACGACGCGCTCGATCACGCGCAAAACGCTTTCCGATCGGTAGCCGCCGGTCGGGCGGAGCTTCCGGCCCATCCGGGCGCGGTCGCCTTTTTTTGTGAGAGGCATGCTGTACATGGCGCGGTTCATTTCTCCCCGTTCATATAAAGATTCACTTTGCTAGAGTTTATCAGCCGCGTTTTGTGAAGTCAAGGGCGTTCAAAATGAGTTTGTGTAAAAGAAAAAACAGCCCGGGATATGGCGAAAGCCCCTCTCCGCAAGGGAAAGGGGCTTGCCGCCGCACGGGTGTTATTCCGCCGGTTCCACCTCGATGGCCGGCTTGCCGCCGTCCATCACGACGCGCAGCGCGCTGCGGGGCGCCACGTCGTCCTGCACCAGCTTGCGGGCGATGAGCGTCTCGATGGAGCGCTGGATGAAGCGCTTGAGGGGACGCGCACCGAACACCGGATCGTAGCCGCTGTCGGCCACGTACCGCTTGGCCTCCCCGCTCAGGGAGACGGTGATCTGCTTGTCCGCCAGGCGGCGGTTCAGGTCCTTGACCATCAGGTCGATGATCGAGCCGATCTCGTCTTTCGTGAGGGGCTTGTAGAACACGATCTCGTCCAGCCGGTTCAGGAATTCGGGCCGGAAGTGAGTCTTGAGCTCGGCCTCCACAGCGGCCCGGGCGGCGTCGGAGATCGCGCCGTTTTCGTCGATGCCCTCCAGGATGTAGGGCGAGCCCAGGTTGCTGGTGAGGATGATGATGGTGTTCTTGAAGTCCACCGTGCGGCCCTGGG
>JAFXQO010000065.1 GCA_017527065.1 Clostridia bacterium
ATACTATTTTCTCTCTAAACCATATACAAATCAACAAAGAAATGGTATAATGTATACGGGTGATGAGAGATGCTGAAGATCAGTGAAACGGAATACAGGGAAATCGAAGCGGCAGCGAAAGCAAATAAGAACAAACGAGTAGCAAAACGGCTGGAAGTATTGGAATTGCGGCATGCGATGAAGTCCAACGCAGAGATCGCCACTGTGACCGGCTTCAATAAGCTGTATGTCACAACGCTGATCCAGACATACAAGAGACAAGGGTTAGAGTCATTCAGAGCATTACTGGCAGACAGTGGATTTTGTCTATGTTTTAGATGGAAAATAGTATTATTTCCCCGCACCGAATCGCCTCTGAGTACCCATTTCTGACGGAAAAAAGCTGTGAATCCAGGGCATTGTAAGAATACCCTCGTTTCACAGCCGGTCTTCTCTGTCGGATTCTCAAAATGGTTTCTTCATAATATGACATTTACGCCGCAGGTTTCAGCGTCCCGTCCTCTTCAAACCATTGGGTTCTTCCTTGTCGTCGATCATGTCATTCTATTCGTTGTCCTCCGGGCAGGCCCGTCTTCTCCACGCCGTCGCCATAGATGGTCAGCCAGTCATTCGCCATCGAGAAAGCCGTCCACCCCTGCGCTTCCACCTCCGCGTAGAAACCGGCAGCCTTTGTCTCACTGCCATACTCGCGGACGGTATCGTCGCACACGACCAGGATGCCCATGCCCGGGTGATCCGGATTGCCTTCCGCGTAATTGAGCATCGAGAAATCCCCCGAACTGTTGCCGAACGCGAGAACCGGGCGCTTGCCGATCTCGCGAGCGATGGCGGCCGGTTTGCCCGATTTGCCCACTTCGATTTCATTCAGAGGGCCGCCGAGCACGATCTGTTCATCCTGACCCATGTTGTATTCGTCCGCCAAAAGGCTGTTTCTTCCGGAGGCGGCATAAACCACATGACCCATGTTGTATTCGTCCACTAAAGCGCCGGTGCTTCCGGAGGCGGCATAAACCACATCTGTGCCGATCACATGATCATACGGGAAACCGAGGCGTTCCACAATCCCCCGCACGACTTCACGTTCGCAGGCGGAAACCATCCACACGTCATAGCCGTTGGCGCGCAGGAAGTCGATCACCTCCAGCATGGGCTTGTAGAAGGACTGGCCGTAGGTCATGCCTGAAAAGCCGACCGCGTCCACGTTATCCGCGAAATCAACCACATAGGCCCTGAATTCCGCGGGCGTCATCCCGGCAAAGGCCGACGCGATCAGATCATTTTTGGCAAGCGTATCAGGATTGTCGTTTTCACCGGTGGCATAGGCCCGGTCGCGCATCTCCTGCATAGCGGCGCGTTCTTCCTTGGTGGCTTTATATGCGGGATCGTCCAGCACGCGGTACATCGTCAGGCAGCTGTCGATGCAGACAGGCGCTTTTTCAGAAATGATGGTACCGTCCATGCCAAAGGTGGCAACGCGATCCGCCGGAGCAATATATCCGGCGCTCGATTCGTCAATGGATGTCAAAACAAAGTCAACGAGCTCTCTCAGCGCCGCGCTGTCCGGATTCCAGGAAGGAAAAACAACCGCAAAGTCCATATCCAAGGCGGAAGCAGCGGTCTGGGCCGCCTCGGAAGTCTCCCCCCGGAGAGTCTGCAGCGCGGCTTCGGCTTCGTCCCTAGCCTTTTCCACTTTGTCCAACTCGGCTTTGGCAGTTTCAGCGGCCTGAGCCGCCTCGGAAGCCTCCTCCCGGAGAGCCTGCAGCGCCGCTTCGGCCTCGTCCCTCGCCTTTTCCATTTTGTCCAACTCGGCTTTGGCGGTTTCAGCGGTCTGAGCCGCCTCATCCTTCAGAGTCGACACCTGGGCTTCCAAACTGCCTACCTGGGCTGCAAGCCCGTTATTCGCATCAGACAGCTTTCCTTTGTCGGCATTTGTGACACAGAGCAGGACTCCCAGAGCGATGACCAGTATGGCCAATACGGTGATAATCGCGTTTTTCTTATGCATGCTATATCCTCCCGTTATGTAGGTTCAGTCTCATTGATGTCCGAGAAGAAGGCCGTCATATAAACGGCGGCGTTGACGCCGGCCAGTGCCCGTCAGGCTTCACAATGTACAGAAGCATCACCAGTATGACTGGACGCAGTACATCGAACTGTCGAGCACGTGACCGTTCATGTCGAGTGTGAGACCTTTGCCCTCCGGAATTGTGATTGCCGCGTCCGCTTCAAGGACTGTCAGATCCTCGGACAGGATAATGTCCTCCCCATCCCCCGGCCAGGTCAATCGCTTTCTGCAGCGCTTGCCAGGCAGAAGTCTCGGCTCGCGACAGCAAAGCATACAACGCCCCGCAGAATGTGATCACAAGCAATAAAGCGGTCGAAACGCCGGCAGATAATTGTCTGGGAATCAGCCATTTTTTTCCTTTACGAAATGCGCCGGGAATTCTGTTTTTTACACAGCAGATCGTTATCCCGCAGGAAGTGATTCCCCATTTACGCCGGCCTCTCTGATTGTCATCAGTTCCATTGCCGAATTCCCAAGCTTTCTTCATTAACATCTGTATTATAACATATGGGTAGATTTCTTTCAAGGTTATTGATGTCGTAGTGTTGACAGGATATATTATTATTGGAACTGGATAAACTACCCCATTTTTAACCTCATCAGTCCCTTTCGCGAAAAAGTCATGTATAAAAAATGAATATTTACACAAAAAGACATTGCATTTCACCGGGTAATGTGTTATTGTATACAAAACATCGTCGAATCGGGCGGTGAAAATGACGAGGAGGCAATCAACATGAGGAAAATGACCGCACTGCTCCTGTGCCTGCTGCTGGCGTTGGGCACACTGCCCGCCTTTGCCGAGGGCGAGGAAGCCGTTTACCGCACGCTGTATTCCGGCGAGATCGGCACGCTGAATTACCTGACCACCGGCACCACCAATGAGTTTACCGTGTCGGCCAACATCATCGATACCCTGGTGGAGCGCGACAAATACGGCAACATCGTGCCCTGCCTGGCCGAGAGCTGGACGCAGAGCGAGGATGGCCTGACCTGGACCTTCACCCTGCGCGACGGCGCCACCTGGGTGACTGCGGACGGCGAATACTACGCCGACGTAACGGCCTACGACTTTGAGACCGCCGCCCAGTATGTGCTGGACGCCAAGAACGACGCCTCCAACGCCTGGATCCTCAGCGATTACCTGGCCGGAGCGGACGCCTATTACAGCAGCACCGAGCTGCCGGGCGAGGGCGAAGCGGCCCCCGAACCGGTGGACTGGGCCACCGTGGGCGTGAAGGCGCTGGATGAGAAGACCATCTCCTACACCACCATCGAGCCCATCCCCTTCTTCCTGTCCATGCTGGACTATTCCTGCTACATGCCCGTCAACGCCCAGTTCCTGGAGGAGAAGGGCGATGAATTCGGCCTGGCCACCGGCAACGACACCGTGCTGTATTGCGGCGCCTACATCCTCTCCGAGTTCAAGCCCCAGGAGAGCCGGGTGTACACCAAGAACGAGTCCTATTGGGACGCCGAGCACGTGTATATCACCAAGATCCAGCAGACCTACAACAAAGAAGCCAGCACGCTGTCTCCCGAGCTGTATCTGCGCGGCGAGATCGACGCGGCGGACATCACTCCCACCATCGCCGCCGAGTGGCTCGCCGATCCCGAGAAGGCCGACCTGATTCATCCGGTGCGCCAGATCGGTCAGTATTCCTACTTCTTCTGCTTCAACTTCGATCCCCGCTTCGACGAGGCCTATGAGCCCGAAAACTGGAAGCTGGCCGTGAATAACGAGAACTTCCGCAAGTCGCTGTTCTTCGGCCTCGACCGCCTGAAGGCCAAGACCGTCATCGAGCCGGACAATCCCGCCGACCTGATCTGGGATTCCCTCACCCCGGCCAGCATCGTGGTGTATAACGGCAAGGACTACGCCGAGATGGCCAAGGAAAAGGCGGAGATTCCGGGCCTGTCCGCCAATGAAGAGCAGGCCATCGCCGCCCGCGACGCCGCCATCGAGGAACTCACCGCCGCCGGCGCCACCTTCCCGGTGAAGGCGCTCATGTGCTACAATCCCTCCTCTTCCTCCTGGGCCGAGGAGTGCCAGGTTGTGGAGCAGCAGCTCGAAGGCCTGCTGGGCGCCGACTACATCGACATCATCGTCGAGGCCGGCCCCTCCACCGGCTTCCTGAAGGAGATCCGCCGCTCCGGCAAATACGCCTTCATGAAGTGCAACTGGGGCCTGGACTATGACGATCCCGAGAACATGACCAGCCCCTTCAAGTCCGGCAACAACTACAACTTCTTCGACTGCGCCACCCAGCCCGACCTGTTCGATGAGGACGGCACGCTGACCTACTTCAACCTGGTGAAGGCCGCCGGCGCCATCTCCACCTTCGAAGCCGAGGCGCGCTATGAAGCCTATGCCGTGGCCGAGGCCTACCTCATCAACCACGCCATCGTCATCCCCTTCGGCTCCGACACCGCCGGCTACACGGCTTCCCGCCTGAATCCCTTCGAGGCGCAGTTCGCGCCCACCGGCCTGGCCACCTGCCGCTACAAGGGCCAGCACTTGCTCGACAAGCCCATGAGCACCGACGAATACTACGACGCCTATGACGCCTGGCTCGACGAGCTGGCCGCCCAGGGCGAATGACATCGCGGCGCAAACGGCACATCATCGCGGAGGCGGTTTTTGCGACCGCCTCCGCGGCGCGTTATAACTAAAACAAGGTTGTGATAGACACATGGTCAAATACGTGCTCAAGCGCCTGGCCTCGTCTGTGGTGACGCTGGCAATCGTCATCACGATTGTATTCGTGTTGCTCCGGCAGATGCCCATCGAGGGCTATTTTGACAATTTCGAAAAGCTCAACGAGGCCCAGATCAACGCCAAGCTGGCCAATCTGGGGCTGACGCAGCCGATTCCGGTGCAGCTCAAAAATTTCTTTGCGAACCTGCTCCGCGGCGATTTGGGCACGTCCTCGCGTTACAGCGCCGGCACTTCCATTGCCAGCATCATCGCGCAGAAAGCGCCGCTCTCCGCCTGCATGGGACTCATGAGCATGGCGATCTCCCTGGCGATGGGCATTCCCCTGGGGGCGGCCATGGCGCGCAGCAAATCCGGCTTCTGGGATAAATTCGGCACGGTGTTCATCGTGTTCATCAACGCAGTGCCCGCGGCGGTGTATTATATCTTCATCCAGATGTACGGCACCAGCTGGATGGGCATTTCCATGCTGTTTGACCGGAACAACTACGTCACCTGGATCCTGCCGGTATTCTCCATGTCCCTGGGGAGCACCGCCAGCTATGCCATGTGGATCCGCCGCTACATGCTGGACGAGATGAACAAGGACTACGTGCGTCTCGCCCGGGCCAAGGGTGTTTCCAGCCAGCAGATCATGATGCGGCACGTGTTCCGCAACGCCTTCGTGCCCATGATCCAGTATATCCCCGCCTCCATACTGTACACCATCAGCGGCTCCATCTACATCGAGTCCCTCTATTCGGTGCCCGGCATGGGCGGTCTGCTGGTGGATGTCATCGGCCGGCAGGATAACCCCATGGTGCAGGCGCTGGTGATGATCTACTCGGCCATCGGCATCATCGGCCTGCTGCTGGGCGATCTGCTGATGGGCGTCACCGACCCGAGGATCAGCTTTGTGAAGAAAGAGGGGGCGCGCTGATGAAGGGCTTGTTTGACGCGAAAAAGCGCGGCCTGGAAGCATCCGTCACCGCGGCCGTAAAGGGCGATCTTCCCCCCGTCAACGAGGACGAGCTGTTCGTCGTGGCGGATTACGACGCGGCGGCGGCGGAAAAGACGGGCTATTCCAACTACTCCTACTGGCGCAGCACCCTGAACGCCTTCCTGCACAACCGGGCGGCCGTGACCATGCTGATCGTGCTGGCGCTCCTGCTCTCCTTCACCATCATCCAGCCCTTCCTGCCCGGTCAGTACGGGGCCAACACCATCAACAACAACCCCATCACCGGCATCCAGCTGCAGAACCAATCGCCCAGCCTCACCACGGTGTACGCCACCGTGCCGGACGGCACGCAGCTCATCGGCCAGCGGCTGGATGAAAACTGGTACGCCGTGAGCAACGTGCTCACCACCATCAAGGCCCGGGAAAAGATCACCGTGGTGGAATACGGCGAGACCTGGTGCAGGATCGAATACGGCGTTCTGACCGGTTATGTGAAGAACAACTTCCAGACCAAGCTGAAGCTGCCCGACGACCCCACGGCCACCCCCTATGAGAGCCGCTCCAGCTTTCCCCTGGCGCTCTATCAGGAGCCGGAGGACTACACCAACGCCGGCGAAGCGCTCTATGCCCGGGCGGAATCCATCGCCGAGGGCGAAAATGGCGCGGTGACCACCCTGGGCGAAACCCAGCTGCGCACCATTCCCTCCGACAAGGCCTTCCTGTTCGGCACCAATAACATCGGCCAGGATCTGTGGGCGCGGGTGTGGAGCGGCACCCGGACCAGCCTGTGGATCGGCTTCGTGGTGGGGCTGTTCGAGGCGCTGATCGGCATCATGATCGGCATCATATGGGGCTATGTGCGGGCGCTGGACCGGATCATCACCGAGATCTACAACGTGCTGGACAACATCCCCAACACCATCATCCTCATCCTCATCTCCTACATCATGCGGCCGGGCATCGGCACATTGATCTTCGCCATGTCCCTCACCCGCTGGCTGGGGATGGCCCGCTTCATCCGCAACCAGATCGTCATCATCCGCGACCGGGACTACAACCTGGCTTCCCGCTGCCTGGGCACCAGCACCGGCCGCATCATGATGCGGAATCTGCTGCCCTACCTGGTGTCGGTCATCATGCTGCGCATGGCGCTGGCCATTCCGGGCGCCATCGGCAGCGAGGTGTTCATCACTTACATCGGCCTGGGCCTTTCGGTGGACACGCCCTCCCTGGGCAACCTCATCAACGAAGGCCGCAAGCTGATCACCTCGGCCTCGCTGCGGTATCAGCTCATTTTCCCGGCCATCGTGCTCTCCATCATCACCATCTCCTTCTACATCATCGGCAACGCCTTCGCCGACGCCGCCGACCCGAAAAATCATCTGTGAGGAGGCTGAACGCATGACAGAACCTATTCTTTCCGTGCGCGGGCTGCACGTGATGTTCAACCTCCGGGGCCGGAAGCTGCACGCCATCCGCGGCGTGGATCTGGACGTGATGAAGGGCGAGAGCCTGGCCATCGTGGGCGAGAGCGGCTCGGGCAAGTCGGTGTTCGTGAAGACCTTCATGGGTCTGCTGGACGCCAACGGCTGGATCGACGGCGGCGAGATCGTCTACAACGGCGAGAAGCTGACCGACTACAAAACCGAGAAGCAATGGCTGAAAATTCGCGGCGGCGAGATCGCCATGGTGCTGCAGGACCCCATGACCAGTCTGAACCCGCTGAAGACCATCGGCGCGCAGATCATCGAGGCCATCGAGCTGCACCGCCCGCTGCGGGGCCGGGAATCCTATGGCGAAATGATCTCGCTTTTGAAGGATGTGGGCATTCCGGAGCCGGAGCGGCGGGCGAAGCAGTATCCCCATGAGTTTTCAGGCGGCATGCGCCAGCGGGTGGTCATCGCCATCGCCGTGGCCTGCCGGCCGAAGGTGCTCATCTGCGACGAGCCCACCACCGCCCTGGACGTGACCATCCAGGCGCAGATATTGAAGCTGATCCGTTCCCTCAAGGAAAAGTACGACCTGACCACCATCTACATCACCCACGACCTGGGCGTGGTGGCCAACGTGGCCGACCGCATCGCGGTCATGTACGCCGGCGACATCGTGGAGATCGGCGCCTGCGACGAGGTGTTCTACGATCCGAAGCACCCCTACACCTGGGCGCTGCTCTCATCCCTGCCCCAGCTGGGCGAAAAGGGCGAGGACCTGTACTCCATCAAGGGGACGCCGCCGAACCTGTTCGCGGACGTTCGGGGCGACGCCTTCGCCCCGCGCAACCCCCAGGCGCTGAAAATCGACTTTGTGAAGCAGCCTCCCTACTTCCAGGTGAGCCCCACGCATCGGGCCAAGACCTGGCTGCTGGATCCGCGCGCGCCGAAAATCGAGCCGCCGGAGAGCGTGAAGAGGCTGGCGTCGGAAGGAGTGAGCGGCTTTGGCGAATGAGGAAAAGAAAGAGGCGCTGCTCTCCGTGCGCCATATGGAGGTGTGCTTCGGCAAGCGCCGCAACCGCTTCAAGGCCGTTGACGACGTGAGCTTCGACATATACAGGGGCGAGACCTTCGGCGTGGTGGGCGAGAGCGGCTCGGGCAAGACCACCATCGGCCGGGCCATCATCCGCATCCATCCCATGACGAAGGGCGAGGTCTTCTACCGGGGGCAGAAGATAAACGGCAAAATCAGCAAGGAGCTGGACCGGACGGTCACCCGCCGCATCCAGATGATCTTTCAGGACCCCATGGCTTCCCTGAACGAGCGCGCCAAGGTGGACTACATCGTCTCCGAGGGACTCTATTCCGGCGGCGTGAAGTATTCAAAGGCCCAGCGGGAGGAAAAGGTGAGCAAGGCGCTGAGCGACGTGGGGCTTCTGCCGGAGTTCGCCAGCCGCTTCCCCCACGAGTTTTCCGGCGGCCAGCGCCAGCGCATCGGCATCGCCCGGGCGCTCATCATGGAGCCGGAGTTCATCATCGCGGACGAACCCATCTCCGCGCTGGACGTGTCCATCCGCGCCCAGGTGCTGAACCTGATGAACGAGCTGCAGAAGCAGCGGGGGCTCACCTATCTGTTCATCTCCCACGACCTGTCGGTGATGCGCTTCGTGTGCGACCGCATCGCCGTGATCCACAAGGGCGTGATGGTGGAGCTGGCCGGCTGCGAGCAGCTGTTCCGGCATCCGCTGCATCCCTACACCCGGGCGCTGCTCTCCGCCGTGCCCATGCCCGACCCGCGCCGCGAGAAGGAAAAGCAGATCTTCGTGTACGATCCCGCCATACACGACTATTCGGTGGACAAGCCAAAGTGGGTGGAGATCGAGGAAGGGCACTTCGTGCGGGGGAACGAGAAGGAGCTCGCGTCGTACAGGGAAAGAGTGCAGTGACGCGGACATATAGAGGGGAAAGTCTGAAACTCCAATTTCTTGAAAGAAATATAAGTCGCCGCCAGACGCCCGTGAACGCCTGGCGGCGACTTATTCTTCTATGCGCCGCCCTGTCAGAGCTCAACCCAGGCGGCGTCTTTCCGGCCGCTTTCGACGCAGGCGTGAATGAACCGCACGCCGTTCAGGCCGTCTTCAACGGTGGGAAAGTCGCAGTCGCCCGCGGCAAACGGCTGGCCGTTGACCTTCTTCAGCAGCGCGCCGATCCACGCCCGGTAGATATTCGCAAAGGCCTCGTATACGCCCTCCGGATGGCCCGAGGGCAGCAGGTTGAAAGCCCGGGCTTCGTCGCTGATATAGCCCATGCCCCGGTTGTATATCTGGGTGGGCTGGCCTTTCAGCGTCACATACAGCACGTTGGGATTCTCCTGCACCCATTCGATGGCTCCCTTCGTGCCGAACACGCGCACGACCAGGCCGTTCATGTGGCCCACGCACACCTGCGAGCAGCAATACACGCCGTGCGCGCCGTTGTCAAACTCAACCAGGATGTTGGCGTTCAGGTCGAGAGGCTGGCCGAAATAGTCCAGCTTCGCGGCCACGCGCCTGAGTTTCAGGCCGGTCATGTAGGCCACCGTATGCTCGATGTGGGAGCCGATGTCTCCAACGCAGTTGGAAATGCCCGCCACGGCGGGATCCTTGCGCCAGGAGGAGAGCTTCACCATGGTGTCTTCGCCGGCCGCCACGTCGTCCACCAGGTATTCCTGCAGGTACTCGGCGTTGACGTTGATGACCTCGCCGATGACGCCCCTGCGAATCAGCGCACGCGCTTCCTTGACCATGCCGCAGCCGGAGTAGGAATAGTTTACGCAGAACATCGCGCCTTTTTCCGCCGCCAGACGCCGCAGCTCCTCCGCCTGCGCCACATCGAAGCAAAGCGGCTTTTCGCACAGCACGTTGACGCCTTCTGTCAGGAAGGCCCGCGCGATCTCATAGTGCGTGCTGTTGGGCGTGGAGATCACCACGAAATCAATGCCGTCCGCCCGAGCGGCCTCAGCCTGGGCCATCGCTTCGTAGCTGTCGTAGATCCTGTCCTCGCCCAAGTGAAAGAACGCGCCGCAGCGGCGGTTTTTTTCCGCGTTGCCGCTGAAGCACCCGGCTGTCAGCGTCGCCCGCCCGTCAAAAGAAGCGCTGATTCTGTGCACGGCTCCGATGAAGGCGTCCAATGAGCCGCCGACCTGCCCGTAACGCAATGTTTCTCTCATATCCAATCACCTTTCCAATGAGAGCCGTCAGGCGCGATGCGCGCGTGTGGCCCGTTTTTTTATCATAATAATACATGGCGCTTCGTTTGTAAAGGTTTTCATATCATCACAATAAACGATGCCCCTTCCCGTCATATTCGGGCTTGAAGCGGCGGGCCGGACATGATACAATGGAGCCGCGGAACACAAACGGCCAGGCGCGGACTGGCATGAAAGGAAAGACAGGAAGATGTTTGAAATCAGGATCGGAACAATTCTTCCCGCTGAGAAGGCCCTGGACATGATGCCCCTGCTGTCGCCGCTGAAATTTGAAGGCTATGAATTGACCTGCGGCGCTTATTTCAGAACCTGCGACATAGGCGAGTACGCCCAGCGCATCGCAGACGCCGCGGACGGTTTGCCCATTTCGGCCCTGGGCTGCTATGACAACACCCTTTCGGACGGCGAAACCCTGCGCGACATAGAGCGCCTCATCGATAACGCCGCGCGCTTTCAGTGCGGCGTCGTGTCGGTCTTTGCCGGCGCGCTGCCGGGCGTTTCCGTGCCGGACAGCATCCCGACGTTCAAAAAAGTCTTCTCCGGGCTCTGCGCCCGCGCGGCGGATCACGGCGTTTCGCTGGCCATTGAAGGCTGCCCGATGGGAACAAACTGGCGCTCCGGCGGCGGTCAGAACATCGCCTTCTGCCCCGACGCCTGGGAGATGATGTTTGACGCGGTGCCGGACGCGTGCCTCGGCCTCGAATGGGAACCCTGTCACGCCCTCATGCAGCTGATGGATCCCGTCGCCCAGCTGAGAAAATGGGCGCCGAAGGTGAAGCACGTGCACGGCAAGGACGGGACAGTGGCGTGGGACGTCATCCGCGCGCGCGGCATCGCCTGCGGCCAGGCCTATGGCTGGAACAGAACCCCCGGATTCGGCGATACGAATTGGAATGACATCCGCACCATACTGCTCATGAATGGCTATCAAGGCTTCATCGACATTGAAGGCTATCATGACCCGGTGCACTACGACACGGGCGAATGGAGCGCGCAGCTGCGGGCCCTCAATTATCTGAAGGACTGCCGCGGCGGCCGGGAATATATCGATTGCGCCGTCTATCGCGGTTATCAGCCGCCCAAGGGGCGATGAGCCCGCCGCGTGCGACGGAGAAGGATGAGTATCACAGGGAAGGCGCAACAATCTGCGACCAGAGAGGAGACCAAAATGAATCTGACATTGGATCGGGCCAAGGAAATAAACAGAAATATGATTACCGAAGAGCATCTGATCATCCATTCCCTGAATGTCTGCTATGCCATGGAAGCCATGGCGCGGCATTTTCAGGCCGATGCGGAGCACTGGATGGCCATCGGCTATCTGCACGACTTTGACTATGAGAAGTACCCGGAAGAGCATTTGCAGCACACGCGCGAGCCGCTCCTGCAGGCTGGAGTGAGCGAGGAAGACGTGCGCGCGATCCTGTCTCACGGTTACGGGATCTGCAGCGATATTGAGCCCGTCACCGACATGGAGAAGTCGCTCTTCACGGCTGACGAGTTGACGGGCATCATCCAGGCGGCGGCGCGGATGCGTCCCAACGGAATCACCGATTTGGAAGTCAAGAGCTTCATGAAGAAATTCAAAGATAAGCGCTTTGCCGCAAAGTGCGACCGCGATGTCATACTCAAAGGCTGCGAAATGCTGGGAATGGACGTGAAGGATGTGGCGGCCATTTGCATTGAGGGCATGAAGGCGCATGCGGAGGAGCTCGGTTTGGCCGGATCAAATCCGGCCTGACGGCGTGAAGCGAACGAAGGTTTCAGTTTGCCCCCTCCGAAACGACCATATCATTCATCGTCCTTTGCTCTTCACGCGGGCTTTTTGATGATATTCAATATGGCGCAGGCGAACGAGCGCCTGCGCCATATCGGTGCCGGTTATTCGATTATGCTTTGTCGTTCACCACGCGCAGCGCGGGCGTCTGAACGCCCTTCGCGGCGAAGGCTTCCACAATGCTCTGATTCAGTTCAAAATAGAGATCCCAGTAATTCTCCGTCTTGCACCAGGCGCGCACGGTGAATTCCATGGCTTCGTTGGTGCCGCCGCTGATGTGAGCGAAGGGAGCGGGGTCCTTGAGCGCATACTGACTTGTGTTCACCGCGTCCAGAATGCACTTCTGAATCTCAGAGGGCTTTTCGCTTTTGGCGCAGGAAAACACAAGATCCACCCGACGCAGCGGCTCCGCCGTGTAGTCCACCACGTTCGAATTCATCAGGCTACCGTTGGGCACCGTGATGCGCTTGTTGTCGATGGTGATGATCACGGTGTAAAACAGGTTAATGGCGTGCACGACGCCGCTGGCGCCTGAAGCGTCCACGTAGTCGCCCACGTTGAAGGGGCGCAGGATCATCAACAAAATGCCACCCGCCAGGTTGCTCAGCGCGCCCTGCAGAGCCAGGCCAACCGCTACGCCGGCGGATGCCAGCACCGCGATCACCTGCGCCATGGGCACGCCCAGAATGTCGATCACGCCGATGATCAGCATGATGTACAGCAGCCAGTTGATGAAATTCAGCACGAAGCGGGTCATCGTCTGATCGAGCTTTTCGAGGCTTTTCAGCTTGCGGAGCGCTCTCATTACGCATTTGATCAGAAGGAAACCGACCACGCTGACTACGATTGCCAGCACTATGCTCCCGCCGGCGCTGGCCAACATCTCTTTGACCTTATCCATCACTACCTGCCTCCTTTTCGTTTGCATGATACTGCTTCTTCAGTATAGTATAGAATGGCGCATTATGCAAGATGGTTAGAGGGGGTAGACGGCGTCAATTAATACTATTTTCTCTCTAAACCATATACAAATCAACAAAGAAATGGTATAATGTATATGGGTGATGAGAGATGCTGAAGATCAGTGAAACGGAATACAGGGAAATCGAAGTGGCAGCGAAAGCAAATAAGAACAAACGAG